>JAAYHX010000012.1 GCA_012735215.1 Tissierellia bacterium
TCTGCTTCGATTTCGTATGCTTTTTTGGGCGGTCGCTTGATGTATTTGTAATATGACTTTTCGGGTAATGGTTAAAATTAGCATGATAGAATTACACACAAAAAGTAAGAAGATTATACTAATTTGAATACTTCTCACTTACCTAATTTCAGTAGTAATTGGAATAATGCTTCTAATACTGGTACTTTCAATCTTCATGTGAATAATTCTACTTCGAATTCTAATGCTAATTTGGGCAGTCACTAAATGTTTTATTTAACCAATGCAACCATTACCCTGGCACTCGCCAAAACATAAAAATAATTTAAAAGTTGTACTGGTACATTTGAAAAAATGGAAGGTTTGACATTTAAAAAACATCAATAAGGATGGCATAATATGAAAAGATACGGAAACATATATGACAAAATTTATGACATGGAAAATTTGAAACTTGCACACAAAAATGCAAGGAAAGATAAGTTATATTATAAAGAAGTAAAGATGGTTGATGCTGATGAAGAATATTATCTTTCACAAATTCAAGAAATGCTTAAAAATGAAACTTATGAAGTTAGTGATTATGTAATATCAATTATAAATGATAAAGGTAAAGAAAGAGAACTTTGTAAACTTCCCTATTATCCTGACAGAATAATTCAATGGGCAATTATGTTACAAATTGAATTTGTTTTCATTGAAGTATTTACTGACTTCACTTGTGCATCTATAAAAGGAAGGGGAATTCATAAAGCATCAGGATTAATTAGTAAATATATGAATGATGTATATGGAACACAATATTGTTTGAAAATTGATGTTAGTAAATTTTATCCAAATATAGACCATGACATTTTGAAGTTTTTATTAAGAAAAAAGTTTAAAGATAAAAAATTACTTGAATTATTAGATAAGATTATTGACAGTACACCAGGTAATAAGGGTGTACCTATAGGATCTTATCTCTCACAATTCCTTGCAAATTTCTATTTAGCATATTTTGACCATTGGTTAAAAGAAAAGATGAAAGTTAAATATGTGGTCAGGTACATGGATGATATTGTAATATTACATCATTCTAAAAAATTCCTTCACTCATTAAAAAGAGAAATAGACAGATATTTATGGAAAGAATTAAGATTAAAAGTTAAAGATAATTAGCAGGTATTCCCCACTGGAATCAGAGGTATTGATTTTGTGGGGTATCGTCATTTTTATGGGTTTAAATTGTTAAGGAAATCAACTTGTAAAAGATTTAAAAGACAAATGTTAAAAATAAGAAAGAAGTGTGAAGAAGGAAAAAAATTAACTTATTCTGAATGGTGTTCTGCAAATTCATATAAAGGTTGGTTAATATGGTGTGATAGTTACAGGCTTTCTGAAAAATATATTACACCAATTCAAAAATATTTAGATGATTATTACATTACAGAAATTAAAGAAAGGAAGGTTGCTTGATATGAAGGATATGGGAATTGTTTATGGTAGTGCTTCACAAGCTGTTCCATTAATTATTGGAAAAGACACTGTTTATGAACACACTGACATTGAACAGGTATTTGAAGATCAAGAAGGAAATCCAGTTGATAATTTATACAGGTTTCATGAAATCCAATATGACAAAGATGAATATATTAAAATTATAACTGAAAGAAGTAAAACTACAGAAATGACTTTGGACACACTTTTAACTGAAATACTTCCAAGTCTAATGTTATAAGAAAGGTGGTGATAAATAATGAGTGCATTTATAGCAAGAATGATTTCAAATGAAGCAAAGATTTCCCTTGAAAAAGGAAAAGCAAAATATAAAGCTTATTTTGTAAACACATCATTATATTTGAACTGGAAATCAGAAGTTGACACCATCCTTGAAACTGATGGTTATGCAGAAGTAATTGTTAAGTAATACAAATCTATTAAAACATAATAAAAACCCCTATATGACCATTATATGAGTTGTCAGATAGGGGTTTTCTGTATTCCATAAGTAAAAGGGGTGATGTCTGATGACCATTGAAGTTGCACTTGTAATTTCAATTATATCTGTTGTATTTGGAATTTGGTCAGGGGTAACAAACATCAAAAGGAATGAAAAAAATGACACTAAAGCTGATGCAACAGAATTAACAACTGTAATTGTCAAATTAGAAAATATAGGGAATGACATTTCTGAAATTAAAAATGATATGAGAAATGTAAAAGATGATATGAAAGACCTGAATGTTCGTTTGGTAAAAATGGAACAGCAAGTGAAAGTTTTAAACAAGACTGTATTCAAGGATGGTGCTTCCCATGAGTAGAAGATCAATAAGAAAAAAGAAGAATAGATTTTCTAAATTTATTGTTGCACTGATAATCCTATTAAATATTCTTTTCACTGGTGCTGTTTTATATGTATTCTTAAAAACAGGAAGTGAACCAATGACCCTGGTGGGATGTTGGTTTGCTTTTACAACGGGTGAATTATGGATGCTTTCGAGTATTAAAAAGTCCAAAGTAAAAAAGGAAGGTGAAGATTATGAAAATTAATTGGAAACAGAAATTGACAAGCAGAAAATTTTGGGCAGCAGTCATTGGGTTTATCACTGCATTATTAGTTGCATTTGGTGTTGATGATTTAACTATTGAACAAGTTGTTGCACTTATAACAGCAGCTTCAACACTAATTGCTTATATTATAGGTGAAGGAATGGTTGATGCTGCAAGAGTTAATTCTCAAAATAAAGGTGATGATATAAATGAAAATAATTAAAAATCTTGTATCAACATCAAAATATAACATAAAATGTCCATATTCAATGAATGCAGAATTCATTGTTGTTCATAACACAGCTAATGATGCAAGTGCAAAAAATGAAATTGCTTATATGATTGGAAATAATAATCAAGTATCATTCCACTATGCAATTGATGATAAAGAAATTGTCCAAGGTATTCCTGAAAACAGAAACACTTGGAATGCAGGGGATGGTGGAAGTGGAAAAGGTAACAGAAAAGGATTATCCATTGAAATTTGTTATTCCAAATCAGGTGGAAATAAATTCATTGAAGCTGAAAAATTAGCTGCAAAGTTTATTGCTTTTAAATTAAAAGAAAAGGGTTGGGATATAAGTAAAGTAATGAAACATCAAGATTTTAGCAAGAAGTATTGTCCACATAGAACCCTTGATATGGGATGGCAAAGATTTTTGAACATGGTACAATCAGAACTTAATTTATTAAATAAACCTTCAACTGGATCATCAACTGAAAAAATTTTATATAGAGTTCAAACAGGTGCATTTAGTAAGAAGTCAAATGCAGATGCATTGCTTGCAAAAGTAAAAGCAGCAGGATTTGACACTTATATGGTTCAATCTAAAGATGGACTTTATAAAGTTCAAGTTGGTGCTTACAGTGTGAAATCAAATGCTGATGCTATGGCTAAAAAATTGAAAGCAAAAGGTTTCAATGTTTACATTACAACTGAATCAGGTTCACCAGTTACTTCTTCACCTGCACCAAAGAAAACATTGAAGGTTGGAAGTAAAGTAAAAGTCAAACCAGGTGCAAAAACTTATACTGGTGGAAACCTTTCAAGTTTTGTTTACAATACTGTTTATGATGTCATTCAGATCAGTGGAAACAGGGTTGTAATTGGTAAAGTAAAAGCAGTAACAGCAGCAATCCACAAAGATAATTTACTTGTTCAGTAATGAAATATCTGTTACTATTGTGTTACTAATGCATGTGATTTTATGCATTTTTACAGTTCATTAAAATTGAACAAACCCTTGAACTATAAGGAATATCAGGGGTATAATTTTGAACATATCTATGATATAATAAAAACTATAATTGATACTGTCTTGTCAATAGGATAATCTAACAGGTAGAGCTGATAAGAGGAGTAAATATAATAAAAGGAGGAAGGACAGATGTTAGTTACAGGAAAAGAACTATTGGATCATGCTAATAAGCATGGCTATGCAGTTGGAGCCTTTAATGTAAACAATATGGAGATAGTACAGGCTATCATTGAAGCGGCAGAAGAGACTAATTCTCCAGTTATACTTCAAGCTAGCCAGGGTGGAATTAAGTATGCAGGAGTTGAGTATATAGCACAATTGGGGAAGGTGGCTGCTGAAAAGGCAAAGGTTCCAGTAGCGCTGCACTTGGACCATGGTACTGATTTTCAACAGATAATGCTGTGCATAAGACATGGATTTACATCAGTTATGATTGACGGTTCAAAATATCCATTAAAGGAAAACATAGATATAACAAAGAAGGTAGTGGAAGTTGCTCATGCTGTAGGTGTATCTGTAGAAGCAGAATTAGGTAAAATTGGTGGTACAGAGGATGACATAACAGTAGATGAAAGGGAAGCAACTTTTACAGATCCTGATGAAGCAAAACTATTTGTAGATGAAACAGGTGTTGATTCCTTAGCTGTAGCTGTAGGTACTGCTCATGGAGTCTACAAGGGAGAACCCAAAATAGACTTTGAAAGGATAAGAACTATTAAGAAATTGGTAGGTATACCCTTGGTACTACATGGCTCTAGTGGTGTGCCTGCAGAAGCTATAAAGAAGGCAGTGGAAGCTGGAATCAACAAGATCAACATAGATACAGACTTGAGAATAGCCTTTACAAAAGCTATGAAGGAATTCCTAAGGGATAATCCAGACAATATAGACCCAAGAAAGATACTTAATCCAGCAAGGGAAGCAATGAAGGAAGTCATCATAGAGAAGATGCATTTATTTGGTTCCAGTGGAAGAGCTTAAATAAAAACAAAGGAGTTGCAGGTATAATGAAGTTGTTTATTGATACGGCTAATGTTGATGAAATAAGGGAAGTAAGTGAGTGGGGAGTATTATCGGGAGTAACCACCAACCCCTCCCTTATTGCTAAGGAAGGCAGGGACTTTAAGGAAGTAATCAAGGAGATTGTAGAAATAGTAGATGGACCTATAAGTGCTGAGGTTATATCCCTTGATAAGGATGGGATGATTAAAGAAGCAAGAGAACTAGCTAGGATACATAGAAATATTGTAATAAAGATCCCCATGACTACAGAAGGCCTAAAGGCTGTTAGTGTATTGTCCCATGAGGGTATTAGGACCAATGTTACTTTGGTATTTTCAGCTAATCAAGCCCTGCTTGCAGCAAGGGCTGGTGCCACTTATGTAAGCCCCTTCCTAGGAAGGCTTGATGATGTTGGCAATGAAGGAATGGATATAGTTCAAGATATAGTTCATGTGTTTGGAATACACAATATATATACTGAGATAATTGCAGCAAGCATAAGAACTCCCATCCACGTAATAGAGGCAGCAAAAGCGGGAGCTCATATTGCTACCATACCCTACAAGGTATTTAAACAGATGGCCAACCACCCATTAACAGATATAGGAATAGAGAGATTCCTTAAGGATTGGGAAGGACTTAACAAATAGCAAGCTTTAGGCTTGCTTTTTTTATTTAACATTTGCTCCATTTGTCCTATAATAGAAATAGAAAAATTAAGGAGAGGTGGAGTATGGATAGAGATTTGGCTTTATCGCTGGTGAGAGTAACGGAAATAGCTGCCATAATATCAGGTAGATATATGGGTAGAGGAGACAAGATAGGGGCAGACCAAGCAGCAGTAGACGGAATGAGGGCTGCTTTTCAGCTGGTGAAGACTAAAGGAGAGGTTGTAATTGGAGAAGGGGAGTTGGATGAAGCTCCTATGCTCTACATAGGAGAGGAAATAGGAAGAGATCTTAATGTGGAAGCAGATATTGCAGTAGATCCCCTTGATGGCACCACCCTAGTGGCAAAGGGACTTCCCAATGCCATGTCAGTTATAGCCATGGCTCCAAGAGGATGCCTACTTAAGGCTCCAGATACCTATATGAAGAAGATAGCTGTAGGGCCAAGGGCTAGGGGTGCAATTAACATTGATGCTTCCCTAGAGGAAAACCTACACAAGGTGGCAAGGGCTCTCAACAAGAAGATATCTGACTTGACAGTTATAATCCAGGACAGGGAAAGGCATAAGGAATTAATTCAAGAGGTAAGAAGGATTGGTGCTAGGATCAAGCTCTTTGCGGAAGGCGACGTGGCAGCAGCCATTGCAACCTGTTTTGAAGATACAGGGGTGGATATAATGCTAAACATAGGGGGAGCTCCAGAAGGAGTTATTGCAGCTGCAGCTATAAAGTGTATGGGAGGAGACTTCCAGGGCAAGTTGATGCCATCTAGCAAGGAGGAAATGGATAGATGCAGACAACTTGGTTGGACAGATGAAAGGCTAAGTCAGAATATGTCCATAGAAGATCTAGTCAAGGGAGAAGATGTATTTTTTGCAGCTACGGGAATATCTGATGGGGATCTATTAAAGGGAGTAGTATATTATGAGAACAAGATAGCAAAAACCCACTCGGTGGTTATGAGAGCCAAAACGGGCACCATAAGATTTATTGAAGCCTACCACAGATTAAATAAAAACGATATATTGGTAGAACTATTGAGAAAACACAGGTAAATATGATATACTAGTTAGTGCGTGTTGGAAATATAGTATATAATAAACCACATTGAGGGGGGCTTTATATGGATAGAAATTTGGCTCTAAACCTAGTTAGGGTTACGGAGGCGGCAGCCTTGGAAAGTGCCCGTCATCTAGGAAGAGGAGATAAAAACTTGGCTGATGGGGCTGCTGTAAATGGCATGAGAAAGATGTTTGATACCCTTACCATTGACGGGGTTGTAGTCATTGGTGAAGGGGAAATGGATGAAGCTCCAATGCTATACATTGGGGAGCAAATAGGTAAGGCCACTCCAGGAAGTGTAAAAGTAGATATTGCAGTAGACCCATTAGATGGAACTACTGCTGTGGCTCAAGGAAAGGCCAATGCCATATCTGTAGTTGCTGTAGCACCAAGAGGATGTTTACTTCATGCACCAGACATGTATATGAATAAGATAGCTGTAGGGCCAAAGGTAAAAGGAAAGGTCCATTTGGATATGCCTATAGAAGAGATCATAAGAAATACAGCAGAGGCTCTAAACAAGAGCGTATCTGATATTACTGTTACCATGCTTGACAGACCAAGGCATGAAAAATTGATGGAAGAGGTTAGAAAGGCTGGAGCAAGGATCAAGCTGTTCAAAGATGGGGACGTGGCAGCAGCTATTGCAACCTGTTTTGAGAATTCAGGGGTTGACATACTAATGGGAATAGGAGGAGCTCCAGAAGGAGTTCTTGCAGCAGCTGCTATTAAGTGTCTAGGAGGAGATTTCCAAGGAAGACTCCATCCATCTAGTGAAGAGGAAGTTGTAAGATGTAAGAATATGGGCATTGATTGTGTGGATAAGATATTTACCTTGGATGACTTGGTCAAAGGAAATGAAGTCATGTTTGCTGCTACAGGAGTTACTGATGGAGAGCTGTTAAAGGGAGTAGTTTATTACGAAAACAACAGGGCAAAAACCTATTCTGTAGTTATGAGGGCGGAAACGGGAACAGTTAGATTTATCGAGTCCATACACAGACTGGATAAAAAACCCGAGTATGCAAAATAATATTATTGACTATTTTAGGCAATAATGATAATATTAATTGGAAACTTACCTATCAGACATTTCTTTTTGTATCCCAGTATGGTTGTAGATTGCAAAAGAAGAGGCTTTTTTATAGCACATATATACTGCTTAAAATCCTTTTGGGTTTTAAGCAGGTAAGCCGTGCTTATTTTATGGAGGTGAAAAGGTGGATTCGGAATTATTAGAAGGTAAGAAGCTAGATGATCTAAGGGTTATTGCAAAGACTTTAGGCATAAAAGGCGTAAGCAAGTACAGAAAAAGCGAACTGATCGATTTGATTTTGCAGACGGCAAAGGGTGACAATGATGAACAGGTTGACCCTATAGATGAAGAAGTAGAAGAAATAGAAAATGACCAACATATAGAGGAAATTAAGGAGCCCCTGAATGATATTCAGATAAGCGATGACGAAATTGAAAAGATGCCAGAAAAGGTTACAGAAGAGTTGGAACAGATGGATAACATAAATGCAGCAGAAGGGATACTGGAAATACATCAAGATGGATATGGATTTTTAAGGTCGGATAATTACCTGTCAGGAGATAATGATGTGTATGTGTCTCCTTCACAGATTAGAAGGTTTAAGTTGAAGACTGGGGATTTAGTATATGGGATTACACGTCCAGCTAAATCCGGTGAGAAATATAACGCTTTATTATATGTAAAGAGCGTTAATGGAATGGATCCAGAAACCTGTCTTACACGTCCTGATTTTGATAGTTTAACACCCATTTATCCAATGGAAAGAATATCCTTAGAAACTACGCCCAATAATCTTTCCACAAGGATTATTGATTTAATAGCACCTATTGGAAAAGGGCAAAGGGGAATGATAGTATCTCCTCCCAAAGCAGGAAAAACAACCCTTCTTAAAGCTGTTGCCAATGCCATATCTCAAAACCATCCTGAAATAGAGATAATAGTTCTTCTCATAGATGAAAGACCAGAGGAAGTTACAGATATGAAGAGGTCTGTAAAGGGAGATGTTGTCTATTCAACCTTTGATGAGCTGCCAAACCATCACACCAAGGTTGCAGAAATTGTCCTTGAGAGGGCTAAAAGGTTGGTAGAGCATGGCAAGGATGTGGTCATATTACTAGATAGTATCACCCGTCTTGCAAGGGCTTATAACTTGACCATTCCAGCAACAGGAAGAACCCTTTCAGGGGGTCTGGACCCAGGAGCTTTACATAAGCCAAAGAGGTTTTTTGGGGCTGCTAGGAATCTAGAGGAGGGTGGAAGCTTAACAATTCTTGCAACTGCCCTAGTGGAAACTGGAAGCAGGATGGATGATGTTATATTTGAGGAGTTTAAGGGTACAGGTAATATGGAGATACATTTGGACAGGAAGCTTTCAGAAAAGAGGATCTTCCCAGCCTTGGATATCAACAAATCTGGAACTAGAAGAGAGGACTTGTTGTTAAATCAAGAAGAATTGGAGACCATCTGGGGTATAAGAAAGGCTTTAGGCAATGCTCCAACCCAAGAAGTTACCGAGGCAATAATTGATAATCTACTACAAACTAAAACAAATGAAGAATTTATTAAACATATGAGAAATAAAATTTGGTATTAGTTGAAATTATTTTACAACTATGCTATAATTAATTGGTCAAAATTGTATTGTGAGGTGAAAAAGATGAAGAAGGACATTCATCCAGAATATCATGAAGCAACAGTAAAATGTGCGTGTGGAAATACATTTAAAGTTGGATCAACTAAGGAAGAGCTAAAGGTAGAAATTTGTTCTGAATGCCATCCTTTCTATACAGGTCAACAAAAGACTGTTGAACGTGGTGGACGTGTAGAAAGATTTAAGAAAAAATATGGGTTGGATTAATTGCATAATCATAGGTTAGATGCCTTGAGCAACTAACCTTTAATTTTTATACAAATTGCTCTAAATTGAAGGGGCTGATCAAGTGAAAATTAAGGATATAAATAGGACCCCGAAACATATAACTACTATTGGAGGTCAGGCTTTAATAGAAGGAATACTTATGAGAGGGCCAAGGGATGTGGCCATTGCAGTCAGAAAGCCTGATAATGATATAGAACTTAAGAAAGTTAAACTAAATACTTTAGCTATGAGACACAAGGTTTTTAGGTTGCCTTTGATTAGAGGACTGGTAGGCCTAGTAGAGTCCTTGGCCTTTGGCATGAAGGCCCTTATGTACTCGGCAGAGTTTTTTGATGTGGAAGAGGAAAGGAAAAAACCTTCTATATTCGAAAGGATATTTAAGGATAAGGCTGAAGAGGCGGAAATAGCCTTTACCCTTATAGCCTCTCTATTCCTAGCCATAGGGCTATTCATTATACTGCCTACCTTTTTGACCAATTTATTGAAGGAGAGGATTGATAACTCTTTTCTGTTAAATCTGGTGGAAGGCATAATAAGGATAGCCTTGTTCTTGATATATGTGATTTCAGTCTCCAAAATGGATGAAATAGAGAGGGTTTTCGAATACCACGGAGCTGAACATAAGACTATCCACTGCTATGAAAATGGGGAGGAACTAACCGTAGAAAATGTAAAAAAATATCCTATTCTACATCCCAGATGTGGAACTAGCTTCCTGTTTATGGTAATGATTGTCAGTATTCTCCTTCTTTCCTTTTTTGGTTGGCCAAATCCACTACAAAGGTTTTTAATCAGGCTTATCATGCTTCCCGTTGTTGCAGGTGTTTCCTATGAGATAAATAGACTGATTGGAAAAAGCAGCTCAAAGTTGGCCTACTGTATTTCTTATCCGGGACTAATGCTTCAAAAGCTTGCTACTGTTAAGGAGCCAGATGAAAGCCAGATAGAAGTGGCTATAGAAGCTTTAAGGGCTGTTTTGACAGGGAATAAGGAGGAAGACCTTTGGAGATAAATGAGCTTTTAAAAATAGGTGTAGACAGAATAAAGGGTAGACAGTATGGTAATCCTGTACTGGAGGCTACCCTTTTGTTGGGTAAACTATTGAATGTGGATAAGGTATATATTTATACCCATGGTAGGGAACAGGTGCCAGAAGAAATTGTGGAAAAGTATATGGAAGCCATTGAAAAAAGAAGTAAAGGATATCCAATTCAATATATAATAAAAGAAAGGGAATTCATGGATCTTAACTTCTATATAGAAGAGGGGGTTCTAATCCCTAGGCCGGATACGGAAATAATAGTAGAGTATATATTAGAGTATATAGATAGAAAACACCTACAGGAGCAGCTATATGTACTAGATATAGGCATAGGAAGTGGTGCCATAGGACTAAGTATTGCTTATCACAGGAAGAATACTTATGTATACGGAGTGGATATAAGCCCTCAAGCCCTAAAGGTGGCTAGTATAAATAGGAATAGATTTGGGCTAGAAAATGTAAAAATAATAGAAAGTGATTTGTTTGAAAATATAAGTAATGATATTAGGTTTCACATAATAGTCTCAAACCCACCCTATATACCCACTGAAGATATCAACTCCTTGCAGGAGGAAGTAAAGAATTACGAGCCTAGACTTGCCCTTGATGGTGGAAAAGAAGGCATGGACTATTATAGGAAGATAATTCCTGAGAGCAAGAAGTTTCTTAGAGAAGATGGGCTACTAATATTTGAAATAGGCTATGATCAGGGGCCTCAGGTTAAGGGTATAATGATAGAAGAGGGATTTAAGGATATAGAAATCTTAAAGGATTTACAGGGTTTAGATAGGGCTGTTCTTGGTATAAGATAGTTAGAAGGAGCTGAAGACATGTCCAATATACTGAAACTATTCCTTTCCTTTTTTAAGATAGGAGCTTTTAGCTTTGGTGGAGGATATGCAATGCTTCCCCTGATGAAGGAAACGGTAATAGATATTCATGGCTGGATGACCAATTCGGAGTTCATAGATATTCTAGCCATATCGGAAATGACCCCAGGACCTATTGCCATAAACATGGCTACCTTTTTAGGCTACAGGGTATCTGGCATATTAGGTTCTATAGTGGCTACTTTATCTGTGATACTGCCATCCTTTATAGTCATGAGTTTAATATTCTATTTTGTAAATAAGTTTAAGAACTCCCCTTATTCGGATTATTTCTTTAGGGGGATAAGGCCCATAGTACTGGGGCTTATTGCTTCTGCTGCCATATCCGTTGCAATGGATGCCTATGTAGATTTAAAATCTGTAATTATAAGCCTCATTATATTCTACCTAGTGGCTTTCAAGAAGTTAAATGCCATATATGCAATTATACTGGCAGGACTAATGGGATTGATGGTGTATTAAGGTAGGTGAAACAAGTGCTTTTAGATATGTTTATGACTTTCTTTAAAGTAGGTGCATTTACAATTGGCGGCGGATATGCTATGATCCCCATTATCCAAGAGGAAGTGGTGGAGAAAAAGAGTTGGATAGAGGAAGAAGAGTTTTTGGATATTATAGCTGTGGCCCAAGGTTCTCCTGGACCTGTTGCTATCAATACTAGCATATTTGTGGGCTATAGATTAAAAGGCTTAAGAGGAGCCATTACATGTATGTTGGCAACTGCCCTGCCATCCTTTTTAATAATACTGTTGATTGCCATGGTATTCTTCCAGCATAGGAACAATCCAGTTGTTGAGAAGGTATTTTTTGGCATAAGGCCTGCAGTGGTGGCTTTGATTGGGTCAGCTGTCTATAAGATGTATAGGTCTTCAAGGATTAAGGGCATGAGGCTTTTGATAGCCATCTTGTCAACAGCCATAATAGTGTTTACAAACATAAGTCCAATATATCTCATATTGGCAGGGGGCATTGGAGCTATACTATACTATAGAAATAAGGAAAGGGATGTGCAATCCTAGCAATAGATTTTTATAAATACTTCATGTATAATATATGGAGATTGTGATATAAGATGTAAACTTGTTAATCCACGAAGGGAGGCAAAACATGCTTGACAAATTGTCCTTTATTGAGAATAAATACGAAGAGCTTAGTAAGAAGATAATAGATCCTGAAGTCATAGCAAATACTTCAGAATGGCAAAAACTAGCTAAAGAACATGCTGATATTGAACCTATAGTAATGAAGTATAGGGAATATATGAAGGTTAAGAATACCTTAGAGGAAGATAAAGAGATTTTGAAGGAAAAGCTAGATGATGAAATGAGGGAGCTGCTAAAGGACGAAGTGGCTGAACACGAGGAAGCTCTACAAAGACTGGAAGAGGAGTTAAAGATACTACTACTTCCAAAGGATCCAAATGATGAAAAGAACGTTATCGTGGAAATAAGGGCAGGAGCTGGTGGAGATGAGGCTGGCCTATTTGCTGGAGATCTATTCAGAATGTATTCCAGATATGCAGAAAGACAGGGCTGGAAAGTGGAAGTCATGAGCTCTAACAGCCAGGGAGTAGGTGGATTTAAAGAAGTCATTTTCATGATAAAGGGAAAAGGAGCCTACAGTAAGCTAAAATATGAATCAGGAGTACACAGAGTACAAAGGGTACCTATAACAGAATCCAGTGGTAGAATTCACACTTCTACAGCAACAGTAGCAGTGCTTCCTGAAGCTGAGGACATAGATATTGAGATAAATCCAAATGACATTAGGGTTGACGTATTCCGTTCGTCAGGCCATGGTGGTCAAAGTGTTAACACTACAGACTCAGCTGTAAGGATTACTCATATTCCATCAGGTATGGTAGTTTCCTGCCAGGATGAAAAGTCCCAGCTTAAGAATAAGGAAAAGGCCTTGAAGATATTGAAGACTAGACTATATGATAAGATGCTTACCGAACAACAGGATGAGATAGCTCAGGCTAGAAGGAGCCAAGTGGGCTCAGGAGACAGATCAGAAAGAATTAGGACCTATAACTTCCCACAAGGAAGGATAACTGATCACAGAATCAATAAGACTATCCATCAGCTAGAGGCATTCCTAGATGGAGATCTAGATGAGATGATAGAAACCCTTATTACCACAGACCAAGCTGAAAAACTAAAACAAGTAGGATAAGACAAGGATAAGAGACCCTTGTCTTATTTTATATACATAAGTATTCCTGCAATAAAGCCTAACACTATACCAAAGGATGAAGCTCTTCCCTTGTGTAGGGATTTGGCACTGGGTATGATTTCATCGCAGATTATGTAGAGCATGGTTCCCCCTGCAAAGGATAAGCATAGGGCAATTATGCTAGGGGAAAAGGTGCCTAAATATGCCCCTAAGAAGGCTCCAATTCCAGTAGGTATACCAATGAGCAGTGTAAGCAGTACAATTTTCAACCTAGGCTCCCTATTTATCTTCATGGGTATGGCCATGGCTATTCCTTCAGGAATATCATGGATCATCATGGCTAAGGCTAGGGTTGGACCTAGGTTTGACATGGTTAAGAAGCTAGATCCTAAGGCTAGACCTTCAGGAAAGTTGTGAGCTGCTATGCTAATACCCAAAAGGAGACTGCTTTTTATATAGGGATTTTTCGCCAGCCTATCTATATGGTTTTCAATAAAAAGTATCATGATTATACCGATGGCTATGCCTAATACTGTAATAGCATGGCTGCCTGAGACATAATAGGATTCAGGAAGAAGATGGAAGGTAACTATGAAGAGCATAAATCCACCTGTTAAGCCTAATAGGAAGCTCATGATCCTGTTGGTGTTCTTAATAAATAAGGATAAGACTCCTCCGAGTCCAGTTCCTATGACCCCTACTAGAAAGCCAATCAGGGTTACATAAAGTATATAGTCCATAATATCACCCTTTCTAATTCTATAGATATTCTTAGGGACATATTAAAATAACTGTGTTTTAATAATTGATTTATTAATGTATAATATATATTTAGAAAAAGAGAAGAAGGTGTAAGTTACCATGGAAACAAGGATTGTAAAGGTAAATAGGGATAATCCAGAAGTGGAATTAATAAAAGAGGGGGCTGAGCTGATAAAAAGTGGAAAGTTAGTGGCTTTCCCAACAGAAACTGTATATGGTCTTGGAGCTAACGGACTTGATGAGGAAGCTGCTTCCAAGATATTTGTAGCCAAGGGTAGACCTCAGGATAATCCCTTGATACTGCACGTGTCTTCCCTAGAGGAAGTAAAGCAACTGGTGAAATCCATCCCCAAACAAGCAGAGATAATAGCTGAAAAGTTCTGGCCTGGGCCTCTTACCATGATATTTGAAAGGAGTAGTTTAATCCCTGATGTCATAACTGCTGGACTAGATACTGTGGCCATAAGAATGCCAGACCATAAAATTGCCTTAGAGCTTATTAGGGCTAGTGGGGTGCCTATTGCTGCACCTTCTGCCAACACTTCTGGCAGACCTAGTCCTACCATAGCCCAGCATGTAATTGAGGATCTGTATGGGAAAATTGATATGATAATAGATGGGGGAGCTACAGGAGTTGGCTTAGAGTCTACTGTTTTGGATCTAACAGGAGAACTTCCAACCATCTTGAGGCCAGGAGGGGTTACACTGGAAGATTTGAAACCTATAATCCCAGATGTAACATTGGATTTAAGTATAGTTAAGGATGAAGATAATATAATTCCAAAATCTCCAGGGCAAAAGTACAGGCATTACGCTCCTAAGGCACATATGATAGTATACTGTGGCCAGGTAGATGATATAGTTGAAGCTATTAAGAATAGAGCTAAGGAGCTTATAGAGGAAGGTAAGACAGTAGGTATCATGGCTACAGATGAGACAAAGAGCAGCTACCAGGAGGGAATGGTAGTATCTGTAGGATCTAGAAAAGATATGGGAACTATTGCCCACAATCTATTCAATGTTTTAAGGAATTTTGATGAGAAGAAGGTTGATATAATACTTTCTGAAGGGGTAGAAATGGAAGACCTAGGAACTGCAATAATGAACAGAATGAAGAAAGCTTCCGGAGGAAATATTATATATGTATAAGGAGAGAGCGGCTATGAATATTCTTTTTGTCTGCACAGGAAACACCTGCAGAAGTCCAATGGCTGAAGCCTTGATGAAAAAGCTAGCTGAGGAAAAAGGGATTCAGGTAAATGTCAGATCAGCAGGCATTTACGCACTAGATGGGCAGAGAGCTTCTGAGGAGGCTGTTCATGTTATGGAGGAGGAGGGGATAGACATATCTGACCACAGGGCTAACCTCCTCTATAGGAACCTAGTTGAAGAGTCCCATTTGATTCTTACCATGAGCAGATCCCATAAGGAACAGCTTCTTTCAAAATATGGCTTTCTAAAGGGAAAGGTCTTTACCCTGAAGGAATATGCCTATTCAGTAGAAGAGGATATAGAAGATCCCTTTGGGAGAAGTATAAGAGCTTACCAGAAAGCTAAAAGGGAAATAAAGGATGCCCTAAAGGAAGTAATTAAAAGATTGGAAGTAGATAGATAACAAAATATGGCTTTGCCACTGAAATGGAGGTATTGTAAATGAAAGTTGGATTAGGTAGTGATCATGGTGGATTTGAGTTGAAGGAGTATATTAAGGAGTATCTTGAAGGGGAAGGTATTGAATATATAGATTATGGTACCCATTCTTTAGATTCAGTAGATTATCCAGATTATGGGGAGAAGCTTTCTAAGGCAGTTGTATCTGGTGAAGTGGATAGAGGTATTGCTATCTGCGGTACAGGCATAGGCATTTCCATTGCTTGCAATAAGGTAAGGGGTATTAGGTGTGCCCTTTGCAGCGATACCTACTCTGCTAGAATGAGTGTAGAGCATAATAATGCAAACATCCTTGCCCTAGGAGGAAGGGTTTTAGGAAAAGATTTGGCCCTTGAAATAGTATCAGCTTGGCTAAAGGCTAAATTTCAAGGCGGAAGACATGAAAGAAGAATTAATAAAATATCTAGCATTGAGTCAGATTTATGATATAATTATACAGAACTGAAACCAGACGAAAGGAGATTTTTTTATGGGTAAGGTTGTTGTACTAGATCATCCATTAATAAAGCACAAGCTTACATTTATCAGAGACAAGAATACTGGACCTAAAGACTTTAGAGAGCTTGTAAAGGAAGTTTCTACTTTAATGGCTTATGAGGTAACTAGAGATTTACCCTTGGAAGAAGTTGAAATTGAAACTCCAGTGACCAAGACAAGATCACAAGTTATTTCAGGAAAGAAGTTAGGAATAGTACCTATATTAAGAGCTGGTCTTGGAATGGTAGAAGGTATGCTTGATATTCTACCTGCAGCTAAGGTTGGACATATAGGGTTGTATAGGGACCCAGAGACTTTAAAACCAGTTGAATACTATTGCAAACTGCCTGAAGATGTGGAAGAAAGGGAACTAATAGTATTGGATCCTATGCTTGCTACAGGTGGTTCGGCAGATGCAGCTATAAACTTCCTTAAGGAAAAAGGAGCTCAATCCATAAAATTAGTTTGTCTGCTTGCAGCACCAGAAGGTCTAGAGTTGATACAAAAAAATCATCCAGATGTAGATATCTATTTGGCTGGTATAGATGAAGGATTAAATGATCATGCGTATATTGTGCCAGGTATAGGAGATGCAGGAGATAGGTTGTTTGGTACAAAATAAATTTT
Source organism: Tissierellia bacterium (assembly GCA_012735215.1). GTDB lineage: Bacteria > Bacillota > Clostridia > Tissierellales > Tepidimicrobiaceae > JAAYHX01. The sequence goes on from JAAYHX010000012.1 coordinate 17,062, forward strand.
GCGAGCTAGCTTGCTAGCTCCTTTTATTTTTTAAGCAAAGTTAGATCTTCTAGCTGTAATATATAAAGCTCAGCCCTCAGCTTGTGAGATGTGGAAAGTTACACCACTGGGAAAATTGTTTTTGCTAGCTGTGATACTTAACAAATCTTTAAGTTGGAGGGTCCAATTGATTAATTCAAACTTTCTTTTCTTCTATAAAATGGATTTTACATTATATTTACTTATGATAAAATATAGATAAATTTTTTAGAAAGGAAGATAGTAGATGATATTAGGGGTCATAGGAGGTATGGGTCCTTTAGCTACTTGCAACTTTTTCGAGAAGATAATAAGGCTAACAAGTGCAGATAGAGATCAGGAGCATATCCATGTAATAATAGATAACAATACCAACATTCCCGATAGAACTGACTTTATCCTAGGTAAAGGTGAAGACCCTAGAACGGAACTGATAAGATCAGCAATGAGATTGGAACTAGCAGGAGCAGACTATATTGCAATCCCCTGTAATACTGCTCACTACTTCTATGAGGATATAATTAAGTTTACTAAGGCTAAAGTACTAAATATGGTGGAAGAAACTGCCATATATTTAAAGAAGAACCATAGAGAACACAAGAACTTTCTTCTTTTGGCAACAAAAGGAACTTACAGTTCTCAAATATATAAGAAAACTTTTGAAAAGCACGGTTTGAATATAATAGTACCTGATAATGAAGACAGGGATACTATAATGGAATGGATATATGGGGTAAAGTCCTCAGTATTTGATGTTACTGCAAAGGATTTTGAAACCCTCATTGACAAGTATAATCACAATAAGGATATACCAGCAATATTGGGATGTACTGAACTTTCCACCTTAGCTGAAATAATTGGCTTATCTGCAGAATATGTGGATCCCCTCTTGATTCTTGCTCAAAGATGTGTAGAAATATATTCAGAATATTAGTTAGGCTCTCAAATCCTTCCCTAGGTAGGGGTAGGGCGACTTATTTATAAGGCAGATACTATCCTTATGCAGGTGGAGGATTTTTAGCATCCTACTACTTATTTACATCTCCTTCATTGACTAATTTAAGAGAATAATATAAAATTTTAGAGAACAAACTAGTAATGTTAAGTCAACATCAAGGGGAGAAGAAAACATGGAAAATATACTCATTCCATTTGGAGTAGCAGTAGCAATATCCTTATTAGCTACACCTATGGTAAGAAAATTGGCTTTTAAAGTAAAAGCTATAGATATACCTAAAGATGATAGGAGAGTCCACAAAAAGCCTATGCCTTTGCTAGGCGGATTGGCAATCTATGTTGCTTTTGTGTTATCAAGCTTTATTTTCCTACCTATGGGGGATACCCTCCTTTCCATAATAGTAGGAGGAACTTTAATACTGATTTCTGGAATAATTGATGATATAAAGGGCTTAAGTCCTAAGGGGAAGCTTATATTCCAGATAGGGGCAGCTCTTGTTTTAATATTTGGGGATGTGAAAATTGAAGTCCTAACCAACCCTTTCAGCAGCACCAATGAAGTTATATCTCTAAACGGTTTGTCCATACCACTAACTATATTCTGGATAGTTGGAGTTACCAACACATTGAATCTAATAGATGGACTGGATGGTTTAGCAGCGGGAGTTTCCTCTATAGCTAGCCTATCCTTTATGCTGGTAGCCAGCAAGTTTAACTATACCTCTATAGCCATTATCTCAGCTATAGTTGCAGGATCTACTCTAGGTTTTTTACCTTATAATTTCCATCCTGCCAAGATATTCATGGGAGATACAGGGGCCTTGTTGTTAGGATTTCTCTTGGCTGCCATTTCCATAGAAGGGGTTATGAAGTCTGTGGCTACTATAGCAGTGATAGTTCCCATAATAATACTGGGACTTCCCATATTCGATACTACTTTTGCCATATTTAGGAGGTTCCTCAATGGCAAGTCTATTGCAGAAGCTGACAAGGGCCACCTACACCATAGATTGTTAGAGAGGGGCTTTTCCCAGATAAAGACCGTATTGATTTTATATGGGATTAGCTTTGCCTTCAGCTTTATAGCAATTCTAATATCAGAGGCTAATAGTAAGAGGGCGGTAATGATTTCTATAATAATGTTTTTAATAACCATAGTATTGGCATTGAAGATGGGGTTAATAAGCGGTAAAGGAGACGATAAATGTGAAAATTAAGGTAATGACAGTATTTGGAACAAGGCCAGAAGGAATCAAGATGGCTCCTATAATAAAGGTAATGGAAAGGGTTCCAGAGATAGAAAATACCATATGTGTTACAGCCCAGCATAGGGAAATGCTAGATCAGGTACTTAACCTATTTGATATAGATCCAGATTATGATTTAAACATATTTAAACCTGGACAAACCCTTACTGAGATTACCATGAGAGCATTGGAAGGTTTGGAAGAAGTCATTAAAAAGGTACAGCCTGACATTCTTCTTGTTCAAGGGGATACTACTACAGTATTTTCGGGGGCTCTAGCAGCCTTTTATCAAAAGGTCAAGGTTGGCCATGTGGAAGCAGGCTTAAGGTCTGGCAATTTATACTCTCCTTATCCTGAAGAAGCCAATAGAATGCTTACAGGCATCCTTGCTGACTTCCACTTTGCTCCTACACAGACCAATAAAGATAACCTTTTAAGGGAGGGATATCCTGAAGAAAAGATCTTTATTACGGGAAATACTGTTATAGATGCTCTTAAATATGCAGTAAAAGATGACTATGAATTTGACTTACCTCTACTAAATCAAATTGATTTTAAGGAGAAAAAGGTAATTCTTCTTACATCCCATAGAAGGGAAAACATTGGAAAGCCAATGGAAAACATATTCTCTGCAGTAAGGGATATTACTTTAAAACATGAAAATGTGGATGTGGTCTTCCCAATTCATCTGAACCCAAGGGTAAGGGAAATAGCCTATAGAGTCTTTGAAGGAAATAACAGAGTCCACTTAATAGAGCCTTTAGACTATGAACCTTTTACCAATCTAATGGCTAGAGTACATCTTGTGGTTACGGACTCAGGTGGTCTGCAGGAAGAGGCCCCAAGCCTTGGTAAGCCAGTATTGGTGATCAGGGAGGAAACAGAAAGGCCAGAAGGCATAGAAGCAGGGACTGCAAAGCTAGTAGGGACAAGCTATGACAAGATATATGATGAGATGGACCTATTGCTTTCCAATCAAGAGGAATACAACAAGATGGCCAATGCAGTTAATCCTTATGGAGATGGAAAGGCTTCTGAAAGGATTGTAGACATAATATTAAAACATGGGGTAAACAGGAAGTAAAGTGTAGATTTAATTCTACACTTTTTTTATTTTGTTGTTTGACTTCTACCCTCCACCTATATTGTATATTGACATGCATATAAAGAATTGTTATAATAATAACAAGCTTTTGGTTAACAGTGGCGGCCCTGTAGTGAGAAGGGCTCTTGTTATGAGTAAAACTATTTTTATTGACAAATATGTGATTTATATAAAAGTTGCTATATCAATTATATCAGGTCAACTTTTTAAATAGGTAAGTCTAATTGAGATAGTTGTCGAATTAGCATGAAAATATGTTAAAGATTTAACCATAATATAGATTTTTTAGGTTTTTTGGCTACTGGAGATCATTACCAAATTAATAACAGCTAGGGAGATGTCAAAATACAAAATATAGGACTAAATTGCTAGACATGAAAATCCCATATTTTAGGGGCTTTTTGTATTTTGTCCTAAAATAAAAATAATTATAATATCTATAGTAAAAAACTATTATAGCAGAATAATATAAGTATGTTATAATACTACCAATATTACATACTAATTATCTTATATACTAATTACATATTAATCCTGTTTGCTTTTTCAATTTTCAGAAATGGTTTGCAATTGCTATGAACTTGATATATATTATATGGTAAATAATTATTAATTTGCCACAAATATACTAGCTGGAGTGTTCATATGGGGAAAAAGGATAATAGGGATATATTCAAGAATATATCCTTAATAACACAGATCGGTTTATCTATGATCATGCCCATAATAATTGGGGTGTATGTTGGTGGTTTTATAGATCAAAAAGTTGGAACTCAAATGGTATTTAGACTTATCTTTATTCTATTAGGTGTGGCAGCAGCATTTTTGAACCTTTTTAAATTGACTAAATAGGACAAGGTCAGGAAGTGAATAAGAAAATGTACGATGATGACAAGCTATCATATACAATAATAAAAAGAACTTTAGTATATGCTTTAATTATTGTTGGAATAATTTTAGTAGGCTTTAAGGAACCAAAACCTTTAGTACTAGGTTTCATATTTGGCACAAGTATAGGTATATTAGGGTTCAGACTTTTAGAACTGACCATAAAGAAATCTTTGACCATGACTCCAAGGCGAGCCTCCATGTATTCCATGGGCCAATATCTAATAAGGTATTTCATATATGCTATAGTTCTAGTGATTGCAGTTTTAGCAGATTATATAAATTTTCTCACTACCGTTCTAGGCCTATCTATGATCAAGATAGTAATAATTACTTACACTGTTTACGATAGCATTGTAAACATTTTTAATAAAAAGTAACTCAATGATTTAATAAGTAATTATTAGTTTCTCAATTATTTTGCAATTAGTTATAGAAAGGAGGGGAAAAGGTGTTTGAGATAACGCTAAATCTAGCTGGTAAAGAAATAGTGATTCCAGAAACCATTGTAAATGTATATATAGTAGCGATTATACTTATTATATTTGCAGTAGTTGTCAATCGGAAGATAAAGAAAACCAATCCAAATGATATTCCTTCAGGCCTTCTCAATGTTGTGGAAGTGGCCGTTGAACTTGTGCAAACTCTTGTCAAGCAAAATATGGGAGAGAAGCAGATTTGGTTTACTCCCTATATATTCACTCTTGCATCGTTCTTGTTAGTGTCTAATCTATTCGGATTACTAGGATTTACACCACCAACATCAGATTATAATGTTACCTTATCATTAGCTTTAATTACATTCACATTAACCCAGTTCTATGGTATTAAAAATAATGGTATTGGAGGGTATTTAAAAGGATTCTTTGATCCCTTACCATTTTTACTACCACTAAATATCTTAGGAGAATTGGCAAATCCAATATCTCTGTCATTCCGTCTCTTTGGTAATATCTTAAGTGGGGTAATCATCATGTCCCTAATATACAATGCTCTAGGGCTAATATCCCCTTTGATAACGCCAGTTCTTCATGCATACTTTGATGTTTTTGCAGGCATATTACAAACATTCATATTTTCAATGTTAACCATGATATTTATAGGTGGTAATTTTGATAATTAATAAATTGATTGATGTATTGTATAGTTTAAAATGTCAATGCCCTAGTATAGACCGGGGCTTAAGGCATTTCAGTATAGAAATACTAATTTAAGATCAACAATTTTGAAGGGAGGATATATTTATGTTACAAGGAATAACAAGTGAAGCTTTTATATTAGGATGTTCAGCAATAGGTGCAGGTTTAGCTATGATTGCAGGTATTGGGCCTGGTATAGGACAGGGGAATGCGGCTGGTCAAGGTGCTGCAGCAGTAGGAAGGCAGCCAGAAGCTCAAGCAGAAATAACTAGAACTATGCTTCTAGGACAGGCAGTTGCTGAGACAACTGGTATTTACGGTCTAGTAATAGCTATTATTCTTCTATTTGTTAGACCACTACTTACAGCATACTTAGAGTTAGGATTATAGTTGAGAGGATCCCAATAGTTGGGATTCCTCCTTACCCCTTATAAAAAGGAGGCTTAGATATGCAAATAAGGGTTATACCAGAACTGAAGTTTGTAATATTACAACTTGTAGCTACCGGGATTTTATTTATTGTACTTTGGAAGCTATTATACAATCCAGTTTCTAGAATGCTTGAGCAGAGAAAGGAAAGGATACAGGAAAACATTACTAACGCTGAGGGCTATAAGGAAGAAGCCTTAAGGCTTAAAGAAGAATATGAAATGAAAATAGCTCAAGCTAGAAAGGAAGCTCAGGATATTATAGAAAGTGGAAGAAAAAGAGGAGAAGAGATTAAGGAAAATATAGTTGCTGAAGCTAGAGATGAAGCAAAGAACATAATTGAAAGGGCTAAAAGAGAAATTGAGGCAGAAAAAGAAAAGGCCTTATTAGAGATAAAGAACCAATCAGCAGATATGGCTCTACTTATTGCTTCAAGAATAATTGAAGAGGAAATAGGTCAAGAGAAACATCAAAAATTGATAGATAAATTTATTGATGAGGTAGGGAGTCAAAAATGGCAGATTTAGTAAGCAAAAGGTATGCGTTAGCCTTGTTTGAAGCTGGTATGGAGTTGGATAAAATAAATGTGTTTAAAGATGACCTATTGAAAGTTGTTGATGTGTTAGAGATGGAAGAGGGCTTGCAAAAGGTTTTATTCCATCCAAAGGTAAAAAAGGATGAGAAAAAGGAGTTAGTAGATTCTATCTTTGGCAAACTGGTTTGTGATGAAATGCTAAACTTCTTATATACTCTTATTGATAAGAGAAGGGAAAAATTAACTTTACAAATCAAGAAGGAATTTGAAAAACTCTATAACGAACATGAAAATACTATTGATGTTGTAGCAATAACATCTGTGGAAATGGACCATCAACTAAAGGAAAAGCTTAAATTGTCTTTACAAAACAGGTTAAACAAGAAGGTTAATCTGGAGAATGTTGTTGATAAGGATATAGTTGGCGGAGTACTTTTAAAGATTGAAAATAAGATTATAGACGGAACTATAAAAGGACAATTAAAAGAAATTGAAAGAGTAATAAAAGGTGCATAACTATGGAAAGCTGAGGTGAAAAAATGGAGTTAAGACCAGAAGAGATTAGTTCTGTTATTAAAGAACAGATTAAAAGATATGAGAAAAAGTTAGATATGGTTGACGTAGGCACAGTCCTTACAGTAGGTGATGGTATAGCCAGGATCCATGGCCTGGAAGGGTGTATGGCCAATGAGCTAGTTGAATTTCCAGGAGAAGTCTATGGAATGGCTCTTAACTTGGAAGAGGATAATGTGGGCTGTGTATTACTAGGTTCTGATAAGAATATAAAAGAAGGGGATTTGGTAAAAAGAACCAACAGAATAGTTGAAGTTCCTGTTGGTGAAGTAATGATTGGCAGGGTTGTAAACGCTTTAGGACAGCCAATAGATGGTAAGGGACCTATTAATGCAACCAAGTTTAGGCCTATCGAGAGAATTGCTCCAGGGGTAATTACCAGGGAGTCTGTAAATCAACCCCTTCAAACTGGAATTAAATCCATTGACTCCATGTTCCCAATTGGTAGGGGACAAAGGGAGCTTATCATTGGCGATAGGCAAACTGGGAAAACTGCCATAGCTATAGATACTATAATTAATCAAAGAGATCAAGATGTTATATGTATCTATGTAGCAATTGGTCAGAAGAGGTCTACAGTTGCACAAATTGTTGATGTATTGGAAAAACATGGAGCTATGGACTATACAATAGTGGTTTCAGCTACAGCTAGTGAAACTGCTCCGCTGCAATATATTGCACCTTATGCAGGGGTAAGCATGGCTGAAGAATTCATGGATAATGGAAAGGATGTCCTTATAGTATATGATGACCTATCTAAGCATGCTGCTGCCTATAGGTCCATGTCACTGCTGCTTAGAAGACCACCTGGACGTGAAGCATATCCAGGAGACGTATTTTATCTACATTCAAGGCTGCTAGAGAGATCAGCTAAGTTAAATAAGGATTACGGTGGAGGATCTATAACTGCACTGCCAATTGTAGAAACACAGGCAGGAGATATTTCCGCATATATACCTACAAATGTCATCTCAATTACTGACGGACAAATATTCCTTGAAACAGACTTATTCTTTGCAGGATTTAGACCAGCTATCAATACAGGTTTATCCGTATCCAGAGTTGGTGGAGCAGCTCAGATAAAGGCTATAAAAAAAGTAGCTGGAAGTTTGAAGCTTGAGCTTGCTCAATATAGGGATTTAGCTGCCTTTGCTCAGTTTGGTTCTGAACTGGATAAGGAAACAAAGGCCCAATTAGAGCAAGGGGAAAGAATAATGGAAATACTAAAGCAGCCTCAGTACAGTCCAGTTAGGGTAGAATATCAGGTTATTATATTCTATGTAGCTATCAATAAGTACCTATTGGATATACCGGTAAACAGGATAAGACAGTTTGAAAAGGAACTCTTGCAGTTTGTTGATAACAACTATCCAGAGATAGTTGAATCCATCAAGGAAACTAAGGATATAACAGAAGAGACAGAAAAGAAGATTATTGAAGCAGTTGAAGAGTTTAAGAAAAACTTTTAATATTCCCTAGAATATGGGGGTGATTATTTGACAGAATCAACAAGAGATATAAAAAGGCACATAAAAGGGATAAATAGTATAAAGCAGATTACCAAGGCTATGGAGCTAGTTGCTTCTGCAAGGTTAAAAAGAGCCAGGGACAGAATGGAAAAGGCAAGGCCTTATTATAATACGGTATATGACAGCATAATGGAGGTACTTAATCAGGTAGGCAATATAGATCATCCTTATTTAAAAGTCAGGGATGTGAAAAAGAGTCTATATATAGTGGTAACTGCAGACAGAGGCCTAGCTGGAGGCTTCAATAGCAATATAAATAGATTAGTAGAAAGTGAAATCAAGGATAATAAAGAAAATGTTTCATTAATAACAGTAGGAACTAAAGCTAGGGATTATTTTAGGAAAAGAGAATATAACATTTTATCTGACCTTGTGGGCATGACAGAAAATCCTACCTTTGGTCATGCAAGAAGTATTGCAAATATAGCTTTAGAAGCCTATAGGCAAGAAGAGGTAGATGAAGTTAAGATAGTCTATACAGAGTTCGTTTCAACTATTACCCAAAAGCCTAAGGTTATAAAACTTTTGCCAAGCGATTCATTGAAGGCGGATGAAAAAAGAGAAAAGAGAGCAATTGTAGAATTCGAGCCTTCATCAGATGAAGTGTTGGATTATTTAATACCTAAATACATTCAATCTGTAGTCTATGGAGCTTTAATAGAGTCTTCTTGCAGTCAGCAGGGAGCGAGAATGACCGCCATGAAGAATGCTACAGATAATGCTGAGGAAATGATTGATGATCTCCAATTGACCTATAATAAGGCTCGTCAAGCAGCTATTACTACAGAAATTACAGAAATTGTTACAGGTGCTGAAGCCCTTAAGTAACAGAGAAAGGAGTGAGGATATGGGAAAAACCATTGGTAAGATTGTTCAGGTAATAGGACCTGTTGTAGACATTAGATTTGATGAAGAAAATCTGCCTGAACTTCTTAATGCTATAGAGATACAGAATGGGGATGAAAAGCTAGTTGTAGAAGTAGCTCAGCATATTGGAGATGATATTGTAAGATGTGTTGCCATGAGTTCAACTGATGGATTAGTAAGAGGTATGGATGCAGTTGATACTGGAGGCCCCATTACTGTGCCTGTAGGAAGAGAAACCTTAGGAAGGCTTTTTAATGTATTAGGAGAAACCATAGATGGTAAAGAACAGGTGGTAACTGAAAATCTATCTCCTATACATAAGCCTGCACCAAGTTTCCAGGAACAGGCAACAACTCAAGAAATGTTTGAGACTGGAATTAAGGTTATTGACTTAATATGCCCTTATGTAAAGGGTGGTAAGATAGGATTATTCGGCGGTGCTGGTGTAGGTAAGACAGTACTTATACAAGAATTAATCAATAACGTGGCAACTAAACACGGTGGTATTTCTGTATTCGCAGGAGTAGGAGAAAGAACTAGAGAAGGTAATGACTTGTACTATGAGATGATTGAATCTGGAGTTATAGATAAGACTGCTCTAGTATTTGGCCAGATGAATGAACCGCCTGGAGCAAGAATGAGGGTTGGTCTTACAGGACTTACTATGGCTGAATACTTTAGAGATGAAGAAGGTCAAGACGTATTGCTATTTATAGATAACATATTCAGATTTACCCAAGCAGGTTCGGAGGTTTCTGCATTACTTGGAAGAATGCCTTCTGCAGTAGGATATCAGCCTACTTTGGCAACAGAGATGGGTCAGCTACAGGAAAGAATAACTTCAACTAAGAAGGGTTCTATTACATCAGTTCAAGCAGTTTACGTGCCAGCTGATGACTTAACAGACCCAGCGCCAGCTACAACTTTTGCCCACTTGGATGCTACCACTGTACTATCCAGGCAGATTGCTGAATTAGGTATTTATCCTGCAGTGGATCCATTAGAGTCTACTTCTAGAATTCTTGCACCAGATGTAGTAGGCCAAGAACACTATGATGTTGCCAGAGGAGTACAGGAGATATTGCAAAGATATAAGGAACTGCAAGATATAATTGCAATATTAGGTATAGATGAGCTTTCTGATGAGGATAAGCTAGTAGTTGCTCGTGCTAGAAAGATTCAAAGGTTCTTATCTCAGCCATTTACAGTAGCAGAGCAGTTTACTGGTAGTAAGGGTGTTTATGTACCAGTTAGGGAAACTGTAAGAGGATTTAAAGAGATATTAGAAGGAAAACATGACGATATTCCTGAGCAAGCTTTCTACATGGTAGGTACTATTGATGACGTGTTAGAAAGAGCTAAGAAGTTAGGGGTGTAATTATGGGATTTAAGCTAGAGGTAGTGACTCCTGACCGGGCTTTCTTCTCAGATGAAGTGGATATGGTAATATTAAGGGGGATAGACGGAGACTTTGCAGTTTTAAAGGATAGGGCTCCTTTCATCACTCCCTTGAGTATTGGACAAATAAGGATAAAAAAGGATAACAAGGAAATGGTAGCTGCCATGTCAGGTGGGTACGTTTCTGTAACTAAGGAAAAAACTACTGTTGTCACTGATTCTGCAGAATGGCCTGAAGAAATAGATGTGGAAAGAGCAGAAGAAGCTAAGAAAAGAGCTGAAAAGAGATTAAATGGAAATAAAGAAGGCATAGACCTACTTAGGGCTGAACTAGCTTTTAGGCGTGCTGCGAATAGATTGGAAGTTGCTAAAAAGTATAAAGATTAATAGCTAAAAGTTTAGTCTTATATGTATAAAAGGTACCCTTTCTTGGTAATACTTTTACCAAAGGAAAGGGTATTTTTTCTGATAAAAATGTTTTGTCCCCCTTTACATTTTTATCACAAATGCCCTTTCCCTTAATAATCTTATGGAGGTAAGGGGTATGAAATTGTATAAAAAAATAATACTACTTGGAATCATTATAGTTTTATTAATTCCAATTCTAGGACTTAAGTCTCAAAATAAAGACAAGCTGGAACTGATGATGGAAATGCTCCATGATGCTAATGCTTCTTTTATAGAAGGAGATATCAGTTTAGGTGGGACACTTTTGGATCAAGATCTGGATATAAAGGAGTTAGAAGAAATAGGAGACTCTATTAAAGAACAGCTTGGTATTAAGGGCACCCTTCTAGAAGGCCAATTAGTTAACCTGGACCAGCTAAAGGAGGGCTACTATTCCAAAGAGTATATAGAGGATGGGAACTTCAATCAAGTGATGATTCAGGGAATGGACCATAGGGATAATTTTATCACTATTAGTCTTTCCTCCTATGCAGTTGAAGGTCAATCAGGAGAGACATCTTTATACATCAATTTAATAAATAGTGAACAATTTATAGAAAATAATGATATAATAGTAGAGGTGGAAAAGATTTTTGAAAAATATAATAAACCGATAAATGTTACCAGTTGCATTGTGGGCAGTATTAGTGGTAATATAGACATGGAAACAAACAAGAAAAAGATATTAGAGATTGCAAATAGTGTTAAAGGAAAAGTTGTAGAAAAGTATGAAGAGGATGGAATAGTAAGCTACTCAATATTTAGCCCATTGATCGAGGAATATATCTACACAGGTGACAAAAAGATGAATTTGAATATTGCTTTGAGACATAGTGACATAGAAGATGAAACTTATATCTTGATAGGAACACCTATAATAACTATTGGCTATTAGAAGCAGGAGGGATAAGATGAACAAATTTTTGGTGGAAAAGAGTCCGCCTCTAAGAGGAAATGTAAGAATAAGTGGAGCAAAGAATTCAGCCTTGCCAATTTTGGCAGCGTCTTTATTAGGTACTGAGGATATTATATTGGAAGATGTTCCCCAGCTAAAAGATGTGGAAGTAATGTGTGAAGTACTGTCCTCATTAGGAGCTAAGGTGGAATTTTTGGATAAAGGAGTTATTAAGATAAATTCCAAGGACATTAACAATTATGAGACCCCCTATGAGTTAATGAGTAAGATGAGGGCTTCTTTTTTGGTCATGGGACCTTTATTGACCAGGCTTGGAAAAACTAAAACCTCCTTACCAGGAGGCTGTGCAATTGGTACTAGACCAATTGATTTGCATTTAAAGGGATTTAGAGCCTTAGGGGCTGAAATAGATGTGGACCATGGATATATTGGTGCATATGCTGACAAGTTGGTTGGAGACAGAATCTACTTAGACTTTCCCAGTGTAGGAGCAACTGAGAATATTATGATGGCTGCTGTTATGGCAGAAGGAGAAACCATTATAGATAATGCTGCTATGGAACCTGAAATAGTAGACTTGGCGAACTTCTTGAATAAGATGGGAGCTCAGATCAAGGGAGTAGGAACCAGCAGTATCAAGATAATAGGAGTTAAGGAATTAGGGGGAGCAACCCATTCCATCATTCCAGACAGGATAGAAGCTGGAACCTTCATGGTAGCAGCTGCAATTACAAAGGGAGATGTAATTGTTGAAAATGTAATCACAAGCCATATTAAGCCTGTTATTGCAAAGCTTAGAGAATCTGGATGTGAAGTGTGGGAGGAAGAAGATAAGGTTAGAGTTATAGGCACAGAGGACTTAAAAGCAGTAGATATCAAGACCTTACCCTATCCAGGATTTCCTACAGATATGCAGGCTCAGTTTATGGCCCTTATGAGTGTTGCTAAAGGGACAAGTGTCATTATTGAAACTGTTTTTGAAAATAGATTTATGCATGTAGATGAGCTTAAGAGAATGGGAGCAGATATTAAGATTGATGGCAGATCAGCAATTCTTCAAGGTACTGATAGCCTTATGTCAGCTCCAGTAAAGGCAACAGACTTAAGAGCAGGAGCTGCTTTGGTTTTAGCCGGACTTATAGCTGATGGAGTTACTGAGATTAGTGATATATATCACATTGATAGAGGATATGAGGATATGGAGCAGAAGTTTGCTCAGCTAGGTGCAAAGATATATAGAGTGTAATCATAAGCTTATAATTTAATAAAATGCTTGTTAAAAGAGTTGGCCAATGCTAACTCTTTTTTAGTTTCACAGCCTATTTACTTGTTATATTTTCCTCTTGTCCTGCATAGTATATTGTATATGCAAGTCAAGAGGAGGACGACATGAAAAAGTTCATGATATACGCAAGTATATTGTTGATAATCAGCGTCATAGTGCCCACCATAATCGTTAAGACTTTAGACTTTGTTCCAAAGGAAGGGAATAAAAGGGATAAGGAAGATAAGAAAATAGAAGAGGAAGCAAAAGAGGTGGAGTTTGACGGAACTATAGACATCTACAATACTAGAACTCAAGAAGTTGTTGAAATGCCCCTTGAAGAATATATAAAGGGGGTTGTTGCAGCAGAGATGCCTGCTGAATTCCATATTGAGGCTTTGAAGGCTCAGGCTATTGCTAGCAGGACCTATGCATTAAACAGGCTTCTTAAGTATCCTGAAGGCAATCCGGGCCATCCTGAGGCTCCACTTTGTACAGGCGTCCACTGCCAAGCCTACCTTAGCCTAGAGGAATTAAACAAGGTCCATGCTGCAAATTGGCAGGAAAAGTATTGGGGAAAAATTGAAGAAGCTGTTGAGTCTACTAAGGGAATGGTTTTATACTACGAGGATCAGGTTATTGAAGCCTTATACCATTCAACCAGTGGAGGTATGACAGAGGATGCCATTAATGTCTTTAATGTGGACCTGCCCTATTTAAAATCTGTAGAGAGCCGATATGAAGAGGATGCACCAAAATACAAGTCCATAGTGTCTATGACTGTTGATGAATTTGTAGATAAGCTAAATTCTAAGTATAAAGGAGCAGATATAAATAAAGACAACCTTACAGATAAGGTAAAGCTAGTGGAGAAGACTGAAAGCGGCAGGGTTAAGAAGATTGCCATAGATGGCACCGTAGTAGATGGTAGAGAGATACGTGAACTATTTCAGTTAAACTCTACTAATTTTAAGATATATTACAATCCCAACAATGGCATTATCGATATAGAGACTATAGGATATGGGCATGGGGTAGGTATGAGCCAGTGGGGTGCTAATGGATTGGCCAAAAACGGCAAGAATTATGAAGAGATACTCAAACATTATTATACAGGGGTAACAATTGGATACTGGAAAGGCAATAAATAACAGGCTGAAAGGCCTGTATTTTTTATTTTTGAAATTTTTTCATAGCATGTATTAAATAGTCAAATGTGGCAATACTAACTAATGGAGGTGGGGGATTTGAGAGAGAAGCTGACTAGGCTTATTGAAAAGGACGGATTCTATATTATCTTATTCATTTGCGTATGCATCGTAGCAACTGCAGCTGTTATCACTTCTAAGGGAAATTTAAAAGAAGAAAAGAAGCAAGCAGAGAAGGTAGAAGAAGAGCTGATCATAGTGGAGGATGATTTGGAATCAGAGGAAACTTCAGGACTAGCCAAGGTGGAAGATAAGGAAGTTGTAGATGCAGAGAAGACAGATGCAGAAAAGAAATCTTCTGAGGAGGCAGAAGTGAAGGACAACACTAAAGAAACACAGGAGCAGGAGACGGTTCCAGTATCTAAGACCTTTGATGATCCTTTTAAGATGATCGCCCCTGTTGCTGGGAATCTAGGTACAGAATATACCCAGGATACTTTGATCTACTCTGAAACCTTAGAAGAATGGACGGCCCACAAGGGCATAGACATTATGGCTGCAGAAGGAACCCAGGTTTTGGCTGCTCTATCTGGTACAGTTCAAGAAATATATGATGATCCTCTATGGGGAAAAGTAATAATAATAGACCACGGCAATGATCTTTTAACAAAATATGCCAATCTATCTGAAGAGGTATCCGTAAAGGAAGGAGCTAAAGTCAACCAAGGGGATGTGATAGGAAGAGTTGGCAGAACAGCTGATATTGAGATGCTTATGGATCCCCATATTCATTTTGAAGTAATTGAAAATGGCATAAGTGTAAACCCAAGTAAATATTTATCTGCCTTTTAGAATCAAACTAATATAGTTGTTCTAACAGGCACCAATATCGCATAAGTATTTAGAAAGACTAAAACCCAATAAAGTCCAAAGGGGGTAGACTAGTTGAAAGATTATATAGAAGAAAGAGCATTGGAGATCGCAAAATACATAATAAGTGAAAAGGCTACTGTTAGGCAAGCAGCGGGTGTTTTTGGTGTGAGTAAAAGTACAGTCCACAAAGATGTTACTGAACGTCTCCCCAAGATAAACCCTCTTATAGCTGCTATGGTAAAACAAGTATTAGACAAAAATAAGGCTGAAAGGCATATTAGAGGGGGAAAAGCAACTAAGTTAAAATATAAGGCAATTAACGATTAAAGGTCCAACTAGAAGGGTCTACCTTCTTTTGGACCTTTAAATTGTTTTCAAAGCTTATTAATGAAACCCCTCTGGATTAATATTCAATTGAAGAAAAATATTGGATTTTATGCTATATTATTATAAACTATATATGGTATAATTTATAATTGTATAGAAGAAGTTAAGGGGGCGATTTTGATTGGGCATACTAGGTGGCTTTAGAACAGATATGGGCATAGATCTAGGTACTGCAAGTGTACTTGTATATTTAAAGGGACAAGGAATAGTTATGAACGAACCTTCAGTAGTAGCAATCGATAAGAATACAAACAAGTTATTGGCTGTGGGAGAAGAAGCAAAGAAAATGCTTGGTAGAACCCCCGGCAATATAGTAGCGATTAGGCCCATGAGAGACGGTGTGATTTCAGATTTTGAAATTACCGAGAGGATGTTAAAATACTTTTTCAACAAGGCATTAGGGAAAACTTTTTTTAAACCAAGGACTGTAATATGTGTTCCCAGTGGAGTTACTGAGGTAGAAAAAAGAGCAGTTCTTGAAGCCAGCAGAAATGCAGGGGCCAGCAAGACTTATTTGATTGAAGAGCCTATTGCAGCTGCCATTGGTGCTGGAATAGATATTACTCAGCCAAATGGTAATATGGTTATAGATGTAGGTGGTGGCACTACAGATGTGGCTGTAATTTCCCTAGGAGGCATAGTTATAAGCCAATCTATTAAGGTAGCAGGAGATGAATGCAACGAGGCTATTATCAGATATATACGCAAAAAGCACAATATGATGATAGGTGAGAGAACAGCAGAAGAATTGAAGATGAATATTGGAACTGCTTATCCTGTTGAAAAGGAAGCATATATGGAAGTAAGGGGAAGGAACCTGATGACAGGTCTTCCAAGAACCATTAAGGTTTCATCTAGCGAGATGCTGGAAGCTTTAGAGGAGACTGTATCTCAAATTGTAGAAACTGTTCACCAAGTCCTTGAAAGGACCCCTCCTGAGTTGGCGGCTGACATTGGCGATCAAGGTATATACATGACTGGTGGAGGTTCCCTATTAAATGGATTATCTACCCTTATTTCAAAGAGAACGGGTATTGACACCTTTGTAGTGGAAGACCCAGTTGGTGCGGTAGCAGTAGGTACAGGTAGAGCTCTGGATTGGCTTAGGTATTTAGACTCAGATTCAGTAGATTCTGATACACTTAGGTCAAATTATCGCTAAAGATATTATTAGGGAAGCCGATATAAATATGTAGAAAAAGTTAGGGAGGGAACAAGCAAGTGAACCGTGGCTTATATATTGGTGCTAGTTCCATGATTGCCAATCAACAGAGACTAGACATAGTGGCTAACAACCTAGCCAATGTAAATACTAGTGGTTATAAGAAGGATTTTGCTCTATTGGAATCCTTTCCCGAAAAGCTCTTGCGTAAAATAAATGCAAGGGTTAGTTCTGGTAGCCAACAACCAAACCAATTTACCTTCCAACAGGAAGGACAAGCTTATATAGCTTCTACCAACAATGGGTATTTTGTAGTAAGAAGTCCTTTTGGAATTAGCTATGTAAAGGAGATTAAGTTTACAGTAGATGATGAGGGATATTTAAAGACCTTTTATAGAGATGGTACTGAGGATTTGAAAACTGACAATGAATGCTATGTGTGCAATAGACAAGGAACTCCCCTTCAGGGAGCAGGGAACCTAGAGCAGCTATTACAGCAGAACATATACTATCCTCCTTCCAATGTAATAGGAACCATGAGTGCAGGAGTAAACTTTCAGAAGATAGTTACTGACTTTTCCTTTGGAGATCTCATTGAAACAGGAAATAAACTTGATGTGGCTTTGAACCAATCAGGATTTTTCAGGGTAGTAGACGAGGAAGGTAATCAGTACTATACAAGGGATGGATCCTTTACTATAAATGGACAGGGAGCCCTAATTACATCTACAGGTGAATTTGTTCAAGGTGTAAATGGGACCATCTATATTAATGGTGAGGATGTGCAGATTACCAGAAATGGAACAGTTATAGTTGATGGAAACGTAGTTGGACGACTTGACATAGTTGATATAGGAAATAGAGAATTTCTAAGGAAAGTAGGCCATAGTCTGTACCAGATGGCAGAAGGAGAAGAGGCAGAAGAAATTCCCTATGAGGGAGAAGTGCTTCAGGGATATCTAGAAGGTTCCAATGTAAACCCAATAGATGAAATGGTGGAAATGATAACACTGCTTAGGGAGTTTGAAGCATCCCAGAAGATTATTAGGGTACAGGATGAAATGCTAGAAAAAGCTGTAAATCAAATAGGTAAGGTATAGGAGGTTAATCTATGAGAGCGTTATGGACTGCTGCAACTGGCATGAGGGCACAACAGTTGAATATTGATACTATAGCAAACAACCTTTCCAATGTGAATACTACCTCATACAAGTCTCAAAGGATGGAATTTAAGGATCTGCTCTATGTGACCCTAAAGAGCAATAACAGATATGATGAAGAAGATAGTCCTACAAACTTGGAGGTAGGCCATGGAGTTTTGCCTACAGCCACCAGTCGTAATTTTGAAAATGGCAGCCTAATAGAAACTGAAGGTGAATTTGATGTTGCCATTGATGGAAGTGGATTTTTTGCAGTAAGGATTCCTAATGGAGATATAAGATATACAAGAGATGGAAGTTTCAAGTTAAGTGCTGAAGCTGGTGGGAGCAGGCTAGTTACTTCCGAAGGCTATTTGGTTCTAGACGAAAACGATAATCAAATATTCATAAGAGATGGTATTACTGACATTATAATTGATGAGTTAGGATATATTAGAGGACTAGATGAAAATCAGGAGACCGTTAATATAGCAAGGCTAAAGCTTGTAAATTTTACTAATCCTAATGGTCTATTATCAACAGGATCCAACCTATATAGTGCTACTGCAGCCTCAGGAGCGGAAATTCCTATAGCTGCAGACCAAATGGAATCCAGAATAATTCAAGGATATTTGGAGGCCTCCAATGTTAAGATAGTAGATGAAATGGTAAAGATGATTACAGCCCAAAGAGCCTATGAAATAAATTCTAAAACAATACAGACCTCCGATGATATGATGCAGATAGTAAACAACCTTAAGAGATAATGAGGTGCTAGTATGGATATAAGCAATTATCTTGGAATAAATAATGATCCATCCATATTGGAAAAGCAAATCGAGTTGGCAAAGAAGGACAAGGAAGATGAAGCTTTAAAAGAGGTATGCCGACAGTTTGAGTCTATCTTTTTAAGCATGATGTTAAAGCAGATGAGAAGGACTGTTCCTGATGGTGGATTAATTGAGAAGTCCCTAGGGACAGAAATATTTGAGGAAATGTATATAGATGAATTAAGTGAAGAGGCTACAAAAAATGATAGCCTAGGTATTGCTAAGATGTTATATGAGCAGTTTACAAAGGGATACGTAAGCTGGTAAATTATGATTATAAAAGCTCCTTTAACTGTTAATAATACTAACAGTAAAAGGAGTGATTTTATGTTAATAAGAAGGATAATATATTTGTTGATTGCAATTATAGCTACTATTTTCACAGTAATATTCATGATCAATTACTAATAAGTACACAAAAAGAGCTATTGGAAATTTTTCCAATAGCTCTTTTCAATTCCTCATAGGTAATCTAGTAAATCTTCCTCATTGGATTCGCGAAAAACATAAAGTTTGGATGTTTCAATTCCTTATAGGTAGTCAGTAAATAAAAAGTCTTTATACCTGAAATTATTATTTTACTATAAAATAAAAAAAGAAGAATTGAATCCGCAATCCTTCTTTCTATAATGGTCGGGGTGAGAGGATTTGAACCTCCGACCTCATGGTCCCAAACCACGCGCGCTCCCAAACTGCGCCACACCCCGTTGTTAGCTTGTTTTCTTCTGTTCTCCCGCCGACTATTTTAGTATAAACTATATCCAGTATAAAAGCAACGGACTAAAATCGTGAAAAATCCTTAATAATTTAACTTATTATTACATATCAGCATAATTCTCAATGATTCGAACTAAATCTAGCTAATTAATATTTTTTTGTTAGCCTTTATTTATCCCTTAATTAGTTAAAAAACCCTAGATGTGTTGACGGGCAGGAATTGTTATGTTAAAATAAAAGGCAAAATTAATAAAAATCTTGATGCCTTATCAAGAGTGGTGGAGGGAATGGGCCCAGTGAAACCCGGCAACCTGTTTTATACAAGGTGCTAAATCCCACAGAATCTAGATTCTGAAAGATGAGGTAGACCATATACCTTTTCCTTTTGGAAGAGGTTTTTTGTTATTATTCTAAAATTTTCAAGGAATAATAAACAATAAATGGAAATAAATAGATTCATTATAAAAGGAGGAAAATTATGGAGAGAAGATTTTTCACATCAGAATCTGTGACTGAAGGCCATCCAGATAAAATATGTGACGCTATTTCTGATGCAATATTGGATGAAATACTAGCTAAGGATCCAGACGCAAGGGTAGCTTGTGAAACTACTGCTACAACTGGTTTGGTACTTGTGACAGGCGAGATTACCACCAGTTGCTATGTAGATATCCCTAAGGTAGTAAGAAGGACAGTGGAGGAAATAGGATATACAAGAGCTAAATATGGCTTTGATGCAGATACTTGTGCTGTACTTACATCTATCAATGAGCAATCAACAGATATTGCCCTAGGAGTAGATAAGTCATTGGAACATAAGGAAAATGGTGAAGATGAGTATGACAAGATCGGAGCAGGGGATCAGGGAATGATGTTTGGTTTTGCATGTACTGAAACAGAAGAGCTAATGCCCCTTCCCATATCTCTAGCTCACAAATTGGCTAGACGCCTAGCAGATGTTAGAAAAAATGGCACTTTAGACTATCTAAGACCAGATGGAAAAACTCAGGTTACAGTAGAATACAGGGATGGCAAGCCCTTTAGATTAGAAAATATAGTAGTTTCCACACAACACAGCCCTGATGTGGACTTAGCCACCATCAGAAGAGATATAATGGAACATGTAATATTAAAGATAGTTCCACCAGAAATGTTAGACGATGAAACTAAGTACTATATTAATCCTACAGGTAGATTTGTAATTGGCGGGCCAATGGGAGATGCTGGTTTAACAGGGAGAAAGATCATTGTTGACACCTATGGTGGATATGTAAGACATGGTGGTGGAGCTTTCTCAGGTAAGGACCCAACAAAGGTGGACAGATCAGCTGCCTATGCTGCTAGATATGTGGCTAAAAATATAGTAGCCGCTGGCTTAGCAGATAAGTGTGAAATAGGAATTGCTTATGCTATTGGTGTAGCAAAGCCCCTTTCACTATATGTAGATACCTACGGAACTGGCAAGATTTCCGATGATAAGATAGAAGAACTAGTTCGCAAGCACTTTGACTTAAGACCTGCAGCAATCATAAAGAATCTAGATCTACAAAGACCAATTTATAGGCCATTGGCTGCCTATGGCCATTTTGGTAGAGATGATTTAGATCTACCTTGGGAAAGAACTGATAAGGCAGATATATTGAGAAAAGAGATAGAATAAGTCCATTTAAGGCTTGATATATAAAGATTAAATATGCCAGAAATTAAGAATACAAAAAGGGAGTCAGATGGTATTTCCATATGGCTTCCTTTTTGTTTTGGATAGTATTATTGGTTATTACGATTTTCAATTTAGCTTAAGTACATATTGGCAAAGATCGAGCCTTCGGCTCCAAGATTTGTGAAATATCAAGGCTTGGGAAATCGATTTGCGTAACCGCTAATCAAATCTTTTCGAGTCGGCTCTCATCTTTGCCAATATGCTTATTGTTCAAACATATGGCCAAGTGGTAAACATCAGTTTCAAATTTCTATTATACTAGTCTTTATTAAAACTCATCCACAATCCCTAAGAAGAATTTTCCAAGTTCCCCATCTAATGTGATTCATTTCATAAAAATCCACCTATGAATCCATAAAAGTCTGCTTTTTTCTTTTTCTTATCTTCAATTTATCATTAAAGTACCTAGGGAATTCAGGAAGGCGCCTTCCACATAGGAGGAAGAAAAGTGTATAAGGAAATTAAGAAACTGGTGGAACTAAGCAGAAAGGGAGATGTAAAGGCAAAGGAAGAGCTTTTAAGAAGGTTACATCCCCTAGTAATAGCCTCCATCAGAAGGTATTATAACAAGGTTCAGGAATACGATGATCTGATTCAGGATGGATATGAAATCATACTAAAATGCCTCCAAGACTATGATGCCAAAAAAGATGTTCACTTTCTAGGATATGTGAAGACCATGCTCAGGTACTGTTATTTAAATAAGCATAGGCAAAAACAGTTACTATCCTTAAATGAGCCAGTAATGGGTGGTGAAATAGGTGATTTTATCCCAGATGATAGGGATGAAATAGGTCAAATAATTGAATATGAAGATAGGATGAACCTTTACAAGGGGCTTAACCTGCTTACAGACAAGCAGAAGCAAATAATAATAGACTTCTATGTTCACAAGCTATCCATTAGCCAAATTGCTGAAAAGATGGACATATCCTACAGGACGGTAGTTAACATTAAAAGTTCTGCCATAAAAAAGTTAAAAAGCTCCATGGTAAAATAAGAGTTCTTCTTCTATATAAGGAATAGAAGGAGGTGATAGCATGGCAGTTAAAGATGTTAAGGACAATGTAAGACTAAAACTTGAATTTGATGGAGGTCTTGATGGCAACCGTCAAATAATTAAGTCAAAGATTTTCACAAAGATCAAACCAGAAGTAGCAAGCGATGACCTATACCAAGTAGCCCAGTCTCTAGCAGGCCTTCAAACCATGCCTTTGTATAAGGTGAAAAGGCTGGAAGAAGTAGAATTAGTAGAAGAAATATAATCCTTTAGTAATATGGAAAAGGAGGTGAGCAGATGAACAGATCAGTACTGGAGATGGAGTTTTTGGACTCAGCCGGCAAGAAGTTTAAGATAACCATAGATGAACCAAGAAACGACCTAACCGAACAGGAAGTTAGGGATGCTATGAATGAAATAGTCCAAAAGGATGTGTTTTACTCCTCCACAGGGGACCTAGTAGCCCTATCAGGAGCTAGATATATAACAACTACTGTGGAAGAGTTGGAAATTTAGAAGGATCAAATAAATATTAAGGTGGAGATGCTCTATGGAAGAGATATATTCCCATATAGCTAATTTAGGCTTTCCAATAGTCATATCCATATATCTATTGGTTCGCATAGAAGGAAAGCTAAATCAGCTAACAGAGAGTATAAATGAGCTGGCAAGAGTAATTTCCAGCATGAAATAGTTTAGCAGAACCCCTTCTTGACACAGAACATATGTTCTGTTACAATAGGTCAAGGAGGGGTTTTTATGGAATTAGAGAAGATAATATCAGAAAGGATAATAGCTATTTTACCAGTTTATCTGTCCATGAAGGGTAACTGTTCTGTTATCATCACCCTAAAGGGAGGGACCTATCAGGTCCATAAAACTGTCAGAACCATATTGAAACAGATGACCCGATACTTTTTAATGGATCTAAATCATATAAGGCGCTATTATGGCAATCTGCTCAATGTGAAAAATCTTACTCCCATTCCTTTTAATAGGGATAATATATTCATTCCTGTAAAGGTGAGAAGACCCTTAGCTAGAAATGATGGCTCTATTGGGTATATTAATATAGATTCCATTAAAAAGGTATCAGAAGCTAATGGAAAGACTAAGATACTGCTAATCAACAACAATACCATAGATTGCTTAAACTCAATGGAAACTGTAAACAAGCATATTAAAAATGGAAATATAGTAAAAAATCTAATAAAAGAGAAGGAATATGCCTACATCTGTGAAGAGTATGACAGGCCTGCTACCAAGGGAGATGTGGTGATGATAATAAATGAACTCCTTAGAATCAGGGAAACCATTAAATGAGGAAGCTAAGTGTGGTATAATTTTATTGAAGTAATTAGTGAAGGAGAGTCCAATTTGTTAACCATAGAAGGCATAGTTAAGGACATAGTATTTAGGAATGAACTGAATAGCTATACTGTTGCAAGGCTGGAGACGGAGGATGGAGAGGCCACCATTGTGGGGGAAATACCCTTTATAAATCTGGGAGAAACCCTCAAAGTGGAGGGAGAGTGGATATACCACCCAAGATACGGAGAGCAGTTAAAGATAAGTACCGTGTCCATGGTAGTTCCTTCTACCATAAATGGCATAGAAAGGTATCTGTCATCAGGCCTTATACCCTACATAGGACCTAAGACTGCTAGGAAGATAGTGGAAAGATTTGGGCTGGATACCATGGACATAATCCAGTACAATCCAGAGAAGCTGAAGGAGATAGAGGGAATAGGGGACAAAAAGCTGGAAAAGATTGTAACAGCCTATAGGGAACAGGGGGAGATAAGGGATATAATGATCTTCCTACAGCAGTATGGCATCAGTCCAAACCATGGCATGAGGATATATAAAAAGTACGGCAAGGACACCATAAACATACTATCCCAAAATCCCTACAAGCTATCGGAGGACATATACGGCATAGGATTTAAGAAGGCAGATAAGATTGCAGAGAATATGGGCATAAGCAAGAATTCTCCCCATAGGATCCAGGGAGGAATAAGATATGTACTAAATAGCTATGCAGCCAACGGCCATTCCTATGTGCCCCTAGGAGAGCTGACAGAAGAGACTGTAGACCTGCTGGGGGTAGAAGCTGATAGGATCCATGAGTCCATTAGGGATTTGGTCATGAAGGGGGTAATCCATGCCCTGACAGTAGATGAGGATATAAGGGTATACTACACTCCCTACCATGTGGCAGAAAACAATGTGGCAAAGAAGATAGTGGAACTGTCTAAGGCAGAGCTTATGGACTTGGAAACAGATGTGGATGAGATGATAAAGTCCATAGAGGAAGAGGATAAGATAGAATTTGCCTATAAGCAGATAGAAGCTATTAAGGAATCCATAAATAATGGGGTGGTGGTAATAACAGGAGGGCCAGGCACTGGAAAGACCACCATCATTAATGCCATCATAAAGATCTTCCAGGAGGAAGGCTTGAAGGTAAACCTGGCTGCACCTACTGGGAGGGCTGCCAAGAGGATGACAGAGGCAACTGGAGTGGAGGCTAAGACTATCCACCGCCTGTTGGAATACTCTTATATGGATGAGGAAATGGTCTTTGGCTTGGATGAGGATAAACCCTTGGATACGGATCTATTGATAGTGGATGAAGCCTCTATGGTGGATATACTGCTCATGAACAGTTTACTTAAGTCCCTTGTACCAGGGACCAGACTCATACTGGTGGGAGATGTGGACCAGCTTCCTTCTGTAGGAGCGGGGAACGTACTAAGGGATATAATAAACAGCCAAGGGGTAAAGGTGGTGGAATTAGACGAGATATTTCGCCAGGCTAAGGAAAGCCTTATAGTTGTTAACGCCCACCGTATTAATAAAGGTTTATATCCAATACTCAATAAGGGAAGTGATTTTTTCTTCATCAAGGAGGAAAATCCCAGCCAGATATTGAATACAATACTTGAACTGTGTAAGGATAGGCTGCCCTCCTACTATGGGGTAGATTCAGTTAAGGATATACAGGTGCTGACCCCCATGAAAAAGGGGGATGTGGGCTTGAACTCACTAAACAAGCACCTGCAAGAAATACTAAATCCTAAAGGACCGCATAAGAAAGAAAATCAAATAGGTGAAGAGATATTCAGGGTAGGAGATAAGGTCATGCAGATTAAGAACAACTACTCCATTGAGTGGGAAGTTATTGAAGATGGTATGGTTACTGAAAGGGGTGAAGGGGTATTTAATGGGGACTTAGGCACCATAATGGATATGGATGAAGAAGACAGGATACTTAAGGTGCTCTTTGATGAGGGCAAGGAAGTGGAGTATAGCTTTGACCAGCTAGATGAGCTGAAACTTTCCTACGCTATCACCATCCACAAGAGTCAAGGCAGCGAGTTCCCCATAGTGGTAATGCCTATATTCAATGGACCGCCAATGCTTTTAACCAGAAATCTACTATACACTGCCATAACCAGGGCTAAGAAATTAGTGGTCTTGGTAGGTGATGAAAAATATCTCCACAGTATGATTAGAAATAACCGTATAGACAGGAGATATTCAAGCTTAGACTATAAGATAAATAATATGCTTAATATGTATTAAGGGGGAAGTATGGGACTTATTAAGGATTTAGGAAATCTACTATTTCCAGAAGACCTGTGCCTTTTCTGCAGGGATAATGAAGGTATAGATAAAGAGTATATATGCAGAAGTTGTAAGGAGCAGGTAGAATTCTTACATAAGGAAGTGGATCTGGACAGCCCCTATGTTGAAAAGGCCTATTATTCAGTTTTTTACAATAGATTCCTCAAGGACCATATTCACGATTTTAAATACAGTGGAAAAAGCTACCTATATAAGGCCTTTGGTCATATGCTGCTTTCCACTATAGCTTACTACAATTTAGAGGATGAAATCCACTTAATTTCCTACGTGCCCATGCACAGGAGGAAGGAAGCCTTAAGGGGCTACAACCAAGCCCGCCTTCTAGCAGAATACTTGGCCAAGGAGTTGGACAAGCCCCTTTTAAAGAAGAACCTGATAAAGATAAGGCATACTAAAGATCAAAACAAGCTAGGCAAGCTGGGAAGGCAGACTAACTTAATAGATTCTTTTAAAGCGGTGGATTCTTACCAATTTGAAGGTAAAAAAATACTCCTGATTGACGATATTATTACTACAGGAGCAACTATCAGGGAATGCGGAAAAGTGCTTATAGAAAAGGGAGCAAGGGAAGTCTATGGGCTAGCTATTACTTCAAGCAAGAAGTTTTAAGGGGTGAGACTATGAATTTAAAAAACTGTATCCGATGTGGTAGAGTATATGCCTATGATGGGTTTAGTATCTGCCAACAGTGCAGAAGGGATGATGAGGAGGACTTTAGAAAGGTAAAGGAGTATTTGAATGAAAACCCTGGCGCCAATGTGGCAGAAGTGTCAGAAGTAACGGGAGTAGATGCAAAGAAGATAATCCAGTTTCTCAAGGATGGCAGGCTGGAAGTTAGGGATGAAAACAACTTGCTTTTAGACTGCGAAAGGTGTGGTAAGCCTATAAGGACAGGCAGGTTCTGTGAAAAGTGTTCTTTGGAAATGCAAAGGGAACTAAATCAAGCTATAAGTAGAAAAGATCCAAATAACATCCCCAGTGGCAAGATTAAGGAAAGAATGAGAATAGCTGATAAATACAGGAAGAGATAGGAAGCTAAAAAATATTAAAGTATCACCCTGTTTTTCCGATAATAGTATTGAGTAAGGGAAAATGGGGTGACTTTTTTATGAAGATTAATAAAACGGAAAATGTTATGGGGATTTATATGAATAATATGGTTAACAAGATGAGAGATAAGAAAGCAAGTGTTGGGAAGAAGGATGGATTGGACTTTTCAGAAAAGGCTAAGGATTTCCAATTTGCCTTGGAGAAGTTAAAGAACCTGCCTGATGTGAGAGCAGATAAGGTAGAAAGCCTAAAGAAGCAAGTACAGGCAGGCACCTATAATGTTGAAGGAAGAAAGATTGCTGAAAAGATGCTGGATAGCATTGGCTTTGATAAGAGAATATAATGAGGTGAAAACATGACCTTTAAGGATGAACTTGTGGAAATACTACAGGCTGAGTTGGAGTGCCTTGAGGCTATAAAGGAATTATCCTATGCGAAAACTGATCTGGTAATCAAAAATCAGGTAGAGGAATTGGAAGAGATTACCAACAAGGAAGTAGAACTTATAAACCAAGTGGCCAATCTGGAAAGAGATAGGCTTAATCTATTCAATACTTGGGGAGTTGATGTAAACCTTTCCCTTTCCGATATAATAGATAAAATTCCTGAGGATAAAGAGGACTTGCTGGAACTAGCTGACCAACTCAAGAACCTTCTTAAGGATATACAAGTAAGGAACAACATGAATAGAGAACTTATAGAAGACAATATACAATGGGTTGAATTCAACATGAACATGATTACCCAAGCTGCAACCCCTGCCACCTATGACAAGAAGAATAAGGATTCTAAGGCAGGAAGGACTATCTTTGATAGGAAGGTGTAGACATGAGTTTTGGAGGACTATATATTTCCATATCAGGCATATATGCCAACAAGAAATCCCTAGATACCTTATCCCACAATATAGCAAATGCTAACAACAAGAACTATGTTAGGCAGAGTGCTATTCATGGAGAAAGCCGATATACAACAAATGTTCAAGCAAGATTTCAAAAAGGAACAGGCGTCGACGTTCAACAGATCAGGCAGATAAGGGACGAGTTTTTAGACTTGAGGATTAGAAACGAAAATGCCCTTTACGGGTACTATAGCACTAAATCTGAGATGCTTGGGGAAATTGAGGCCATATTCAATGAGATGACTACAAGTGGATTGCAAAATGTAATGGATGATTTCTGGAATGCCTGGGAAGAACTTTATAAGGAACCAGACAGCCTAACCATAAGGGGACTGCTTCATGAAACTGCCGTTGCCTTTACTACAACCATTAACCACATAAACACTCAGCTGAACAATCTGCAATTTGACTTAAATAAGGAAATGATCAACAGGGCAGAAGAGATAAATGGATTGCTGGAGGACATAGTTCAGCTAAACAAGATTATCCGAAAGGCCGACGGTTATGGATCTAACATGTCTCCAAATGACTTTTTGGATGATTTAAATGGGAAGCTGGATAGGCTTTCTGAGCTAATCCCCATTAAATACTATCATAACCAACATGGGGATGTAGTGGTAACCTTGAATGGAAGGGACCTAATCAACGAAGACTACTACAATCCTTTAAAAATAGAGATAGACTACAAGAATCATGGGCAGGTACACTGGTCTGACACAGGAGAGCTGATAGACCTAGCGGGGCAAGGAGAGCTAGGGGGCCACATTGATGCAAGGGACAAGATATTACCTGAATACAGAGATAGACTGAATATACTGGTAGGGACCTTAGCTTCAGTCATCAATGCCATCCATAGAAATGGACATACCCTAGAAGATGTACCTGCAACAGGACTTGATTTCTTTAAGTTTGATATTAAGAATCCTTCAGCTTCTATTAAAGTTAATCCAGAATTAGGAGATTTTGATAAAATAGCAACCTCTTTAACAGGGGCTAGAGGAGATGGAGAAATAGCCAGGGCCATACTAAGCTTAAGAAATGTAGACCTGCTGGATAAGTTTGATGCATACTTGGATGCAAGCGGCGTAAGATACGTCCATGAAGATATAGAAAACTGGATAGGCAGCTTAACTACCATAGATAATGTTGATGAGGATATAATTGATTCATTAAAGGCCTTAGGTTTATCTTTAACTACAGATGAGTACTATAAAGAGCTGATCTTAGACTTAAGCCTAGAAAGGGAAGAGGCTATTCAGATGGCCAACAACCAGGATATATTGATAAGGCAGCTGGACCAAAGAAGGCAGGAGATATCAGCTGTATCCTTAGATGAAGAGATGGCCAACATGATAAAGTATCAGCATTCCTATGTGGCTAACAGTAGGGTTGTAAATGCAATAGATGAGATGCTTGAGAAGATAATAAATGGCATAGGAGTAACTAGATAAGCATACACGGGGTAAATTTTCCGGAGGGAGTGAATAAATATGGATTTTGGATTTAATTCAGCTGTACAAGGATTGCTTGCAAGCCAAAAATCCCTTTATGTTACAAGCCACAACATAAGTAACACAAACACCAAAGGATACACAAGGCAGCAAGCCCTTCAGGAAGCAACTCTTCCTCAGCTGTTTCCTAATATAGGCTATTTAGGTACAGGTACCCAGATATATGATATAATTAGAATAAGAGATTCCTATGTGGACTTTAAGTATTGGAACGAAAATGCCCACCTGGGGGAATGGTCCATAAAGAGGGAAACTCTTCTTGAAATAGAAAAACTATTTGGAGAACCATCCAATTCAAGCTTTAGGAAGTACTTGGATGATTTTTATACGTCTTTGGAGAAGCTCAGCACCAACCCTTCGGATATCTCCTATAGGGAACCGGTGGTGGAAACTGCAATAGCCTTGACAAAGCACATAAACGAAACTGCAGCTAGGCTTTTGGAACTAAGGGAAGATACCAGGTTTGCTATAGAGGCAAGGGAAAAGAACATAAACAGCATTGCAGAACAGATAGCTTCCCTAAATAGGCAGATCTACTCCATGGAGCTGGATGGAAGGAAGGCCAACGATCTTAGGGACAAGAGGGAACTATTGGTAGATGAGTTATCTAAGATAGTAAATGTGAGAGTAAATGAATCAAGTGATGGGAAATATACCGTAAGCATAAGCGGTATTTCTATTGTTGACCATTTTGTTGCAAACAAAGTCAATATGAAAGAGGATACCAATGGAAATATAGTTTTCCAGTGGGAAAATGGCAGCCAAGTAAAACTAATATCTGGCCAGTTAAAAGGGCTGCTAGATCTATACAATGGGGATGGGGTAAACAACGCATACCGTGGCATTCCCTATTACCAAAAAAGGCTAAATGAGTTTGCAAAGGAATTTGCTGAAGGATTTAATATACAGCATAGTCAAGGATTTAAGTTGGACTCTACTGAAAATGGTGGAGATTTCTTCACCTTTGATGAATTCAATCCTGCAGCCACTATAACAGTAGCTGGAGATATATTAAATGATTTAAAGAACATAGCGGCAGCAGCCAACAGCGGGGGCAGTGCAGAGGATAATGGCAATCTACTTGCCCTATTAGAACAGAGAAATACTGGGGATGGTTTTGAATTCAACAGCAGCCCCGATGACTATATAAAATCCATTATATCCAACTTTTCAGTAGACAGCACACAGGCCAAGAGGATGAATGAAACCCAGGAGGTAATCCTGCAAAATATTGAGTCTAAGAGAAACTCCATATCAGGAGTATCCTTAGATGAAGAAATGGCTAATATGATCAGATTCCAAAATACCTATGTGGCGGCCGCAAGGATGATAACCACTATGGATGAAATATTAGAAGTGACCATAAATAGATTGGGACTAGTAGGAAGATAGTTTATATACAATTGAAACTGTAGAGGTGAAATATTATGCGTATTACCAACAATATGCTCATAAACAACATGGTATATAACCTTAACCAAAATTTAAAAACCATGGAAAATCTCCAATATCAGCTGGCAACAGGAAAGAAATTCAGAGTACCATCAGATGATCCTATTGGAGCCAGTAAGAGTCTAAAATTTAGTACAGATATATCTAAGCTGACTCAGTATAAGAGAAATGCAGAAGATGCCATGTCCTGGCTAGATGATACAGAAGCGGCCATGGCAGAGATAAACCAAGTGCTTAAAAGGGCTTATGAGCTATCAGTTCAAACGGCAAATGGAACCTATGAGGGAGAGGACCTGATAATGGTCCGAGAGGAGATAGAACAGCTAAAGGAACATCTTTTGCAAATAGCCAATACAACCTATGCCGGTAGGCACATATTTAATGGATATAATACGGACAAGCCATTACTGATCAAAGATAATGGAGAAATAGTATACAATACGGAACTTAAACAGGATGAGATATTCCAATACAATGTGGGTTTAGCTGAAAAGATAGAAATAAATACTATAGGAATTAAGGTATTTGGAGTAGTACAAGCTGGTAACTATGAATACGATGTTGATGTTAACAATCCATCTACTAAGCCAGCCTTAATTGATGTTTTGGATAGATTTTCACAGGCCCTAGCAGCTGACGATGACTCAGAGATCCAAAAAACCATATCAAATTTACAAGCCAGCATGGAACAGCTCTTGTCTGTAAGAGCAGAAGTAGGAGCTAAGATGAACAGGCTGGAACTTACAACCAAGAAATTAGATTCTCAAATAAATAATGTTACGGAGCTCTTGTCCCATAATGAGGATGTAGATGTAACCGAAGCCATTATGAACTTAAGCATGGCACAAAATGTATATGTATCCAGTTTAATGACTGGAGCAAAGATAATACAACCAACTTTGGCACAGTTCTTAGGTTAATAAGGCAGGGTAAAACCTGCCGAACGTATTTTACAGAGAGGTGGAAAAATAATGAAATTGGACACCAGGAATTTTGGAGTAATAGATATAGATGAAGAGAAGGTTATTTACTTTCCAGAAGGAATTCCAGGCTTTGAAGAGGAGAGAAAATTTGTTATCATTAATAATGAAGATGAGGAAAACCCCTTCAACTGGCTACAATCAATAACCAATCCTGACCTTGCCTTTGTAATAATAGATCCCTTTTTCATTTTCCCAGAATATGTAGTAGACTTACCAGAAACGGTACAAAATAAACTGAAGATAAAAGATGAAAAGGATGTAGCTGTATATTCTATTGTGGTGGTACCTGAGGACTTGAGGAAGATGACTACCAATTTGCTAGGACCGATAATAGTAAACATAAGAGAGCGTTTAGGCAAGCAGGTTATATTGGATGATCCTAGGTATACTACTAAGCACTATATATTTGCTCAAGAAGATAGGGGTGAGTAAACATGCTGATACTTACGAGAAAAAAAGGGGAATCAATTATTATAAATGGAACTATTGAAGTGAAGATAATGGATGTAGAGGAGGGCAAGGTAAGTATTGGCATAGAAGCTCCCAGAGATGTTGATATCTTCCGCAAAGAGCTATATGAATCCATACAAGAGGAAAATGTCAAAGCAGCAAAACAGCATATAGATATCCATGAGGTGAATCAGCTTTTAAAGAGAAATAAGTAGGATAGGGGGAATAGTCTTGCTGAGCAATTTGCCAACAGATCAAATTAGCAATGATTGCTGGAAAATACTCATTATTGATGATGACAACTTCATTCACAAGGTAATAGAAGAATCATTAAAGGACTACGTATTTGAAGGAAGGCCACTAGAAATACTACAGGCCTATACCAGTCAGGAAGCCTTAAGGATCTTGTCTCAAAACAAGGATATAGCTTTAATCCTGCTGGATGTGTATATTGGAAGTGAAGCCATTGGTCTGAAACTGGCTAAGTACATAAGGGAGATAGTTGGAAATTCCTTGGTTCGAATAATCCTTATGACCAGTTCTATAGACAACACCTTAAGAAAGGAAGCAGTAGTCAACTACGATATAAATGGATATGAGTATAAAAAGGATTTAATGTCCAAAAAGCTCCATACTGTTGTAACATCATCCCTAAGGTATTATAGGGATATACTACACATGTATAACAACAAAAAGGCTATGGAAGAGATAGCCACAACTTCTAGCCAGCTATTTGGGAAAGAATCAATAGAGGATTTTTTTGAGACTACCCTTTATCATCTCAACTATGTAATAAACCTGTATGAGGATAATTATGGCTTTGATGTGAGTAGCTTGGCAGCGGTAAAAGCTAATGGAGATAATCATTTTCGTGTTGTATCTGGATTTGGCAAATACCAATCTGCCATCCACAGTCCCCTAGAAGATGTTTTATCTGATGGAGATTATGGTCTAATTAAAGATGCAGGGACAAGCAATAATTGTATAATATCAGAAGATAATTTTGTTTCCTGCTATAACAGCTCCAGTGGAGTGGAAGCAGTAGTGTTTTTAGAAATGGATAACAAGGGGGAAAATCATGTAAACTATGATATATTAAAGGTTTTTCACAGAAACATAGCCGCCTCCTTTGAAAAGCTGTGTATAAACATGGAAATAGAAGAAACTCAAAGGGAAATCCTATATATCCTTGGGGAACTAACAGAAGCAAAATCAGAGGAAACAGGAAACCATGTACTAAGAGTATCAAAATATGCTAAGATTTTGGCTGAAAAGTATGGACTTTCTAAAAGAGATGTAATGTTGGTAACCATGGCAGCCCCTATCCATGATATTGGCAAGATAGCAATATCAGACAGCATTCTCTTAAAACCTTGTAGCCTAACCCCTAGCGAATGGGAAATAGTCAAATCCCATACAACTATTGGGTACAACATATTGAAAAACTCAAATAGGGATCTGTTAAAATCAGCAGCTATAATAGCCCATCAGCACCATGAAAGATATGATGGCAAGGGCTATCCTCAAGGCCTCAAGGGGGAGGAAATACATATCTTTGGTAGAATAGTAGCTGTGGCAGACGTTTTTGATGCCTTAGGCTCACCAAGGGTATATAAAAAACCTTGGGTATTGAATGATATACTAGCCTATTTCAAAGAAGAAAGAGGAAAGCACTTTGATCCAAAGCTGGTTGACATACTCTTTGAAAACATAGGTGAATTTTTGGAGATAAAAGAAAAATTTTCCGATGAAAACATTAAAGTTATTGAACAAGTATCCGATAATACATTTGATAGCAATACCTTTTATGGCAAGGATGCCAAATAAAAATTCAAGGAGGAATAAGGAATGAGAATTAACAACAACCTAATGGCAATGAATGCCAACAGAAGACTAGGAGTTAACAACTCCCAACTAGGAAAATCTTTAGAAAAGCTATCATCAGGCTATAGAATCAACAGAGCAGGAGACGACGCAGCAGGACTATCCATCTCAGAAAAGATGAGAGCACAAATCAGAGGTCTAAACATGGCTTCAA
>JAAYHX010000013.1 GCA_012735215.1 Tissierellia bacterium
CTATATTGTCATAGCTTACGAATTCTCCAGATCCATATCTTTTATTCAATACTAATGTGATTGCTGCTGTTAATGTAGTCTTACCGTGGTCAACGTGACCTATTGTTCCTATGTTTACGTGAGGTTTTGTTCTCTCAAATTTAGCTTTAGCCATTTTTCCTTCCTCCCTTATATAAATAGTAATTCCCTCTAGAAAACTCATCCGGGTGTATCTAAATAAGTATGGAGCCCATGACCGGACTCGAACCGGTGACCTCTTGCTTACCATGCAAGTGCTCTACCTCCTGAGCTACATGGGCATTAAAATCGTTCAGAATAATTTTACTACCTATATCTTACCTTGTCAATAGTGAAAATCAGTTTAACTGCTTTTATAAGTACCTTTCTAGCTTCCTTTTTACCCTTTGAAGAGCATTATCAATGCTCTTCACATGCCTAGATAATTCCACTGCAATCTCTTGGTAAGTCTTGCCTTCTAGGTAAGCAATAAGCACCTTCCACTCCAGATCGCTCAATAGTTGGGCCATCTTGCTTTCCATAGAACATAGCTCTTCGCTGTTGATTACAAGCTCTTCAGGATCTGTAATTTTTGCCTCGCTTACTACATCTAGTAAAGTTCTATCCGAATTCTCGTCAAAGATTGGTTTATTTAATGAAACATAAGAATTTAATGGAATATGCTTTTGCCTAGTTGCCGTTTTTATGGCCGTAATAATCTGTCTTGTAATACAAAGTTCGGCAAAGGCCTTAAAGGAAGTAAGCTTGTCCCTCTTGTAGTCCCGGGTAGCCTTAAAGAGACCTATCATCCCTTCCTGAATGATATCCTCCCTATCAGCACCAACTAAAAAGTATGCTTTAGCTTTTAATTTAACAAAATTCTTGTACTTCCTAATCAAATATTCCATAGCTTGGGTATCTCCAGTTCTGGCTTCTTCAACTATATCCTCATCTTCCATATTGTCATAAATACTAATATCAACTTGATCTAGTGATCCTATAGTCACCAAACATCCCTCCAAAGTTGTTGAAAATACCCACACAATTAACTAAATTATAAGAAATTAACAGAAAATAGTCAAGCTATTTGTTCTTTTTTGTGAATTTGCTAAGCTTCATTATAGTTTCCTCATCTAAACCACCTAATAACAGTTGGTTTTTTACTTTTTCCCTTTTCTTCTTTCTGCTTAATATTCTCTTCATATTGTCTATCTGTACTTCCAATTCCCTTGCAGAAATTCTGGTGCCCCCTCGGCCTAGCACTATCTGCTGCTCCATCCAGTCTGAAGTAGCAACCTTAACAGATTTTACCCTACCGATTTCATCTAGTATTTTTTCAATGTACTGGTCGGCCGTTTCCTTTTCCTTAGTATATATTACATCTACTCCCTTTATAACTTCCTTCTTGCCACTATTTCCTCTAACCATATGAGCATCAAAGACTATGACTACTTTTATATCTGCAAAATGTTGATATTCTGCCATAATTTCTATTAGCTCTTCCCTCGCCACCTCTAAACTTAATTTGCTCAATTCCCTCAAGTTGTCCCAGGAATTTATAATATTGTATCCATCTACAAACAGGTATTCATTGTAACTATTCTTTTTCATTCCCATGATTCTGCCTCACCACTTCATATATTAGAATAGAGGCAGCATTGGATGCATTGAGAGAAGAGACTTTCCCATACATAGGAATCTTAATCAAGAAGTCACATTTTTCTTTCACAAGCTTTGAAAGGCCCTTACCTTCACTTCCAATTACTAGAACTACAGATCCCTTTAAATCTGTATCAAAATAATATTTATCTCCATCAGCATCTGCTCCGTAAATCCATAAACCTTCCTTTTTCAAACTGTCTATTGTATTGGGGATATTGTTTACCTTTGCTATAGGTATGTGCTCCACCGCCCCAGCAGAACTCTTATAAACCGTTTCATTTACATGAGCTGCCCTTCTCTTTGGAATTATTATGCCATCTACTCCCCCACATTCAGCAGTTCTAGCAACGGAACCTAGATTATGGGGATCTTCTACCCCATCAAGCACTAGTATAAAAGGAGGCTTATTGGATTTTCTAGCCCTTTCTAAAATATCTTCCACCGAATAATAATCATAAGGAGCAACTAAAGCAGCTACTCCTTGATGATTTGCTCCTTGGGCAATCTGATTTAGCTTTGCTTTATCAACATACTGAATAACAACATTTCTATCTTTAGCAATGCCGATGATCTTTTTAACAGAACCCTTAAGTTCCCCTTTAGATATATATATTTTCTCTATTTCCTTATCTGTCTTTAATACTTCTAATACTGGATTTCGTCCTACAATATATTGTTCTTTCATCCTGCGCCCCTGCTTTCCTTAATATTATAAATTTTTAAACTTTTCCCTTACTTCTTCTATTTTCCCGCAGGTCATCTTCCCCTCGGGACAAGGTCCTGAAACACATGCAGGACCTGCTTTTTTGAATAAAGTAGGATATACTCCTTTTACCAACTTTAACATTTCTGTAGCTAGACTTCTTATCTCCCATTGAGCTCTATTACAGCACCTTAGCCTAAAGAAATTCAAGAGAGATCTAGTATTCATAGTAAAAACTATTTTAGTCTCACAAGCATTAGGAAAAACATATCTAGCATCCTCAATAGCTATCTTTTCAGCCTTCAGCCGTGCTTCCTTTTCGCTCTTTTCACTTTTTAATAGTTCTCTTAAATTACTCTCATATAGTATTTGGGTTATCTCATTATAGTATTCTTGATCTTTTTCCATAGCTTCTATAAAGAGTCTTTTAGCCCTTTCATCTTTTTCAATAGAAGGAGGAATTACATACTCAAACTGCTCCAACTTTACATATCTTTGAGACTGCTGAGAGTAGCTGGCAAGCCTATGCCTTACCAGCTGATGAGTTAAGGTTCTGGAAACTCCTTCTACTGCAAAAGTAAAGGTTACATGTTCTATTGGGGACTCATGACCTAAGCTTACCAGCACATTCAAAAACTTTGAAACCTCTTCGTCATCTAAGTTTTCCTCTATGTCGCTTATACCTACAGGTGAGTAGCACAGCTTAGCTGCAGAAGCAACTAGCTTTTCTCCATCAGGTGTGTACCTTAACAGCTCTACCTTCATATTTTCCCCCTTTTCTTTTGTTAGATTCTCAATCTTTTATTAGATTCTCTTCCACTTAACTCCTTCAGGTGTATCCTCCAAGACTATGCCTTTTTCTCTTAACTGGTCTCTCATCTTATCAGCTAAAGCATAATCCTTATTCTTCCTAGCTTGAGTTCTCTTTTCTATTAGTTCCAATATATCCTCTTCCAAAATCTGATTTTCCTTATACAATATACCTAATACTCTAGATAAGCTTAGTAAGTTATCATAGGTATATTGTATCACAGATTTAGATGTTTTCTCATTGAAATTAGAATTTGTAAACTTGATTAGTTCAAACAGGCTAGCTATGGCTTCTGCAGTATTTATATCATCTTCCATACTGTTTATGAAATCTTCAATATACCCGTCCACCTGTTTTAACATCTCTTTTTCTTCTTCATTAACTTCCCTATCTTCAGCCTTAGATAGAAGGTACTCCAGATTATATTTTCCATTGTAAAGTCTTTCTAAAGCTCTTTTAGATGATTCCATCAGTTCCTTGCTAAAGTTTATTGGGTTTCTATAATGGGCTGATAGTATGAAAAATCTTAATACCTCTAAATCAAATTCCTGACTTATCTCTCTCACGGTAAAGAAATTCAACTCTGATTTTGACATCTTCCTGTTATCTACATTGATCATAGCATTATGAAGCCAATAATTGGCAAAAGGCTTGCCTGTTAAGGTTTCTGTTTGAGCTATTTCATTTTCATGGTGAGGAAACTGTAAGTCCTCTCCTCCTGCATGAATATCAATGGTCTCACCCAGAAGCTCCTTAGCCATTACAGAACATTCAATATGCCATCCGGGTCTTCCTTTTCCCCAGGGGCTATCCCATGAAGGTTCTCCTGGCTTAGCCTTTTTCCATAAAGCAAAATCCATAGGATTTTTCTTCTCTTCACTTACTTCTATCCTTGCTCCACTCTTTAGTTCATCAAGGTTCTTCTTGGATAGCTTTCCATATTCATAGGCTTTAGTTATGTCGAAATACACATTTCCATCCACATTATAGGCGGCACCTTTTTTAACTAGGTCATCTACAAATTCTATTATCTTACCTATATATTCTGTAGCTCTAGGATGAAGGGTTTCTTCCTCATACAAGGATAAACCCTCAGCATCTTTTATGAACTCTTCTATATATCTGTCTGCAATTTCCTTAACTGTAGTATTTTCTTCATTGGCCTTATTTATCAGCTTATCATCTATATCTGTAAAATTAACTGTGTACTTAACCTTATATCCTTTATAGACAAAGTATCTTCTCAAGGTATCAAATACTACCAATGGTCTTGCATTGCCCACATGTATATAGTTGTATACTGTTGGTCCGCATACATACATGGTGATTTCATTTTCCTTAACAGGTTTAAACTCCTCTTTTTTTCTAGTTAATGTGTTATACAGTTTCATTTTTATACCTCCCATCTATTCATAAATAAATAGTACTTAACTAACTATTATAAAAAAACCGCCTCTAAGCAAAGAGACGGTAGATCCGCGGTTCCACTCTATTTGGCTAAAGCCCACTTCACTATTATTAACGGAATAACCCGTATCCCCCTACAATAGCTTCAGAGGATCTGTTCAGAGGTGCACTTCAACTATAATTTAACCTAAGGACCTCTTTCAGCCTAGGAAAGTCCCTCTCTTTTAGGTGATTATAGTCTACTCTCCCCATCACAACCTTTATCTATTTACTTAAACTTAATGTAAGTATAACTTAAATGTGATTCTTCTCTACATATTCTATTCTCTTTATGATATTTTCCTTGCCCAAAAGATAGATTATGTTTACAAGCTCTGGGCCATGGTTAGCTCCTGTTAAAGCAACCCTAACAGGCATAAAGAGCTTCTTGCCTTTAACTCCTGTAGATTTTTGAATAGTCTTCATGACTTTTTTTGCAAACTCCATATCAACTTCTTCTACTTCATCTACTGCTTCCTTTAAAGCCTTCAGAACCAAGGGAGTTTCTTCCCATTTCAATATTTCCAATGCCTCTTCATTTTCTGGCTCTACAGTATCTGCAAAGAATATATCTACCTTATTCACTATTTCAGATAGATAGGATAAGCCTTCTCTTACAGTTTCCACCAGAGTCTTAATCCAATCAAATCTTTCATTTATAAAGCCATCATCAATATAGCCTGCATCTTTTAAGTATGGTATAGCAAGTCTAGTGAGTTTATCTAGGTCATAACTTCTTATATAATTTCCATTTACCCAATCTAGCTTATCATTATCAAATATTCCCCCAGCATTAGATACCCTTTCAAAGGTAAACTCCTCTATCAGCTCCTCCATGGATAAGATCTCCCTATTGTCTTCAGGAGTCCATCCCACTAAAGCTAGATAGTTTACTAGGGCTTCTGGAAGATAACCTTTTTTCCTAAAGTCCTCTACTGAAACATCTCCGTGACGCTTGCTCAACTTCTTCCTATCCTTATTAAGAACTGTAGGTAGATGAACATAGGTAGGCTTCTCCCATCCAAAAGCCTCGTATATATATACATGCTTAGGGGTTGAAGGAAGCCATTCCTCTCCTCTTACAATATGAGTTATACCCATTAGGTGGTCATCTATAACTACTGCTAGATGGTAAGTTGGAAATCCATCTGACTTCAAGAGCACTTGATCATCTAGATCATTAGTATTTATAGTTATATCTCCTCTAATAAGATCCTTGAACTTTATATCCCTGTTAGCAGGCAGCTTAAGTCTTACTACATATTCCTCACCATTAGCTATTCTTTCCCTTGCCTCTTCTAGACTCAAGCTTCTACATAATCCATCATATTTAGGAATCTGACCCTTAATTTTTTGCTCTTCTCTAACCTTATCTAGCCTTTCCTTGGAGCAGAAGCAATAGTAGGCATAGCCATTTTCAATCAACTGGTCAACATATTCCCTATATATATCCAACCTTTCTGACTGTATATAGGGACCAAAATCTCCCTTTTGTACAATCTTACCATCTTCTACAAATACGCCTTCATCATATTTTATTCCTGCCCATTGTAAGGAAGCTATTAGATTTTCAATAGCTCCTTCAACATATCTAGTCCTATCTGTATCTTCAATTCTCAATATGAATTTTCCACCATGGCCCTTAGCAAACAAGTAATTATATAAGGCTGTTCTAAGTCCACCTATATGTAAATATCCTGTAGGGCTAGGAGCAAATCTTAGTCTAACTTCTTTCAACAATATATCCTCCCTTCGCTGCTGATTACTTAATATTATATATTAGTATATACTTGCTGTAAACGGGTTGACTTAACTACCCAAACAATCTGTTGAAAAAGTTTATAACTGCATCTAGTATTCTCTGCAATAAGGACTTTACCTCTATATTTTGCTGCAATACCTGGTCAATTTTCCCAGATATATCCTTTAGCTGCTCTTTTATCTTATCGATATCTAGGTCTAGCTTTGATACCTTTTGCATTAGAGAAATAATTTGATCAATTTGTTCCTGAGTTAACTGTATGGATAAGTCTTCTGCTATTTCCCTAATAACCTTTTCAATAGAATCTTTATCCTTAATATTCTTATCAATTATATAAACCTTTACGCTATTTATCAACTCCTGGGCCTTTTCTTTCCCAATGGCTTCTCCAAGTTCAGCAGTAATTACTATTTCTTCGCTGGCTGTCTTCTTTTCTTCTTCTGTAATCTTCTCCCCACTCGCATCTTCAAATGCTTTAATAATACCAGTTAAAGCTGCTGTTCCTGATACCCTTACAGGGCACCCAACTACTATCTTTGCATCCTCTATTCCCGCTGTAATACAGGCGTTTCTATACATGTCCTCAGTTACCCAGAATATATTGTGGGTTTCTACAGTAATACCTGAACCAGCTGGCAGCTTCTCCACATAGGCAGAAGACAAGGCCTTACGCCCAATTAGACTTTCATCAATGTATTCTCCAAAGTAATCCCTTTCCTCTTGGTTAGTTACATATACAATCCTTACATTCTCATCTACATTAAAGAATTCAAGCATCTGTTTCTTTTGCTGATCAGTTAAATCATTTCCTAAGGTAACAACAATATTATCCTCCGTATCAGCATAGGACAAGGTTGAAATACCAAGCATGCAAACTATTAAAATACAGGTAATAAACTTTCTCACCTTAATCACCTCATTCATTTCCAATTGTTTAAATTGTTCTAAGATAATTATTGACTCAATTATCTTAAAAGATTATACCCTAACTTTTAAAAATAATCTATACCATATTATATAAAAGAGAATAAAAGGCTAGATAAATTCTAGCCTTTACAATTTAAGTCCTTGTATCTCATATTCTTCTTTTATCCTATCCAAGATCTCATCAGCAGGTATTTCACTCTTTTCATCTTCTCTTCTTAAGGAATACTCAACTATCTTTTCTGCAGCTCTCTTCCCTACTGTAATTCTTATAGGAATACCAATTAAATCCCTATCCTTAAACTTAACTCCAGGTCTTTCATTTCTATCATCTAATAATACTTCTATACCTTCTTCCTTTAACTTCTTATAAATATCTTCTCCTAGTTTAGCTTGTTCTTCATCCTTTGCTTTCACAACTGTTATTATTGCTTGGTAAGGTGCTAAAGCAAGGGGCCAAACAATACCATTTTCATCATGATTCTGCTCAACTGCAGCAGCTAGTAATCTAGAAGCATTCAGCTTATAGCTTCCCACAGCAAAGGGCTTTTCTTTACCATCTTCATCTAAAAAGGTAGCATTGGCAGCCTCACTGCATTTTGTTCCCAATTGGGTCATGCGTCCTACTTCTATACCCCTATCCACATTTAATAGTTGGCCGCACTTTGGACACATATCTTTATCCTCTACTAAAAGCAGATCCTCTACTACCTCTCCTTCAAAATCCCTTCCATAGTTTACATTCTTAATATGATAATCGGTTTCATTTCCACCTACAATCAAGTTTTTCATCTTGGTAATTCTTGAATCTACAATTACCCTAACCCCTTCTTTTAAACCAACAGGTCCTGCAAATCCTTTTACTGCACCAGTTATATCCTCAACTACTGTTTCATCAGCCATCTCTAACTGATCCTGAGAAATACCTAAGTAATTACATAGCTTGACTTCATTTAACTCTCTATGGCCTGGAACAACAACTAATATTGGCTTTCCATCGGCCACATATATTAAAGACTTACCAAAATTGCTCTTATCCATATCAAAAAATGCTTCCAAATCCTCTATGGTGGTTACATCAGGAGTATGTACCTTCTCCATGGGCATTTCAGCTTCCTCTTGTTCCTCCATATTATATACTACCTTTGCATTATGAACATTTGCCCCGTAATCGCATTTATTGCAATAGACAAATACATCCTCCCCTACTTCTGCTAGGGCAATAAACTCATGACCTTCTTCTCTTTCTGTTATCCTATACTTTAATTTTAGCCTTTCTAAAATGCTTTCATAAGCTTTCCTCACATGGCTATAGGAATTGTTCATTCCATCTATATCTTTATCATAACTATAGGATTCCTTTTCCAGGTTTTCTTTAGCCCTTATCAGTCCATATCTTGGCTTTATCTCATCCTTGTGGCTATTATAAACCTGATAAAAAGTCAAAGGTAATTGCTTGTAAGATCTAACCTCACTCTTAATCAAAGGGGTTAAATGGTCTTCGTAGGTAGAAGCTAAATAAAACTCTTGAGCCCCTGTTTTATCCATCTGCTGCCTTATTATATCCTCTATTTTCTTTAATACTCTATGTCCAATAGGTAAGTAAGAATATACACCCAAATCAATTCTTCTAATCATTCCTGCTCTAAGTAGTAATTGATGACTTGGAACTTCCGCTTCTGATGGAACTTCTCTTAAGGTTGGCATGTACAGTCTAGACATTCTCATATTTATTCCTCCTCAGAATTAGTATTTGAAACCGCAACAAATTATATCTTGCTTACCAAACACGAAAGCCCTATATTAATTATGCTTTTGCAAATAAAAGTCTTCCCTTTCCCTATAAACAATATAATTTATGAAATTTTCGCAAAATATAATAAAAACTTTCATCTCATGTACATGAGACGAAAGATTTATCTAGTTTTGTTTACTTACAGCTCTTTATTCTATGGGATTATAGATAATATGGCTATGTTTTCCATATATACAGAATATCAAAAGATAAATAGATTGTCAATTTTTTGATTATTTATCGATAGGTACTATTGAGCATATGCTGTAGGCAGCTAAGCCTTCTTCTTTGCCTACAAAACCTAACATTTCTGTAGTTGTAGCCTTAATGTTTATTTTCTCCTTAGGTACATTTAAGACACCTGCTATCTTTTCTTTCATATCTTCTATATAGGGAGCCATCTTAGGCCTTTGGGCAACTATTATGGCATCAATATTGCCAATTGTATAGTTTTCTTCTTTCATAATATCATATACCCTCTTTAGGAGTATTAGACTAGAAATATCCTTGTACTCTGCATCAGTATCGGGGAAATGCTTACCAATATCCCCTAGTCCCAAGGCTCCTAAGATACTATCCATGATAGCATGAGTTAATACATCTGCATCAGAATGGCCAAGTAAGCCTCTTTCAAAGGGAATATCAACTCCTCCAATGATCAACCTTCTTCCTTCTACCAACCTATGAACATCATAACCTATGCCTACTTTCATCTATTTCACCTTACCTTGTGTTTAAAATGAACTCTTTCCTAGAATATATTCGAACTCTATCCTTCAACATGGATTCTGCTATTATAATATCTTCTGGTGTAGTTATCTTAATGTTTTCATAGCTTCCCATCACTATCTTCACATCTATTCCTAGTCTTTCCACTAATACACTATCATCAGTTCCTATAAAATTATCTTCTATGGCCTTTTTATAACCTTCCATCAATATTTCTCTTCTAAATGACTGGGGAGTTTGAGCAGCCCATAGAACATCTCTATTTGGTGTATGATCAATATTTTGATCATCTTTAACAAATTTAATAGTATCCTTGACAGGGGTAGCAATAACACAAGCACCATACTTTTCTGCTCCCTTTATACTATCAACAATATTTTTAATCTTGACAAAAGGTCTTGCTCCATCATGGGATACTACTATATCGGTTTTGCTATTTAATGCTAAGATACCATTATATACAGAATCCTGCCTTTCTTTTCCTCCACGGACAATCTTTGTAACCTTATTGAATCCATATCTTCTAACTATTTCCTTCTTGCAATAGCTTATCTCATCTTCTTTTGCTACTACTATTATTTCATCTATAAATTTACACCTTTGGAATTTCTCTAAAGTGTGAGCCAGTATAGGCTTGCCATTTATATTTATAAATTGCTTGTTGATTTTGCTTTTCATTCTGTTGCTCATGCCTGCAGCTGCAATTATAGCGGAAATATATTGATTTTTATA
The DNA here is from genome assembly GCA_012735215.1 of Tissierellia bacterium. Lineage (GTDB taxonomy): Bacteria > Bacillota > Clostridia > Tissierellales > Tepidimicrobiaceae > JAAYHX01. The sequence goes on from JAAYHX010000013.1 coordinate 10,562, forward strand.
CATGTGCTTCACCTCTTGAATATTATAGCATAGTTAACAAAAACATCAAACAAATTAATAAAATCCCTAATATATTGTGTAAAAATGAACATAATAATAAGAACCACATTTTTACTATTTATATATAAAAAGGTAGCTGGATTGTTATTTAAGATTCTTATTATTGACGATACTTTTATAATGGTATATAATAATCTTTAACATTTAAACAATATATCGCTATAATGTAAAAATATCATATCACTAATAATAATATATCAATATAAATAACTATGAGGTGATGGAAATGGGTAACTCGAATAACGAGCAAAAGTTTGTTAAAGAAATAACACCTATGGAGGAAAATTTTTCCCAATGGTACACTGATGTAATCTTAAAAACTGATATGGTAGACTACTCTCCCGTAAGAGGATGTATGGTTATAAAGCCATATGGATTTAGCGTATGGGAAGGTATCCAAAGAGTTACAGATTGGAGATTTAAGAAGACTGGTCACAAAAATGCTTATTTCCCACTTCTCATTCCTGAAAGTTTCCTAGAAAAAGAAGCTTCTCACTTTGAAGGTTTCGCTCCTGAAGTACTATGGGTAACTCATGGAGGTTCAGAAGAACTTACAGAAAGACTATTTATAAGGCCTACTTCTGAAACCATTATATGTACCATGTATTCAAAATGGATTAAATCCTATAGAGATTTACCAGTACTGATAAATCAATGGTGTAACGTAGTTAGATGGGAAAAGACGACAAGGCCCTTCTTAAGAACTGCAGAATTCTTATGGCAAGAAGGCCATACTGTTCATGCTACATATGAAGAAGCCCAAGAAGAAACACTACAAATGTTAGAGATCTACAGACAAGTTGCCGAAGATGAATTGGCTATGCCTGTAATATTGGGAGCTAAGAGTAAACAGGAAACCTTTGCTGGTGCTGATAGAACTTATACAATGGAAGCAATGATGCACGACGGTAAAGCTCTTCAAGCTGGAACTTCCCATAACTTAGGTCAAAACTTTGCTAAGATGTTTGATATCACCTTCTTAGATAGAGATGGAGAATTGAAATATGGCTGGAGTACTTCCTGGGGTATATCTACCAGATTAATTGGTGGCTTGATCATGGTTCACGGAGATAATAGAGGATTGAAGATGCCTCCAAGAATTGCACCAATTCAAGTTGTTATCATACCAATTGCTACTCATAAAGAAGGAGTACTTGATAAAGCCTATGAATTGAAGAAACAACTTGAAGACAAGTTCAGGGTTGAACTAGATGACAGAGAAGAATATAGTGCTGGATGGAAATTTAATGAGTGGGAAATGAAGGGTGTTCCATTAAGACTAGAAATGGGACCAAGAGATATAGAAAATAATCAAGTAACAGCTGTTAGAAGGGATACATTAGAGAAGTTTACATTGCCATTAGACAACCTAGAGGAAAAAATTGAGGAAGTTCTAGAAGACATCCAAAATACAATGTTTAAAATGGCACTTGAAAATAGAGAAAAGAAGACTTATGCTACAGTAGACTATGATGAGATCAAGAGGATCTTCAAAGAAAATCCTGGATTTGTGAAAACCATGTGGTGTGAGAATGATGAATGCGAGGATAAATTGAAGGCTGATACAGGAGCAACTATCAGATGTATACCTTTCGAACAAGAACACATTGGGGATACTTGTCCTATGTGTGGTAAAAAGGCAACTACAATGGTTTATACTGCTAAAGCATATTAATATGAATATAAAAAGCACTCTTTTACAGAGTGCTTTTTTATGTCTTACTTTATATTGCCTTATCAACTAAGGTTTTAGGTTTTGCGAATATCATCCTACCAGCTGAAGTCTGTAGGACACTTGTCACAAGTACATCTATTGTTTCTCCAATATGCTTCTTTCCACTTTCTACAACAATCATAGTACCATCATCTAAGTAAGCTAATCCTTGGCCAGATTCCTTTCCATCTTTAATCACTTGAACTACCATTTCTTCTCCTGGTAATACGATAGGTTTGACGGCATTCGCTAGCTCATTTATATTCAACACTTCAATGCTTTGAACTTCAGCCACCTTGTTCAAATTGTAATCATTTGTTATTATCTTTCCATTGATTGCTTGAGCTAACTTCAACAGCTTGGTATCTACCTCTTTAATATCATCAAATTTTTTATCATCAATTATTACTTCTATATTCAATTCCTTCTGTATTCTATTTAATATGTCCAAGCCTCTTCTTCCCCTATTTCTCTTCAGTGAATCTGAAGAGTCAGCTATATGTTGAAGTTCTTCCAGTACAAACTCTGGTATTACTAAAGGGCCTTCAATAAAGCCACTTTTTAGTATATCTGCTATTCTTCCATCTATTATTACACTTGTATCCAGTACCTTAGGACAGAAAGGTTGCTTTTTACTTGTTTTATCCTTTGTAACATTTTTCTTTAGATTTGTAAACAAATTCATTATATCTTCTTTTTTCCTAACTGGTATTTTTATTCCTAAATAACCAAATGCCACATAAAGGATTATGGATATGGCAACTCCTAGGTATGGGATTTGTAGTTTATAAAAGGGTTGACTTAGTAAATAAGCAATTATTAAGCCAAAAATAAAACCTATTGTTCCTATGATTATTTCATATATGGAAACATCCTGAAGCTCTACTTCAATAAACTTTATAATTTTTCTGCCGCCATTTTTTATTCTAGGGGATAATAAGAAAAATATGATTCCAAAGATTAAACTTACTCCTACATAAAAAAATAACTTTACCCATCCCTTGTCATCTAGACTCAAGATATCCAGCACTGCAATACTGGAAGCTACACCATAACCAATCAAGAGTCCAACTAGTGCGATAGTACCTTTTATTACTCTATCTATCATCTATTCACCTCCCATAATATATTTATTACCATTTAACCAAAATATATAACTTATTTCAATATTGAATTTTCCTATACACAATTAACAGCTTCATCAATCAGTTTTTCCGTTTCCTCTTGAGTGTATTCAGTAGATAATACAATTTCACTTATAAGTATTTGCTTAGCACTGTTTAGCATCTTTCTCTCCCCTGTAGATAGAGACTTTTCAGCATCTCTTAACATTAGATTCCTAACTACAACGGCTATTTCAAATATATCACCAGATTTTATCTTTTCCATATTTGCTCTATACCTTCTATTCCAATTTTGAGGCATATGGGTCATTTCTCCCTTTAGTATATTTATAACCTTACTAATCTCTTCATTGCTTATTATCTCTCTAACTCCAATTTCATCCACACTATCAACGGGTATCATAACACTCATATCACCAATAGGCATTTTCATTATATAATATTTTCTTTTTTCCCCAAGTATCTCTTTTTCTTCTATCCCTTCTATTATGCCTGCACCATGCATAGGATATACGATCTTGTCTCCGATATTAAACATACCTCAACCTCCTATTTACTTCTTCCATATTTTATATTATACAATAATACGGAATAAAAGTAAAGATATTATTCTATCATAGACTCAATCGCATTGTCAACCATTTATTTCTTATATTTTTTAAAATAATAATATCACAATAATATTATCAGAAATATTTGACAACAACTTGTCTCAATCTGTATAATTAAAGATAATAAATAATGTATTGACAGGGGTGGCTATATGGACACAAATTTAAACACAATAAAGATTCAGGATAGCTTAAGCTGTAGTGATTTTCAAAAACAAGTGGATGATGTGCTTATAAGGCATAAAAGTATTTTAGATATAACAACAAAGTTAAATGAGTATACCAATAGGATTAATAGGGCTGTAGCCAAATCCGTTACTTCTTGCGGATGTATAGAAGTTCATGCAACTAGGCAAAACTATAACATGGATTCGCTAAATGAAGCAAAAAATATTATGAAAAGCCATATTGAGGGGGAGCTTTGTCCTAACTGTAAAGAAATAATTGAAGAAGAAATAGGCACTTGTATGTTTTATCTATCCGCTCTATGCAATGTCTTGGATATTGATTTATCAGAAGCTATTATTAAAGAATATAACAATATTAAAACCCTAGGAATATTCAGTCTTAAATAAAATGCTAAGGCTATTGCCTTAGCATTTCTTTATAGACCCTTCTTGGATCTCCCCTATCACCTCTAATACCCTTGCTGCCCTAACCCTACCAACTCCGTCTACCAACTCCAAGTCCTTACTAGAGGCTTTCATAATGTTTGCAAGGTTTCCAAAGGTGGATACTATGTTCTCTATAACACTAGCAGGTATGTTGTATATTTTGCTAAGTATTCTATAGCCCTTAGGCCTAAGCTTTAACTCCAAAGAATCACTTCCCTTTTCATAGCCTAAGATATTTGCAATAAGCTCTAAGTCCAATAGCTCCTCTAGCTTCAACTGACTTATCTCCTTTAAAACCTCCACATGATCCCTGTTTTCTGGATTAATATAATCCTTCAATATGTTAATCCTTTCTGCTGGAAGGCCTCTTACAGATTCCATGACCTGCATGTTAAATAGTCTTCCTTCTATGCCTAGTTCAGCAATATAAAGGTTTATTTCATTCACTATCCTCCATAACATTTCCATTCTATGTATGACATAAGTCACGTCATTTAAAGTAACAGCATCCTTGATCTCTAAACAGGTTAGATTATCAATTGATTCATCTAATATATCCTTGTACTTTTCAAGGGTCTTTACAGCTTGGCTGGTCTTGTTGATTATTTCATTTATATCCTTTAATACATATTTTATATCCGACTTATATAGAGTAATGATATGCCTTCTTTCAGAAACAGCTATTACTAGAGCCCCCGTCTGCTTTGCCACCTGTTCCGCTGTTTTATGACGGGTCCCCGTTTCCTTGGACTGGATCCTATGGCAGGGATACAGCTTTACATTTGCATAAAGTATTCTTTTCAAATCACTACTTATGATAATTGCCCCATCCATTTTACCTAGTTCATAAAGATTTGAAGGTGTGTATTCACAGTTTATATAAAATCCATCCTGAGCAATATCTAGCACTTCCTTATTATTGCCTATTACTATTAGGGCTCCTCTCTTGGCCTTAAGAATATTATCCAGACCTGCCCTTAGTGGTGTTCCTGGAGCTACTAACTTGAGAATTTCATATAATTCAAAATCCATATAATATCCTCCATGCTCATTCTTGTAAGATATTATATGGATTTTACAAAGATTCAATTCTATAATTCTTTTAGATTAGGAAAACATAAAATCTAATACTTCGGTTAAATACCTAAACTCTATTATCTCAATATTATTCAAGTCTAACTTCTGCTTCAAGCTGTCTTTGGGTATAATCACTCTATTAAATCCCATCCTGTCCAGTTCCTTGATTCTAGTATCAATGGAAGGTACCCTTTTTAATTCTCCCGTTAGACCAACATCTGCAATAAATGCCACATCTCCAGGGATACCTTTTTTAAACACAGACGAGGCTATACTCATGATTACCGCCAAGTTTGCAGAATGCTCTCTTAACCTTAATCCTCCTGTCACCTTGATTACCACGTTTTTATCATAAAGGTTTACTCCTCCTCGCTGCTCTAAGATGGAAATCAAAGTATTTAACTGATCCTTTCTTAGGCATTCCCCAATCCTAGAAGGATATGGGGTGTAGGATTGAGATACCAGGCTCTCTATTTCTATTATCAATTGTCTAGATCCTTCCTTCATAACAGACAGGGCTGCTCCTGGAACCAATTGACCAGCATCCCTCTTAGTAGTGAAATACTCTGAGGGGTCCTCTATTGGGAAGAGGCCCTCCTCCTCCATGGAAAACAATCCGATTTCTCCAGTCCTTCCAAACCTATTTTTTGTTGAAATCAAGGTTCTTAACTGTTCATCACTTTCTCCCTCAAGATATATTACCGTATCTACTAGATGTTCTAAGGTTCTAAGACCTGCCATCTCATCTGCCTTTGTCATATGGCCTACCATTATGACTGCCCTCGGCCTATTCTTATTCTTTGCTACATCTACTAATGCATTGGCACATTCTATAGTCTGTGTAGGAGAACCTGCCCTAGAATCAAACTCCTCTAAAACAAAAGTCTGTATACTATCTATGATTATCAAATCTGGGTCTACCTTCTCTATGGACTTTAACACATTGTTCATGCTCATATCAGATAAAATCCATATGTTATCAGATATATCCTTCAAGATCCTTAAAGATCTATTTCTAATCTGGGATTCACTTTCTTCTCCTGATGCATATAAAACCTTATACCCATTCTTTGCAATATCACTGGATATTTGGAGCAGTAAAGTGGATTTACCAGCCCCAGGACGTGCACTCAATATTGTAACAGAGTCTTTTACAATGCCTCCACCCAGTACTCTATTAAACTCATCTATGCTGGTTACTATCCTTTGGCTGCTATCCACATCTATCTCAGATAGCCTTACAGGGCTTACACTTTGCCTTTTGTTAGCTGATTGCTTTTTACTGATACCAACTTCAACTTCCTCCATACTATTCCAAGTTCCACACTGTTGGCAAACTCCTGCCCACTTTGCAGCTTCATATCCACAATTTGTACACCTATAAACAGTCCTTGTCTTCATTTTTCCTCCTCGCTCAGTCTTTTTTACTATTATAGCATATGTAGCATGTTGGAGATTATATCTTTCCCAACAAGAAAGGTCATAGATTAAATCTACGACCTTTCTTGTTGCTTGCTATATATTACCTTTTTCAAAAACCAACTTATCTTCCTTAAAATCTATTATTATCTTATCATCCTTTGATAGGTTTCCTTTTAATATCTCTTCTGCCAATCGGTCCTCTATCATCTTTGTAATTGTCCTTTCAAGAGGTCTTGCCCCATATACTGGATCAAAGCCTTGTTTACTTATCTCATTAATGGTTGCTTCAGTAACTTCTATATCCACATCAAGTTTCTTCATTCTCTCTTCTAAATCTCTAACCATTATGGTTACTATCTTCTTCACATCTTCTTCCTTTAATGAATGGAAGACTATTACCTCATCTACCCTGTTTAAGAATTCTGGCCTGAAGGTTTTCTTCAGCTCCTCCATTATGGTTTCTTTCATTCTTTCATATTCTTCTTTTTGTTTTTCATCTTGAGCAGTAAAACCTAATACATTTTGCTTCCTAATAGTAGTAGCCCCTACATTGGAAGACATTATGATTATGGTATTTTTAAAGCTAACTGTACGTCCCTTTGAATCTGTCAATCTTCCATCGTCAAGTATTTGCAACATCATATTAAACACATCTGGATGGGCTTTTTCAATTTCATCGAATAAGACTACAGAGTAAGGCTTCCTTCTAACAGCTTCTGTCAGCTGACCTCCCTCATCATATCCTACATACCCTGGAGGGGAGCCAATAAGCTTAGATACTGAATGCTTCTCCATATATTCACTCATATCAATTCTAATCATTGCTTCTTCATCACCAAATAAGATCTCAGCCAAGGATTTAGCTAGGTAGGTCTTTCCTACTCCTGTAGGACCTACAAATATAAACGTACCCACTGGCTTGCTTGGATTTTTAAGTCCTACCCTTGCTCTTCTAATGGCGTTGGACACTGCTTCTACAGCTTGTTTTTGGCCAACCACTTTCTTATGAAGTTCTTCTTCAAGATTTAACAGCTTCTGGCTTTCTTCAACAGTCATCTTGCTTACTGGTACTCCTGTCCAATCAGAAACAACCTTGGCTATATCGTCATATTCTAAAGTTAAACTTGTATTTTGCTTCTCCTTCTGCCATCTGTTTTTCTCTTCTTCTAATTGCTGTCTTATCTGCTTTTCCTTATCCCTTATTTGGGCTGCTTTTTCAAAATTTTGAGTATTTATAGCCTCTTCTTTTTCCTGTAATAGTTCTTCTAACTTTTCTTCTAAATCCTTTAATCCATCAGGAGCCACATAGGAATTGATCTTTACCATGGAAGAAGCTTCATCTATTAAGTCTATGGCCTTATCTGGTAAAAATCTATCAGTAATATACCTATTGGACAGTTCAGCTGCTGCCTTAATGGCCTCATCAGAAATCTTGATTCCATGATGGGCTTCATACCTATCCCTTAATCCAAGTAGAATTTTAACAGTATCCTCTACAGTAGGCTCTTCTACCATTACAGGCTGGAATCTTCTTTCTAAAGCCGCATCCTTTTCTATATACTTTCTGTATTCATCAATGGTAGTTGCTCCTATTACTTGTATTTCTCCTCTGGCTAATATGGGTTTTAATATATTGGAAGCATCTATTGCCCCTTCAGCTGCTCCTGCTCCAACGATAGTGTGGAGTTCATCTATAAACAAGATAACATCTCCATTATCTCTTAATTCTGCTAATGTTGATTTTAACCTCTCCTCAAACTCTCCCCTATACTTAGAGCCAGCAATCATACCTGGTAGATCTAAGGTAATAATTCTCTTATCACGTATAATCTCTGGTACTTCACCTTCTACAATTTTTTGTGCTAATCCCTCAGCAATAGCTGTTTTCCCTACTCCAGGTTCTCCAATAAGCACCGGGTTGTTTTTTGTTCTTCTGCTTAATATCTGAATTACCCTTTCTATTTCCTTTTTCCTTCCAATAACCGGGTCTATCTTTCCATCCCTAGCAAGCTTGGTCAAATCCCTACCATATTTGTCTAGGTTAGGTGTATTGCTCTTGCCACCTTTTTGAGCAAATGCTTGCTTAGATTGACTATCAGTTAGCATTTTTATGATGTTTTCTTGTACCATTCTTATATCAACTCCAAGATTTCTTAATACTGCTATAGCAACTCCTTCATTTTCTTCTAGTAATCCTAATAGGATATGTTCTGTTCCAACATAGTTATGTCCTAAATTTCTAGCTTGTAAAAAACTTAATTCAAATATTCTCTTTGTTCTGGGAGTAAAGCCCATAATATCTACTTCAAAACTGCCTTCTCCAATAATATTAACAACTTCATTTCTAGCCTTTTCTAAGTCCACTCCTGCCTGATTCAATACCTTAGCAGCAATACCTTCTGATTCGGCTATAAGTCCTAGTAATATATGCTCTGTACCTACATAGTTATGATTTAATCTTTTAGCCTCTTCCTGAGCTAATAAGATTGCTTTTTGAGCCCTTTCAGTAAACCTACCAAACATTGCCATACTATCCCTCCTATGCTATATCTTTTCTCTAATATGTTTGGCCCTCATTATATCTCTTTCATTGTCGTCTAATTCCCTTTTAAATATCCTTTGTATGGATCCTGGTTGTATTTCTATCATTAAGCTTTCAATTTGCTTAAATTCCATATCTTTAATTATACCCATTTCTTTTCCCAACCTTACATTGGAAAGATGTTTCATAGCTTCTTTGGAAGATATTTTCCTTGCATATTTAAGTAGCCCATAGGACCTAAATATCTTATCCTCTATTTCATATCTTTTCTTCTTTAATAAATCATCCCTTACATATCTTTCCTTGTTAATTATCTGATATATTACATTTTTTAACTTCCTTATTATCTCCTCTTCATCTTCTCCCAAGGTCACCTGATTGGATATTTGATAAAGATCCCCGGCAGCTTCAGTACCTTCCCCATAGATTCCTCTAACAGTCAGCCCAATCTTGTTGAATCCCCTTATCATGTCATCCACATGGCCGATCATGGATAGGCAGGGTATGTGTACCATGGCAGAAACCCTAAGGCCAGTGCCTACATTGGTAGGGCAGGCTGTTAAATATCCAAACCTATCATCGTAGGCATATTCTAAGTAACCCTCAAGAAAGTCATCAATTTGATTTATCCCATTCCAGCCCTCTTCAAAGTTTAGACCGGGAAGCAAGACCTGGATCCTTAAATGGTCCTCTTCATTTATCATTATAGTTGCCTTTTCATCATCCCTTAATAAAAAGCTGCTGTGATCTGGTTTTTGTATTAGTCCTGGACTTATAAGATGCTCTTCAATGTATGCAATTCTGTCAGTTAAGGTTAAAGCATTTATCTTATAAAACTTATAGCTTACATCACTAGGGATATTCTTCATCACATCTAAAATCTCTTGGGTCAACCTCTCTGATTCTTCAACGCTCATCTTATGTGGAAAACGATAGTTGTCTAAATTTCTTGCTATTCTTATCCGGGTGCTTACCACCACATCTTTATACTGTCCATTTCCTTCTATCCATTTTGCCATCCTATCACTCCCTATTATCCCCTAAGCTTTTTTCCAGTTCTCTAATTTGGTCTCTTACCTTGGCTGCCTCTTCAAAGGCTTCTTTCTGTACTAGTTCATTTAACCTTACCTTAAGCTTCTCAATCTTCCTTTCATTAGCAACCTTTTTATTAGCCCTAATAGGAACCTTGCCTTCATGCTTATCATGACCATGTATCCCTTTAAACAAGGGTACTAATTGGTCTTCAAATACTTCATAACACTTACTACATCCAAACTTCCCTGTTTTTCTAAACTGGGAATAATCTAATCCGCAAAAGGAACAGGTTAAATTATCAACCGACTGTTTTTGCTTATTATCATGAAAGCCTTCAATTAATCCTGTCCATAGCTTGTGGAAGGAAAAGGGATTATCAAAGCTAAACTCGCCGCTGTTGGCTGCACATTCCTCACACACATTTAATTCCTCTATCTTGCCATTTATTATCTTGGTATAATGTACAGTAGCTTGATTTTTTTTACATATTTCACATAACAATGGTCATTCCCTCCTCTCATCTGAAAAGAACAAGAATCATATTCTTTAATATGTCCGCCCTTAGCTTATTCCTGTCAATATTTACTTCTGATAAAGCGGTATCTTCAATGGAAGCCTTCATTATAGCTTCTTCCCTTTCGGTGATCATGCCCTGTTCTCTTAAGCCCTTAATAATATGATAAGCCTTATTTTTGGTTATGGAATCTCCCACTGCTTCTTTTATTAGACTCCTGGCTTTTGGCTCTTCATTAAAGGCTATTTTCATTATTTTAATATATCCGCCACCACCCCTTCTACTCTCTATATAGTATCCATTGTAAGGAGTAAATCTTGTTGTCAATACATAATTTATCTGAGAGGGAGCACATCCAAAACGCTGTGCCATTTCATTTCTTCCTATTTCTATTATTCCATCTTCCGCTTCATTTAACATCTCCTTGATAAATCTTTCTATTAAGTTGCTCAGCCTAGGCAAGTTATCACTCCTTTATTATTATATTTGACTTTGACTTTCTTTGCTCTTTATTATATTATCATATGCTTTCTTAATATATCAATACCCTTTTTAATAAATCATTAAAATAAAAAAAGGCCTTCATTCTGCATAAATACAGATGAAGACCCTTTATAATCCCTATTGTTTTTCAGCTTTTGCTTCTTCTATTATCTTTTCAGCAATGTTGCCTGGTACTTCTTCATATCTAATGAATTCCATCTTGAAGCTTCCTCTTGCTTGAGTCATACTCCTCAAATCTATGGCGTATTCAAATAATTCGGCTTGGGGTGCTTCTGCAACAACTAACTGATACCCATCATTTTGTGGTTCCATACCCAAAATTCTGCCTCTACGCTTATTCATATCTCCCATTATATCTCCCATGTAATCTTCTGGTACCAATATTTCTACTCTCATAATAGGCTCTAATAATACTGGGTTAGCTTGTTCCATTCCCTTCTTAAAAGCTAAAGATGCAGCAATCTTAAAGGCCATTTCATTAGAGTCTACTGGGTGATAGGAACCATCAAACAAGGTTGCCTTTACATTTACAACTGGATATCCTGCAAGTACTCCATGCTCTAAAGATTCTCTCAATCCCTTTTCAACTGCTGGGAAGAAGTTTCTAGGTACTGCTCCTCCAAATACTTCTTCTGCAAATATGAATTCCTCTTCACAAGGCTCAAATCTTATGTGAACATCTCCATACTGTCCAGCTCCACCAGATTGCTTCTTATGCTTACCTTGTACACTAGCTGTTCCTCTAATAGTTTCCCTATAAGCAACTTTTGGTTTGCTTAAGCTTACATCTACCCCAAAATTATTTTTCAATTTATCCACTATAACGGTAAGCTGCATGTTGCCTTGGCCGCCCATTAACAGCTGTTTAGTTTCTGCATTTCTATTTACAATAAAGGATGGATCCTCTTCTGTAAGCCTATTTAAAGCAGCACTGATCTTTTCGTCATCTCCTTTAGCCTTTGGCTCTACAGCTAAGAACAATGTTGGTTCTGGGTATTGGATTCTATCGTATACTATTTGATTGGACTTGTCACATAAAGTATCTCCTGTCTGGGTTAGTTGTAGCTTTGCCGTTGCACCAATATCCCCAGCTACTATTTCTGATACTTCTAGTTGATTCTTACCTCTTAGTACAAATAGTCCACCTAATTTTTCACTTCTCTCTTTACTTGCATTATAGATTTCTTGATCTTTTGTGAGTTTTCCTGATAATACCTTGAATAGGGATAGTTTTCCTACGAATGGGTCTACAATAGTTTTAAATACTATTGCTGAAAATGGTTGATTTACATCTAGTTTCCTTTCGACTTTTTCGTCATTCTTATAACCGATGCTTACATCAATATTTAATGGACTTGGCATGAAATTCTTGAATAGATTTAAAATAGTATCAACAGCCATGATCTTTTCAGCTGAACCGACAAGCAATGGAATTAAGTCTCCATTTTTTACTGCAAGCCTAATTCCTTTTTTAATCTCTTCATCTGTGAAAGCTTCACCTTCAAAATACTTTTCCATCAATTCTTCATCTGTTTCCGCTATCCTTTCCATTAATTGCTCTTTTATAGCTTGAATTTCATCCTTTATATCTGCAGGTATATCAACCTTTGTTGAATCCTTACCATTGTATTCATAGGCTACTTCTTCTATTACATCTACTATTCCCTTAAAATTCTCAGCTTCTCCTATAGGCAGTGTAAATGGCAAAACCTTATCTCCAAAGGTGTTTCTAATATCATCTAAGACCTTGTTAAAATTAACATTTTCTTTGTCTATCTTATTTACAAATATAGCCTTTGGAAGATTGTATTCTTGGGTATGCTTCCAAGCTTTCTCTGTACCTACTTCAACGCCTGCTGATGCATCTACCAATATTAAAGCGCTTTCACTTGCCCTAAGCGCACTATAAACATCACCAACAAAATCAAAATAGCCAGGAGTGTCCAATAAATTAAACTTAGTATCCTGCCATTCTACGGGTATTACAGCAGTTCCAATTGAAACTTTTCGCGAAATTTCTTCTTTGTCAAAGTCTGACATAGTGTTCCCATCATCAACTCTACCAGGTCTTTTTGTTACGCCAGTTGCAAACAACAGTGCTTCAGTTAAAGTTGTTTTTCCACTACTACCATGCCCAATTAATGCTAAGTTTCTTATTTGTTCAGTTTTGTATACTTTCATTAGATTTCCCCCTTAGCCAACATTTTGTATTTATTAAAAGACTTATAATATATTAAGCCCTTTAAGTCCAACTTTATGTAGCTACCTTTTTTGATTATATCATGAAATAGCCCTTGTTCATAGTGTTTTTGGTAAGTATGTGAATTAATTATTAATTTTTTCAGATAATTCTATTATAACATAAATTCTGAATTCATTATTCATAATATAAGAAATTTAAGAATAAAACCCTTATTTAAGGGTTTTATTCTTGTACCTTCTCTAATTTTATTCCAGTCATATGACCATTTAGATCCTGTTTTTCGAGGGAATCATCTTCTACTCTGCTTATAGACAAGGCTAGTGTTTCAGACTTGATATAGTCTTCAAATAGCTCTACAGCTTCTTTTATCTCATCATTACCATCATAGTAGATGTTAATATTATCTAAAACATCGTAACCATTAGCCTTTCTCATCTGCTGAACTTTTGAAATGAACTCTCTAGCATATCCCTCGTTTAATAAATCCTTTGTTAGGGTTGTATCAAGAATCACAAACAGATTGTTTTCCATGGCTACGTCAAAGCCTTCTTTTGCAGATATAGTAGCCATTACGTAATCCTTTGTAATCTCTATATCCTCACCATCTAAATGCAAGGTCATCTTTCCATCCTCATCTAACCTTCTGACAACCTCGTGAGAATCAAGCTCATTTAATGCCTTAGCAAAGGATTTAACCTTTGATCCTAATACAGGTCCTACTACTTTAAAGTTTGGTTTCAAGGAGTAGTTCATAAACTGACTTAGATCCTTCTCAAAGACTACATCTTTAACATTTAATTCCTCTTTTATAAGGGGAACTAGATCCTTAATCATATCTTCGTACTTACCATCTATTAAGACCTCTTTTAATGGTTGACGAACCTTTATCTTTACTTCTTCTCTTGAAGCTCTACCTAGCCTTACCAATTCCCTTACTAAGTCCATTCTTTCTTCTATTTCTAGGTCAATTAAATCTTCATTAGCTTCTGGATAGTAATCTAGGTGTACTGATTCATTGCCTGTCAAGCTTCTGTATATTTCTTCTGAAATAAAGGGTACAAATGGTGCTATCATCTTACATACACCTATTAGAATTTCATAGGTAGTGTTATAAACAGACTTTTTGCTATCATCTAATTCTGTTGACCAGAAGCGTCTTCTAGTACGTCTTATATACCAGTTAGATAGGTCTTCAACTACAAATTCTTGTATAGCTCTAACCACTCTTGTCAACTCAAATTGGTCCATATCTTCCTTAACCTGTTTTATAAGGTTGTTGTATTTGGAAAGAATCCATTTATCTATTTCTTCTCTCTTTTCATATTCGATGAAGAATTCCCTTGGATCTATATTATCTGTATTAGCATATAGGGAGAAGAAATTATATACATTTCTTAAGCTTCTGAAGAACTTGCTCTCTACTTCCTTTAAGCCTTCTTCATCAAACCTTGTTGGTGTCCATGGTGGAGACACATAGATTAGATACCATCTTAAAACATCAGCACCATATTTGTCGAATAGTTCAAAGGGATCCACTGTATTACCCCTTGATTTTGACATCTTTTTGCCATCCTTATCCAGTACTAAGTCATTAACCAATACATTTTTGTAAGGGGACTTGCCTGTTACAAAGGTGGATATGGCAATCAATGAATAGAACCATCCTCTAGTTTGGTCTATACCTTCGCATATAAAGTCTGCTGGGAACAGCTTATCGAAGTTCTCCTTGTTCTCAAAGGGGTAATGATGCTGTGCAAAGGGCATTGCACCACTATCAAACCATACGTCTATAACATCCTTTTCCCTCTCCATTGTACCTCCACATTTTTCACATTTAAAGTGGATATGGTCTACATAAGGTCTGTGAAGTTCAATGGATTCATCTATTTCTTCAATAGCCCTTTCTATCAATTCCTTCCTAGAACCTACACTGTCCACATGGCCACAGTCTGTACATCTCCATATTGGAAGTGGAGTTCCCCAGTATCTACTTCTTGATATAGCCCAGTCATTTAGGTTCTCCAACCAGTTGCCAAATCTCTTTTCTCCAACAAAGGCTGGATACCAATTAACGCCATTATTGTTCTCAATTAGTTTATCCTTTAGCTTGGTCATCTCTATATACCAACTAGGCCTTGCATAGTATATTAGAGGAGTACGGCATCTCCAGCAATGGGGATAATTATGAGCTACTTTTTGTTTTTTATAGAGCTTTCCATTTTCTCTCAACCATTGGATGATTTCTGGATCTACATCCATTACAAATTGGCCTTTCCAGATAGTATCTGTAAACTTACCTTCATCATCTACAGGTTGTAACATAGGTAAATTATATCTAACTCCTGTATTGTAATCATCTTCTCCAAAGGCGGGTGCAGTGTGGACAATTCCAGTACCATCCTCTGTAGTTACATAGTCAGCCACTGTTACAAAGAAGGCTTTCTTGTTTTTATCAACCTCTATAAAAGGAATAAGCTGCTCGTATTCCATGTATTCCAAATCTTTTCCAGTTAACTTTTCCATTACTTCATAGTCTTCTCCCAACACTTGGTCTGCTAGGGCTTCTGCTACATAGTATATTTCTTCATTTTGTCTCACCTTTAAGTATTTAACATCAGGATTTACTGCCAAACAAACATTACTTGGTAACGTCCAGGGTGTTGTAGTCCATGCTAAAAAGTATTCATTGTCCTTATCTTTTACTTTAAACTTAGCAACTACAGTTTCTGTTTTGATTTCTTCATAGCCCTGAGCTACTTCATGGGAGGCAAGGCCTGTTCCACATCTCGGGCAGTAGGGTAGTATCTTATGGCCTTCATATATGAATCCTTCTTTAAAGAATTTATCCAATATCCACCATACAGATTCTATATAATCATTATTTAAGGTTATATATGGATTATCCATATCAATCTCATAGGCCATTCTGGTGGTCATTTCTCTCCACAATTTCTCATATTGAAATACGGATTCCCTACACTTTTCATTAAACTTCTCTATTCCGTATTCCTCAATTTCATACTTGTTATCAATGCCTAACATCTTTTCTACTTCAATTTCTACAGGCAATCCATGGGTATCCCAACCAGCCTTCCTCTTGACCTGATATCCTTCCATGGTCTTATATCTACATACTAAATCCTTAAGAGTTCTAGCCATAACATGGTGAATTCCAGGCTTACCATTAGCTGTAGGAGGTCCTTCGTAGAAGATATAGGGCTTGTTTTCATCCCTAGTTTCAACAGATTTATGAAGTAAGTCTATCTTTTCCCAGTACTCAGAAATCTTCATTTCTCGTTGGCTTACGGGTTGATTTGACAATTCTGGAAATCTCTTCATAGTATTCATCCTTTCTAGATATTTTTCATAAAAAAAGTCCCTAAGTAAAATATACTTAGGGACGGATTAATTCCGCGGTACCACCCATCTTGTAAGGCAAAAATACATACCTTACCTCTCCTTTTAGTATAACGCACTAAGCGTAACATCCTACTGCTATTTCAGATGCTATGCTCCGAAGTGATCTTCGTAAAAGGATTCATTAATAATCTCTCACCAAGCGATTATTTCTCTGTATAATGAATTCTTTTACTACTCTCTTCATCATCGCATGTTCCTATGTATTTTGAATATTAATATACATCAAAACTGTTTAACTTGTCAAGCTATTAAATTATACATCTCATTATTTCCTTATTTGATATGCCAGAAAAATAATGGCCTACATCAATAGAATCTAGCACTTTCTCTATCTCATCCTCTTTGTATTTAACACCAATAAATTTATTCTCCACATCAGATATTTCTCCACTACCAAAGAAATCTCCATAGATCTTTATACCTTTTATAATTCCATTTTCCACATGTATCTTGGTCTGAACCTTACCTGTTTTAAACCTTTCGGACTTCTCTATATTAAATTCAGGAGATATACCAAAGTTCCACTCCCAGGTTGCATATCTTTCTTCCATCAACTTGTTTATCTTATCATAATCCTCATCAGTTAACTTATACTCCCTAAAATCCTCATTGTTTTCCTTCATATGTTCCAGTAGAAGCTGTTTAAAATCCTCTATGGTGATATCTTCCTTTAAATGGTCTTTTATATTAGTAACTCTGCTTCTAACAGACTTTACCCCCTTGGACTCAATTTTGTCCTTGGATACTTTTAAGGCCCTAGTAAGCACTTCTAGGTCAGTATCAAATAGCATGGCTCCATGATGCAAAACCTTTCCTTTCTTCATGTACTGGGCATTGCCACAAAACTTCTTACCATCTATGGTTATATCATTTCGGCCTGTAAACTCTGCCTTAACCCCAAGCTTTGCAAGTACTTCTATTACAGGGCGACTAAAGGCTTCAAAATTAAAGGCTGTAGATTTTTGAGACTTAGATATTATAGTATAGTTCAAATTGCCAAAATCATGATATACAGCTCCACCACCAGATAGTCTCCTAACAACATTAATGTTGTTCTCTCTAACATAGTCTAAGTTAATCTCCTCAATAGTATTTTGGTTCTTCCCGACTACTATTGTAGGTTCATTTATCCATAAGATGAATATTTCATCAAACTGATCTAGATTATCAAATACATACTGCTCCAAAGCTAGGTTAAATTGTGGTCTATTATCATCGTTCCTTATATAAATCATAGTATCCCCCCTACATAAGTGATAATTAAATATATTTTACCCAAATTTCCACTCCAGTAAAATATTGTTTGCTTATTAACCTATATTTTTATCCTGTAATCTCCTCAGCTTATATACAGTTTTATCCTTGTTTAGTTCCACCATATCGTAGGTAATAAACTGCCCCTTCTTTATATCCTTTTTAACTATAGTATTTTCATCAATAAGTCCTATTGGAAGCAGGTTTTCCTTCTTAGCTATATCATGTCTTTCTATGGTGCCATATACTGTATATCCACCAATATTGTCTAGCCTATCCCCTACTTTCAAATCCTTCTTAGCTACAGTAACCGTATCCGCAACCTGCCCCTTTACAGGAGCAATAGTAGCTTTTTTATAGAAACAAGCATCAAATATGGTTATGGGGGTTTCTAAACAGGTTAAATGATAAGGCCTATACAATACATAGTTAGGACCAGGACCCATACTTAAATACTTTAATTGCTTATGGACTTCTTCCTGATCTGTAGTAAAAATAATAAATACTCCTGGAGCAATCCCCTTAACAAATTCCACTACGCCATAGCTATTTAAAACTCCTCCATCTTCCTTTAAACTCAATATATTGGTTAAATTCTTTAAATCACTTTCCACACCATGGCAGCCCCTTATATCTGGTATTAATCCCGTAGCATTGGCAAGGGATGTTAGTTCTATCATAGTATTGGTGCCATCTACAAACTCAGTTAACATACCTGGCTTTAGTTCCTTTTTCATGGCTTCCTCATAGAGCATATCAGGAGTTACATAAACGTTTAAAGGATTGTTCTTTCCTTTACCAATGACAAGTACATCAAAACCTAAACCTTCTGCAAAATTATATAATTCCATTGTAGCCCCTGGTTCATCTCCTGCTGTACCAGTATAGACTACTCCAGCCTCTTTGGCCTTTCTATAGAGAATAGGCCCCACGACCGCATCTGTCTCAACATTGAGCATTACTATGTGTTTCCTATTATCAATAGCATCCAGTGCCACATTGGCACCTACCTCTGGTACCCCTGTTGCATCCACAACAACATCAATAAGATTGGCTCTTGTAGCTAGCTCAGTATTTTCACTAACAACAAATTTACCCCTTTCTAAGTAAAAGTTGGCATCTTCAAGAGAGTCGGTTACCACTATATCCTCTTTTGAAAATCCTGTAGAAATCAATGCATCTACTGCCTTTTCTACGTGCCTATTTACTACCAAGGCTGGTATCATTGCCTTTATCCTGGACATCTGACTTATCAATCCCTTGCCCATTTTCCCTGCTCCAACTATAGAAACCCTTATGTTCTTTCCTGAATTGTATAATTCCTGTAACTTATTGTTCATTGTAAACATTGAATTCATCCTCTCCAATAATTATCTAGTCTAAAGAAGCATTTTTACCCGCTACATAGCCTGATGACCATGCCCATTGGAGATTAAATCCTCCACAATCCCCATCTACATCTACTATTTCCCCTGCAAAATACAAGCCCTTAACCAACTTGGACTCCATAGTAGAATTATTGATCTCATCTGTTTTTACCCCTCCTGCGGTAACTTGAGCATCATCCCAAGGTCTACTGCCAATTACATTGAAGCGTATATCCGTCAATATATTACATAGCCTTCTTATTTCACGGGAGCTTAAATGGGCAATCTTCTTGTTTTTATCTATTTGAACCTCTTTGAGAATTGGAATAATAAGCCTTTTGTTTATAAAGCCTATAAGTCCAATTTCTATGGTCTTCATCGGCATAAAGGAAAATCTATACTGTAAATACTCATAAAGGTCTTCCACGGTCTTATGGTGTATTATGGATACTTTTAATTCTGCCTTTTCCCCCTGGTTTAACAGTTCTAAAGCTGTTCTGCTCAACTGGAGAATAGGAGGCCCAGATATTCCATAATCGGTAAACAGTATATCTCCTTTGTCCCTTTTTAACAATTTATGCTCATGATAGAGTTCTGCTACTCCAATGATCTTAACACCAGATACCTGTTTGAAGAAGTTCCCTTCCAGCTTTAATTGGACAAGGCCTGGAAAGATATCTTCTATAGTGTGACCTAGCTTCTGTGCCAAAGTATATCCATTGCCATCAGAACCTGTATTTGGTGCAGCTTTACCTCCTGGAGCTAATATAACCCTTTGGCCATGAATTTTCCTACCATCCTTTAAGGTTACCACAAAATCCTTCTTCTTTTTTATGTCTACAACATAAGCTTCTGTAAGTATCTCCACTCCTAGATAGTCCAGTTCAAATCTTAAAACATCCAAAACACTTGAGCTTTGAAAGGATTGAGGAAATACTTTTCCCCCTTCTTCCACTACTGGAGTAATCCCCAAGCCTTCAAAAAAATCAATGGTTTCTTCTACACTAAACTGAGATAAACAGCTAAAGGGAAACTTGCTGTTCTTCCCATGGTAATTATTTATGGATAGATGTACATTTGTATAATTGCATCTTCCATTTCCAGTAGCCAATATTTTTCTTCCAACCCTATTATTTCTTTCTAGTAAAATTACATCTGCTCCATGACTTCTTGCAGAGATTGCAGCCATCATACCTGCTGCCCCTCCACCAATTACTATCACTCTTGGCATTTTTGACTCCTCTCCAATTAACTAGTAACATTTACTTTCTTATTTTATACTTATTTTGTCCATTTGTCTAATATATGCTTATAAATATTCTAGGAAGTAAAATCCACATCCACTACTTATTATTTGAATATATACCCTTCCATTGGGTAAGGAATAATTGATAAAGAAACTATAATAATGTAAAGGGGTAATGCTAGATGGATAGAAGAAAAGGTTTGGTTACAATGGGAGGAAATCCTGTTACTCTTTTAGGAAAAGAGATAAAAGTAGGAGACATAGGGCCAGATTTTACTGTATTAAAAAACGACCTAACTCCCTTTTCTCTAAAGGATGCAGGTGACAAGATTAAGATTATAAGTGTAGTGCCTTCAATTGATACGGGGGTCTGCGAACTACAAACCATCAACTTTAATGAAGCTGCCACAGAACTAGGGGAAGATGTACTAATTTTAACCATATCAGTTGATTTACCCTTTGCACAAAAGAGATTTTGCGGAGCCAAGGGTATAGATAGAGTTATAACCCTATCAGACCATAAGGATCTGTCCTTTGGGCTAAATTATGGATTTGTAATGGAAGAAAACAGATTGCTAGCAAGAGGAGTTATAATACTGGATAGGGATAATACTGTAAGATATGTAGAGTACGTAAAGGAAGTAACTACCCACCCCGACTATGACAAGGCCCTAGAAATAGTAAAGAAACTAATATAAAAAACTCCCCATTATATGGGGAGTTTTTATGTGGGGAGCTATTTAATTTATTGTAATTCTTTTTTATTTAAAATGATATTTAGTGCTATTCCAACTATAGCTGCAAAACTTAGACCAGAGATAGTTACTGATTCATTTATCGGAATACCTATGGTAATTCCAAGTTTGCTTTCTATGATTCCACTTCCAAGCCCAAGTACTAGAATAATTCCCATAACCAATAGGTTTTTCCAGTTGAATTCTACCTTTTCTGATTTTATGGTCTTTACACCTATTAAGGCAATCATGCTAAACAGCATTAAACTAATTCCACCCATGACTGGTTCAGGTATTGAACTCATTGCTGCTCCTACCTTTGATACGAAGCCTAAAGCTATAGCAAATACTGCTGCAAGCCTTAATATGGCTGGGTCATAGTTTTTAGTTATTGCTAGAACCCCTGTATTCTCACCGTAGGTTGTGTTTGCTGGTCCTCCAATTAGTGCAGCAACTGCTGTAGCTAGACCATCTCCTAATAAGGTCCTGTGCAAGCCTGGTTCTTCAATATAGTTTTTACCTACTATCTGACTAATAGTAGTTACATCTCCTAAATGTTCCATAAAGACAGCTAATACTACTGGAGCTATTATAGCTATGGCTCCTATATCAAATTTGGGAAGATTGAAGGCTGGCACTGCTACAATTGGTGCACTGCTTATAGCATCTATATCTACAATCCCTAGGGCCATTGAAAGGGCATATCCTGAAGCAACCCCTATCAATATTCCTAGCTGCTTAATGAATCCTTTGCCTTTGAAGTTTATCAGTAATGCTACACCTAATGTTATAGCAGCTATTAACAAGTTTTTACTTGCCATTCCATAGGCTGTAGGTATAAGGTTCATACCAATTACCATTATCATAGGTCCTACTACTTGTGCTGGAAGGTATTTTTTAATTCTTTCTACACCAATTTTTTTGATAAAGAAGGAGATTATAACATATAGCAATCCAGCTACTACTATGCCTCCTTGGGCATAGGCTAAATCTCCATTGTACATTTCCTTTACTGTTAATATCACTGGGATAAATGCGAAGGATGATCCTAAAAAGACTGGAACTTTACCACCAGTGCAGAAGTGGAATATTAGTGTTCCAAGTCCTGCTGTAAACAAGGCTACAGATATATCCAATCCTGTCAATATGGGTACTAATACTGTAGCCCCAAACATGGCAATTAAATGCTGTAAAGCTAATACCACCTTTTTTGATTTTTCAAGCACAGTCAATTGGGTCTGACTATTAGTAATTACATTTTCAGTCATAAAAAAACCTCCTTTTTTTAATCTTAAGGAGAGTTTTGTACTTCTCTCCTTTTCAGTCTCACGGGACTGATTTAAAGGACTGTTAGATTGTAATTTGGCCATAAAAAAACTTCTTGCTGGCAGCAAGAAGTAATATTCATGTTTGGCTATTTATAACCATCACCGTTAATTACAATCTTGCCAGCCTCACGGGACTGATTTAAAGATTAAATCTTAATTTTCAATAATTGTAACATAATCATATAATTAATGCAATAGTTTTTTATATTTTTTCTGCATCAAAAATATTGCTGCATTCGCTTTAAACATGATAATTGTTGTACCATATGCTATTCAAAATACAACTGGCTAGCATTCTTTTGAATGCTAGCCAGTCCCATAATCTTATTGTATTTGCAAATATAATGTAATTCTACTCTTGTATTTGTTCGAAGGTTCTTTCCCCAAAATCCGGAAAAGTTTTCTTAGCTTTAATATAGAATGCTACACCTAATGCGATCCATGATAGTATGATAATCCACTCAGGTAAGATCAGTCCTGAAGGCATCCCAGGTAAATACAAAATGCCCATCAATGTACTGGTGGCAACAGCCAAATAACCAACTGCAATGTTAGAAACCTTATATGGTCTTGGCAAGTCTGGTTCTATTTTCCTCAATCTGACAAAGGACATAGAAACAATAATATATGCTAGAACTATAGCAAAACCTCCTGCATTAGTTAGCCAAACCAATGCTGCCCTACCAAAGAATGGTGCTATTGCTGAAATTGCTCCTATCATTAGTATTGGTATTGTTGGAGTTTTTCTTTCTGGATGCAACATGCCAAGGGACTTAGGTAGCATTTTAGATTGTGCCATAGCGTAAATTGCTCTACTACCACCGATAAAGAAGGAATTCCAGCTTGTGATGATTCCTGCCACACCACCAAGCGCCAAAATATTCCCGGCTAATGTGCTGTCTCCAAATACTCTTTTCATAGCATCTGCTGTAACCAACACGGATTCACTCATCTCTCCTTCAGTTAGGCTTACAGCAATAGCAAAGATAATAAATATATAGAAAGCAGCAGCTATTATGATTGAAACTATCATTATTTTACCAAGCTCTTTATAAGGCATGTTTATCTCTTCAGAGGCCTGAGGTATTACATCAAAGCCTACAAACATAAAGGGCGTCATTATGGCTACAGATAAAACCCCTTTAAAGCCATCAACAAATAAGGGTTCCATTCTACTAACGTCACCATTCACCCCCGCTGCTGCCATCAACGCAAGCCCAATGGTTATGATGGAAAAGGATAGGATATTCTGTAAGTTTGCAGCAGCCTTTATACCTTTTAAGTTGATATAGGTGATCAATAATGCTGCAATAACCCCTACTGCTACCCAAGAAGCATATACATCAAAACCTGCAATGGTATACATATAACCTTTTAAGAAATTGGGAAATATGTATTGAATTACCGTTGGCAATGCAACTGCTTCAAAGGCAGCCACTCCAGCATAACTCAATATAAGGGTCCATGTACATATATAGGATACATTTTTACCAAAAGCACGATAGCTAAAAACATGTTCTCCACCGGTTTCTGGAATAGCTGATGTTAATTCTGCATAGACTTGCCCAACAAAGATGATCATAATGCCACCTATAACAAAAGCCAACATTGCTCCTAGGCTTCCAGCACGAAGAATCCATTCTCCAGCTAAAATAACCCAGCCCCATCCTATCATGGCTCCAAATCCAATTGCCAAAACATCCTTTTTACATAAAACTCTTTCAAACTTCTGATCACTTAACTCTTGACTTAAATGCGCACTCAAAACGCTTCCCCCTTTGTAAAAAAAAAGATTTTTTGTGCTAAATAAATAGTTTTATTGACTTGTGTGTACCTGGCTGCATTAACAATTGTTAATAATGTAACATTTAATTATAGTATAATACTTGTTAATAATATAACATTGTATCACATTTTTTGTCTTATTTCAGCATATCTCGTTTTTTAATTGAAGTTCTAAGATTCTAATTGTTCATACTTTTTAGATTTATATAGCTTGCTCCTTGTATATATTATATAGTTATTGGATTTTTAATACAAAAAAATTTAGTAAATAAAAAAGACCCTACTTCACCAAGAAGTAAGGTCTTTTCCTATGTATTTACCTGGCAGCGTCCTACTCTCCCAAGGCGTCTCCACCTTAGTACCATCGGCGCTGAGAGGCTTAAC
>JAAYHX010000014.1 GCA_012735215.1 Tissierellia bacterium
AAGGACCAAATAATTGCAGGCACAAGTGCCAATGGTGCTAGCATGATTGAACCAGGTAAGATAAATCATGCTGGTAATGGAGGAACAGTAATTGGGGAGATAAATGGTCAAATTACAGACAGGATTAAGAAGCTTAAGGAAATGCTAGATACAGAAAAACTGGGTCCCTGTGAAGTATCAGATAATGTGATGGGGCTTATATGGGATAAGTTGCTTGTTAATGTAGGAATAAATCCTCTAACAGCTATTACTGGCCTCAAAAATGGAGAGCTGCTGGAATATAAAGAAACTGAAGAGATACTTGAGAATCTGGTCAATGAAGGTATTCAAGTGGCCAAGGCCTTAGGAATAAAGCTAAAGTACACAGGTCCAGACCATTGTAAAAATGTATGTAAAGCCACAAGTGAAAATACATCATCAATGCTTGCAGATGTGATGAACAAGAGAAAGACTGAAATAATGAACATAAATGGCGCAATTGTTAGGGAAGGCAAAAAACTTGGTATCCCTACCCCGGTAAATGAAGTAATGACTAATTTAATACTTTTGAAAGAGAAAAGGTATTAAATAATAAATGCGCTAACTTGCCAAGGATAGCTCTATATCCTTGGCAGTTTTACAATAATAAAAATACAACACTTAAATGAAGGAGGAGCTATGAAAAAATTGCAAACCTAATATCTAAAAACCACGGTATAGTAATAATATTATTCGTGATCATGGGGTTCGTTATGCCAGATAAGTTTACATGGGTAACCTCAAAGATTGGGGATCAGCCCGTTATTAATATTTTACTCGGTTTAATAATGTTTGGTATGGGTGTAACATTAACAGTAGATGACTTTAAGGAAGTGCTTAAAAGACCTAAAGATATAGTAAAAGCAGGAGCTGCTCAGTTTACCGTAATGGCTTCCCTAGCCTTCATTCTATCAAAGCTGTTTGGCTTAGAAGAAGGCCTTATGATAGGAGTGGTCCTAGTAGGTACATGTCCTGGAGGTACAGCATCAAATGTTATTACCTACTTAGCTGGTGGGGATGTAGCCTTGTCTGTTGCCATGACTACATTTTCTACCATACTTGCACCAGTATTAACCCCTGCTATAACTTATATATTAATTAAGGAGTCCATAGAGTTTAGCCCAGTGGGCATGTTTATCAGCATTCTACAAGTAGTTATTCTTCCAATTGCACTAGGCTTAGTAGTTAAATATATACTAAAGGAAAAATCACAAATTATAGAAGAATATATGCCCGGATTATCATCCTTAGCAATTTCCTGTACAGTTGCTGGTGTAATAGCAGGAAATGTGGATACAATACTTAGTTCATTGGGTATAGTTGTTGTAGTGGTAATTATACACAACCTTTTAGGAATTTTCTTAGGCTACTTTATAGGCAAGATTACAGGAATGGGCCGAAGACAGAGTATTACTCTTGGAATAGAAGTAGGATTACAAAATTCCGGATTGGCTTCATCTCTTGCAGCCACTCACTTCCCAACAATGCCTATAGCTACAGTGCCTGCAGCATTATTTAGTGCATGGCAAAATATTGCAGGATCCATATTTGCATGGTATATGAAGAGCCGAGAAGCTAAAGAAGCATCTAAAAAAGAGAAGGTAATTGTACTTGAGAAAGAAATAACAGAAATTCAATAAGCAGAAAATAATTTAAACAAGACCTATGAGGATTGGGACCTATAATACATAGAGCTCAATCCTTTTAATATGTCTTTAGTTTTTGCTGCAATCTTTAATAATGAAAACTCTATCAACTAGCCTGATTGATTTTATATGAAAGCTCTGAATACAGTTTGATTAAGCATAAACTATCTGGTATAATGGCAGTAGCTAGGAAAGAGATAAATATTTTACAGAGGTGTTGGCTTTGAAAAATGAAATTAATGCTATTAATGGTATTAATGATAAAAACATTATTAAGTCTACCATAAAGGTTTTTGAGCTGCTGGAGATATTGGCCGAACATGGGAAGTTAAGCATAGGTAGATTAAGTGAGTTAACGGGTTTTAGCAAAAGCACCACCCAACGTATAATCAATACCCTCACCCATTTAAAGTATGTACAGCAGGACAAGTATACCCTAGAGTATTTTCCATCTATTAAGCTTTATGAATTAGGCAATAAGGTTGTAAACAACATAACAATTAAAAACATTGCCAAACCTTACTTGTTAGAGTTGTATAATGAAATAAATGAAACGGTTAATTTAGGGGTACTATACAATAACAATATAATTTACCTAGATAAAATAGTTTCAAAATCTCCTCTAAAGGCAGAGTTGAACTTAGGAGCAGAAGTGCCAATCTATTGTAGTGCCTTAGGTAAGGTTCTGGTTGCTTTTAGTGATGATTCCTTTTCTTTTGAAGGGCAGTATGTAAAATACACAGACAATACTATCATGTCTGACGATAGGTTACGTGAGGAGTTGTTAGAAGTTAAAGAGAGGGGCTACTCCATAGATAATGAAGAATATGTAAAAGGCTTAATCTGTATTGCTGTCCCCATACTAAATAGGTATGAGAAGGCTATTGCTAGTATAAGTGTTTCTCTTCCTACTTCGAGATTTGATAACAGCAAGATAGAAGAATATGTATCAATCTTGAAGAAATATGCTGCTAAAATACAGAAGGAGATTTATTAATATCATTAAACAATGTGTAAACAAGCAAGTTAGAGCTCTAACTTGCTTTTTGTTATTTTTGACAAATTAAGGGTAAATTTAATATTAAAGGTATAAAAGGGGGTATTTTATGAAAGCAGTACTTACAGGTAATCAAGCTATTGCCAGAGGTTTTTACGAAGCCGGGGGACTTGTTGCTGCATCCTATCCAGGATCTCCTACAGTGGAGATTATGGAAACCCTAAAGGGCTATGATGGAATATATGCAGAGTTTTCTCCCAATGAGAAAGTAGCTTTAGAAGTTGCTATAGGAGGTTCACTATATGGATCAAGGGCAATGGTTTCCATGAAGCATGTGGGAGTAAATATTGCCATGGATCCACTCATGACCTTTACTCAATCACCTATAAATGGGGGATTTGTACTGGTTTCAGGGGATGACCCTGGTATGGCCAGCTCTCAAAATGAACAGGACAACAGGATAATAGGTAGATTTGCAAATATGGGTATTTTCTATCCGGGCAGCAGCCAAGAAGCTAAGGATTTCATAAAGATAGCCTTAGAATTAAGCGAAAGGTTTAAAACTCCAATGATGATGGATATTACCTCCAGAGTTTGCCACAGCAGAGGAGTAGTAGAGTTAGGGGAGAGAGAAGAGATAAAGGCTAAGGGCTTTACCAGGGATCAGGAGAAGTATACCATGCTGCCACCAAATACTTTCAAGGCCCAGTACTTTATGAAGGAGAGAATTAAGGAATTAGAGGAATATGCCTATGATGCTTCCTTTAATATTTTAGAGGAAGTAGAAGGGGCAGACACTTTGATAGTCACATCTGGATTAATGTATTATAACCTTAAGGAATTAAACCTACCAGTAAGCATCTACAAGCTTGGAATGGTCTATCCAATCTCCACAAGACGCATGAAAGAATTAAGCCAAAAGTACAAGAACATAATAGTTCTAGAAGAAATGATGCCCTTTATTGAAAATGAGCTAAAGCTAAAGGGAATAGATTGCAAGGGCAAGGAATACTTCTCCTTCACTGGAGAATTGTTCACTGAAGACATAGAAGAAGGCTTATACAAAGCTGGTGTAATCCAGGAGAGAAAATACAAGGGAAGGGATACTGTAAAAACAGTTGCAAGACCTCCTATGTTTTGCTCCGGTTGCCCTCACAGGCCTGTATTTGACATACTAAAGAAGTTAAATGTGACTGTAATTGGAGACATAGGCTGCTACTCCATGTCAGTATTACCTGCATGGAAGGCTTCCCATGTAATGTATAGTATGGGTGCTACCGTAGGTATTACCAAGGGCATGAACAAGGCTATGAGAAAAAGTGGAGATAAAAAACCTATAGTCTCTATCATAGGAGATGGAACCTTCTTCCACTCAGGACTTCCTGGATTTATCGATTTAATCCACCAGGTTGATGAAGAGGATAACATGACCTTTATAATACTTAATAACAGTACTACTGCCATGACAGGTGGCCAGCACAATGCTGCCTCAGGAAGATTCAATAATAAAGATGACATGCAGGTGGATATAAAGAGCCTATTAAATGCTATGGGCATTGAAAATATTCAGGAAGTTGATCAGTTTGAATATAAGAAGGCAAGAGATATAATCAGACAAGCAACTAGGGAAAAGGGAATTTCTGTCATAATAACCACTAGGCCTTGTGCCCTTAAGTACAAGATAAAGGAACCTCACTTCTATGTAGATCCAGAAATATGTATAAGCTGTAGAACTTGTGTTAAGGTAAACTGTCCACCTATTAGGATGAAAAAATATGAGGGAATAGATGAGCTTAAATCATCCATAGATCCTGAAGAGTGTGTTGGCTGCAGCGTATGTTCTCAAGTATGTCCTGTAGGGGCAATTAAGAGGTCACAATAGGAAGGGGGATTAATATGAATAAGAATATAATACTAGCAGGAGTAGGAGGTCAGGGATTGGTTCTAGCTACTAAGATAATATCTGAGACAGCTTTTAGAGCAGGCTTAGAAGTCAAGACCAATGACGTAATAGGCCTATCCCAAAGAGGAGGAATGGTTTGGGGTTCTGTCCGCATGGGAGAAAAGGTATATTCCCCAAATATTCCAGCAAAGGAGGGAGATATACTAGTAGGTTTAGAACCTTTGGAAGCATTTAGATGGAGCCATCTTATGAAAGATGGAGGTCACATTATACTTAATACAAAGGAAGTATACCCAACTCCAGTTTTATTGGAAGAAGTAGACTATCCTCATGAGGAAATAGAAGGGCTGGAGAATAGATATAAGGTAGTAAAAATAAATGCTAGAGAGGAAGCAAAAGAAGCTGGAAACATAAAGGCAGCCAATACCGTATTAATTGGGATGTTAGCCAAACTGTTAACCATACCCAATAGTATCTGGGAAGAGACTATAAGGGACAATGTTCCACCTAAAGCTATAGATGTAAATATACAAGCCTTTTATAGGGGATATAATTACTTATAAATAAGCTAGCCGGTCCGCAAGGACCGGCTTTATTTTGAATACTCTTAATAGACCAGCAAACTTATAAAAATATTCAAAATAGTAGAAAAATATTGTCGATTATAAAATTATATGTTACTATTATAAAAAAGGGTATCTAAACTTTTGACAATCCATATATCGGATAGAAGGTAAGCTGGGGGGATTTCCGTGGTGTTGACGGTACAAAACTGCATAGAGATAGTAAAGGAAGATGAAAAGGTTATCTGTCAATCATCAAGACTGCCGTACTATCCACTTGTTGTAAAAAGGGCAAAAGGGGCAATAGTTGAAGACCTAGATGGCAACCAATATATTGATCTTTTATCTAGTGCTGCAGCAGCAAATATTGGCCATTCACATCCAAAGGTAGTTGCTGCCATCATAGAACAAGCTCAAGAATTTGTTCACTACACTCCTGTTTATATGTATCATGAACCTTTGGTTAAGCTGGCTAAAGAACTAGTTGATATAACTCCTGGGAATTTTAGAAAAAAAGTGGTTTTTGGGCTTTCTGGATCAGATGCCAATGATGGGGTAATCAAACTTGCCAGGGCTTATACTGGAAGAAGTAAAATAATAACCTATATTCAGTCCTATCATGGGGCAACCTATGGAGCTCTTTCCATGTCGGCCATAAGCACCAGCATGCGAATTAAGGTAGGTCCATTAGTACCTGATATACATCATATTCCCTATCCTGACTGCTATCGCTGCTTATTTGGCAAGAATGAAGAAAATTGTAATATGGAGTGTTTCACATTCTTAGAAAACGCTTTCAAATACTATATACCTATAGAGGAAGTTGCTGCAATTGTAATTGAACCTATCGCAGGGGATGCAGGTATCATAGTTCCACCTAAGAGGTATATGGACCGGCTATATTCTCTATGTAAAGAACATGAGATCTTATTTGTAAGCGAAGAGGTACAGCAGGGCTTCGGCAGAACTGGTAAATGGTTTGGCATAGAACATTTTAACATCCAACCAGATATGATAGTCATGGGCAAATCAATAGCCTCAGGCTTGCCTTTAAGTGCCATTGTTGCCAGGGAAGAGATTATAGAATCTTTAGGGACTCCAGGCCACCTATTCACCACAGGAGGCAATCCTATTGCTTGCAGGGCAGCCTTAGCCACTATAGAAGTTATCAGGGAAGAAAATCTAATAGATTCTGCAAAAGAGCTGGGGGCTTATACCAAGGAGCGCTTTATTAAAATGAAGGATAAGTATCCCCTTATAGGAGATGTGAGAGGTCTAGGATTATCCATTGGAGTTGATTTAGTCAAAGATAGGCTTACCAAGGTGAAGGACAGAAATGCAGCTGCAAAAGTATGCTATAGGTGTTGGGAAAAAGGAGTATTAGTAACCTTCTTCAGCAACAATGTCCTTAGGATCCAACCTCCTCTTGTTATTAGTAGGGAACAAATAGACAAGGCCTTGGACATTATAGAGGAATCCATTATGGAATATATTGAGGGCAGTATACCAGATGAGGTATTAGAAGTAGCTAAAGGCTGGTAGTTGTACAAGGGAGTATTATCGTTAGCAATTTATCAATATTGTTAACCTATTAACAAAATTCTAAATTGTAAAAATATATTGACAAATAAATCTATTTATGATACTTATATATAAAAGGTACTATTAAAAATATTTTTGAAAAGTTTTAAATCAAATTAACAGAAAGTTCTATATTTTCTTTTAAGTTAATATCATATAAGTAACACCTTCCTGATATCAACAGGAAGTGGGACAATTTAGGAAAACACACTAACAGTTTAAGTACAAAGACATAAGACTACATATTGAAAACGTTTGGACTAGGTATTGTTTAATGGTTCAGGTTATACCAAAAAGAATGAAACCACCTGTTTTGCCCCAGAGGTGGTTCACAAAAATTAATAAGTAATCCTGTAAAAAGAAAGGGGGGACATGTTTAGTTATTAATTTTCTTTATCTTTAATCATTATCAATAAAAAAGGAGGGTCATTATGCAAGAGCAACCAACCACTCAAGGAAGAGACCAATTTCAATCAAAACTAGGTTTTATATTTGCAGCCGCAGGATCAGCTGTTGGTTTAGGTAATATTTGGAGGTTCCCATACCTAGCAGGTAAGAATGGTGGAGGAGCATTCGTATTATTTTATCTAATCTGTGTAATTGTGATTGGATTTGGACTTATGTTAGCTGAATTTGTTATAGGTAGAAATACGCAATTATCTTCAGTAGATGCTTTTAAGAAACTTGACAAGAGATTTACATTCGTAGGAGCCATGGGAGTATTAGCTGCCTTTGTAATCATGGGATACTACCCAGTAGTAGGTGGATGGTCAGTTGCCTATGTATTTAAGTCTATATTAGGTCAATTCTCCACTGATTCAGCAGTCATGGGAGAAGTCTTTGGTGCCTTGGCAACTGGAATTAGCCAACCAATATTATGGACTGCAGTATACCTAATAGCGAATATAGTTATAGTTGCTAAAGGTATCAGTGGTGGTATAGAAAAAGCTTCCTTAGTAATGATGCCAACATTATTTGTACTTCTAGTAATCCTTGTCATCCGTTCATTAACTTTACCTAATGCTATAGAAGGATTAAAGTACTTATTTGTTCCAGACTTTTCTAAGTTGACAGGAGATGTAATGTTAGCCGCCTTAGGGCAAGCCTTCTTCTCACTAAGTTTAGGTATGGGCTGTATGATTACCTACTCCAGCTACTTGAGCAAGAAGGAAAATCTTGTTCAAAATGCAATAGTTGTTCCTACAATGGATACTAGTGTTGCATTACTAAGTGGTATGGTTATTATCCCTGCTACTGTATCCTTTGGATTTGACTTAGGTCAAGGACCTGGATTAGTATTCGTTACAGTACCTGCAATATTTGCTACAATGGGACCAGTGCTAGGAAGAATCTTTGGTATCATATTCTTCTTGCTACTAACCTTAGCAGCATTGTCTTCATCCCTATCCTTACTAGAAGTAGTAGTTTCTTACTTAATTGACAACAGAGGCTGGGAGCGTAAGAAGGCAGTTGCAGGCAGCAGTATAGTACTATTCATCATCTGTATAGCAGCTTCTCTATCCATGGGAGCATGGTCTGGATTCACAATCATGGGTATGAATATATTCGATTTCTTAGACTGGTTTGCTAACAACTTGCTACTACCAATAGGTGGAATATTCATAACATTATATGTAGGATGGTTTATGGGTAAAGATAAGGTTAAGGCTGAAGTTACAAATGACGGAACTGTTAAGTTCGCAATATTTGAAGTATGGATGTTCCTATGCAGGATTGTTATCCCAGCTATCATAGCAGTAGTATTGCTATCCGGAATTGGAATAATATAGAATAGAAGAGGATAGAAATCTTTTAGCTTAGCTTAGTATAAACACCTCCATTTTACAGATAATAAGCTATATAAAATCTGTAAAATGGAGGTTTTAAATTTGAGAAATAAACTGTTGGAAAGGATATCAAACTCTAAAGTTAAAGCTCAGGAAATCACTTCAGACATTTTGCTGTTGGATCTTGGAGAGGTTAATGCCTATCTTATAGGAGATCCTTTTGCTGATAGGAAGGATTTTGCATTGGTGGATGCTGGATTTGAAAACTCCTATGATCTTATAGTTGCTGCAGTAGAAAGAAGATTTGGAGACGATACTAAGCCCAACTCCATAATACTTACCCACGGCCATTTTGATAATCTAGGTTCAGCTATCAGCTTGTCTGAAAAATGGGATATACCAGTTTTTGTGCATCAACTGGAGCTTCCATATATTACTGGTCAGAAAGACTACCAAATGACAGATCCAAACAAATCCTTTCCTCATAACAGCTTAGATATAAACCATAGAGTCTCAGTCCTTCCGGCAGATGGCAGCATCCCTGATATGCCAGGATGGAAATGGATACATACTCCAGGTCACACGGAAGGTCATATTTGTCTATTTAGGGAGATGGACAGGACACTTATTGCTGGGGATTCAGTACTGATACAGGAAGATGAGTTCCCCCATGACCAAATTACTGAAGATTTGATGGCTGCAAGGGACTCCTTGCTCAGCTTGAAAGCTCTTAATCCCTATATCATTGCTCCCAGTCATGGAAAGCCCCTTAGAGGCAGGGAAGCAGCGGAGACTTTGGATAACTTGATTAACAATATATATAAGATATAAAAATAAAAATCAGTAAAAATAAGCCTGAACTTATCTCAGGCTTATTTTTATGACAAAACAGTATAACAGATTTATCAATAAGTACAGCATATAGTTTAGTGAGATATAATTTATGCCCATAATTTTTCTGTAAAAATAATTATTAATATTGCTTTTTTGCATCCACATGATATAATTTAGGTAAACGATTACCTAGGAAATCGATTACTCAAGTAAACGTTTACTTGAATAATTGATTAACCATGAGACACTGAGGTGATATAGTTGCCAACTATCAAAGAAATAGCTGAAATGGCTAATGTATCTACTGCTACCGTTTCCAAGGTCCTAAATGGTAAGGACAAGTATATAAGTGAAAAGACCAGGCAAAAGATCCTGGAAATTGTGGAAAGGGAAGGCTATATACCCAACGGTATTGCAAAGAGCTTAAAGATAAAGAAGACCAAAACCATAGGACTTATTATGCCCGATGTGATGAATCCCTTTTTCGCCGAATTAGCCAGAGGAGCAGAGGATGCTGCAGAAAAGAGGGGCTATATTGTCATTATTTGCAACTCTGAGAACAGGATTTCCAAAGAGGAAAAGTACCTAAATATACTTCAGGAGAAGATGGTGGATGGGATAATAATGACTGCTTCAGAAAGTATTGCTTCCCATTCTATAGAAAAATGCAATATTCCCATAGTGTTAGTGGATAGGGATTTGGAAATGGACAAGCCCATTGGACATATTACAGTTAACAATGAGGAAGGTACATTTATGGCAACTAAATACCTTATAGAAAAGGGATGTAAAAACATTGGCTTTATATCCTCTAAGATAGTAAACAAGCTTTCTAATGAGCGCTTAGAAGGGTATAAAAGAGCCTTAGAGGAGCATGGGTTTGCAGTAGATGAAGATAAGATATACTTGGAGAATTACAACGTAGAATCAGGCTATAATGGGGCCAGATATCTATTGGACAAGGGGGACATAGATGGCATATGCTGCGGTAATGATATGATAGCCATTGGAGCCATTCGCTCCCTGAAGGAAAGAGGCATTAGAGTACCTGAAGATGTTAAGGTCATAGGTTTTGATAATATCTCCATATCCAAGTATATCGAACCACCCCTTACAACTATCGCTCAGCCTATATATGAAATTGGACAAGAATCTGTAAAAATGCTTTTATCTATTATAGAAAAGAAGGATGTAAATCTAACAAAGGTTCTTGATTTAAAACTGGTTGAAAGGGGGAGTTGCTAAGGGCAAACAATAGGAATGGAGGATAATCCATATCCATGGAGGAGGAAGTTTAATGGCAGATATTGTAGTTGTAGGAAGTTTGAATATGGACCTAATAGTAAGAGTACCCCATATTCCAAAGGTAGGAGAAACCATATTGGCTAAGGAGATCCATAACAATGGTGGAGGTAAAGGAGCCAATCAAGCCATAGCCGCTGCCAGGCTAGGTAGTAGTGTTGCCATGGTTGGGAAGGTTGGCCAGGATAAAAATGGACATGCCCTGTTAAATGCGCTAATGAAGGAAAATATAGATATTACAGGCGTGGAATTTTCTGAGGATATGACAGGAACTGCCTTTATACAGGTAAGCGATGAAGGTGATAACAATATAGTTGTATATTCTGGAGCTAACAGACATGTGGATATAGCCCAAATAGAAAGGAACAGACATATTATTGAAAACAGCAAGATATGCGTTCTACAGATGGAGATTCCATTTGAAGTAGTAAAATACGTTGCCAATATATGCTACAGCAAGGGCGTTAAAGTGGTATTCAATCCTGCACCAGCCACGGCTCAAATAGATGACGACCTATTGAAAAAGTCCTATATACTAATCCCCAATGAGACAGAATTATTCTTGCTTGCTGGAGAGGATGGACTCAACCTTGACAGGATAGATGAAGTCATTGAAAAGGTCTATAGGAGAGGAGTTAATAACCTTATAGTTACCTTAGGGGATAAGGGTTCTCTTTACTATAATGGTGAGAAAAAACTGGTATTTGAAAGCAAGAAGGTAAAGGCTGCGGACACAACTGCTGCTGGTGATTCCTTCATAGGAGCCTTGGTAACTGGCCTGGTAGAAGGTAAAACTTTAGAAGATTCCATTGAGTTTGCAACCTATGTTGCTGCATTAACAGTAACTAAGTTAGGAGCTCAAAATTCTCTGCCTACTAGGGAAGAAGTGGAAAGTTTTATCATTAATAATTAGGACTATAAACTAATATAGAGATAACTTTATGAGAAAATTATTGGTTTTTTTTCAAACCTATAAAAATATTTTCATATTTCGTCACAACCTAATAATCCTGGACAATAACTTAGAGGAAAAAGTACTTTTTTTATTTACCAGGAAATAAAATGTCGATGTTTTTCAGAGATAGGTATTATACAAGTTTAATATGCTAAAATTAAGTTATAGAATCTAATATTTTGAAAACTATACAGCATTGTAGTTGAATTTTTAAAGCCTAATAAAAAAATTTTATTTTAGGAATAGACATATGCTTAATAATATGTTATACTACATCAAAATGAAACCTTTAAACTGGGCCTGTGAGTCCGGTAAGGTGTTATGAGTATGCTTCATTTGTTATAGTTCTATAGAAATCAGATGAATGTTAATATTAACGCCTTACCAAACGGTATGGCGTTTTTTTGCTAATAATCATTTGGTAAAAGTACATAAGTTAATAATGTGATTATATCCTAAAAGTGAAAACCACCTTTAATACAGTCCCGTGAGGCTGTCAAGGGAGTGCGGATATTTATGCTGCTTTTTGCAAATATTTGTATGCCTTGATAGCCTATATCAAGGTTTTTTTTATGCCCATAAAGGAATTATGACAGTTGTAGTGATATTCATTTTATTAACATTAATAGATTGAAGAAAGGATTGGTGATTGAATGACCTTATCTAAAAAGGACTTCTTGGGTTTAAGAAATATTAACTGTCACGAAATAAACGAAATATTAGAAACAGCTAAATTGATGAAGTACACTCTAGTAAAAAACAACAAGAAAACATCTTATCTTCAAGGGAAAACCATAGTAACCCTATTCTATGAAAACAGTACAAGAACCCGCTTATCCTTTGAATTAGCTAGTAAATATATGAGTGCCAGTGTAGCAAACGTATCGGCTTCCTCTAGCAGCGTAGCTAAAGGTGAAAGCCTTATGGACACAGGAAGGACTATAGAGCGGATGGGTGTAGATGTAATTATAATAAGACATCCTCTCTCAGGGGCTGCCCATCTTTTAGCCCGTAATGTTAATGTTTCAGTTATCAATGCTG
The DNA here is from genome assembly GCA_012735215.1 of Tissierellia bacterium. Taxonomy (GTDB): domain Bacteria; phylum Bacillota; class Clostridia; order Tissierellales; family Tepidimicrobiaceae; genus JAAYHX01. The sequence continues at coordinate 12,628 of JAAYHX010000014.1, forward strand.
GGGATGGAATGAACGAACATCCTACTCAAGCTCTGTTAGATATGTTTACCATGTGTGAAAAAAAAGGAGGGATTCAAGGACTTCAAGTGGCTATTATAGGTGATATACTCCATAGCAGGGTAGCTAGAAGTAATATATGGGGATTAACCACTATGGGGGCAAAGGTTCGTGTAGCAGGGCCTTCTACTTTGATGCCTCCTGGTCTTGAGGATATAGGGGTACAAGTTTTCAGCAATGTTGAAGATGCAATACGTGATGCAGATGTTGTTATGGCATTACGCCTACAGAAGGAGAGGCAGGAAAGTAGCCTTCTACCTTCTATAAGGGAATACTCAAAAGTATATGGTCTCAATAAAGAAAGAATTGCTCTCGCACGCAAAGATGTTTTGATAATGCATCCAGGTCCTATAAATAGAGGTGTAGAACTAACTTCACATATTGCAGACTGTGTTAATTCTACTATTAATGAGCAGGTAACCAACGGAGTGGCTGTACGAATGGCGCTACTTTATCTAATAACTAGAAGGAGGCAGAATTCAAATGCTTTGTATTCATAATGGAAATATTATTGATGGCAAAAGGAAAGATTTTTACCAGGGGGATATTCTTATAGACAAGGGGAAGATTGTGGAGATAAGCTGTAATAATCTATGCTATAAGGCAGAGAAGATTATTGACGCTAAAAATCTATGGGTAATGCCTGGTTTTATAGATGTTCACTGCCACCTTAGAGAACCTGGATTTGAATATAAAGAAGATATTGCTTCAGGCACTAGAAGTGCAGCAGCAGGAGGATTTACTAGTATAGCATGCATGCCTAATACAAAGCCAACCATTGATAATGCAGCTATGGTGAACTTTATAAAGATGAAAGCTGCTCAGGAAGGCAAGGTTAAAGTATATCCAATTGGGGCAATAACAAAGGGTAGGGAAGGCAAGGAATTAACTGAAATGAAGGAATTGTTGGAAGCAGGGGTTATTGCCCTATCTGATGATGGGGACCCAGTATCAGATTCCCGTATAATGCGACTAGCTTTAGAATATGCTGGGCAATGGGGGTTGCCATTAATATCCCACTGTGAAGATAAATCTTTAGCTAAGGATGGGGTAATGAATGAGGGAATTATTTCTACTATGTTAGGACTTAAAGGCATACCATCAGCTGCAGAAGAGATAATGGTGGCTCGAGATGTGATTCTGGCAGGCACAACTGGAGCACCCCTCCATATAGCCCATGTTAGTACAAAAGGGTCAGTAGAAATCATCCGCAAAGCCAAATCTATGGGGATAAAAGTCACCTGTGAAACAGCACCCCACTATTTTTCAGCTGATGAAAAATGGGTAGATGGTTATGATACTAACGCTAAAGTAAATCCTCCTTTGCGTACAGAAGAAGATGTGGAAGCCATTAAAAAGGGATTGCAAGATGGAACTATAGACATAATAGCAACAGATCATGCTCCCCATCATAGGGATGAAAAAGAGATAGAATACCCTTTGGCAGCTAGTGGCATATCGGGATTTGAAACAGCTTTTGCTTTATGCTATACAAATCTAGTAACAGAAAATGTCATATCTCTAGTTGAACTAGTTAATAAAATGAGTACAATTCCTGCCCGAATATTCAAAATCCACGGGGGGACCCTGGAAGTTGGTAAAGCAGCGGATATAGCCATAGTTAACCTTAAGGAAGAGTATACAATAGATGTACAAGGCTTTTATTCAAAAGGCAAAAATAACCCTTTTCATGGGAAAAAAGTTAAGGGAAAAGTTGTATACACAATTGTCCAAGGAAAAGTTGTATATGATGATGGAAAAATTATATAGAAAGAGGTAGAGATAATTGATAGATCAGTTGATTACAAATATATTAAAAAAAAGAAATCCATCGGTAGTAGGGCTGGATACTAAGCTAGAATATCTGCCTGATTTTCTTATAGAAAAATATTGTTCAAAGGAGCCTAGTTTGAAAAATGCAGTCCTGGCTATTCAAGAGTTTAACAAAAGGATAATAGATGAAGTATATGATTTAATCCCAGCTATAAAGCTACAGATTGCCTACTATGAGATGTATGGAATTGATGGATTAAAAGCCTTTCTAGAGACTGCCAGATATGCCCGAGAAAAAGGACTTATAGTAATTTCTGATGTAAAACGCAATGATATTGGTCCTACAGCAGAAGCGTATTCCACTGCATATCTCGGTAAGACTCAGGTAAAAGGAGTTAGACATGAAGTTTTTTCTTCAGATTTTATAACAGTTAATCCATATTTGGGAATAGATGGAATCAAGCCATTTATAGATGATTGTAACAAATATAATAAAGGGATATTCGTACTTGTAAAGACCTCTAACCCATCTTCTGGAGAGTTTCAAGACTTGCTTGTTCAAAACAAACCCTTATACCAGTATGTTGGTGAAAAAGTAAGGGAGTGGGGAAATGATAGCCTAGGAAATTTTGGATATAGTCGAGTAGGAGCTGTTGTAGGTGCTACTTATCCCAAACAATTAGCTGAGCTTAGAAAAATAATGCCCAATACATTTTTTCTTATTCCAGGGTATGGAGCTCAAGGAGGAAAGGCACAAGATATACTACAGTGTTTTGATAGGAGAGGGTTAGGGGCTATTGTAAATGCTTCTCGAAGCGTTATTTGTGCTTATAGAAGAAAAGAATGGGAAAAAGTATTTTCTCCACAACAATTTGCCCAGGCTTCCAGAGGAGAAGTGTTAAGAATGAAAAAAGAGTTTGAAAAACTGTGGGAATAAAGGAGGGATAGATATGCCTAGAGATGAAAGCATACAAAAGGTATTGGTTATTGGATCTGGACCAATTGTAATAGGACAAGCTGCAGAATTTGATTATGCTGGAACTCAGGCTTGCCGCGCTCTTAAAGAAGAAGGCATTGAAGTGGTGCTTGTAAATAGTAATCCAGCAACTATAATGACAGACAGAACTATGGCAGATCATGTTTATATTGAACCTTTAACTGTGAATACCATTAAGAAAATAATATTAAAAGAAAAACCAGATAGCATATTGCCTACCCTTGGAGGACAAACTGGTCTTAATATGGCTATGGAATTAGCTGAAAGCGGTTTTCTTGAGGAAAATAAAGTTCGCTTTTTGGGGACATCAATGACTTCTATTAAGAAAGCAGAAGATAGGGAAGCTTTTAAACAAACTATGGTAAAAATAGGAGAACCTATAATAGAAAGCATAGTAGCAGAAGATTTACAAACAGCTTTAGAGTTTGCAGACCATATGGGTTATCCAGTGGTTGTACGACCATCTTATACTCTAGGAGGCGCTGGAGGAGGAATAGCTTATAATTCAGAAGAATTGAAGAATATTGTTTCAGATGGAATACGTTTGAGCAGGGTTCATCAAGTATTAGTTGAAAAATCAGTAGCTGGGTGGAAGGAAATAGAATATGAAGTTATGCGCGATGGATATGGAAACTGCATAGCTGTATGTGATATGGAAAATATTGACCCTGTTGGCATCCATACTGGGGACAGCATTGTAACAGCACCATGTTATACTCTAACTTCTAAGGAAAAGCAGGTGTTAAAGAAAGCAGCTTTTAAAATCATAGATGAATTGGAGATTAAAGGAGGATGTAATGTTCAGTTTGCATTGCATCCTCATAGGATGGAATACTATGTTATAGAAGTAAACCCTCGAGTTAGCCGTTCTAGTGCTTTAGCTTCAAAGGCTACTGGGTATCCAATTGCCAGAGTATCCACAAAGATAGCAATTGGATATAGCTTAAATGAAATTGTAAAAAGGGTTGGTAAAAAATCTGGAGCTGAGTTTGAACCTTCCATTGAATATAAGGTAATAAAGATTCCAAGATGGCCCTTTGATAAATTTGTAAAAGGAGATAAAACTTTAGACACTAAGATGAAAGCCACTGGAGAAGTGATGGCCATAGGAAGCAATTTAGAAGAGGCTCTATTAAAAGCTGTACGCTCTCTTGAAATAGGTATGGATTCTTTAGAGTCCCATATAATTGGAAAATTATCTGATGAAGAGTTAGATGAAAAATTGAATAAACGAACTTATGAACGACTTTTTATAATAGCAGAAGCCTTAAGAAGAGGAAAATCTGTAGATAAAATACAAGAAATAACCGCTATCAGTTCTTTGTTTCTCAATAAAATCAACCACATTGTCCAACTAGAAGAGGAGTTGAAAAGATATAGTATACAAGAGCTAACTCCAACAAAGTTGGAAGAAGCAAAAAAATTAGGTTTTTCTGACAGTGCTATTGCAAGATTTTTGAAAGTTTCAACACGGGAGATTACTAAACTGAGAAAGAAATGGGGCATAAATCCAAGGTATAAAATAGTGGAAACATGCTCCAAAGCTTTTGGTATACAGGAATCCTATTATTATTCAACATATAATGGGGAAAACCATTTAGTACAGGACGATGGCAAAAAAATAGTAGTGTTAGGTTCTGGCCCTATAAGAATTGGCCAAGGCATAGAGTTTGATTATTGCTGCGTTCATTGTATAAATTCATTAAGAAAATTGGGGTATGAAGTAATTACAATTAATAATAATCCTGAGACTGTAAGTACAGATTTTGATGTATCTGATCGATTATACTTTGAACCTCTTACTCCAGAGGATGTGTTAAATATACTGGATATAGAAAAGCCAGATGGAGTAATAGCACAATTTGGTGGCCAGACAGCTATCAAGTTAGTTGAAGCTGTGTCATCAGCAGGATACCCTATAATAGGAACGAGTCCCGACTCTATTAATAGGGCGGAGGATAGGAAGGAATTTAACAAGCTTTTAGCTGATTTGGGAATAGTTAGTCCAGAGGGAGTAACTGTTTTTACTGAAGAAGAGGCAGTGAAAGCAGCTGAAAGATTAGGATATCCAGTCCTTGTGAGACCTTCTTATGTATTAGGAGGGCAGTGGATGGAGATAGCCTATAATGAGGAAGATATTCGAGAATATATGGGAATTATTAATCAAACTAAGCAAGAACATCCTGTATTGATAGATAAATATCTAGTAGGTAAAGAAATTGAAATAGATGCCATATGTGACGGGGAAAAGATTTTGATTCCAGGTATAATGGAGCATATAGAAAGGGCGGGGGTTCATTCTGGGGACAGCATTTCTGTGTATCCAGCCCAATCTTTATCTCAAGAAATTACAGATAAGATTATAGAATATACTCAAAAAATATGCCTGGCTTTACAGGTTAAAGGAGTTATTAATATTCAATATGTGGAATATTTAGGAGAGCTATATGTCATAGAAGTAAATCCCCGTTCTAGCAGAACAGTACCTTATATTAGTAAAGTTACTGGAATTCCTATGATAGAACTAGCAACTAGGGGAGCATTGGGCGAGAAGTTAGAAAATATGGGATATGGTACTGGGTTGCATTCATCTAAAGATATGGTAGCTGTAAAAGTACCTGTATTTTCTTTCGAAAAACTACCTCTGGTAGAGGTTAGTTTAGGGCCAGAAATGAAATCTACCGGTGAAGTGTTGGGAATTGGGAAAAGTTTAGCAGAAGCTTTATTTAAAGGATTAATAGGAGCAGGATATATTCTGCCCCAAAGAGGAAATGTGCTTATTACAGTAGCTGATACCGACAAACAGGAAGCTATATCCATAGCTTCAACATATGAGCAGTTGGGATTTAGCATATTTGCTACAGCTGGTACTGCCCGTGTATTTAATTGTAATTGTGTGGATTCTAATGTTGTTAGAAAAATCAGCGAACCTTCTCCTAATATCAAGGATTATATTGAAAGAAGAAAATTTAATATCATCATAAATACCCCTACTAAAGGTAGAAACCCTCGAAGAGATGGATTTAGGATTCGCCGAATGGCGGTAGAAAACTCTATACCCTGTTTAACTTCATTGGATACAGCTAAGGCTTTTGCTGAAAGCATAGCCTTGGGATTGACTGATGATACTGCTGAAATATATTCACTGGAGGAAATACTATGAAAAAAAGGATTATAAGCCCTATTATTCAGAATATAAAAATTGCCCATGGGACTTATAAAATGACTTTATTTGCCCCATATATTGCTAGTAATGTAACTCCAGGGCAATTTGTTCACATAAAAATTCCTAGGGACTCATCGCTGTTATTACGCAGACCAATAAGCGTTAATGGTGTAGATAAGAATAATGGAACTATAGATCTAGTTTACCGGGTAGTAGGCAAGGGAACCAGCCTTCTTTCCAAGCTAAAGCCTAATGAATTGGATTTGGATCTTCTAGGGCCTTTAGGGAATGGATATAAGGTTGAGGAAAATATAAAAAGCCTTTGGCTGGTAGGGGGAGGATGCGGTGTTGCTCCCTTAAAGCTTGCTGCACAGAAATGGAGTAATTTAGATATAACAGCTTTCCTTGGCTTTAAAAATAAATCAGAAGCTTATCAAATTGATGATTTTAAAAATCTATGCTCACAAGTTTTTATTTCAACAGATGATGGAAGCCTAGGGGAAAAAGGATTTATCACCCATATTCTGATTAAGCACATTTCAGAACTAAGACCTAAACTTATACTAGGATGTGGACCTATTTCCATGCTGAAGATCCTGAAGCAAATATCAGAAAGGTATGATGTACCTTGCCAGATATCTTTGGAAGAACGAATGGGCTGTGGCATGGGAGGATGTTTTGTTTGTTCATGTGCCATAGGTATAAAGGACAGCTGGGATTATAAAAAGGTATGTACTGATGGTCCAGTTTTTGACAGTAGGGAGGTTATATTTGATGAATGGCCCTAATCTATCAGTTGAGATTGCAGGTGTTACTTTAGATAATCCAATAGTGGCTGCTTCGGGAACCTTTGGATTTGGCATAGAATATTCAGATTATGTGGATCTGAATAAGGTAGGAGCTATTTCTGTGAAAGGCTTAACCCTTGAACCTAGAAAAGGCAATCCACCTTCCCGAATTGTAGAAACTCCATCTGGAATTTTGAACAGTGTGGGACTCCAAAATCCAGGAATTGATCACTTTATCAACCATGATTTACCCATGCTTAAGCAATATAGGACTAAGGTTATTGCAAACATCAATGGGAAGACCATCCATGAATATTGTCAAATGGCCCTTAAGCTTCAAAATACTGAAGTGGATTTTATAGAACTTAACATATCATGCCCCAATGTAAGCCAAGGAGGAGTATCCTTTGGTACTGATCCAGATATGGTGTATAGGGTTACCAAGGCTGTTAAGTGTTGCTGCCAGCAGCCATTGATTGTCAAATTAACTCCTAATGTAAGGGACATAAAGGAAGTTGCTCATGCTGCAGAAGAGGCAGGAGCTGATGCCATATCCTTAATAAACACACTAGTAGGAATGGCAATTGACATCAATACAAGAAAACCTGTATTGGCTAATGTAACAGGGGGGCTATCAGGACCTGCTATAAAACCTGTAGCTTTGTATATGGTTTGGCAAGTAGCTCAAACGGTAAATATACCCATTATTGGAATGGGAGGAATTATGACCGGGGAAGATGCTGTAGAATTTATTCTAGCTGGTGCTACAGCAGTAGCTGTAGGAACAGCAAATTTAGTATCCCCTACTGCCATGTTAGATGTTCTGGAGGAACTTATAAAGTATATGGAAAATCATGACATAGATGATATACACCAACTCATTGGAGGTTTAGTGTTATAAATAAATTCAAAACGATGGGAGGATTTTAATTATGGATAAAGACAAGGTATTGGAAATTTTCCAAAGAACAGGAGCGCTAAAGGAAGGACATTTTATTTTAACATCAGGACGGCATAGCTCTCAATATCTTCAATGTGCTCAAATTTTCCAATATCCAGATTATAGTGAACAGATAACTGCTCTTTTAGCACAAAATTTTAGTGAAGATTACATTGATGTTGTCATAGGGCCAGCCATAGGAGGCATAATACTATCCTATGAAATGGGTAGGTTGTTAGGAGTTAAGACATTATTTGCAGAGCGTGAAAATGGAATAATGACTTTAAGAAGAGATTTTAAGATTTCACAAGGTTCTAGAGTACTGGTAGTGGAGGATGTTGTTACCACCGGGGGGTCAGTAAAAGAAGTAATAGAACTGGTTGATAAAGCGGGGGGTAAAGTAGTTGGAGTAGGAGCCATTGTTGATCGCAGCAATGGGAAAGTGGACTTTGGTTGCAAATTTAGTTCAGTTATTTCTATGGAAATTCCATCTTTTGAAAAAGCTGAATGCCCTTTATGTAAACAAGGGGTACCTGCAGTTAAGCCAGGAAGTAGACACATTTCTAAAGTATAATTGTAATGAAATGAAAAATAAACCCCTCTATATAGAGGGGTTTATAAGAATTCAACTATAATATGGCAAGTATTATAAAGTTTAATATGAACAGAATGGTTGATACCCATAATACTGGGTTAATATCTTTAGTTTCCTTTTTAAAGATCTTAACTAAACAGTAGAATATAAATCCTGCAGCTATACCATAGGAAATGCTGTAGCATAGTCCCATAAATATGCCTGCAAAGAAGGCTGGAATAGCCTCATCTAGGTCAGCCCAGTCTATTTCCTTAAAGGCTGAAAGCATCATTACACCAACTATTATTAGTGCAGGAGCAGTAGCTGCTGAAGGAATAGCACTTATTACTGGTGCAAAGAATGCACTTATAACAAATAAGACCGCTACTACTACACTGGTAAGACCTGTACGTCCACCTACTCCAATACCTGCTGCACTTTCTACAAAGGTTGTAGTATTGGAAGTACCAAATATAGCACCTATGGAAGTACCAATTGAATCTGCAAATAGGGCCTTATCCATTTTGGATGAAAAGCCTGAACTTGCTTCTAGGGCCTTTTCGTCTTCAGCTGAGAAAATACCTGACTTACGGCCAGTACCTATGAAAGTGCCAATGGTATCAAAGGTATCAGCTAAGCTGAATGCAAAGATAGTCATCAATACTAAAGGTATTTTAGCTGGATCATTAAATAAGGATATAATTCCTGGATTTCCAAAGGCTGCAAATATTGTTTCAGGCAATTGGGCTGCAGCTTCTGAAAAGCTTATAGTATCTCCTAATTGGGTAACTCCAAAGGGAATTCCAGCAAGTGTTGTGGCAATTATTCCAATAAATAAAGCTCCCTTAACCTTTAGAACTAGAAGGATAACAGTCAAGATTATGCCAAATAAAGTTAACAATACTGTTGGATTGTTAAAGGTTGCTATTGAAGGAACTCCTGATGAAAACTCTACAAGTCCAACATTCAATAATCCTATATAAGCAATAAATATTCCAATTCCGCCACCAATTGCATTTTGTAAGCTTTCAGGAATTGATTTTACAATTAACTTTCTAACTCTAGTTACTGTAATAAGAACGTTTATAATACCGCATATAAATACCATAGCCAAGGCTTCTTGCCATGTAAAACCTAACTGTAGAACAACAGTAAAGGTAAAGAAAGCGTTAAGTCCCATACCTGGAGCTAGTGCATAAGGAACATTTGCAACCAAACCCATGAAAAGGGTTCCGATAACAGATGAAATTATGGTTGCTAAAAATACTGCTCCCCAGGGCATTCCAGATTGCTCTAGTATACTTGGGTTTACCATGATTATATAAGCCATTGCAAAGAATGTAGTAAAACCAGCAAGTATTTCCGTGCGTACATCAGTACCATTTTCCTTTAGTTTAAAGAAATTTTCCATCAACTTTTCCCTCCATTTTAGTTTAATAACGTAAAAAGCGGTTGATTAGTGTTCAATCAACCGCTCTAAGACAAATATCCAAAAATTGATAGATCAAATATCAGTAGGATATCTGTGCACAGCAACTTGAACACTCATAGTGCAGCAATTATGGTTGCCGCGTAGAGACTCCTGCTCCAGATTAGCAGGACTATATGAGTGGCTAACTCATATTAAATTCTCTATATGTTCTATAAATACATTAATAAACTAACATAATTAAGAAGCTTAGTCAAGAAAATATTATTGTAAATAATTGTAATGTAATAAAAAACAAAAAACGGTAAAAGGAATGCTTAGAAAGGAAGTAATGCAGAAAATATGCTGAGCAAGCATATTTAAGAAAAGGCCTATGATCTTTACCTATTTATTCTTCTTATGTATTAAGGGCTTAGCTTATATTCTTCATCTTCTTCCTTTGTGATACTTCTGCTTCCATAGTGCTTTTTTGCTCAACAATAGACCTTATAAAATCACATAACTTTTCCAACTGATCCTCTTCTAAGTGTTTGGCCACATACACCAATTCTATTAACTTATCATCTAAAGGTTCTTCCATACTCTCTGTCATGAAAAAATCCACCAAAGTGATATTAAAGGCATTGCATATTTTTTCGATAAGAGGAATATCAGGAGTCCTATTTCCGTTTTCCAACTTGCTAATAGTGGATTGGGACACACCACAGAGGGCTGAAAGCTCCTTAGTAGTTATATTGTGCATTTTTCTTAGCTGTTTAACTCTTGCACCTACATCCATAGATATTCTCCTAACCTTAAATTAATATGGGGAATGGAAAATATTCCTATTAAAGTTAATTAATTATTAATATATCCTTTTGCTAAACTTTTAAAACAGCCTTCTTGATAAATAATATCTTATTGGCTTTTTTGGAATTATTATAGATAAAATAATATAATAAATTTTATAAGAATTCAAGGAAAATTCAAAATATAAAGAAAATTATAGTCAGATTTTAATCGTAAATAGAATAAGAGCAAGTTACATAGCTAGGAAATAAATCTGCAAAAGTATTAGTGACTGGATTTGATCCCTTTGGATGAATAGATAGTTTATTAGCTACAGTAAATGTAAAAATATGTCCAAGGGGAATAGAGCTAGTTATTAATAATATTATACCATAAGAACTTCCATATAAGAATAGCTATATGAATATATTTTGATAATGGAATAGACATTTACAACAGAAAGCAAATAATTAATATTGACAAGGGGATATCCATTTAATATAATTTGAATATCAAAATATTTGAGGTGCTTAATATGGATTACAGAAAATCATTAAATGATATACTGGTAAGGCTCTTTGCCCATGTACTGGATATTGAGGAGAAATGTCTTAAAAAAGGTGAGTTTTCTGACCTAACCATTAAGGAAATGCACATTATAGATAGCATAGGAATAGAGAAAGAATCAAGCATGTCTGAAACTGCAAAGGAATTAGGCATTACATCAGGAACCCTTACAATAGCCATTGACAACCTAATAAGGAAAGGCTATGTTCAGAGGAATCGTTCCAAGGAAGACAGAAGGGTAGTACTGGTTAAGCTAACAGAAAAAGGCAGTAGAGCCTATAGGGCCCATGAGGATTTTCATAAGGACCTAGTGGCCAGCGTTTTAGAGGTCTTAGAGGACAAGGAGAAAGGGTTATTAATTAAAGTGCTCTCAAATATTGATGACTTCTTCAAGAAAAAGTATCATATATAGCTGATCCCGAATATATCGGGATTTTAAAATGGACAATACTTTTAGAATCAAAAGATTTGAAAATCAAATTAATATTTCAATACTATGAAGTAGGAAAGGAGTAGCTATGGGTATAAGAATTGTTTTTGATAGCACATCAGATATTACAAAGGAGATAATAGAAAAATATAACTTGGTGATGGTACCCCTGATAGTAAACTTTGAAGATACTTCCTACCTGGATAAGGTGGAGTTAACTACTGATGAATTCTTTGATAAATTGGGCAGATCAGAGAAGCTGCCAACCACATCTCAAGCTTCACCCGCTGCCTTTTATGAAGTATTTACCAAGATACTGGAAGAGGGAGATGAAGTACTTGGTATATTTATAGGGTCTGAGTTTAGTGGGACCTATTCATCAGCTCAAATAGCTAAGGAAACAATAGGGGATGACAGAATCCATATTATAGATTCCAGAAGTGCTTGCTTAGGTACCTTTTCATTGATTATGAAAGCTATTCAGTTGGTAGAAGAAAAAAGGGATATAAAAGAAATAGTTGATATACTAGAAAGGGCTAAGGATAAGATAGAGGTTATAGCAGCTATAGATACCCTCAAATACCTTGTAAAAGGTGGCAGGCTTACCAAGACCCAGGCCATTGCCGGATCCCTGCTAAACATAAAGCCAATCATAACCATAAAGGACAGCAAGATATCTGTAGTGGATAAGGTTAGGGGTAACAACAATGTTCAAAAGTGGATAGACAACTGGATTCAAAGCAATGGTTTTGATCTATCAAATAAAACTGTATTCCTTTTCCACGCTAGAGCTAAGGGTAGGCTCGATGCTTTAAGAGAAGTACTGGTAAACAAGTACAATGTGAAGGACATAATCGAATCAGAAGTAGGGGCAGTTATTGGAACCCATACAGGGCCAGGAGTAATTGCCATAGGGTTTTTGAATGACTAGGAAACATATATGTAACATGAAATAAACTCAACATATAATAAATCAAAATACAGTTATGCCTCCTTTGATTAGAACAAAGGAGGCTTTTATTATCCCTAACGAACTTTCACTAGATCTTTTCTTGTAACATTTTTAATTAATAACTCTTTTATATAATCAATTTCATCATCTATTTCTTCCTTAAATTCATCCGTCTCCAAATATTTTTGAAACTGCGCTGCTTTTTCTTTTTCAGGTAGATGATTAAGTTTTTCAATTTTACATTGAACAACAATCAAATTGGCTAATTTGCCAGCTCGTTCATCAATAGACATTTCATTGACGTAATCTATTAAATTTTTAGCAGTTAGTATGGGAGGCCTAGTATAACATGGTACAACTAAACCTTCCAGGTAGGGAATAAAGGTTTCTCCTAAGGCTTTAAACCATCTTTCCCTTTTGACTTGATCATCTTCAGATAAATGTTCAGACTCACTAGCTTCTACATAAGGATAAGGGGAAACAAATTCATATTCTTCAAAAATCTTCCTATATTCCTCTTGCTCACAAAACAAAATAGCAAGGATGTAATCCTGGCTAGGGAAGAGGACTAAATTACAATTAAAATCATATTGGCTTGACCCTTTTCTTTTAAGTTCAGCATCCCGCTCTTTATAGTAGAGCCTAATATATGCATATGTACATGGGGTCATAGGTCTTAATTCTGATTTATTTATGCTGTCCTTAATGTAGGAAGTCATAAGTTCTTTTCTTTTATTATCAAGACAGCTAAAATCTAAATAAAAAGTTGCTTCTTTTGCTATTTCCTTAGCAACCAATTTTCTACTGGCTGCTCTAATCTTTTTCCTAAAATCCTGAGTAAAATCTTTTAATTCCATTAAATCCATTTTTGGTAATATATATCCATCTGAAATGTCAATCATTGTCCTTAAACCTCCTATAACATTTTCCAACTCCCTGCTCATAACCTCCATTCCAAGCCCTGTTAATATACTTGCAAATATTATTCTAAAAAAGCATATACTAGACTATCTGCATATTCTTCTTACTCATCATAGTTATTTATTAACTATTCTAATATATTTATCGAAAGGCCAATAGACCTTGTTTAGTTTAATCCATTCTAATGTATTTTCTTTCTCATGCTTTCTATTGTTCCTATAGTGGATAAGTAACAATAAATAACAGTACTATAGATTTATTGACAAGACGAAATCTACTATGTAATACTATATTACAAGGAGGAATTTATATGGAAAGAGAAATCGGCAAAAGGATACGTGCTTTTAGAGAAGAAAAGGGACTTAGCCAGTTGAAACTAGTAGAGGAATTAAAAAAACATAATATTAAGATGAGCAGGGAGACCCTTAGCAAGATTGAAAACAGCAGCAGATCCATTTCAGCCCTAGAGCTAAAGGCTATATCCACTGTATTGGGTGTGGATATAGGAGATTTCTTCCAGGAAGAGGAGGAAAGCATGGTTACCTTCTTTAGGAAGAGAAACTTTCCCAAGAATGCCCTGGAGGAAATATCCAAGCTGCAAGAGATGGTAAAGGTATTTATAGATCACGAGAAGATGTATAAGGAATAAAAGACTTATGGATAGAAGATAAGGAAGGATGAAATAATTTGAAAAAAGTTATAAATATTCCTGATGAACTTTACAGGCTAAAGATTAAGGAGTTAGCTGAGGAAGTCAGAATCAAGTTTGCTAAAAAGGGCTTGTCCGACATATTCGATATACTATCGGAAACAGCCTTCTTGATTAGAAAACCCTTGAAAATAGAAAGCCTTTCAGGCTTCATAACCTATTATGAAGACCGGTTCATAGTATATTTAAACAGCAACTTTACCCTAGGTCATGAGCGCTATACTGGAGCCCATGAACTCTACCACATAATGTACAATGAAGACATATTAAAAAAGGAGAAAATATTTATAGATAAGGATAAGTACAAGGAAGAGGAAAATAAGGCCGATGTATTTGCTGCAGAGTTTCTAATGCCAGAAGACTATGTAAAAGAAATATTCTATAAGATGGTCAATGTTAGTCCGGATGAAATACAGCCAAAACATGTAGTTCGCATGCACAATTATTTTAAGGTAAGCTATCGGGCTATGTTAAAGAGGCTGATTCAACTTAAACTCTGCGCTGAAGATAAGTATTTTTCTCTTCTTGAAATTGCCTCATTGGAAAACAAGGATAAGCTCCAAAGCCTAACTAGAGAAGAAGGATACAGTATAGACTTAATAGTGCCATCAGAAGTAACCTATATACCGAAAGAATACCTAGTTTACGTAAAAGCCAACTATGAAAATGGGAAGATATCCTATGAGGAACTAATAAAGACCCTAGATTTCATCAACCTTAGCCCTGAAGATTTGGGATATGAACAAGTTAAATAAACATGATAAAAGCCTAATCGGATTGGTTAGGCTTGATTTATACTTACAAACGTAATAATATAACACGAAATAATAAAATATTTGACATCAATAATAATATAATGTAATATATTATTACAATACTATAAAGGGTAAGAAAGGGAGGTCTTTATGAAGGGCAAGTGGAGAAAAGTATTAATCATTATGTTAGTCTTTTCTATCATGTTACTATCAGCCTGTGGGGGTAATTCGACAGATAGTGGGGAAGAGGTATCTGCTGAAGGCAATAATGTAGCTGCAGAAGGGAATAGTGAGACGGCTAAAGCAGAACTTGGCACTAGAGAAAACCCTATTCCTATAGGACAAAAGGCAAATATTGGTTCTAATTGGGAGATCACAGTTTTAGAGATAGTTCCAGATGCTTGGTCAATTATTGAAGCGGAAAATATGTTCAATGAACCACCTCAGGATGGCTATCAATATGTAATGGCCAATATTCAGGTTTCTTATGTAGGGGAAGAGTCTGGCACACCATGGGTAGATCTAAGCATACAATATCTTGGATCTGATGGCAATGTATATAGCCAAAGTGCTGCAGTTGTACCAAATGCATTTATAGACATAGGGGAACAATTCCCTGGGGCAACGGCTGAAGGGAATATCAGCTGGGCTATTCCTGCTGCTGCAGTAAGTGGAGGTAGAATAATGGTAGAAGAAAGCTTCAATTTTGAAGATACTCGAGTGTTCTTTGAAGGGGTACAGTAGAATTTGTCACCTATTAGATGAGATGAAAAGCTATTATATTGATTTTATGAGATTTAAAGACAATAAATTCCTTGGAAAAACTTATCCAAGGAATTTTATTTTAACTTTTCTGTTATAAAATCAGTGTCTATGAAAAAGGCCTGCCTTCTATCTTCATCTTCTATATCTTCAAAGCTTAATTGATAAACTATTGGATTGGTCATAGATTTTACCGTCAGCAACCTATGTTTTGAATCATAAGCACAGATATATCGGGTGTAGGTGGTAGAATTATACTTTTTGTTCCTAACAAAGCCATTGGGCATGGCCACTGCACCTAATATATTGTAAGAATAAGCAAGAGCTTCCTTATAATTATTAGGTTTAGCATGCATCTTAGTCAAATAAAAGGCCTTAATAAACCTAGAGACAGGATCATATCCTCCTGGTAAATCTTTAGCAGAATTGAAATCTTCCAACTTATCTAAATCTATAAGCTTATTTAGCTTCCTAACCTGGGATTCAAAGCCAGGGGAGTTGGTCATTACACTATAAGGGTTTTCATAGTAAACCAATTCTTTCCTCTTAGGTTCAACAACAACACACCTTTTACTAGTATCAGCAAACATAAAGTGGAAGTCTGGACATATTACATCTTTTTCACTGTGATCCTTAGTGGATATGTGGATATTTGGCAGGTCATCAATCAATTCATCCACAGATTTATAATTGGCCAGGGCATAAGTAAAATAATCCAGACTAGAAATATTTATTTTATCTGGCTTTACCTGCTTATCATATAGATTAAATCCAGAAAAAGCATTGGTAATGCCTATTAATCCATGCTCATTTACCCCATCCTTTAGTGGATCCCTGTTGTAAAAACCTATCCCTATCATTTTATATTTAGAATACAGGGGATTTCCCATTAAGTCCATGCAAAAATTATAATTCCTTGGCAAGTAGATTACATTATATTCTAATGGAACTTCATAGTCCATGTTTCTTCCCATAACACAACCATCTTCATAGTCCATTTTTATTCCTGTACACATATTATCCCTCTTATCATTATTGTATTCTTATTTTAATCTATTAGGTTATTGTTTATAACTCATAACTTTCTATATTAGATACATATTTAAACTAGCTTTACCATCATTATCATTATACCATTTCCTTCTGAACTTGACAGGTCTTCCTAGGGAATGTACAATGAATTAAACAAATATTCTGATATTTACCCATATTAACTTTAGACCTTTATAGCTGTTGATTTTAAGATGTTTATTTAGGGGGATGATAAAGTGAAAAAGCTTTTAGACAACATATGTCAGGCTATTGGTGAAACACCTATGGTTCGTTTAAGCCGGATTACAAAGCACTACGGGGTAGAGGGCAATATATTTGCTAAACTGGAATACTTAAATCCTGGCTTTAGTAAAAAGGATCGTATCGCACTACAGATAATTGAAGAAGCAGAAGCCTCTGGCAAACTAGTTCCAGGACAAACAGTTGTGGAGCTGACCAGCGGCAATACCGGTACAGGCCTGGCCATAGTATGTAGGGCAAAGGGATACCCCTTTATAGCCTGTATGTCTGAAGGAAACTCAATGGAAAGGGCTCGTATGATGAGAGCTCTGGGTGCTGAAGTGGTAATTGTTAAGCAAAAAGAAAGCTCAAAAAAAGGACAGGTATCTGGGGAAGATCTGGCTCTGGTAGAGGAAGAAGTTCAGAGAATAGTAAAGGAGAAAAATGCCTTTAGGGCGGATCAGTTTAAGCTGAAAGGGTCTATTAATGCACATAAGTACCATACAGCTGTGGAAATGTGGGAGCAGTGTGATGGAAAAATAGATGTGTTTGTGGATATTGTAGGAAGTGGAGGAACATTTGCAGGCTGTGCTGAAAAACTAAAGGAGTACAATCCTTCTATAAGGTGTTACATAGTTGAACCTGAAGCAGCTGCCATATATGCAGGAAAACCAACATTAAATGAAGGTAGACATAAAATACAGGGCTGTGGTTATAACATGATATTGCCCTTAATTGATGAAACCCTTATAGATGGATGTGTTCAGGTGACAGATGATGAGGCCATTGACGCTGCAAGAAATCTAGCAAAGCTGGAAGGAACCTTTGTAGGCTTCTCATCAGGAGCAAATGTTGCAGCTGCAATAAAGCTCTTAAGAGATAAGGAGAAGGGCAAGAACATTGTTCTTTCTCTAAACGACAGCGGACTAAAGTATTTGAGCACAGACTTGTTTGAATAGGGTTAAGGTGCTTATATTTTACTTATGTTTCATGGAATGTATGGTGAAGATATATTTAGAAAATTGGAGATTTGCTTTAAAAATGAGAAGGATTTTATAAGGACCACTAAAGTAAATAGTGAATGAGACCTTTGAGTTAGAGAAAATATTAAGTTAGGGGTATTTGGAGTGGAGTATAATGTATGATCTATTTAGTAATAGAGAAATAGCAACAGGGTTCTGGTTGGTTGCATTATTAATACTAGCTTTTTCTAAGAGAAATGTTAGAGAATCATTTATAAATTGTATTAAAATATTTTTTGGTTAAATTTAGAGAGTAATTCAAAAAAACAGGCAAATAATTTGCTAACTTATCTGCAAAAATTTGCCTATAAAAGTATTTTTTCGTGTTTTGGTTAGTTATAGTTTAGTAACTTGAAATTGAGTTAACATACTATGATAAATTCTCTTAAGTAGCTTTAATAATATAACATATATAATTGGATTAAATAGTAAAATTCTTCAATATATGAGTGATTAAACTTATAATGAAATATCATTATGGTTTACGAAAAACAAACAGATATTCATGTGCGATGAGCAAAAAGTTATAATCTATACTTCTTTGATACCAAAAACCTGTTGCACTACAGTTATGTTGCTCTTTTATTATATTTTCTTTTAATAAAAAACCTGCCTTTAAAAAAGATTCCATAACCCTAAAACCAAGGGGTACCATATGTTTATTTCTTCTAGTATCTCCAATTAGTACTGCACAATACTTGTTTGGCTTAAGTATCCTGAATAATTCTATAGCTACTTTGTATATTTCTTCCAAAAACTCATCTATATCTAATAATGAGAGATCACCTTCAATATCCTTACTATAATGTATGATATTAGCATATGGAGGATGTGCACATATTAAGTCAATGCTATTATCTTCTAAAAAATCTAAGTTCCTTGCATCTGAACAATATAGTTTCGGTTCATATTCACTATTATAGTTGAATCTTAGATTATGTTTAGAAAGCTTTATTGAATTTGGATTTATGTCAACTCCAATGCCATGTCTTTTTAATAGCTTAGTTTCTATCAAAGTAGTTCCACTACCTAAAAATGGATCCAGAACTATATCGTTCTCCTTTGAATACCTTAGTATTAAATTACGTGGTATATAGGGAGACCAGTTGCCTCTATATTTACCATTGTGTGTTGCCCAGTTACCTCTCTGTTTAAAGCTCCAAACAGTAGTTGCTTCTAGTTTAAAATCCTTAGGTTCCCAGGCTTTTATATTTAATGGTTCTACTATATAGTCAGGATTATTCTCTTTTATTATATTTAAATTATCAGATACCACTTTTTGAGTAACGTTCAAATAGGATGCAATATTATTGATAGTATATCCTGAATTATTTAATGATACAATTTGATCTATAAGAGATTCATATTCTTCTGGATGGTGGTTTTTATAATGTTCTATGTAATCGTTTGATGTTAATGATTTTGAGCATATTTCACAAATCACAGAATTTCATCCTCTCATAGCTTTATTATTTCATCTAAGATGCCGTCAAAAATCATTTTAGTATTTATTATAAAATCATTATTTATGAAGGCTTCTTTCAAAAAAGTTTTTGCAGTAGTCCAGCCTATTCCATCTGTTATCCAAATAAATTTATCAATTATTTCATGGCTTTTTAGAAATAAATCTAATGATTGAAATTCGCCTGCTACTGATTTTAATTTAGAGCCACCACCTGAGAAAAAGTTTGTTTCAATTAGGATTAGTTTATTATTTTTTAAAATAGCAAAATCGTATTGTCTAGAACTTTTATCTAGTGGGAGATCTAAATTCCATATATTCTTAATTTTACTCTTAGTTGCTTGATTAATATATTCAAGATTTAGTTTATTGCAAACTGACTTTATATGCCATTCAATAATATCCTCCATAATTTTTCCACTTCGATTTTTTCTACTATTTGTTCCAATGCCTACTTCTAATCCTATACAATAGTCTACTAGGTTTTTTATTTTACGTTCCTTTAATAGCTGTAGCAAACCTAAATTATCGCAAAACTCAACTATATTATAAATTTCAGATTGAGTGTACCTTTCCTTTCTAATAAAACTGTAATTCTTATACTCCCAATCAGGGGTCTTGAAGTTTACAAGAACTTCAAGATTTCTTTTTCTTACTGCTATTAAAATAGGAATTGTACTTACTATGTTTGGATAATTATTGATTAATTTAGCAAACTCATCCTTGATATTGTTTTTGCCGATTAAATAATTCAAGATATTTAACTCTACTTCAATGTTCTCAACATTATGAAACACCCGGCTCCAATCAATAAAGAAATCGAAAGTCCGATTTGTTTTCTTTAGATTCTCAATAAAATAATTAAACACATCTTCCTCATTATATAACCCTAACTCACCGTATAATTCAATGTATTTCAGTTTTATTTCTCCTTTCCTAATAATTTATTATTAATAATTCAGTTATGATACCCCTACCGCTAGATTTTGAGTTTATAACACGTTTTGCATGAACACGCATAATATTGTATTTGCTATATAATTTATCGAAGAATTCATCATTTTCATCAATGTTTTTTGGATCTGAGTTACTCAGCATTAATTTTGCATTTTTTTCATTTAATTCATTAAAGAAATTGGCCAACCTTATTTGTTCATCGTCATTAAAATCATTATCGGAATATGAAGTAAAGTTTGAGGTTGAGTTTAATGGTCTATAAGGTGGATCAAAATAAACAAATGTTTTTTCATCTACAAAGTCTCTTACATTTGTAAAATCCCCTTGTAAAATATCAACATTAGAAAGAGCATTTGATACACTGATTAAGTTATCTTTATCTAGAATTGTAGGATTTTTATATTTGCCATGAGGCACATTAAACTCATTTTTAGAGTTAACTCTATAAAGTCCATTAAAACAAGTTTTATTTAAAAATAGTAAATAAACTGATTTATCAATACTTCCGCTAGGCGTGTTATTGAACAATTTTCTTATATTATAATAGTACTCAGCTCTCATATCAGTATCTAAATTTAGATATTCTTCCACAATTATTTCTAACTTATTTATCAATGTGTCTACATCATATTTAATTGCTTTATATAAATTAATTAAGTCTAAATTGAAATCATTAATTACAATTTGTTCAAATTCAAATTTTTGGATTAAATCGAATAATACTGCACCACCGCCTACAAAGGGTTCAATATATTTAGTTATTTTGCCACTTAATAATTCGGATGGCAGATTTTCATTAATTATAGGTAAAAGCTGTCTTTTTCCTCCTGCCCATTTTACAAATGGGTAAATTTTTTTGTCCATCTAATCACCTTTTTATGATATTCATTTTAGCTATATATATCTTAACGTATCTTATTGTTAAAATAAAGAACTTATAAATATTTTACTGAAACTTTCACTCTGAACGAAATGATTGTTTGTTGTAATTGATATATAATGAAATTGAGGTGATAGAATTGACCACTAAGTACAATGAAAGATGTAACAAATAAGCTGAAATCTAAAGAGTATCCGAAAGGAGAATGGGATGACACACAAATTATTGACAGAAAAAGTTGGAATAAGAATGAGTAATCTTTCAAAAGTTTATGCTGCTTATTGTAATAAGAGTTTTTTTTACATGTTCTTTTTTGATATAGCTGATGCATTAGATGTAGATATTAAAGAATAATTTTAATGTATTGGAGAGGGGTTAGATAAGGTTAGGGAAACAAGAGTGATTTTTATTATATTTATTTATAAATCAATTATTCCATTTTAGTAAAAATGTACACTGTATTAATTACATATTTGATTGTCAAAAGGTTATCGGTTATAGTTAAAGTAAAAGGCAAGAATAGTTATAGTAATTAGTGAATCTAAAGAAGACAAATCAGCTATAGGTACATTAGGATAATATACTTAAATATACACTTGCAATAATAAAGTTGTTAATGATAGTTAGTATAAAAGGGGGAGAAATATGTATCTGTTTATAGGCTTTTTCAAAGAAGATGAAATAGATCGCAAAAGAAAGTACATATCTGAGAAAAATGTTGAACCTATAAAAAAGGTTTTCCCTGCTTTTCTAGACTTAAATCATGCACATATAAAAGCAACAATTGGCTATTTTCTTGGAAAGGGGAATGGTCAAAAGCCTTGTTTTTTGATGGACATAGATAACATAAGTGCATCGGAAAAAAATATAATAATAGATTTCAATAAAGTACAGGAACTTGATAAGACCAGTGAAGAGATTAGAAAAGAGATATATAAAAAATCCTGGCAGTTTGATTGGATAGATAAAGAAACCGGTTTTTGTCCATTGCTGTTAATGGTTGATAAACAAACATTTGATTCTATAAGAAAAGGCACGGCTAATATAAGGAAGCTATCGGACAAGGGGGAGAAGGTAAGGGATTTAAAAGCAAAGAATAAATGGGATGAAATATGTAAGCTCTATGAACCCCTTGAGGATATCCATAAGAATTCGGACATATGGGACAATCCTGACGAGTTATATGAAATTGGGTTTGCTTGTAGTAAGATGGGTGAACCACAAAATGGGTTGGAGAAGGATAGAGAACATTTGAAGACAATAAAGAGATATAGGGATTTGAGTTTAAGGTTCTATAAGAGATGTTTCGAACTAGAACCAACAAGCTATAGATACGCTTCTTCGGTGGCCTACAGATACTATCAAAATATAAATGAACTGACAAAACCGAAGGGTAGAAGAGACGGCAATGTCAGTGAAGAAATTGAAAATGCTCATGAATGGTTTGATAAATCTCTAAGTCTATATCCAACCAGTATCAAGGACAACTATCGCAAGGGAAAGATGATTTTGGATAAGCAGTTGCCTAACATGAAGTATTCTGGTAGGGAACTACTAAGAGAGGATTTTCAAGAGATGGACAATCTAGAAGATAAGGCTACTAATTGTTTGAGAAAGGCTATCGGGTCCTATGAATCATTATCAGATGATAATAGAAAAAAGTATTACAGGAACGAATATATTAAGTCTTTATATACCCTTGGTAAATTCTATATAGATCAGGTTAAGTTACCTTGGAATGAATTCCTATGTAGTAGAATTGGGAATAAATTTTATTCACCATTATTTGCTGAGACGGAATACCTGGTTTATGGTAAAGAACTGATGGAAAAATGTTATAAAGAGGTTATTGGCATTGATATGAATGATGAATTAGACCTTGGCTTATTAACTAACATTAGCAAAAAATCAACAACTTCACCTGTTGATATACTCTATTCCCTAGGTGTTCTATATTTTAAAATGTACTTTATTAAACATGTTCAAAACAAACAGGATAATATTCAAGTCTATCGTTCCTACGCCTATAAATTTTTGAATGGAGCAATAGATTTAAGAAAGGAGTTTAGAAAGCAGAGGATACCATTCAGAAATACCGACTATATCAATAACTGCTTAGCCAATCTAAATATTATTGATAATAACTATAGAGAGGCTATTTATAACACTAAAAGAAGTAAGACTAGTTACATAAAAAATACCTATGCAGCAGCTTTAATGCTAACAAATGATATGAATAACATTAGGGAAGCCACAAGGATTCTTAAACCTATAGTTAGTGATAAACACAATCTATCCAGAAATCTTTCAATTGTCCTATTAGCCAAGGCCTACCAGTTGATTGGAGAGGAGAAAGAACAAGAAAGATTAATAAATGACAGCAATAAATCAGTAGATAGACTATTAGAATTGATATTGTAGGTGAAATATATGAGAGTAGATATGTTGGACAATACCATCATCTGTGAAGGGGATGATCTACAAAAATCTCTAAACTACATAGATGAGAATAGACAATTACCCGTTGAGATAGAGAAGATAATCTTGAATGTAATATTTAAGGAATTAGGTTTGAAATATGATAAAAGTTTAAGCATAAAAGACAATCTGGACCTATTACCAAAGGATTTGTTAACTGAGATTATTTGGGATATAAACACCATGTTTAAAGGAAACAGAACAATAGATTATAGGGATAACTACTTAGCCTATGTAATGTACTATTTGCCAGTAAACGTTTTTAAAATATGGAAACCACTATTGGATTTACATATTAATAGTACCTTAAAGAGGGATGCAAGAATTCTTGATGTAGGAACAGGGCCGGGATCAGTACCTTTAGGCATTATAGAGTTCTATAAAAAACTTGCTACTGTATATGAGGAGGTTGATTTCAGTTTAGAATTTGTATTAGTAGATGCTCAAAATGACTTTCTTAGAATAGCCAACAAGATTATCCAATCAGTGAAAATGTACCTACCTTCCAATTTGAAAGTAAATCTAAAAGAGACTATATGTACTAAAGTAACAGCAGAAAGCGATTATAATCTAGACAAATTTGACTATATAACCATGAGCAATTTCCTTGCTATAGGAGAGGGCAATAACTCAAAATATTCCTATGATATTGTAAGCCAATTTGCAGATAAGCTAGAAGAAGATGGATCTTTTATAATTATTGAGCCAGGAGATAAAGAACATTGTATAAATTTGAAGAGATTGAGAAATAAATTAGTAAACAATGGAAAATTCAATGTATATTCTCCCTGCGTAGGTATATGGGAGAAAAAGGACAACTATGAGTGTAGTTGTTTTAATACTGTAAGGTTGCGTTGGGAACTTCCTAATATATTTACATATTTTAAGAAGAATGGCTTGAAACATAGTTTGCGAAAAGATGTGCCCTTTAATTATACTGTTTTCAGAAAGGATGGATTTATTAAATATGAGCCTATAACTAATATCCAACACTTTACAAAACTATCTCAGCTAAGGGAAAACATTGGGAGTGTGATAAATATTGTTGCCTTCATCAGGACCACCATCTACAGAGGGGATTATATTAAGTTGGCATTGTGTGATGGAAGCTCCTGTTATGGTGGAAATATTGAAGGGGTATGGATAGACATACCCATGGACAGATTTGAGGGCATAGGACAAGATATCAAGCTTATTGCAGGGGAAAGGATAAAAATACTGAAAGTGCTTGTAAACAAGGGTGGAAGGAATACTTTCTATTTAAATCTAACAGAGGAAAGCAAAATAAGGATTGAATATTAAAGAGGGTGAAAATAGTGATTTTAAGCGTTAGCCGCAGGACAGATATACCAGCCTTTTATTTGGAATGGTTTATTAATAGGATAAAAGAAGGACATGTTCTTGTTAGAAACCCCATGAACTATAATATGGCAAGCAAGGTAAGTTTAGATCCTAAGGTGATCGATTGTATAGTTTTTTGGACCAAAGATCCTACCAACTTTTTAAAGCGAATAGATGAATTTAGTGACTATAATTATTATTTTCAAATTACTGTAACTCCTTATGGTAGGGATATTGAAAAACATATTAGAGATAAGAATCAGATTATCCACTCTTTTAGGGAATTATCCAAAAGGATTGGTAAAGAGAGAGTTATATGGAGATATGATCCTATAATCATAACAGATAATATGCAAATTGAATACCATAAAAAAGAGTTTAAAAGGTTAGCAGAAGAGTTCTCTGGCTATACTGATGTATGTGTTATAAGCTTCCTTGATATGTATAGCAAAACCCAACGAAACATGAGGGAGGTCAATCCATTAAATATAACAGAAGAAAAAATGTATGCTATTGCTGGAGAA
>JAAYHX010000015.1 GCA_012735215.1 Tissierellia bacterium
CTCAGTGGTAGAGCATCGCCTTGCCAAGGCGAGGGTCGCGGGTTCGAATCCCGTCTTCCGCTCCATATTTTTTATATGCGGGTGTAGCTCAGTGGTAGAGCCCCAGCCTTCCAAGCTGGTTGCGAGGGTTCGGTTCCCTTCACCCGCTCCATTTTTATTTGCACCTATAGCTCAGTAGGAAAGAGCAACGGACTTCTAATCCGTGTGCCGGGGGTTCGAATCCTCCTAGGTGCGCCACAAGGTTTGGCGGCATAGCCAAGTGGTAAGGCAGAGGTCTGCAAAACCTTTATTCCCCAGTTCGAATCTGGGTGCCGCCTCCAGTTAAATAATCATGTACCTATAGCTCAACTGGATAGAGTGCTTGACTACGAATCAAGAGGTTGGGGGTTCGAGTCCCTCTAGGTACACCACTCAAAAGCACAATAATATATTTCTAATTTGTTGTAAAAACAGTGATTATTATAAAAGTCTAGACGATCCCTTTTGATTGTCTAGACTTTTTTTCTTTATGTAAAAAATGCTGGAATAGATTTTCTCAGACCAATATCTATTATACAACCTAAAAGAATAAGGCACTACTTCATGCAACCAATACTTGCCAATATTTACCTCCTTGGTATAATGTAATTGAAAGGGGGATATTGGTATGAAAAAACCATTTTATAAGCGGTGGTGGTTTTGGGTTATCATAGCAGTTGTTTTAATTGGAGCTTTAGGTAGTGGTGGAGATGATCAAAAAGAAGAAGCAAAAGAACCTGTACAACAAGAGGAAACAGCTATGGATGATGTATCAGAAGATATTAATGAAACTAAAGAACCAGAAGAAAGGGCAACCGTTGATGAAGAAAAAGAAGACACTAATGAAACTTTATCACAAAAGAATGCAGTAAAAAAAGCTGAGCAATATTTAAGAGTTATGGCATTCTCTAAAAGCGGATTGATTGAACAATTGGAGTTTGAAGGTTTTAGTAATGAAGATGCTTCCTATGCGGTTAATAAATTAAATGTAGATTGGAAAGAGCAAGCAGTAAAAAAAGCAAAGAATTATTTAAGCACAATGGCTTTTTCAAAAAGTGGACTAATAGAACAACTAGAGTTTGAAGGATTTAGCAATGAAGAAGCTACATACGGAGTGGGACAATTGAATGTGGATTGGAAGGAACAGGCTGTGAAAAAAGCTAGAAGTTATCTAGATACTATGGCGTTTTCCAGAAGCGGATTAATTGAGCAATTAGAATTTGAAGGGTTTACAAATGAAGAAGCAACTTATGCGGTAAATCAAATAGGATTATAAATATATAAAGGCATCCGAAAGGGTGTCTTTTTCATGCAGTGTGATAAATGGGAAAAGAGAGTTCATACCAACTAATGCAAAATTTGAAACAACTAAAGTCATTGCTGGGGTAATAGAAGGAAAGTATTAAGAAACGCTTGCAATTTAGCCAATAAATATGGTGGGAATCCACAGAATTAGATGAAAA
Source organism: Tissierellia bacterium (assembly GCA_012735215.1). Taxonomy (GTDB): domain Bacteria; phylum Bacillota; class Clostridia; order Tissierellales; family Tepidimicrobiaceae; genus JAAYHX01. The sequence continues at coordinate 1,482 of JAAYHX010000015.1, forward strand.
AACTTGGTAAAATTGAATCAGGGAAATATATTTTTGATGTACATTGGTATGAATTTAATGGCATACAGTATGAAGCGAAGTTAAAGTATAGAAGGGAGAAGAAATGATTATAAAAGTATATCAATCGGAAATAAATGAATATATAGAAATGGAATCTATAGGTAAAGTTCGGTATATTGGTGAAAGTTTTGGTATTGACAGTCTAACTAATGGCAAAATTTATGATGTTATTGAGGTTTTAATAGATGATTTAATTAGGGTAGTAGATGATAGTGGAGAGGATTATCTCTATTCAATTTATAATCCTAAGCCATTAGATGAAAGCTCAAAAGGTGGGAAGTGGGAAATTGTAGAGGATTATGTTGGCAATTTAAAAGAATTGTTGGAAGAAAACTCATATTAAACCAATAGTACTTAAGCACTTACTAAAATAAGGCTCTTTGTCAACAATTGGGGTGGTTATTTTTATTCCAACTATTTCTATTTTATTTATTATGTATATAATATTTATTAATCAAAAAGTGTTTAATTATTGTAAAATTTATACTAACATAATCTTAATTGACTAGTATCAAGCTTGATGATATACTACTTTTGGCTGAATAAGAGGATTAGAGTCCTCTTTTTATTACACTATACTAAGTAAAAAATATACTTGGAGGGATAACATGAATAGCAGAATTACTTTAAAAGAGATAGTTGTATTAGCAATGATTAGTGCATTAATGGGGGTAGTATTTACTGGTATAGATAGTATATATGAGCCCCTTACAGCCTTAGCAGGACCTTTTGGGGGAGCAATAATCTATGGTGTTTACTTAATATCTGCACTAATTGGTATGTATATAGTTAGAAAGCCTGGAGCTGGGCTAATTGGTTCACTTTTTACAGGAGTAATAAATTTACTTATGGGTAGTCCCTATGGGATACATATTATCGTAGCTTCCACATTACAAGGATTAGGAGTAGAAATACCTATGTTTCTTGGGAAGTACAAGAAATTTAATTTATTACAGATGTCAATTGGTGCAGTACTAGCAATGATCCTTGTAACTATTCGGGATTACTTTGTATTCGGTTTTGGCATGTATGGTAGCCTAATGCCAGCAATATTTGCAGTGAGAACTATTAGTTCTATAGTATTTGGAGCTGGTTTAACTATTGTTATTGGGAAAGCCCTATTATCAACAGGAGTATTAAATGGATTTAAAATAGCAGCTAAGAGTGGTGAATAGTAAAATGCTTCGAATAAAAGACTTAAGCCTTGCTTTTCCCGAGCAAGGCAAAGTTTTTAATAATATTAGTTTCAATGTAAGAAAAAATACTATTACCCTACTAAGCGGTAATAGTGGAGTAGGGAAGAGCTCCTTACTAATGTGTATAGCAAGAGTTATACCTAACATAATAGAAGGGGAAATAAAGGGAGAGATTATTTATAAGAATGCAAACATAGCAGATAAAGGTATAGACTCAATTTCAGGAAGCATCGGTTATATGTTTCAAGACCCAGATAGTCAACTCTGTTCCTTTACGGTAGAAGATGAAATAGCCTTTGGGTTAGAAAATTTGAATATAGATCCAAATCAGATGGATGATATTATCGATAGAGCACTGGATTTAACGGGCATAAGACATTTGAGAATGAGGAATTTAAATCAGTTGTCTGGTGGTGAAAAGCAGAAGGTCGCTCTATCATCTATTTTAGCCTTAGATCCAGAGTTTATAATCATGGATGAGCCAACAGCAAATTTAGATCCAAAATCAACTAGAGAGATTGTAGATTTGATAAGGAAATTAAGGGATGAGATGGGCAAAACCATTTTAATTGTTGAACATAAAGTGAAAGAAATAATGGATATTGTAGATGATGTTATAGAAATATATGAGGATGGGGCATTAAACATTGAAAAAGATGAGTTTTTTAAGAGTTACTTGGTAAAATCAAAGTTGCCTGTTAAATCCAAGAAAAGTTTAGAAGAAAATCCTGTAATAAAAGTAGAGAATCTATCTTTTTCTTATGACAAGGATAGGGAAATTTTAAAGGATATAAACTTTTCTCTTTATGAAGGAGAAATGGTTGCAATAATTGGACCTAATGGTGCTGGAAAATCTACATTGACTAAATTATTAATAGGACTTATGGAACCATGTAAAGGCAGGATTCTTATCAAAAACAAAGATATATCAGAAATGTCACCTAAGGATATTGGCAAGAGTCTAGGGCTCATATTCCAAAATCCTGAACACCAATTTATTAAGATGACTGTAGAAAAAGAGATGGCTTTAGGTTTGGAGTTAGGTGGAGCTTCACAAGAAGAAGTATCAAATAAGGTAGACTATTATCTAAATCTGTTTAATCTTTCTTCTCAGAAAAATATGAATCCTTTTGCTCTTAGTCAAGGACAAAAAAGAAGACTTAGCACAGCTAGCATGATGATAAATGGACAACCTATTTTAATATTAGATGAACCGACCTATGGCCAAGATAGAGAAAACTTGCAAGAGCTTTTAAACCTACTATATGACATAAATAATAGAGGAGTATCTATATTAATGATAACCCATGATATGGATTTAGTCGAAAATAGTTGTGATCGATACATATACTTAGAAGGTGGACAAGTAAAGCATTGTGGAATAGTGGATGATAATTTTAAAGATAATTTAGAAAGAGAGATCATGGCTTATGAAGGGGAATAAAGATTTTATTGATAACATGAATCCATTTTTTAAAATAATAATGCTAACAATTATTACTATAATTGGTTCTACAGACTTTTTACCTTTCGTTTCAGGAACCCTTATAATAAGTGGCCTTGTTATAGCACATTTGTTTAGCAGTTTAAGCTATAAAGAGGTATTATATTCAGTTAGGGCTTTCATAATCATGTCTGTAGGCTTCATGAACATAATACTTTTGACAAGACTCTTAAGTAATCAGGACTTAGAATTGTTACGGATACTTGGTTTAGGCTTTAGAATTATATTGATAAGCATCTATTCTACAATTTTTGTCAAAACAACTGATCCTACGGAATTTGTTATGGCTTTAATAAAATATTTCAAGGTACCTGCTAAATTTGGATATTCATTTTTAACTGCTTATAGATTTTTACCTACCTTTAAAGATGAAATGGAGATTATTAAGCATGCTCATCAGGTACGTGGAATTGAGGAGAGTAGGAATCCACTGATACAGGTATGGAATTCGAAAAGGTATATAATACCTATGCTTGCTACAGCTGTTAGAAAAGGAATTAGAATTTCTGTAGCTATGGAAACCAGAGCCTTTGGCAAATATGAGACTAGGACATACTATAGAAGTTTAAGCTTAAATAAGCAGGAAGCAATAGGTTCCCTATTATACCTTTTATATATTGCAGCTATTATAACTGTTTTCTCTATAAATGGACTTACAAACTTCACTTTAATATATGGGTAATTAAATGAAATTGATCAGAAAGGATGATGAAGATGCCTTTTAAGCATGAAAAAATATCCTATGGTTTTCCTCAAGATCCTCATGATAAGGAAATAGTAAAGGAATTAGTGGAGGATTTAGATTGTGCTCTAAATCTTAGTAGGAAACCAGTAGGAATCAAGCTATGTTTTACAGAAGAAGATTACAATAGTGTGAATTGGGATGAACCAAAAGGACCTATGGCATACTGTGTAGTAATAGAAAAGGCTACTAGGGGAAGAAGGTTTAAAGTAAGACTAGAGCACCTAAATTGCGATGGAGGTACGACTGCACTACATTTAGAGCCCTCTAACAACAGAATAGAGTCTGGTGTAGAATATTTTTCATATAATCTATATAAAACTCCAGCAGCTGCTAGAAGAGTAAGAGAAGGTGTACCTGGATTATATAGAACAGGATCTAAAGCTCATGGTGTTATTATTGGACCACTGGAAGATTTTGAAATTACTCCTGATGTTGTAATATTAATGGCAAATCCTTATCAAGTTATGAGAATACAGCAGGGAAGCCTATACCATGAAGGGGGAAGGTTAGAAATAAGTGGAGCTTCCATGCAGGCTTTATGTGCTGAAGTAACAGTACAGCCTTATTTGACCGGTAAGTTAAATACTTCACCCTTATGCCCTAGTACAAGATTTTTGGCAAAATGGAAAGATGAAGAGATGGCAGTTGGAATTCCTTTTGAGAAATTTAGGAATATGGTTGAAGGAGTTATTGCAACAATCAACACTACAGATATTGCTAGAAGAAAAGAAGAAATTGTAAAGAGGTTTGCAGAAAAGAACAAACACCTTAACTTAGAATAATACTAGTAATTGACTATATAAGATAAAAGGATAGTACTTGAGCAACAAATGTAGATTTGTTGACTTTAAATACATTTGCTCTAATAATAGCTATAGTTTAGGGTTATTAGTAACACTTTTTTAATTGATTGTTGAAGATATTATGATTGTATACTTTTTCTTCAGCATATATTAAAGGACTATTGCCTAAAGCAACAGTCCTTTTCTTATCGTTCAAATTTAAGTTTAAGATGTATTAGCATTCTAATTAGATAGGTGTTCATATAAACAAAAGCAATAACCCCAGTATCATTAAAGGCAAAGACTAAAAGAGAACCTATAAATATAATCAACAACTCTGACTGAATGTTGGGATATGTTTTCTTTATAATCTCTATTAACTTCTTATTGTTTCTTGCAAATTTACTTATAAAGTATAATTGACCAACAAATATAATGCTCCAGGGTGGAGATATAGTTATAAGCAACAGCTGATTTATCTTTTTAAATACCATATCAATTAACTCGTATAGCCCCAAGGTTTTTATTCTAAAGTACAAGGCTCCCACATGTCCATTTGGGCTATTGATTAGTTCTATTGCTAAACCTAAGATGAAGACTAAAACTCCAAAGGCTGTAATTGTTATAATACTCTTCCTATTTATACTTTTATCAAAAAGGAAAGTATATAATAACATTACAAATATAGCAATTGAAGCTAAAAAGCCACCAAAATTTGCTGCATATTTGTCTGAAAGAGCTAATAGGATTACTGAGAAATATGGAATTAATATCATAAGGTTTACTATTCTCGATTTCATCTTGTTTTTTACCCAAAATAAGGTAATTATAGAGGTTGTTACAAGTATGGCCATTGTCTCGTTGTTTAGTCCATAGAATCTACCGCCTGTAATTATATTATTAAAACCATAGAAGGAATGATAGATTAATTCTGGTTTTGTATATACTGCCACAATAAGTAGAATGTTGGTCAGTATTGGAAATAATTCATGGTAATTCATATTTTTCTTTTTCATGTAAGTATCTATAATATGTGATAGCAATAAGATACTAATACAGTATATGAATATATTTCTGCCAGGTATTAGAGTTCCTAGAAGCAAGGATAGAAATATATAAATGATTATTCTATTCATTAACAAATCATATCTATGGAGCCTATTTCTAAGATTTTCTTTATATCTATACATGTCATAGAAGATATAGAGCTGGGTGAATATGACAATGCCATGGAAAATGTATTTGACTATGACCAAGTTTAAAGTTTTATTTAAATTATCTTTATTTTTTTGGATTAAATCACTTTTGTCTATAAAGTTTCCAGTGGAATAGATTTCATGGCCAGTGCAAGTACTTGTAGCTATATTGTAAATCCTAGTAAGTTCAGGGAGTATATCCATATTTGTTATGAGGCCTTCTCTCATTGTTGAATCGCTAGTTAAGATTTTGGAAGACTCATTTGATGTAAGGTATATAATAGGAACTAAGGTCTTGTTTCTTATATCTGCAATATCGCCACTTACCTTTTTAGGAAAGATCATTATATTATCAACATGGAGCCTATTTACATATTCCTCCAATACTTTTAGATTATCCTTACTGCCATTAATGGGAAAGTATAGGATCAACAAGTCTGCTTTAGTCAGAATTTCATCTGTTTTTCCTATTAACCAATCTGTTTCATAGATAGGATCAAGATAACCATAATTAATAATGCCCCTTTTATCTGCAGCCAGAAGGGCTGAAGAGTCATTTCCCATATATCCAATATGTATTCCCTTATTTGCTAATGTATCTGATAAAAATTCAATCTCTTTTGAGAAATTATTATAATATTCATCAAGGGAAGTAATTATATCTTCATATCCTTCAACAATTAAATGATTATTATACTTTTTGACTCCTTTAAACAGACCATCCTTAAGCTCAACTCTTCTACCAGTTGCCATGGTCATGAAATAGCTTTCCTCATTATTTTTAAAAACATTTGATACTCTGGTATTCATTAGCCCTAAGGATATTTCTGAATCAAAATTTAAATCTTCTATTGTATTAAAATCAAGCTGATCAGTTACTATAATAATTGTTTTGCTTTGCTTTTCGGCTGAAACCGTTATGTCAAGATGAAGCAAAAGGACAATAAAAAAGACCAGTATTTTGACTATTTTTATGTATTTTGCTTTCATACTAACACCCTTCATTAGAAATCTTGTATTTTGTAAGCTTATAACAAAAACTAGCAACTAATGGTACTAGATGTTACTTATATTATACACAAAATAGCTAATATGTCATTAGTATTAAGAAAATATTACATATTGATAAACTTTTGTTATAATAAATGTTTTTTTGGTATTAAATGATATAATTATTATAAAAACATTAGCAAAGATTTCACATACATAGGTTTCCATTGGAGTATATTATTTTAATTATATTCATATGGTAAAATAACAATAAAATATTGGGAGGAGTTATCTATGAAAGTAAAAAAAGCTGTTATACCTGCAGCAGGTTTTGGTACTAGATTCTTACCATATACTAAAGCCCAGCCTAAGGAAATGCTTCCAATAGTTGACAAGCCAACTTTACAGTTTATCATAGAGGAAGCAATAGCTTCAGGTATAGAAGAGATACTAATCATAACTGGCAGGAACAAGACTTCTATTGAGAATCATTTTGATAGATCAATAGAGTTAGAGCTAGAGCTTGAAAGGACAGGAAAGATGGACTTGTTAGAGGAGATTAGAAAAATCTCTAATATGGCAAACATACACTACATAAGACAAAAGGAACCTCTTGGATTGGGACATGCCATCTACTGTGCTAAATCATTCATAGGAGATGAGCCCTTTGCAGTTCTTCTTGGGGATGATATAATCCATTCAAGAAAGCCCTGCTTAAAACAGTTAATTGACGTATATGATGTGTATAAAACCACTGTTTTAGGTGTACAGGAAGTACCAAAAGAAGAAGTAAATAAATATGGTATAGTATGTGGTAAAGAAATCGAAAACAATGTGTACATTGTAAAAGATATGGTGGAAAAACCATCTGTTGAGACTGCACCTTCAAATGTAGCCATATTGGGAAGGTATATCATAACTCCTGCTATCTTTGATATTTTAAGTAGGACAAAACCAGGGAAGAATGGTGAAATCCAGTTGACGGATGCATTGAGAGCACTTGCAAAGTCTGAAGCTATGTATGCATATGCATTTGAAGGAAAAAGATATGATCTAGGTGATAAGCAGGGGTTTTTAGAAGCAACAGTTGAGTACGCCCTACGTAGGAGGGATTTAAGAGAGGACTTCCTTAAATACCTGACTGAAGTAGTGGAAAGAGAATCAAAAAAAGAAGTCTTAGATGAAATTGCTAGCAGCAAAGGTCAATAATTAAAGTAGTTTTTTGATTTTTAATCAAATTTTAATCTTTATTGAATTGTTTTCAAATCTTCTGTTATTAGAATGATATTGAAAACAATAACAGGAGGTTTTGATTATGATTACCATTGAACAGGTAGAAGAGCTGAGAAAAAGAGTAAACATTTCTTACGAAGAAGCAAAAGCTGCTTTAGAAGAAACCAATGGAGATATGTTGGATGCGGTAATTAATCTTGAAAGGAGAAAGAAAATTTCTGCTCCAGAAGGTGGATTTTATAGTACAAAGAATCAACATCATATATACAGTGGCGAGGCTGTAGAAGGGAATGGGCAAGATAAATATAACAATACAGGCAACAATGTTATTAGACTGCTTAAGAAGTTCTTAAGTTTTTGCAAGAAGATGTTGGTAAAAGGAAACAAGAACAATTTTGAAGTAATAAAAGATGGGAAAACTGAAATGAGTATTCCTGTTACCCTTCTAGCTATCTTAGCAATATTCTTTTTCTGGATTACAGTACCTATATTAGTATTAGGCTTATTCTTGGGATATAGATATGCATTTAAAGGGCCAGATTTAGGCAGGGAAAATATTAATTCTGTCATGAATAAAGCTGCTGACATGGCAGAAAGTTTAAAAAATGAGGTAAAAGGTGAGAGCTCAGATGGAGAGGATTTTGATAATAGAGGATGAGGAGAAAATTGCTAGATTTATTGAATTAGAATTAGAACACGAAGGCTACAAGGTAGATAAGGCTTTTAATGGAAGGGAGGGATTGGAGAAATTCCAATCCTATCCCTTTGATCTTATTATACTGGACATAATGTTACCTGAGTTAAACGGTATAGAGGTTTTAAGAAGAATAAGGCAGGTTTCAGATATACCAGTGATAATGCTAACTGCAAGAGATGCTGTGGTGGATAAGGTAACAGGCCTCGACAGTGGTGCAGATGATTATATTACTAAACCTTTTGCAATAGAAGAGTTACTTGCTAGGATTAGGGTGGCTTTTAGAAAGAGTGTTAATCATAATGACAAAAAAATTCAAGAGGAACTGGTGGTAGGAGATTTGTGCCTAAATCCAAAGAAGAGGGAAGTATATGTAAGAGGCAATTTGGTTAACTTGACTAAGAGAGAGTTTGATTTACTTAACTATCTGATGGAAAATAAAAATATTGTCCTAAGTCGTGAAACAATATTGGAACGGATTTGGGGCTATGATTATTATGGTGAGAATAATGCAGTCGATGTATATATTAGGTATTTAAGATCAAAAATTGAGGAGCCCTATGGATTGAAATTTATATACACGGTTCGTGGAGTGGGGTATGTAATAAAAGATGAGTAATAAAAACACTAATACATTTACAAACAGAATAAGGTCGTCCCTTGTTATAAAACTTAACCTAAGAATTCTAGGAAGGTTGTTTTCTAGTTTTTTGAGTATAAACTTTGTTCTAATTTTGTTATGCTTTTTTATATTTATATGGAAGGCTGAAAAGGGAGCTCAAGATATCTTAAATCAATTAAAGGTAGAAGAGAGCCATGATCAATCCATATATGTTGTAGATAAGGATTATGAATTAAAGACTGGGAAATTTAAAAGTGGACATATTCTTCCTACTGCTATACAAGAGCTGCTTCCCTTTGAAAAAAAGGATGCAAATAGAAATATTGTTATGGAAAAGACAGATGAAAGTATAGGAGCCCTCGATAGAATAAGCAAGGTAAAGTATACTATAGACTTTTCATATGAAAGTACAAAATATCAGATAGTATATAACTTGGGCCAAGATTTAAGATTGTTGTTTTATCTCCTCTTAATTGTGCTATCTTATGAAGCCATCTTGCTAATAGGAAACATTAGAAAAGGATTCATAATAGTGAAAGATACCTTGAAGCCTCTGGAGGATTTGACAGAAAAGGCTAAGATTATAAATGCAGAGGTTTCATCTATGGGGTCAAGAGCATATGATGAGTATATTCGTGATTTAGCAGGGGCAATTAGCAGTATTGATGTTAACAGACTTGACAAAGGAGTATCTATTGATAGTTCTCAAGATGAATTAAAAGAACTGGCAGCTGCTATAAATGGTATGTTGAACCGAATAAATAGCTCCTATCAGGCTCAGGTTCGATTTGTTTCCGATGCCTCCCATGAACTAAGGACACCCATATCTGTTATCCAAGGATATGTAAACCTACTGTACCGTTGGGGAAAGGAAGATCCAACAGTTATGCAGGAAGCTATAAATGCTATAAAGGCTGAAGCGGAAAATATGAAAGACTTAATAGAACAGCTATTATTCCTTGCCCGCAGTGACAATGAGACCATAAATATACAGATGGATTGTTTTGATTCCTGTGAACTGGTTGATGAAATTGCTAAAGAAACTCAAATGATAGATCAAAGTCATGATTTTGAAGTGGATTTGACAAAGCCTGCCTATGTTAATGCCGACAGGCAGCTGCTAAAACAAGCAATCAGAATATTTGTAGACAATGGTGTGAAATACACACCAAGTGGAAAGAAGATTGTATTAAAGGTGAAAAAGAGGGAAGATAAGGTACACATAATAATCCAGGATGGAGGAATAGGTATTGATCCAAAGGATCTTCCCTATATCTTTGATAGGTTTTATCGTTCTGATGAGTCCAGGGCTAGAAAGACTGGAGGTACTGGTCTGGGATTGTCTATTGCTAAATGGATAATAGAACGTCATGGAGGTTATATTGAGGTTTTGAGCAGGGTGAATATAGGAACTCGTTTTACTATTGTATTGGATGCTAAAGAGATTGAAGAATAGCACCAGCATGGGCTGGTGCTATTCTATGCCTTATAGAAAGCCTTATATCCTTTATAGGCCATATAAACATCTGCTTTGCTTGCTATTTCATAGGGGGCGTGTACGCTTAAAAGAGAAACTCCACAATCTACTACTTCCATTCCATAGTTTGCAAGAATGTAGGCAATGGTTCCGCCTCCACCTTGATCAACCTTACCTAATTCCCCCATTTGCCATATTACATTATTATCATTAAAGATTTTTCTAATTTTAGCTATGTATTCAGAATTTGCATCATTGCAGCCACCTTTACCCCTTGAGCCAGTGTATTTAACCAAAACTATTCCTTTACCTATATAAGGAGAGTTTTTCTTATCCATTACTTCAGGATAATTAGGGTCAAAAGCTCCCACTGTATCAGCGGATAGGACAGAGGAGTTGGCTAAAGCTCTTTTTACAATAAGTTCTGAATACTTATCCTCAGTTAAATTTACTAGTTCAGATATTACATTTTCAAAGAATTTAGATTCCATGCTGGTATTACCAACGCTGCCTATTTCTTCCTTGTCTACAAAAAGGGCAACAGCAGTATTGTTTGGAGTATCTATATCCAATATGGCCTTTAGTGATGTGAAAGCGCAGACTCTGTCGTCTTGACCATATCCTCCAACCATGCTTCTGTCTAATCCTACATCTCTAGATTTTCCTGCTGGAACTACCTGAAATTCTGCAGTAGTAAAATCCTCTTCCTTAATTCCATACTTATCGTTTAATATTTTAAGTATATTCAATTTTACCTTTTCATTTATGTCCTTATCCTTATATGGGATGCTTCCGATAAGTACATTTAGCCCTTCACCTGTTATCCCTTCATCCATTTTTTTCTGCATTTGGTCTTTTGCTAGGTGTGGCAATAGGTCTGTTATAAAGAATACTGGATCAGATTCATCTTCTCCTATAACTATATCTACTTTTTCACCATTTTCCTTGATTAGGAATCCATGTAAGGCCAAAGGCAGGGTAACCCATTGGTATTTTTTTATACCTCCATAATAATGGGTTTTAAGCAAAGCAAGAGATTCATCTTCATATAAGGGGAACTGTTTTAAATCAATTCTTGGAGCATCCAAATGGGAACCGATAATATGCATTCCCTTTTCAAGACTTTCTTTTCCAATTACAATCAAGACAATGGATTTATCCTTATTGCTTGCATATATTTTCATACCAGGACTTGGTTTAATTCCTTTTTGGATAATCTCTTCTAGAGAAACATATCCCTTTTCAGTGGCTAACCTTATAATCTCTTTCACAGCTTCCCTTTCAGTTTTACCTTTATCTAAGAAATTTTTATATTCCTCATTAATTTCAAATACTTTCTCCCTTTCTTCCTTTTCAATACATTCCCATACATTTTTCCACTTGTGGGTTAAAGATTCCTGGAGCATTTTACCTTCAGTGCTTTTTTCCATTGTATCCCTCCTATGAATATTTAGAATTACCTGATAATATCATATATTGACATGTTTTTATTGTCAAGGACAATAGGCAAAGGTGTGATTAACAGGCTAGGTTTTAATTATTATATGCATAGAGTTGCCTTTTATAATAATAGAATAGAATAGGTGATAATTTTGGAGTAGGGGGGGAGAAGTATGTTTGATGATTTTATGACTCCAGAAACATTAACCACATTTATTGGGCTTGTGGCAGCTACTTCACTGATTGTTCAATTTACTAAACCCTTGTTGAAAAGGAGGCTTCCAGATGTGTTTATCAGAGTATATGTGTTTTTGGTAGCCTTAATTTTAACCTTTATATTTGGAGAGGCTAAATTCAATCTACAATCAATAGTGTTAAATATAATTAATGCCATGATAATTACCACATCTGCCATGGGTGGTTATGAGGCTTTGTCAGATCCTTTATCTAAAAAATAGTGTAAATTTAAGGTTGAGAGTTTTCTCAACCTGTTTTTATAAGTTTAAGCATTTAAAATAGCAATTTAACTTTATCCTTAAGCATGATCTCATCCTCTGTTACCTTACAGTTATATGCTAATATGTTAACCCCAGCTTCTTTTGCCCTGATAAGAGCTGATGAAAACTTAGGATCCATTTTTTCGTTGGGTTTAAAATATTGGATATCCGGCATCTGTATTAGGAAGAAGATATAATTATCGTAGCCTTTCTCTTTAGCTTCAATCATTTCTAGGACATGCTTTGTGCCCCTTTCTGTTGGAGCATCTGGGAACATGGAGACCCCATCTATTTCTAAGGTAACACCTTTTACTTCTATAAATCCTTTTAATTCTTTCTTTTCATAGTATAAATCAAATCTAGAATTATTATATTTTACTTCTTTTTTTAATAAATCCACATTCCTCAACTCAGGTATCCTATTAGAATTGATACTCTTGTAGACTATTTCATTTGGTATTTGAGAATCAATGTTAATTAGCACTGGTCCTTTATAGGCTGATATCAATGAATACTTGGTTTTTCTGTTAGGATTATCCGATTTTTGCAAGTAAACCTTGGTGCCCTCAGTAAGTATTTCCTTACATCTACCAGTGTTTTTAACGTGAACCTCTTCTACTTTTCCATCAATTAATACATGGGCAATAAATCTGTTTAATCTGTTAATAAAAATACCGCTTACAATGTTAGAATATTTCAATTGTCATCCTCCTAGTATTATATGTCACATTCATGATACTTGCTGTTGATAGGACCATATTCAGTTATTATACGGGCCATTTCTTCTGGTGATTCTTTGCAGTTGTTTTGAATCCATTTAATCAATAGGATTGTAGTAGCTCCTGCATACATGTCTACAATATAGTTTCTGGCTTGTAGGCTTTCTTTTTTTCTGATCAACTGGTCTATTATTAGATTGAGCCTTTGGCTGAAGTTATCGAGTATTATGTTTATTAATTTATTATCAATCAGTATTTTCAGAAATTCTTTTTCATTTTTCCAATAGGTAAAATAGTGTATACCTATATCATATAGATCTAAATTATTTCTATCTATCATTACACTATCAAGAAATTCATTGAATTTTAGTTCCAAACAATATTTTACAACTGCATCTTTGGAAGAGAAATTTCTATAAAAGGTTTCCCTAACCAAGTTTGCTTTATTACATATTTCAGTTATTGTTATTTTTTTATAGGGTTTTTCTTTCATCAATTCCAATAAAGCATTGCTTATCCACTTTTGAGATCTTTTTGCAACAGGGTTAGTAGTTATTTTTATGCTAAACATGTGACAAGTCTCCTTATTTATACAATTATCCATATTTTCTTGACTTTAGAATCAATTGTTATTATAATACAAATTATGAAGTGAGACAAGTGTAACATTTACTATAAAATGAGGTGAGATATTTTAGATGAATAAAAAGAATAAGGGAAAAGGTCCAAGAAAACCAATGCTGTATTATTATGCAATAACATTAATAGTACTTCTAATATTTAATATGGTTGCATTACCCAAGTTATTTAACAAACAGCCAGAGGAAGTTAATTATAATAAGTTTATATATATGCTTGAGAATGGACAGGTAGAGAGTGTAGAAATAGATGAGAACAGGATATCCTTCACAACTAAGGATAAGAAGGATGACAATGTTTACTATACTGGCCTGATGCCAGATATGGATTTAACCAACAGATTGTTACAATCAGGTGTGGATATTAAGGTGATAACACCTAAGGAGATATCTCCTATTATGAATGTAATCCTAGGATGGGTAATACCAATAGCTATATTTGCACTTTTAGGAAGGGTATTATCTAAACAGCTTTCAAACTCTATGGGAGGTCAGGGTGCCTTTAAGTTTGGGAAGAGCAATGCTAAGGTATACGTTAAAGCCCAAACTGGAATTACTTTTAACGATGTTGCTGGTCAGGAAGAAGCTAAGGAAGCTTTAAAGGAGATAGTGGATTTTCTTCATGATCCTAAAAAGTATAATGATATAGGAGCAAAGCTTCCTAAGGGAGTACTCTTAGTAGGTCCTCCTGGAACCGGAAAGACATTGCTTGCTAAGGCTGTTGCTGGTGAAGCAGGAGTGCCCTTTTTCTCCATATCAGGTTCAGAGTTTGTGGAGATGTTTGTAGGTTTAGGTGCTGCTAGAGTTCGTGATCTATTTAAAGAAGCCCAATCAAAAGCTCCTTGTATAGTGTTTATTGATGAAATTGATACCATAGGTAAGAAAAGAGATGGAAGTGGAGTTGGAGGAAATGATGAAAGGGAGCAGACATTAAATCAGCTACTAGCAGAAATGGATGGATTTGATGGCAGCAAAGGCGTTGTCATTTTAGCAGCAACAAATAGGCCAGATATATTGGACAAGGCCCTTCTTAGACCTGGAAGATTTGACAGGAGAGTTCACGTTGAGCTGCCAGACTTACAAGGTAGAGAAGCTATATTAAAGGTTCATGCTAAGAACATTAAGATTGACAATAGTGTAGATTTTAATACTATAGCTAGATCCACATCTGGTGCTTCTGGTGCGGATTTAGCAAATATAGTTAACGAAGCAGCCTTGTTAGCTGTTAAGGATGGAAGGAAGAAAGTACTACAAAGGGATCTGGAAGAGGCAGTAGAGATTATTATTGCTGGTCAGCAGCGTAAAAACAAAGTTATTGAAATGAAGGATAAACTGATAATTGCCTACCATGAGATTGGACATGCAATTGTAGCTGCAAAGCAAAAGAATTCACAGCCAGTTCACAAGATTACCATAGTGCCAAGGACTTCAGGGGCATTAGGGTATACAATGCAGATAGATGAAGGAGAGCAATTGTTACTGACCAAGGAACAGGCATTTGCCAAAATAGTCACCTATACAGGAGGTAGGGCAGCTGAAGAGCTTATTTTTAACTCTATCACATCAGGGGCCTCCAATGATATAGAAATGGCAACTAAATTGGCAAGATCCATGGTAACAAGACTAGGTATGAGTGAAAAGTTTGATATGATGGCTTTAGAAACTGTAACCAATAGATATCTAGGTGGGGATACTTCACTAATGTGCTCAGAAGAAACAGCTTCAAAGGTTGATGAAGAGGTACTGAACATTATAAAAGCTGCCCACAATAAGGCTAGAGAGATATTAAAGGAAAATATGACAAAGCTTCATGAATTAGCTAAATATCTATTAGAAAAGGAAACTATTACTGGTGAAGAGTTCATGGATATTTTAGAAGGCAGATTAAAGGTAGATTTGCAGCTTAGCAATTAATTAAGTATGGAACCTTGCAGTGTATATTGCAAGGTTCTATTCTATTAATAGGATTATTATGATATAATAATAATTTAGAATATTGCGGCAAAGCAAATGGTATACCCATAGAGTTTAATCTGAATGAAAGAGAGGGATATAAGTATGTATGATTATAAGGGTACAAGGATCCACCTAGTAGAAGGGGATATTACAAATATGGCAGTAGATGCTGTAGTAAATGCAGCTAATAATACTCTACTTGGTGGGGGAGGAGTTGACGGAGCCATACATAGAGCAGGGGGCCCGGCTATACTGGAGCAATGTAAAAAGATTGGAGGATGTCCAACGGGAGAAGCTAGAATAACTACTGCTGGAAATATGCCAAGCAAATATGTGATACATACAGTAGGTCCTATATACAGGGGAGGAAGTAATAATGAAGCAAAACTTTTGCACAATGCCTACTACAACTCACTGATGTTAGCGAAAGAATACGGCTTAAAAACCATAGCCTTCCCTTCTATTTCAACGGGAGCCTATGGTTACCCTAAGCAGGAAGCGTGTGAAATAGCATTAGATGCTGTAACCCAATTTATTGATGAAGTTGGTGGGATTGATGAGGTGTACTTTGTTTTATTTAGCAGGGATAATTACGAAATATATAAAAAAAAGCTAGGTTTAAAGTTAGGAAAATAATACATAAATTTCTCAAAATTCACTTATTGACTTTTTGGTATAAATGGTTTACCATCTAATAGTGCTATTTATAATTTTGTAGGGGATGTGTTTGAAATTTTTAAAGATACACATAAAATAATTGGAAAGCATATTCATGAAAACATATATGATATTTATGGTATAAAACTTGATGAGAACAAGCTTCTATGGGGTTCTGTATCCCCAGATGTCTATCCAAAGTATAGGTTTCACAGACATTATAAGAAAGAAAGCTTAGATTATGTGGCAAGTGAAATTGCAAAGCTAGTTTTCATCAGTAGATTATGTGATTTTGATGGGAGAATGGATCCCATTTTATCAAAATTATTAAGTTATAGATTAGGAGTTGTATCTCATTATCTAAGTGATTTTGTTTGTTTACCACATGCTGAAAGGTGGACTTTTAGCACTAACATGGTTAAACACATAAATTATGAATCAAAACTAAATGACTATGCTATACATCATGAGTTTAAGAAAAATGTAATAACTGTAGATGATATTGATATATTTAGGGATAGAGTAATTAGGCTGAAACCAATTATAAAACAGTTTATTGAAGATGTTGTAGAAGAATATTCCTTAAAGACTGGGTATGAAAACGATCTAAATTTTGCCTTATCATTGAACTTAAAGTTGGCATACTTTGTAATTGATACTGCAAAAGCATATAAACTTGGTGCTTATAAGCATTTTGCATTTGAATTTTAATCCTTCTTATATGTTTTATAAGAAGGATTTTTTCAATTCAGCATAGGGAGGAAATGACATGAAAAAAATACAATTAAAAGTTTTCTTGCTAACTATACTAATAATTAGCCTGCTTTTAACCGGCTGTGATAATAATGCAATTAATGAACCTATAAACAATACAGGTCAAGATGACTTGATAGTACATTATCTGGATGTAGGCCAAGGGGATAGTGTACTGATTCAATTCCCGGGAGGGAGGACAGCCATAATTGATGGAGGTACAAGGGAGTCTGGTGAGAAGATAGTCAGCTATATAAAGAATCTGGGTGTGAAAAGGCTAGATTATTTGATAGCAACCCATCCTCATGAAGATCACATAGGTGGCTTGCCTGAAGTAATAAGAAACTTTGAAGTTGGCAATGTATACATGCCAAACAAAACTGCAAACACCAAGATATTTGAGGAATTATTAAATGTAATAGAAAATAAGGGGTTGAAGATAACTATAGCAGAAGGTATCTATTCCATTATTGATGAAAATAATTTAAAGTTTGCTATTCTAGGGCCTGTTAAAGACAATTACTCAAATACCAATGACTATTCTATTGTTTCCAAAATAGAATTCATAAATACTTCATTTATTTTTACTGGAGACATTGAAAAAGAAGCTGAGATGGATTTACTAGAAGCTGGTTACAATCTCAAGTCTGATGTGCTTAAGGTTGCCCATCACGGCAGTAGCACTTCTAATACGGAAGAATTCTTAGAAGAAGTAGCTCCCAAATACTCAGTTATTAGCTTAGGAAAAGACAATGCATATGGGCATCCTCATAAGGAAATATTAGAAAGGCTTAATAAGATTGATACCAAAGTACTACGAACTGATAAATTAGGTGATATTGTTATAAAATCTGATGGAGAAAATATAATAGTCGACAAAGTAGATATGGGAATAGGTGGCAATCAATTTGATGCTACATTATACATAGGGAACAAGAATACTAAAATATTTCACTCTGAAGATTGTAGGTCTTTGCCCAAAGTGGAGAATCAAGTAATATTCAATTCCTATGAGGAAGCCATAGAGGCTGATTATAATCCTCATTCCCAATGTATTAAATAGGAGGTATGATACAGTGAAGGGTATTGTTGATAGGATTGAAGGTAGCAAGGTAGTAGTAGAGTTGGATGAGGGAGGAACCATGAAAGTATTTGATAGGGATCTGTTTCCTGAGACCTTGGGAGAAGGAGACGTGGTTGTATTTAAAGATGGGAAGTTCGTTGTGGACAAAGAAGAAACGGAAAGTAGAAAGGAATATATAGATAACCTATTCCAAAAGTTAATAGATAAAGGCATGGATTAGACCATGCCTTATTTTTATGCCTGCTTATTCAATTTGTATCCTGAAATCTTATTTACAAGAAGTGCTATTGCACCATCTCCAGTAATGTTAGTTGCAGTACCGAAGCTATCTTGTGCAACATACAATGCAATCATTAATGAAAGTAGAGCTTGTGGGAAGCCAAGCATTGATTCCAATATACCTAGTGCTGCCATAACTGCGCCTCCAGGTACTCCAGGAGCTGCAACCATGGTTATACCTAACATCAATATGAATGGGAACATGCTAGCAAAGCTAACAGGCATATTGTTTAACATCATTATTGCTATAGAACAGCTTACTAAAGTGATAGTACTTCCCGATAGGTGGATAGTAGCACATAATGGAACTACAAACTCTGCTACCTCATCTTGAACCCCATTCTTCTTTGTTTGTGCAAGAGTAACGGGGATAGTTGCTGCAGAAGACTGAGTACCTATAGCTGTTAGGTAAGCAGGTATCATGTTTTTTAGTAATCTAAAAGGATTTCCTCCTGCAAAAGTACCACCGACTATAAACTGTATAACAAGTACAGTTAGGTGAAGTAGAATCACCATAATGAATACTCTAGAGAATACTGAAAGTATGGTTACTACTTGACCAGCATGGGTCATGTTTGCAAATATTCCTAGTATATGGAATGGAAGTAGTGGTATTATTATCTTTGATATAAGCTTTTCTATTATAGCCTGAAACTCTTGCATAACTTTCTTTATTGCTTCACTTTTTACAGCAGCAATTCCAAGACCTATTGTGAAGGCTATCAATAGTGCTGTCATAACTCCAAATATTGGGGGCATTTCAACAGTGAAAAATGGCTCTAATAACGCTTCTTCTGGATTGACAGCATCTACATTTAAGCTTTCCCCTGCTAGAATTCTAGGTAATACTACTGATGAAGTAAAATAAGCTAAAGAACCTGAAAAGATAGTGGATACATACGCAATAAGCGCTGTGATACCTAATAGTTTACCTGCCTTTTCACCTAATTCTCCAATACCAGGGGCAACGAATCCAACTATTATCAATGGAATAGTGAAGGAAAGAAAGTTACCAAATAATCCATTGAAAGTAGCCAAGGTTTGAACAGACCACTTAGGTCCAACACTTCCAATTATAATACCTAATATAATTGCAATAATTAATTTAGGTAATAAACCAAGTTTCTTCATATAAAGTCCTCCTTTATGTTATGTGATGTTGTAAATAAGGTAAATTTAACAGAAAAATGAAAATCTGTCAACTAATATATACACCTAATTACAATATATTATTCGATTATTTTTGCAGTTTTAATCAGAAATTATATTTTTATTATTAATTTTTTACAAAAGATTCATTATAAGCGGACAAATCACTAATTTTCTAAAATGCAATAAAAAACAAATTAATAAATTTTGGAAAAGACTTGACTATACAGTGAAATGTAAAGTATCCAATTAAATTTAATAATTAAGAATTATAAAATATTATAAAATAATTATAAAATTTACTTGACATTTTTGGAAGGTTACTATATAATATTTCATTAAAATAAGATAAAAGCTATGACAGGAAGAGTAGTCATTAAGGAAGTTACAGAGAGTTGGCGGCTGGTGGAAGTCCAACACGGAATTAATGATGAAGAACATCCTGGAGCAGCTAACCGAAATTTGACTTAGGTCAAAGAGTAGACTTAGACGGGTATAGTCCGTTATCAACTATACAGTATAGATTATTGTACTGGTAAGAGTGAGCGCTATGCTAATTAAGGTGGCACCACGGAAGTTAACCTTTCGTCCTTTGGATGGAAGGAATTTTTATTTTTTGGGAGGTTTGAAAATGAAGAAATTAGATTTAATAGAGACTCAAATTGCTATTAAGTTGATAAAGGATTATTTTGAAAGGGAGTTGGCAAAAAAGTTAAATTTGATAAGGGTTTCTGCTCCATTATTTGTGAGACCTGAAACTGGACTAAACGATAATCTAAGTGGCGTTGAAAAACCAGTTTCTTTTTCAATAAGAAAACACAATATCAGAGCAGAAATAGTTCAGTCCTTGGCTAAGTGGAAAAGGATGGCTCTAAAAACCTATGGATTTAGGGTAGGAGAAGGAATATATACTGACATGAATGCTATAAGACCGGATGAGATACTAGACCATACCCATTCCATATATGTAGATCAATGGGATTGGGAGCAGATGATCTCTAAGGAGGACAGAAACGAAAGCTATCTAAAGAAAACTGTTGAGCAAATATATGATGTCTTTAAGGAAACAGAGAACATGATAAATAGAAAGTATCCAATATTTGAAAAGAAATTACCTGATAAGATTAAATTTATAACCACCCAAGAGCTTGAAGACTTATATCCAGATAAAGAACCAAAGGAACGAGAACACCTAATCTGCAGAGAACATAAAGCTGTTTTCTTAATGAAAATAGGGAAAAAATTGAGATCAGGAAAACCCCATGACAGCAGGTCACCAGATTATGATGATTGGGAATTAAATGGAGATATAATCTTTTGGAATCCAGTTATAAAGGAAGCTTTAGAATTATCAAGTATGGGTATAAGAGTAGATGCAGTTTCTTTAAAAAGGCAGCTACAGGAGGCAAGAGCCTTAGATAGGCTGGAATTACCTTACCATAGATTGCTACTAGATGAAAAACTTCCATTTACAATAGGTGGAGGAATTGGTCAATCTAGAATTTGCATGTATTTTTTAGAAAAAAAACATATAGGGGAGGTACAGGCATCTATTTGGACTGATTCAATAATTAAAGAATGTCAGCAGAATAATATCTTTTTACTTTAAAACAAAAATATTGTAAAATATAAAGTAAAAGATAGAGGAGTACGGTTATGTTTTTTAGACAAAAATTACCATATATAATATTAGGAATCGGAATAGGAATTTTGTTGACGAATACTGTCTATAGTTTTTATTCGAAAACTGAATCTAAAGACTATACTCAAGAAGAGATTATAGAAAAAGCTAAAGAATTGGGTATGGTTTTTTTGAAGGATGCAATTAAAGTAGATAATACCGATGAAAATGAATCGGATAAAGAAGAGAAGCCAAAGGAAGTTCAAATTGTTATTGAAAAAGGTGATGTTTTAGATAAGATAGCTAATAATCTATACACTGCCGGATTAATAGATGAAGTGGATGAGTTTAAGAAGTATGTTTATGATAGAGATCTAGAATCGAAATTTAGAGTCGGAACCTATACTCTTGAAGCAGGTATGGAATACGAAGAAATTATCGATATTTTGCAAAAGAGGAAAAAATAATACAGCAGTACTATTCATAGCAAGCATTGAAATTGCTTCAATGCTTCTTTTTTGACTTTTTAAATATTAAAAAATATCCAAGTTTTTGTCCAAGGGCTTAGATAGATGTAGTATAATATATTATATTATCGAATAAAAAGGAAAATTTAGAGTTTATTTATAGCTGTTGTTGGAGACAATTGCTAATGGGAGGGATTAATTTGGTTTTAGCAAAAGGAGAACTTACTCATATATACCAAGGGCTGATTTACAACTTTCTATATAACAACGACATAAATTCCATCCATATCCTCCTAAATTTATTTGATGTAGAAATACACATGAGCAACTTATATCCTAAGTATAGATGTATTAAAGAAATAAAGAAAGGGATAAAGAAAGCACTATTTCCCAGAAGAAACAGGCAATTGGTTTCCAATAACGTGTCCATGTTAATCCATGAAGATATAGATAGGTTGGAGTTGACCTTGTATTTAATAGGGTATAATGATGGTTACTATGATAAAAAATGGGTCAACCCGTTAGAAGATATTGCTGTTAGATACTACTCCCTTGAAGAGGTTTATGGGAGAAAATTTTTGTTTCACTATGATACATCTTTAAAGGAAATTCAGAAAATGATAAAAGAGATAGATAATGAAATAGATACAAGGGAAGCTAAAGAAAACACTATAAATGATTTTATATCTAGATATTGTGAAAAGATGATTAAGAAAAAGATATTTAATTTAAATTCTTACATAGACAAGCAGCTAACCATAGAGTATAGTATAAGAAAACCGGATATTACAGAAGAAGGGACCCTGTTGTCCGTAAAGGAATTAAATAAAATATACAATATCATTTTAAAGACCGTAAAGAAAAACATGAAAAGTACATATAAGGAAGCCTACTGGTTTGGACTTAATGATAAGGTCTTAAATAGATATTCATAATGTATATTTTTTAAAAAATTGGAAAAAATATCTCTCTAGAAAGTATTGGAGGGATATTTTTGAAAGAAAAGAAAGGTATATTTATATTCCTATTTTGCTTTGTTTTGTTTCTAGGCAGTTTCGTCATTGGATATGATCTGATGAAAAGAGCTAATAAGGATCCGTTAAAAGCAGAAGAAAATACAAACATTAAGGATATAGAGATCATACATGAAGAGGATAGGATTTCACCCAATACGGTTATTGAGATTGAAATAAAATATAAGGAATGTAATCATACTATTACCAAATTAGCTGAAATAGATGATATAATTATCAATATGACAGAAGAAGAATATAGGGAATATATTAAGGAAAACTTACCTAATGTTAAGATACTATCCTTTTCAGCTAAAGAAATCCAATTGGCAGAAGAAAGAAATCATCTTTGCCCAAATCACTATATAGTGGGAGAGGCAGATAACAAGGTAGCAATCTATAAGATAGACGAAAATGGAGAAAGATATGTCTATAAAATATTTGATGATTACCCCATTGCCCTACTTAAAAAAGTAGACCAGAAAAAGTTACAAGAGGGTATTGTGGTGGATTCAGAAGAGGAACTATCAGATGTATTAGAAAATTTCATTTCATAACTAAGTTAGTTAAACTAACTTAGTTTTTTTAAAAATTTATTAGAAACATATGTTATAATTTATATAACTTGAAGGTGAGCAATATGATTATACTAGGCATTGACCCAGGACTAGCAATAGTTGGATACGGAGTTATAGAATATTTAGGAAATAAATACAGGGTAATAGATTATGGAGCTATTACTACTGAGTCTGACATGGATTTTCCTGACAGACTAAAGATGATATATGATGAACTGTCACATATCATAGATAGGTACAAGCCTGAAGATTTAGCAATGGAAGAACTGTTCTTCAATAAAAATGTAAAAACAGCCATAAAAGTTGGACAAGCAAGGGGTGTCCAAATACTCTGTGCTAAGAATAAGGGCTTGGACATTTATGAGTATACGCCACTTCAGGTAAAACAGGCAGTAGTTGGTTATGGGAGAGCTGAAAAAAGTCAGGTTCAGGAGATGGTAAAGGTATTGTTGAATCTTAAAGAGATACCTAAACCTGATGATGTGGCAGATGCCTTAGCAGTGGCTATATGTCACAGCAGTAGTATAAACTACAAAGATATGTTTAGAATGAAATAATAAGGGTGATAGATTTGTATGAGTACATAAAAGGGAAGCTTGTTGATATAAAAGAGGATTATGTTATATTGGAAAATGGAGGAATAGGATATAGGATATATACTTCAAGAAATTCCCTTATTGATTTAAATCTTTATGAAAACGCTACTATATACACCTACTTTGTAGTTAGGGAAGATGGTGTATACTTGTATGGATTTACTACAGAAGAGGAGCTTGAAATGTTTAACAAGCTTATTATGGTGTCAAAAATAGGGCCAAAGGTAGCCTTGGGTATTTTATCCACTTTAACTCCAGGGCAGATAGTAAATGCCATAAGAAACAATGAGGTAGATATATTATGCAGCGCTCCTGGAATTGGCAAAAAGACTGCAAATAGGATAATATTAGAGTTAAAAGATAGGATCCCAGATAGCATAGTAGTGGACGAGGAAAATATATTAACTAAAAATAACCATGTCCAACTGGCTATAGATGGCATAATGACACTAGGGTATTCTAAAGGAGAGGTGCTTAAAACAATTAAACAGTTGGATCTTAATGATTTAGATGCTGAACAGATAATTAGGGAAGTTTTAAAAAGGTTATCAAATTAGTTGGGAAAGGTATTGATTAAATATGGCTAGAATTGATGATGAAAGGATTGTTACAAATACAATCAAGAATGAAGATTTTGAAAATGAAAATACATTAAGACCCAAATGGCTTGATGAATACATAGGGCAGGACAAGGTTAAAGACAAGCTTAAGATTTTCATAAAAGCTGCTAAAAAGAGACAGGAACCTTTAGACCATGTGCTCTTATGTGGACCTCCTGGTCTAGGAAAGACTACTTTAGCTAATATTATAGCTAATGAGATGGGTGTAAATGTAAGAATAACTTCAGGACCAGCAATTGAAAGGCCGGGAGATTTAGCAAGTATTCTCACTAATTTGAGTGAAGATGATGTGCTCTTTATTGATGAGATACATAGATTGAATAGGACTGTTGAGGAAATTCTGTACCCAGCCATGGAAGATTATGCCTTAGATATAATTATCGGTAAAGGGCCAAGTGCTAGATCTATTAGATTGGATCTATCTAAGTTTACTTTGATTGGGGCTACCACAAGAGCGGGGCTACTAACTTCTCCTTTAAGGGATAGGTTTGGAGTAATACTAAATCTAGAGTTATATGATAATGAAAGCCTTAAAAATATAATCAAACGGTCTGCCAACATACTGAATATTGTAATTGAAGATGATGGAGCAATGGAAATAGCCAAAAGATCTAGGGGAACTCCTAGAATTGCTAACAGGCTGTTAAAAAGAGTCAGAGACTACGCTCAGGTTAAAGCTAATGGCATAATCACCTACCAAGTAGCAAAGGAAGGCCTTGAAATACTGGAAGTTGATGAATTAGGCTTGGATCATGTTGATAGGAAGCTGATTCTCACAATTATAGAGAAATTTCAAGGAGGACCCGTTGGTATAGATACCTTATCAGCGGCTACAGGAGAGGAAAAGAACACCATTGAAGATGTTTATGAACCCTATCTGCTTCAAATGAACTTTATAAATAGGACTCCAAGGGGAAGAGTTGCTACAAAGGAAGCATATGATCACTTTAACATACCTTATAAGGAAGAATAGAGAGGTGAAGGTATTGGATTCTCTAGGCAAGATGATTTTAACCTTGGGAATAACCCTTGTCTTTATAGGATTGTTATTGATGATTGGAGGAAAATTAGGATTAGGGAAATTACCTGGGGATATACTCATTAGAAAGGGAAATGTGACATTTTTCTTCCCAATAGTCTCCAGTATAATTTTAAGTTTAATACTCTCATTAATATTTAATCTGTTAAGGAAATAGGGGGGATGATGTGAAGAGGATTGCATCTTTGATACTAGCAATAGTATTTGTTTTTAGTACCTTTAATTATGGACATGCCTTAAGTATTAATGTCCAATACTTGGATGTGAAAATTGGTACAAGTAAAGGAATTACTGATGAAATAAAAATAACTAATTATAATTCAAGCGTTGAACTAGCTTTATATGACGGAAATAGAAATAACCTAATGGATTTAGATAGTAGTGTATCTATAAAGTATGATAGTGCTACAAAAAAATTTAAGATTTATGATTCAGAAGATAGAGAAATAGCAACCATAGATCCCGGCAAAGGAAATATCATAGGTTCACCAGATAAAGGAGTTATAAAAGTTGATGGTAAATCGTACAGGGATTATGTTTATTTTGTTATTAATAGTAACAAAATAGATATTGTAAATCACATACAATTAGAAAAATATCTATATGGCGTAGTACCTAGAGAAATGCCTACTTATTCTACAGGTATTGAAGCTTTAAAAGCCCAAGCTGTCACTGCCAGAAGCTTTGCTGTTAGGAATAAGGATAAACATCGTTCTCTAGGTTATGGACTATGTGATACTACTGACTGTCAAGTTTATGGCGGATATGATGGTGAGGCGGATATGGCAAATGAAGCAGTGAACGCAACAAAGGATGAAGTTGTTACCTATAACGGCAGTATTATAGCAACCTACTACCACGCTAATTCAGGAGGGCATACTGAAGATGCTGGAAAGGTTTGGTCATCAGATGTGCCTTATTGCAAAGGAGTACCAGATAATTATTCTAAAGGTGCATATGGCTATGAATGGAATTATACAATTACATTTAGCGAAATGGAAAATAGATTAAAGAGTAAAGGTCACGACGTAGGTACTCTACGTGATGTTCAAGTGACAAGTAGGACTGCTTCTAATCGGGCTTATAGAGTAAAGTTGATAGGAAGTAAAGGCTCCAAGGAAATAACTGGAGATCAATTTAGAGGTGCCATAGGATATAGTTATTTGAAAAGTACTATGTTTAATATGGAAAAGAGTGGAGGAACCCTACAAGGAAGTATTTCTATTTTAGACAGATTAGGTAAGATCCTTAGTAAGGCATTAAGTGGATTGAGTGTAATAGGAAAGGATGGAAAGGTGACAACCATATCAAATCCTGTAGTAGTCATAGATGCTAGTGGTACCAAGAGAACTCTAGGACAAAAAACCAACCCAACTCAAATAAAATTTACAGGTAATGGATATGGTCATGGGGTTGGAATGAGCCAATATGGGGCAATTAATATGGCAGCAAGTGGAAAGACCTATAAGCAAATTATAACCCATTACTATACCAATGTTAAAATAGAAAAAATAAATCAGTAAGGATGAGATAATGAAGACAAGTGATTTCTACTACGATCTACCAGAAGAACTAATAGCACAATACCCGCTAAATAACAGAGAAGAGTCAAGGCTTCTCGTATTGGATAAGGAAACTGGCCGAATAGAGCATGGGAAGTTTAAAGATATTGTGGACTACCTTAATCCAGGAGACTGCCTTGTATTAAATGATACAAGAGTTATTCCTGCTAGGTTGTTTGGTAACAGGATAGGAAAAGAGGAGAAGATTGAGTTTTTGCTTTTGAAAAATATTGAAGACAGCAAGTGGGAAGTTATGGTAAAGCCTGGAAAGAAAGTAAAACCAGGAGCAACAATCATATTTGGGGATGGACTGCTTGTAGCACAAGTGCTTAGCATTGAAGAAGGTGGGACGAGAATTGTTGAATTTAAGCATGATGGAATCTTTCAGGAGATATTGGATAGACTAGGAGAGATGCCTTTGCCACCCTATATAAAAGAAAAATTAGAGGATAAGGAAAGATATCAAACAGTATACTCAAAGAAGGAAGGTTCTGCCGCAGCCCCTACTGCTGGTCTTCATTTTACAAAGGAGCTACTAGACACTATTGAGAAAAAGGGAGTAAGGCTTGCGTTTATAACACTACACGTAGGTTTAGGTACTTTTAGGCCAGTAAAAGTAGACAATATAGAGGAACACACTATGCATTCTGAATACTATGAGGTTTCAGAAGAAGCAGCTATAATAATCAATGATACTAGAAGAAATGGAGGTAGGGTTATTGCCGTAGGGACTACTTCCACAAGAACTTTAGAAACTATAGCAGAAGAGGATGGAACCATTCAACCTAAAAAGGGATGGACGGATATATTCATATACCCTGGATATAAATTTAAAGCTATAGATGCTTTGATTACAAATTTCCATTTGCCAGAGTCTACGCTATTAATGCTAGTTAGTGCATTGGCAGGAAGAGAAAAAATATTAAGAGCATATAGGGTTGCAGTAGAAAACAGATATAGGTTTTTCAGCTTTGGAGATGCAATGTTTATCAAATAGAAGGAGGAGAAGGATGGCACTAGAATTCAAAGTACTAAAGGAATCCAGCGATTGTTCCGCTAGACTTGGAGAAATAAAGACTCCTCATGGAGTCATTGAAACTCCCATATTTATGCCCGTTGGTACAAAAGCCACAGTAAAAACTATGACCCCAGAAGAAGTTAAAGATTTAGGGGCTCAGATTATACTGAGCAATACCTATCATCTATATTTAAAGCCAGGACATAAGCTTATTGAAGAGGCAGGTGGACTGCATAAGTTTATGAACTGGGATAGGCCTATTCTAACAGATAGTGGAGGCTTTCAAGTATTTAGCTTAAGTGACTTGAGAAATATAACAGAAGAAGGAGTGGAATTCAGGTCCCATATTGATGGATCAACACACTTTTTAACACCTGAAAAGTCTATAGAAATTCAAAATTCTTTGGGATCAGATATAATGATGTGTTTTGATGAGTGTGTACCCTATCCAGCAGACTACGATTATGTTAAGGAATCAGTGGAAAGAACTACTAGATGGGCTAAAAGATGTAAGGACTATCATCAAGATTGGGATAAGCAAGCTCTATTTGGCATAATACAAGGCGGCATGTACAAGGATTTGAGAGAAAAGAGCGCTAAGGAAATCATAGATATTGGATTCCCTGGATATGCTATAGGTGGACTAAGTGTAGGGGAACCTAAGGAATTGATGTGTGAAATGCTAGATTTTACAACTCCATTGTTACCTAAGGATAAGCCAAGATATTTAATGGGTGTAGGAACACCTGACTATTTATTTGAATCAGTAATACGAGGAATAGACATGGCTGATTGCGTATTGCCAACTAGAATTGCTAGAAATGGTGCTGTTTTAACTAGCCGTGGCAGATTAACCATTAGAAACGCTAAGTATAAAAAGGATTTCAGTAAGCTGGATCCAGAATGTGACTGCTATACTTGCACTAATTATTCAAGGGCATATATAAGACATCTATTTAATGTTAATGAAATACTAGGGGCAAGGCTTGCTACAATTCACAACTTATATTTCTTAATTAAGCTGATGGAAAATATCAGAAAGGCAATAAAAGAAGATAGACTAATGGAGTATAGAAAAGAATTTTATGAAAAATATGGTTATATGGATAACTAAAAAAGGTATTTTAATATTTATGTAGAATATAAATAAAATAGGATAAAAGACAAAGGAGGAATAACTTATGGTATATTTAACTGCAGCTGCAGGCGGAGCCGCTAGTTACAGTGGTATTATAATGATGCTTATCTTCATTGGGTTTTTTTATTTTATAGTTATTAGACCTCAAAAGAAGAGAGAAAAACAGATTAAAGAAATGAGAGATAATTTAAAGACTGGTGATGAGGTAATAACCATTGGAGGAATCTATGGTAAAATTGTTAAGATAAAAGACGAAGTAGTAACTATTGAAGTTGGTGCTGATAAGAACAAGATGGATGTTACTAGATGGGCAATAGGATCTGTAACGAATAAGAAAGACGAAGCAAAGAATGATAAATCCGAAAAGGATAAAAATAGCAAGTAAACTTCCTTAATTTTAAGGAAGTTTTTTATTGTGTATTTAGTAATAAACTCCACCTTTTATTAATAAGTTTTAATAGAAACAGGAGGTGGAGTTTATGAAATCAAATTTTTTATACCATGGGATAAACATTTTGAAGAGCATAGCCTTTGCCTTTGTATTATCAGTGGTATTGCTGCTTGTTGTCACCTTACTATTAACATTTACACCAATTAAAGAAGAAGCTTTGCCCATATTTAGCACAGCTATTATGATAATAAGCATAGCTGCTGGCAGCATATACATGGCTTTTAAAGCTGAAGAAAAAGGATGGCTAAATGGAGGGATTGTAGGAATACTTTACTTTTTGATATTACTACTTGCAAACTACCTATTCATTAAACCATTTGTCTTGGATATCTATACTCTTGCTAAGTTTTTTGTTTCATTAGCTGCAGGTGTTATTGGTGGAATGATAGGAGTAAACATCAAATAAAGCTTTAACTGATTTTTTTTTTATGGTATAATCAACTAAGTACTGAAGTTTAGTAGTGTAAAGGAGGGGTTTTGTTGAAATACATAAAAACATTAGCAGGAAGAAATTTGAAGAACACTATAGCTAAAGGTGGCTGCGGAGAGTGTCAAACTTCATGTCAATCAGCTTGCAAAACTTCTTGTACTGTAGGAAATCAAAAATGTGAAAATAAGTAACATAAAAGGCAGTGGTTCTACCACTCCTTTTTAATTTCATTAGATAAACAAAGCGAGGAGGCTACTGATGATAAAGGAAAATAGGATCCACAAGTTTTTCTTAAATGATAGATATATAGTTCTAGATATATATAGTGGTGCTGTCCATGTAGTGGATAGGATAGTTTATGATATAGTTGATTATTATGCTTCAAAAACAATAGATGAAATAATAGCCTTGCTTGAGGATAATTATGATAGGGATTCAATAATTGAGGCATATGGTGAAATTGAAGAGCTAGAAAAAGAAGGATTGTTATTTTCAGAAGAATTGGATATTTCACAAGTAAAATACAACCATAACAATATAGTTAAGGCAATGTGTTTACATGTTTCACATGATTGTAACTTAAGATGCAAGTACTGTTTCGCTTCTCAGGGAGATTTTAAAGGAGAACGCTCTTTGATGAGTATTGAAGTAGGTAAGAAGGCACTGGAATTCTTAATCGAAAACTCAGGAAATAGAAGAAATCTAGAAGTAGACTTCTTTGGTGGAGAGCCCTTGATGAATTTTGATCTTGTAAAGGAATTGGTCCATTACGGCAGAGAACTAGAGAAGAAGTACAATAAGCATTTTAGGTTTACCATCACTACCAATGGTGTACTGCTAGATGAAAATAAAATAGACTTTATTAATGAGCATATGGACAATGTTGTATTGAGTTTGGATGGGAGAAAGTCAATTAATGACAATATGAGAAAGACCGTAAATGGACAAGGTAGTTATGATATAATAATTTCTAAATTCAAGGACTTGGTTCGTAAGAGAAAGGATAAGGATTACTATATAAGAGGTACCTTTACTAGCCATAATTTAGACTTTTCCCAAGATGCTTTGCATTTTTATAATGAAGGATTTAAGAAGATATCCATAGAACCTGTAGTTACTTCCCCTGAAATGGATTATGCTTTAAGAGAAGAGCATATTGATGAGATACTCAATGAATATGAAAAGTTTTCTAAGGATTATATAGAGATAAAGAAAAAAGATAAGGAATTTTTATTTTTCCATTTTATGATAGACTTAAATCAAGGACCTTGTTTGGCAAAACGTTCTATTGGGTGTGGAGCTGGATCTGAATATATGGCTGTAACTCCCACAGGAGAACTGTATCCATGTCATCAATTTGTTGGTGATGAGAAGTTTAAACTTGGAGACGTCTTCAATGGAGTTGTCAATTTAGGCTTAAGAGAAGAGTTTAAAAAGGCTAATGTCTACAACAAGGATGAGTGTAGTAATTGTTGGGCTAAATTCTACTGCAGTGGTGGCTGCCATGCTAACAACTATAATATGAACAAGGACATCATGAAGTCCTATAAAGTAGGCTGTGAGATGGAGAAGAAGAGAATAGAGTGTGCTATCTCAATACTTGCAAATCTAGACTAAAGGAAGAACAATTTTTGTAGGAGTGACTGCCTTGGAAAGATGGTTTCTCAGAAATGTGAAGGCTGATTTAGATGAGATATCAAAAAAATTTAATATAAGCAAAGTGCTTTCTAAAATCCTGGTGAACAGAGATATTATAGATTATGATTTAATTGATAGTTTTATAAATCCAAGCCTGGACAAGCTCCATAATCCTAGAAGCATGAAGGATATTGAAAAGGGAGCAGGTATTGTTAAGGAATCCATATTGAATAAAGAAAAGATAAGAATCTGTGGAGATTATGACCAGGATGGGAATTCAGCTGTCCTGGCCTTATATAAGGGAATCAAAAGATGTGGCGGAGAGGTTGACTATGTAATTCCTGATAGGATTATGGATGGATATGGAATAAACGAGAGGATTGTAAGGCAAGCTAAGGCGGATGGGATATCTCTAATAATAACCTGTGATAATGGGGTATCGGCCTTTGAATCAGTTAAGTTAGCTAAGGAGTTGGGTTTAAAGATCATAATAACTGATCACCACGAAATTAGTTATATAATTAAAGAAGATGGTTGTATAGAGCATACAATACCTGAAGCGGATGCTGTGATTAATCCTAAGAGACCGGATTGTCCATATCCTTTCAAAAAATTATGTGGGGCAGGAGTGGCCTTTAAGTTCATTCAGGTTTTATATGAAGATATGGGTGTAGATATAGAGGAATCCTATGAACTACTGGAATTTGTTGCCATGGGAACAGTTTGTGATATTGTGGATTTAGTAGATGAGAACAGGATAATTGTCATAGAGGGACTTAAGCGAATTAATAATACAAAAAATTTAGGCTTAAAGGAGCTGATTAAGGCTACAGGTCTTGAAGGCAGAAAAATCACCTCTTACTATTTAGGATTTATTATAGGACCTTGCGTAAATGCATCGGGAAGATTGGATAATGCAGAGGAAGCCGTTAAACTATTTCTAACGGAGGATATTGATCAGGCTAGAGCATATGCAGAAAAGCTACATTCCTTAAATGAAGAAAGAAAGTCCATGACTGAAAATGGGATAAAGAGGGTTGTTGAGCAAATTGAAAGGGGATCCTTCAAGGGAGATAAGGTGTTTGTAATATATGAGCCCAGTATTCACGAAAGTTTAGCAGGTATTATAGCTGGTCGAATAAAGGACATGTATTATCGACCAACAATTATATTGACAGAATCCAGTGATGAAAATATATTAAAAGGATCCGGCAGATCCATAGAAGAATATGATATGTTTGATGAGATTTCTAAATGTAGGGACCTGCTGATTAAATTTGGCGGCCATCCAATGGCTGCAGGTCTATCTATGGACAGAACGTCTTTTGAGGAATTTAGGGATAGGTTAAATGAACAAGCATCATTAACTGAAGAGGATTTATTGCCGAAGGTATATTTAGATGCCCAATTGCCCTTAGATTGTATTACCTTTCAATTAGTAGAGGAATTGGAATCATTAGAGCCCTTTGGGAAAGGCAACCATAGGCCATTATTTGGAGAAAAGAGCATATCTGTTATTAAGGCTTCTATTTTAGGAAAGAATGGCAATACACTAAAACTTATATTAAACACAGGGAAAGGCCGAACCATAGAAGGACTGTATTTTGGAGATGTATCTGAATTTAAAAGAAGAATGGTGGAAAAATTTGGTGAAGAAGAAGTAAAAAAGATGTTTGCGGGTATAAATAACAGAATAAGGATAGATATTGCATATGTACCCAGCATTAACGAGTATATGGGAAATAAGAATTTACAGATTATAATAAAAAACTATAGGTAATCATATAAATTTCGAAGTTTTTTGATGAAAAATATTTAAAATTGATATATAATTGCTATTATAAATTATATTTAAAAAATTACCCTTAATTTTGATTAAGCAGGTGAACTACATGTTACAGGAACTACTATCAAAAGTTTGTGAATATATGCCTGAAGCCGATATAGATATGATAACTAGGGCTTACAATTTGTGCAAAGAAAGCCACGAAGGACAATTTAGGAATTCAGGAGAAAAGTATTATATCCATCCCTTAAAAGTAGCTATTATACTGGCTGACTTGAACATGGATGATATAACTCTTACTGCTGCTTTGCTCCATGATGTATTGGAAGATACTGATGTTACCTATGAGACACTGGTATCAGAATTTGGAGAAGAAGTGGCTAATTTGGTTGATGGAGTGACTAAATTAAAGAAACTTCAATATAAGAGTAAGCAAGAAAGCCAAGCTGAAAACTTAAGAAAAATGGTTTTAGCAATGGCCAAGGATATCAGGGTTATAATCATAAAACTGGCAGATAGGCTTCATAATATGAGAACCTTAGAGTATATGAATGAGGAAAAGAAAAAGGAAAAGGCCATAGAAACCCTTGAGATATATGCTCCTTTAGCTCATAGATTAGGTATATCTAGAATAAAATGGGAATTGGAAGATTTAGCCTTAAGATACTTGGATCCGAAGGGCTATTATGACCTAGTTGAAAAGGTTAATAAGAGAAGAAAAGAAAGAGAAGAGTATATTCATAGGATCATCAAGGAGCTAGATCAAAGCCTTGAGGAGATGAATATTTCAAGAGAAATAAGCGGAAGGCCCAAGAATTTCTACAGCATATATAAGAAGATGTATTATCAAAATAAGAATTTTGATCAAATATTTGATTTAACTGCAATAAGGGTAATAGTAGACACTATAAAAGATTGCTATGCAGTCTTAGGGATAGTCCACACTATGTGGAAGCCGATTCCAGGAAGATTTAAAGATTATATTGCCATGCCTAAGCCAAACATGTATCAATCCTTGCATACTACAGTTATAGGCCCAGAAGGGGAGATATTTGAAGTACAGATAAGAACTTGGGATATGCATAAGACGGCAGAATATGGAATTGCGGCTCACTGGAAATACAAGGAAGGGACTGGCAAGTCAGACAATTTCGATCAAAAGCTTACCTGGCTAAGACAACTAATGGAGTGGCAGAAGGATTTAAAGGATCCAAAAGAATTTATGGAAACATTAAAATTAGATCTTTTCACCGATGAAGTATATGTCTTCACTCCCAAAGGAGATGTTATAAACTTACCAAGTGGATCAACCCCCATAGACTTTGCATACAGGGTGCACACAGCAGTTGGTAATAGCTGCATAGGTGCTAAAGTGGACGGTAGAATTGTTCCCTTAGATTACAAGTTGAAAAACGGCAATATAGTTGAAATATTAACTTCTCCTAACAGTAGCCCCAGCAGAGATTGGTTAAAGATCGTAAAGAGTTCCCAGGCCAGAAGCAAAATTCGTCAATGGTTTAAAAGGGAAGCTAGGGAACAAAATATAGATAGAGGAAAAATAATACTGGATAAAGAGCTAAGGAGAAAAGGCTATAAGGTAACTGAAGCACTAAAGGAAGAATGGTTAAAGAGTATTGCTAACAAGCTAAGCTTAAGCAGCGTAGAAGATCTGTATGCAGGATTAGGATATGGTAACATAACCATATCTCAAGTAATGTCAAAATTTAAAGAATACTATAAAGAATATTTTAAAATAGAAGATGATAAATTAGTAAATGAGATAAAAACAAGGGAAAAAACGTCTTATAGAAGCAAAGAAAATATAGATCAAGGAGTAATTATAAAAGGGGTAGACAACATAAAGGTAAGGTTTGCCAAATGTTGTAACCCTGTGCCAGGAGATGAAATAATAGGCTATATTACTAGGGGAAGAGGTCTGTCTATTCATAGAATGGACTGCCCTAATGTGAACATTATTGGAGAGCCAGACAGATTTATGGAAGTTAGCTGGAACACCAATAAGAAGGCAGAATATCAAGCTGAAATACAAATAAAGGGCCTAGATAGGCCTGGACTGCTAACTGAAATCACTCAAAAGATTACCGATGTAGGACTATCATTAGCTTCCTTAAGTGCTAGAACCAATAAAGAAAAATTAGCTGTTATGAATATTATCTTGGAGATCAAGGACATAGAACAGCTTAAAGATTTAATGAACAAGATAAGAAAGATTAAAGGGGTCATAGATGTATATAGAGTAACAAGCTAAAAGGAGGGCTAACATGAGGGCTGTAGTTCAGAGAGTTTCTCAGGCAAATGTTAAAGTAGATGGTGAAATTGTTGGTGAAATAAATAAAGGCTTGTTAGTTTTACTTGGTGTTGGAAAGGAAGATGACGAAAAGGATCTAGATTATATGGTAGATAAGATATTGGGACTGAGAATATTTGAAGATGAACAGGGTAAGATGAATTTATCCCTGACAGACATTAATGGAGAACTTTTAGTAATTTCCCAGTTTACCTTATTTGGTGATGTTAAGAAGGGCAAGAGACCAAGTTTTACAGATGCTGGCAATCCGGAAATGGCCAATGAGTACTATGAAAGGTTTGTAGAATTGGCTAGGAACAGAGGGATTAAAACAGAACATGGAGTTTTTGCAGCTCACATGGAAGTAGGCTTGGTAAATGATGGCCCTGTTACCATACTAATAGATAGCAAAAAAACCTTTTAGGAGGGATAAATTTGGAGGTTATTAGAATTCCAGCTGGAATCTATGCTGCAAACTGTTATTTAGTTTATGATGAAGATACTAAGGAAGGAATAGTCATAGATCCAGGCGGAGATGTTGATGATATAATAGCTCAAATAGATAAGCTGGATTTAAAAATTAAATATATTGTCCTTACTCATGGACATGGGGACCATATTGCTGGAGTAGAGGGGTTAAAATCCTATACAAAGGCAGATATAGCAGTTCATAAAGATGACGAAGCCTTAGTGAAGGATGGTAGCAAGAACCTATCAAGTATGATGGCCACAGGAACAGTTGAATTTGATCCTGATATACTGCTTAATGAAGGTGATATAATAAAGTTTGGCAATCTAGAGGCTCATGTAATTCATACTCCAGGCCATACCCCAGGTGGCATTAGCCTGAAAATAGAGAATGCATTATTTACAGGAGATACATTATTTGCAGGTTCTATAGGCAGGACAGATTTTGAGTATGGTTCATTTGAGGATATAATGAATTCTATAAAGAATAAGCTTTTAGAATTTCCAGAAGAAACCAGGGTTTATCCTGGTCACGGCCCAGCCACCACCTTAAAAATGGAAAAACAATCAAATCCATTCATAAGACAATAGAATTAAAACCATCTTTTTGGGAATATATATACCAAGGAGGTGGTTTTTGTGAGGAAAAAAACCTACTCAGATTATAATAAGCCCAAAAACCATGTGGAATTATACGATATAAATGAATTAATAGAAATGGGTTTAAATAGAGAAGAGATAGCAAAAGAGTTAGGATTATCAACAGAATATGTAAAGAAGCTTATGGAAGAGTATTATGATAAGTATTGAGAGGAGTAAGCATGATTTCTATATATTTAATAGGGCATAATTTTGAATACGAGATTCGTGAACTGACAAGAGCCTTCTTCTTTAATGAGGATATTAAGTTCATAGATGATATATATGAATCCAATGGGGACATGCTAATAATTAGCAAGCTAAACA
Source organism: Tissierellia bacterium (assembly GCA_012735215.1). GTDB lineage: Bacteria > Bacillota > Clostridia > Tissierellales > Tepidimicrobiaceae > JAAYHX01. The sequence goes on from JAAYHX010000015.1 coordinate 38,852, forward strand.
GTAGTGCTAAGGGTCTAATATCTATTACTGAAATATATAAGGATAATCAACTGGTTTACAATGAGCGCTTAGATGTAGATAAAATAGATATAGGAAAAGAAGATACTTACAAGAAAGTAAAGGTTGGTATTATATCAAATCTATATAATGGTTTAAACAAGATCTCTCCAGTGGAAGCGCCTTGGGGCATATTAACTGGTGTTAGACCTTTAAAAATTGTTCATGACCTACTAGACAAGAACTATAGCTATGAATTAATTATCAACATATTAACTGATGAGTATAAGCTATTTCCTGAAAAAGCTAACCTTCTATATAAGATTGCTAATAAACAGAGGAAGTACTTGTACCCATTAGATGATAAGAGATTTAGCTTATATGTAGCCATACCATTTTGTCCTACTAGGTGCATATATTGTTCCTTCCCATCCTGTAGTATAGACAGGTTTGGTCATATGGTAGATACCTATACTGATACATTAGTGTACGAGCTAGACAAAATAGGCAGCATGATGACAGATTATAATATATCTACAGTCTATATAGGAGGAGGAACCCCTACTGCTATCCCTGCAAAGAATTTGGAGAGGATAATACAAACTATATATAGAAACTTTGATAAAGATAAGATTCTAGAGTTCACTGTAGAGGCTGGAAGGCCTGATACTATAAATTTAGAAATGTTGAATATGTTGAAGGATAATCATGTTGATAGGATAAGTATAAACCCACAAACCATGAACGATAGCACTTTAAAACTAATAGGAAGAGAACACACTAGCCAGGACATAGTAGAAGTTTTTCATATGGCTAGAAAAATTGGATTTCCAGTCATAAATATGGATCTAATAATAGGCCTTCCCTCTGAAGGGCTAAGGGAAATTAGAACAACTTTAAGCAGAATAGAGGAATTGGATCCAGAAAACTTAACTATTCATACCTTGGCAGTTAAGAGAGGTTCTAAGTTTAAAGAAGTGGTGGATCAGTACCAATTAGAAGATCAGAGAATTATTGAGCAGATGATTAAAGAGACAATGAACTATGCAAACAGAATGGAATTAGAACCTTATTATCTATATAGGCAGAAGCAAATGTTGGGCAATTTTGAAAATGTAGGCTACGCTAAAAAGGAAAAAGAGTGCCTTTACAATATTAAGATGATGGAGGAAAAGGAAACAATTATAGCAGCAGGCATGGGAGCTATTTCAAAAATATACTATCCAAAAGAAGATAGGATAGAGAGGGTACCTAATGTTAAGAGCCTACAGGAGTATATAGATAGGATAGATGAGATGCTTGCTAGGAAGAGAAGTTTTCTATCTTGACACATTTACAGATATAATCTATAATGATTAAAAATAAATATTAAGACGATGAGAAGGAAGAGTAGTTAAATCCCTTAGTTATAGAGAGTCGGTGCTGGTGGAAATCCGATGCTAATATTTAACGAAGACACCTTCGAGTTAACAACTTGTGTTGTTCGCTATGTGCGTTATAATATAAAGCGAGGTGAAAACCTAATTAGGGTGGCACCGCGGGAATATCCCTCTCGTCCCTACTGTTAGAGATGAGAGGATTATTATTTTTTGGGAGGTATAGAAATGAGAGAATCAATGGGAAAATTAAGAAGAACTCATATGTGTGGAGAACTTAGGATTGAGAATGTAGGAGAAGAAGTTGTATTGATGGGTTGGGTTCAAAGAGAAAGAAATTTAGGATCCTTAATATTTGTTGATTTAAGGGATACAACAGGTATATGTCAAATTGTATTTGATGATACTGTTTCAAAGGAAGTATTTGACAAAGCAGAAAAAGTAAGATCTGAATTTGTTTTGGCTGTGAGAGGAAAGGTAAGAGAGAGGGAGTCTAAGAATAAGGATATCCCAACAGGAGATATCGAAATATTGGCAAAAGAGTTGAGGATACTAAATGAATCAGAAACTCCTCCTATATATATTAAGGATGATGACAATGTAAGCGAGGCAATGAGGCTGAAATACAGATATCTAGATTTAAGAAAGCCTTCTATGCAGAATAGGCTAAAGATAAGACATAAGGTAGCTAAATTGATTAGGGATTTTATGGATGAAAATCACTTTTGGGAAATAGAAACACCTATACTTACAAAACCAACCCCAGAAGGGGCAAGGGATTATTTGGTACCTAGTAGAGTAAATCCTGGAAAATTCTATGCACTTCCTCAATCACCACAGCTGATGAAACAGCTATTAATGGTGTCAGGAATGGATAGATACTATCAAATAGTAAGATGCTTTAGGGATGAGGATTTAAGAGCAAATAGACAGCCCGAGTTTACCCAGCTGGATATAGAAATGTCCTTTGTAGATGTAGATGATGTAATAAGTATAAACGAAAAACTGATATATAAGCTATTTAAAGAAGTAAAAGGTATTGAGATACAACTGCCTATCCCAAGGATGAGCTACAAAGAAGCTATGGAGAGGTTTGGTGTAGATAAGCCAGATTTAAGGTTTGGATTTGAACTGGTAGATGTTTCAGATATAGTAAAATCTGCTGAGTTTAAAGTATTTAGGAATGCAGTTGAGAATAAGGGCTCTGTAAGGGGTATAAATGTAAAAGGATATGGTGATAGTTTTTCCAGAAAAGATATTAACAGCTTAGAGGACTATGTAAAGACCTTTGGGGCCAAAGGGTTAGCATGGGTTAAGATAACTGATGAAGGCATAACATCACCAATTGCCAAGTTTTTATCTGAAGAAGAGCTAAACAATATAATTGAAAGAATGGATGGAGAAAAAGGAGACTTACTAGTATTTGTTGCTGATAAGGATCAAGTGGTATTTGATAGCTTAGGCAATTTAAGAAATGAGCTAGCTAGAAGGCTTAATATATTAGATGATAATGAGATAAAGCCCATATGGATTGTAGAGTTTCCACTGTTTGAATGGGATGAAGAAGAAAACAGATACGTGGCTAAACATCATCCGTTTACTCATCCTATGGATGAGGATATTGAACTGTTGGAAACTGAACCTGAAAAGGTAAGAGCCAAAGCCTATGACATAGTAATAAACGGGGAAGAAATAGGTGGTGGAAGTATTAGAATTAGTGACTCTGAACTGCAGGGCAGGATGTTTAGAGCCCTTGGTTTTACAGAAGAAGAAGCATGGAACAAGTTTGGCTTCCTATTAGAGGCATTTAAATATGGTACCCCACCCCATGGAGGAATTGCTTATGGATTTGATAGGCTAGTAATGACATTGACAAATACTTCAAACATTCGAGATGTAATAGCCTTCCCCAAAACTCAATCGGCTACATGCTTGCTTACAGATGCGCCTACAGACGTATCAGACGAACAATTAAAAGAAGCACATATTAATTTAGATTTAGAATAGAAGATTATGAAGCAGGGAGATAGTAATGAATAGTAAGTTTATAAGAACAGAATTATTATTAGGTAAAGAAGGAATAGAGAAACTGAGAAGATCTACAGTGGCAGTTTTTGGTATAGGAGGGGTTGGCTCTTTTACCTGTGAAGCATTAGTAAGATCTGGATTAGGGAAGATTATTCTAATTGATTATGATATAATAGATATTAGCAACATAAACAGGCAAATCCATGCCACATCAAAGACAGTGGGATTGGCAAAGGTAGAAGTGATGAAGGAAAGATTGTTGGATATTAACCCAGAATTAAAGGTAGTAACATATAAGGAAAAGTATAATGAAGAAGCAAAAGAAAAGCTAATATCTACTGATTATGATTATGTTGTAGATGCTATAGATATGGTTACATCAAAGATAGATTTGATAGCAACTTGCAAGGAGAAGAATATACCTATCATATCTAGCATGGGAGCAGGCAACAAACTGAACCCAACCTTGCTTCAGGTAGGCGATATATACAGCACCCATACTTGTCCTTTAGCTAAGGTAATGAGAAGAGAGTTAAAGAAGAAAAATATAAAAGAATTAAAGGTAGTTTGGTCTAGGGAGAATCCAATGAAGGTTAACCTAGAAAGGGATGAAATAAGGAAAGCTGTACCAGGAAGTGTTGCTTTTGTACCTTCCGTAGCAGGACTAATACTAGCTTCAGAAGTAATTAAAGATTTGGTGTTTGGAGGTGAAAACTAATGGAACAAGTCGGTGTAATTAGAAAAACTGTAGGAGATCAAGTAGAAGTAGAAGTCAAGCGTTTTTCAGGTTGTGGTGGTAGTTGCAGCAGTTGTAGCAGCAGCTGCTCTGCTGAAACATCTACCTTAACCGTAAGGATAAATAATCATATAGGAGCGAAGGTAGGGGATTTAGTAGAAATTAAAGCAAAGCCAAAGAAAATATTGAAGTATACATTTATAATATATATGATCCCTTTTTTCATGTTAGTTATGGGAATATTTATAGGAGTTAATTACTTTAAAGCTATAGATAAATCCAATTACGAAATCCTTGGATTTGGGGTAGGAATGGTCTTTTTAGCTATGTCTTTTCTTGTTATTAGATTAGTGGACAGATATATTAACAAGAAAGAAGGGAATCTTTTGGAGATAACTAGAATTATAAAGTAAGCGGGGAAAGGGATGATGTAGTTGGCAGTTAACTCAAAAGAGAAAGGGACTTTAATAAACCGACTTAAGAGGATAGAGGGACAGGTTAAGGGTATACAAAAGATGATTGAAGAAGGCAAACATTGTGGCGATATATTAATACAGATTGCAGCAGTTAGATCAGCTTTGAATGCTGTGGGGGGATTGGTATTAGAGGATTATATGAAAGATTGCTTAAAAAGCTATCTAGATGGAGCTGCAGAGGAAGCTACTTTGGATGAACTTGTTAAAATAATGGTAAAATACACTAAGAATAATTAATTTTTGCTCTTAGCCCTTTTGATAGAGGTAGATAAAGTAGTAGAAATGATTAAACCTATAGATATTGCTGCTGCTAAGAAAAAGGTTTCAGTGCCCTTATCAACTGCAGCATAATAGTTCTTTTCAACTAGTTCTAGCATAGTGTAATACATGCCAGCACCAGGAACCAAAGGGATAATTCCCGGAATTATAAATACTGTTGCTGGCTTTTTGTAATATTTTGCAAACAGTTCTCCTACAATGCCAATTGAAATGGAAGCTATAAGGGTACTAATAATACTATTGTTCAAGACTAATGATGATATGTAATAAAGTCCCCAACCTATGCTGCCTACAATACCAGCTTTTACAATTGAGTCCTTTGGGGTTGTAAATAGGACGCTAAAACCAACTGTTGACAAGAAAGCAAATATTAGAGTTTTTATTATAACCATTATAGAACCTCCTAAAAGTATATATTCAACACAAATCCTACTCCAAAGGCTATAGCTAAGGCTGAAAAAATTGCTTCTATTGCTCTAGAAAGACCTGATACAAAATCTCCTGAAATGGTATCTCTCATTGCATTTGTTATTGCCACACCAGGTACTAGGGGCATTATAGATGCAATTATCATAGCGTTTATGTTTTGGCTAAAGCCAATATTTGAAATCGATATGGATAATACAGAGGCAATTATTGCTCCAATAAAGTTGCTTATGAAAAATGTTACCTTATACTTATTTAATCTGCCGACTATTAATGTTACTATAAATCCTATAAAAAAACTAGCTAAAAACTCCCTGTATCCCCCTTGGAATAGAAGGGAGAAAAAGGAACAGGATATGCCACCTGCAAGATACTTGATTATGGGTTTATAGTCCTCTATTTTATCAATTTCTCTAAGCCTTTTTAAGCCTTCCTCGGTACTCATCTGTGAATTTACAAATTCCCTTGAAAACTGATTAACTTGATCTATCTTGTTTAAGTCAATTTTAGTTGACTTTATTCTCATAATATGGGATAGCACTTCTTCTCCAAATTCTATTGAGACAAAAATACCAGTTGGAGTTGAAAAGACATTAGCATATTTTACTTCTTTTCTTGATTTGCATATTCTTTCTATAGTATCTTCTACCCTGTAAGTTTCTGCCCCATTTCTCAACATGATTCTACCAGCTAGGGTAGCCAGAAGTAGAAGTTTTTTTGCCTCCTTTTTTGAAAGCTTCTTGTTGCTGTTCATTTTATTTCACTCCTAGAAATGTTGTTCTTGTAAATATATCCAATAACCTATATAATAATCTTGGGGAAACGATTGTTTGTATTTTATTATGTGTTATGTATTATATTACATTATTATTCCATTGTCTACATAAGGATTATTTTCATAATTATAAATAATTTTTGCAAAACTATTAAAACTAGAAGATGAAAGGAGATGAAAAAATGGATTTTTCAAATCTATCTAAATACGATCAGGAGGTAATGAAAACAATAGAGTTAGAGATAAATAGACAGCAAGAGCATATTGAATTGATCGCATCTGAAAACTTCGTGTCACTACAAGTAATGGAGGCCATGGGAAGTCATATGACTAACAAATATGCCGAAGGATATCCTGGCAAGAGATATTATGGAGGATGCGATTATGTTGACCAAGTAGAAGATATAGCTAGAGAAAGACTAAAAAAGTTATTTAATGCAGAGCATGCAAATGTTCAGCCTCATTCAGGCTCCAATGCTAACCTAGGTGTATATTTTGCCTTTTTAAAACCAGGTGATAAAGTATTAGGCATGGATCTATCCCAAGGAGGGCACTTGACCCATGGAAGCCCTGTAAATATTTCAGGCTCTTACTATAACTTTGTTTCCTATGGGGTAGATAAAGAGACTGAGATGATAGATTATGATCAGGTAAGAGAAATAGCTTTAAAAGAAAAACCAAAGATGATAGTTGCAGGTGCTAGTGCTTATCCTAGAACAATAGATTTTAAAAAGTTTAGAGAAATTGCCGATGAAGTAGGTGCCTATCTAATGGTGGATATGGCTCACATAGCTGGATTAGTGGCTGCAGGTCTTCATCCAAATCCAGTTCCATATGCTGATTTTGTAACCACAACTACTCATAAAACCTTAAGAGGTCCTAGAGGTGGTGCAATACTTTGCAAGGCTGAATATGCTAAGCAAATTGACAAGGCTATCTTTCCAGGAATTCAAGGAGGACCATTGATGCATGTGATAGCTGCCAAAGCTGTATGTTTTGGAGAAGCATTAAAAGATGAATTTAAAACTTATCAACAGCAAGTAATTAAGAATGCTAAAGCATTGGCAGATAGCTTGAAGGAAAAAGGATACAGATTGATTTCAGGTGGAACAGATAATCACTTGATATTAATTGATGTTAGATCCAAAGGATTAACAGGTAAGAAAGCTGAAGAATTGCTAGAGGCTGTAAATATCACTACTAATAAGAATACCATTCCTTTTGACCCTGAAAAGCCAACAGTTACCAGCGGTATAAGGATAGGTACACCAGCGGTTACTACAAGAGGAATGAAAGAGGAAGAAATGAAGAGAATTGCTGAGTTAATGGATTTAGCTCTTGATGGCAAGGAAGATGTAGAGAAAATCAGGGAAAAAGTATTGGAACTATGTGCTCAGTTCCCTCTTTATAAGTAAAATTATGGGCCTACAGATATCTGTAGGCTCAAATATTTCCTATAATACTATATATTAAACTGTAAATTTGCTATAATATGTTTATATATGTTTAAATTAATAATAGATGGATGTGTTAAATTTGGAATTAAACAATGTTTTTGATTATAAGAATGTGATTCAAAAAGTATATAAGGATAGTATTGCTGAAGAATTAAATATTGAGCCAGGAGACATTTTATTATCTATAAATGGGAATAAGGTTAAGGATATTATTGATTATAAATTCTATATTTCCGATGAGTATGTAGAAGTAGAGATTGAAAAGCAGAATGGGGAAGTGTGGGCTTTTGAGATTGAAAAGGACTACGATGAAGATTTAGGAATTGAGTTTACAAATCCTTTGATAGACAAAGCTAAGTCCTGTAGGAACAAGTGCATATTTTGTTTTATAGATCAGCTTCCCCCAAACATGAGGAAGACTTTATATTTTAAAGATGATGATTCAAGATTGTCTTTTTTACAAGGAAACTTTATTACTCTAACTAATATGAGTGATGAGGATATAGATAGAATTATAAAATATAGGTTGAGTCCTATTAATGTTTCAGTTCATACTACTAATCCAGACTTGAGAATAAGGATGTTGAATAATAAAAATGCGGGCAAGATATTTACCATATTAAAAAGATTTAAAGATGCAGGGATTAAAATCAACTGTCAAATTGTACTAGTCCCAAAGGTTAATGATGGAGAAGAGTTGGATAGAACTATAAGGGATCTATCCAGCTTGTATCCTAGTGTGGGCAGTGTTGCAGTTGTTCCAGTTGGATTGACAAAACACAGGGAAAAGCTAGCAATGCTTGAACCTTTTAATAAGGAAACTTCCAAAGAGGTATTGGAATTCTTATTAGATAAACAGAAAAGATTTATGGATAAATTGGGTACAAGGTTTGTTTTCCCTTCTGATGAGTTTTATGTAATGGCTGATTATCCTATACCTGAGTTTGAAGAATATGAAGGGTTTCCACAGATAGAAAATGGGGTAGGACTTTTAAGAAATTTTGAAACTGGGATAGATGAAGAGTTAAAAAAACTAGATGAAGGTATAATATTAAGCAAAAGCTATATTATTGCAACAGGTACCTTAGCTGAAGGATTTATGAACAGAATCAAGAACAAATTAATGGCTAAGTTTAAAGGTTTAAGTTTAAAGGTAGTCCCTATAGAAAACAGGTTCTTTGGGGAATTGATTACTGTATCTGGACTGGTCACTGGCCAGGACCTAATGGTGCAATTAAAGAACTATGCTAATGCAGATGGAGTACTAATCCCTAAGTCCATGTTAAGGGAAGGGACCCATGTGTTTCTTGATGATTTGACAGTTGAGGCCATTGAAGATGAATTGAAAGTTAAAATAATACCAGTGGAAGTATCTGGTAAGGAACTTGTAAACTTATTGCTTGAAAAACGAGGTGAGCAAAATGGATAGACCAGTTGTTTGTATTGTTGGAAGACCTAATGTAGGTAAATCAACATTATTCAATAGGATTGTAGGCAGAAGAGTAGCAATCACTGAAGATACACCAGGAGTTACTAGAGATAGGATATACGCTGAAGCTGAGTGGCTCAACAAGTATTTTACTCTAATTGATACAGGCGGATTGGAACCAGAAAGCGATGACATATTCCTTAAGAATATAAAAAAGCAGGTAGAAGTTGCCATAGATACTGCTGATGTTATCTTATTTGTTGTAGACGGATTACATGGAGTAAATCCTGCAGATAGAGATATTGCAAACCTTTTAAGACTGGTAAACAAGAAAGTAATATTGGTTTGCAATAAGATTGATTCTAAGCAAAATGTAGATCATATGTTTGAGTTCTATGAATTGGGACTGGGAAATCCTATACCCGTTTCTGCTGAGCAAGGATTAGGTATAGGAGATTTGCTTGATGAAGTAATAAAGCATTTTCCAGAAAACAAAGAGACTGAGTATGATGAGGACATAATAAGAGTGGCTGTAATAGGAAAGCCTAATGTAGGAAAATCATCCTTAATCAATAGGATCCTAGGAGAAGAAAGAGTAATAGTTACAGACATTCCTGGAACAACTCGGGATGCAATAGATACTTATTTTACTCATAATGGCAACAGGTATATGTTTATTGACACTGCAGGTTTAAGAAGGAAGAGAAACATAAATGAGGATGTTGAAAGATACAGCGTAATACGTACTTTGTCTGCCGTTGATAGATCCAATATATGTATTATGATGATAGATGGTACAGTAGGTGTAACTGAGCAGGATACCAAAATAGCTGGTTATGCTCATGATAACGGCAAGGGTATGATTATTGCAGTAAACAAGTGGGATATTGTTGAAAAGGATCACAACACATATCTTAAGATGGAAAAAGATATAAGAGAAAAATTGGCTTTTGCTTCCTATGCGCCTATAGTTTTCATTTCAGCTAAAACAGGCAAGCGCATTGACAGGCTATTTGAGATGATAGAAGCTGTTAATAATAACTATAATTTAAGAATATCCACTGGAGTTCTAAATGATATAATTAACGAAGCTGTTCTTATGAACCAACCCCCCTCAGATAAGGGAGTAAGGTTGAAAATATATTATGGAACTCAAGTTTCTGTAAGACCACCTAAGTTTTTAATCTTTATAAACAAGAAGGAGCTTATGCATTTTTCCTACGAAAGATATTTAGAAAATCAGATTAGACAGTACTTTGGATTTGATGGAGTGCCTATAAGATTTGAATTTAAGGAGAAAGGGGAATAGGTTTGAAAATCCTAGTAGTTATTATATCCTACTTGATTGGTTCTTTTTCTTCAGCTTATGTATTAGGAAAGTTAATTAAGAAGGCTGATATAAGGACTTATGGCAGTGGCAATGCAGGAGCTACTAATGCTTTAAGAGTATTTGGCAAGAGGATAGGAGCTATGGTCTTTATCTTGGATGTATTAAAGGGCATATTGGCTGCCTATATAGGAGGAAAGCTGATAGGATATGATGGTAGGCTGCTTGGGGGCTTTTTTGCTGTTGTAGGCCATATGTGGCCAATCTTTCTTAAATTTAAAGGAGGTAAAGGCATAGCCACATCCTTTGGGATGTTATTGTCTATTCATTGGCCTACTGCAATAATAACCTTAATTGGTTTTATTATAGTATTGTTGGTAAGTAAGTATGTTTCATTGGCCTCCATATTTTCATGTGTTGCAGCTCCAATTGTTATTGCTTTGGTTACGGAGCCTTTTGATAGGAAGTTTTTTATTGCAACTCTAATAATAGCAATTATTTCTATTATTAAGCATAGATCAAACATTGTAAGGCTGCTAAATGGACAAGAATATAAGATAGGTGAAAAAGTTAGGAGGTGACAGTGTGACCAGAATAGGAATACTTGGAGGTGGCAGCTGGGGAACAGCTCTTGCTTTACAACTAAATGCAAACAGCCATCCTGTGGACATATGGCTTAGGGATCATAAGCAGGTAGAAGAGATTACAGAAACTAGGGAGAATAAAAAATATTTACCCGGAGTATCAATTCCAGAAGAGATTGGAATAAGCTATGATATAGAAGAAGTTATATATGAAAAGGACATAATTGTTTTGGCAGTTCCAACCCATACTATTAGGCAAAATTTAATTGATTATAAAAGGCTAATTCATAAGGATCAAATATTATTAAATGTGGCCAAAGGTATTGAAAATGATACCCTCTATAGGGTGTCTCAAATTGTAAAAGACATCCTACCAGAGAATCCCTATGCAATACTGTCAGGGCCATCTCACGCAGAAGAAGTTGCTAAAAGCATGCCTACCACTGTTGTGGCTGCCTCTGAGAGCAAGAAAATAGCTGAGTACATACAGGACATATTTATGGGGCCCTATTTTAGAGTATATACCAATCCTGATGTTGTAGGAGTAGAGCTTGGCGGAGCTTTAAAAAATGTAATAGCCTTAGGGGCTGGAATTTCTGATGGGTTGGGATATGGAGACAATACTAAAGCTGCTATTATGACCAGAGGAATTATTGAAATAGCAAGACTAGGAGAAGCAATGGGAGCAAATCGTAGTACTTTTAGCGGCTTGGCAGGCATTGGAGATTTAATAGTTACATGTACAAGTATGCATAGTAGGAATAGAAGGGCTGGCATATTGATAGGAGAAGGAGAAGCATTGGATAAGGTTACAGAAAAGATAGGCATGGTAGTGGAAGGCATAAAAACTACAAAATCTGCCTATGAATTATCAATAAAGTATAATGTAAATATGCCTATCACTAAGGAGATATACCAAGTCCTTTATGAAGGAAAAGACGTAAAAAATTCAGTTTATAATTTAATGCTTAGAGACAAAAAACATGAAATGGAAGATATATAATTAAAGAATAAGAAAAAGGCTAAATTGGATATCTGTGTCCAATTTAGCCTTTTTGTCTCATAATTTACCCATCTATTTCTACCTAATACCATTACAATCCTGGTATGATAAGCAGGTCATCTTCACCAATAAAATTGATGACTAAATAAGGGTCGTTGCCTACTAAATATAGTAGACCACCGCTTCTTTCAGCAAAATCTCTTATTTGGCCGTAAAAAAATAGGTCATTTTCATCATTTTCATCTATACTTTCGCCTATATAGTCTAGTAAAGCTTCTATTTTTCTATCTATTATATCATTCATAAACATTTTACTTCCTCCTTCGTAAAAACTGATCAATATTTATGATTGTGACGATATTCTTTTCTATCTTATACCCTATATTTATTTGAAATAAATAATAATTATTTTAAATGCATTAAAAAGATAATAATATAAATTTTCTGAACATATAATTTCATAACAGCATGTTTTTTTCTAACTGAATCATATTATACAAGTTCTTACATATATATGTAATGTTAAGTATATTCTTTTATTCAATATATAAGAAGGAGGGGGAAAAGTGGGAGAGTTTAACATATACAAGGATATCGCTGAAAGAACGGAAGGAGATATATATGCTGGTGTAGTAGGCCCTGTAAGAACTGGTAAATCAACCTTCATAAAGAGATTTATGGAATTATTAGTATTGCCTAATATTGAAAACAAGTATAAAAGAGAAAGAGCAAAAGATGAGCTTCCATTAAGCGGTGCAGGTAAAACTATAATGACTACTGAACCAAAGTTTGTTCCAAATGAAGCAGTAGAGATTACATTGAAGGATAATGTTAAGTTTAAAGTAAGAATGGTTGACTGTGTGGGGTACTTAGTAAAAGGAGCTCTAGGACATATTGAGGATGATGTACCAAGAATGGTATCAACTCCATGGCATGAACAGGATATCCCCTTTGAAGAAGCAGCTGAAATTGGTACTAGGAAGGTAATAACAGATCATTCAACTATTGGAATAGTTGTAACAACAGATGGCTCCATAACAGATATAGATAGGTCAAATTATATAAAGGCAGAAGAAAGAGTAATTTCAGAACTAAAGGAATTGGAGAAACCATTCATAATCATATTAAATACAAAACATCCTAATCTAGACAGCACTATAGCTTTAAGAGAGAGCTTAGAGCAAAAATACGGAGTATCAGTACTAACTGTAGATTGTTTAAATATGGAAATAGAAGATATTGAAGAAATATTCGAAACCCTGCTCTTTGAATTCCCAGTTAAGGAAATTACAATAAATCTACCTGGTTGGATAGAAGGATTACCAAGAAGTCATAAAATTAAAGCCAATATACTTAATTCTCTTAAAGATTCAATTCAAACACTTCAGAAATTAAATGAAGTAGAAAGCTCCTTAAGTGTTTTAGGAGATTTGGATACAGTAAAGGAAGTAAGCGTTAAGGAGATAAGATTGGGTGAAGGAGTTGTAGATGTAGACCTAGTAGTTGACGATAGTTTATTCTACCAAGTATTAAATGAAATGACTGGATATCAAATAGAAGGGGAGTACCAGGTATTGGGCTTGATTAATAAACTGGCTCAAATAAAGAGGGAATATGACAAGATAGAAGAGGCCTTAATCGATGCTAGAGAATTTGGATATGGTTTGGTCAGCCCAAGCATAGAGGAAATGGAATTAGCAGAACCAGAAATATATAGGCAAGGTAATAAATTCGGTGTTAAGTTAAAAGCAAAAGCTCCATCTCTTCATGTACTTCGTTGCGATATCACCACTGAAGTATCGCCACTTATAGGTACTGAAAAGCAAAGTGAAGAGATGTTAAAGTATTTCCTAGACGAGTTTGAGGAAGAACCAGCAAAGATATGGCAATCAAATCTGTTTGGCAAATCCCTATATGATTTAGTCAATGAGCAGTTGCAGGGGAAATTAAATACAATGCCTGAAGATGCAAGAAATAAGATGAGAAGAGCATTAGAAAGAATAATAAATAATGGTAGTGGCGGATTGATTTGCATAATAGTATAGCTATATAGGGCATGAGGATAAAAAAGTAGATTAAACTGAACCAGATAGCTGGAACAGTTTAATCTACTTTTATTGGAACAAAAATTTTATTATTATCTGTTTTTTGATCATCAAACATGCTCATGACATAATTTCTGACAATAAAAGGGGCTGAATTCTGCAGAATTTTAAATCCTTCTGAGTCTAAGACTTCATGTACAAGATTGTTTCTATATCCTGCAAAAAATTTTAAATTAAGTTCTGCAACAGTTTCTGAAATAGCCTTCATTTCTTCATCAGAAAACTTACTCATTTCCAATAGAGAATCATAATATTTATCATAAGTTCTTTGTCTAAAGAAGTCTTTGGAGTACTTTCTAAAGTTGTTCAAGTTTTTATCATCAATATTCTTTTCCCAAACCCAAGCATATACATCTACTTTCCTTGTAAAATAATCAAATCCTTTGTTAGGATTATATTTAAGTACCCCGTATTGATTAGGATAAGCTACTAAACAGGATGTGGCAATATCATAAATACTTTTATCGTCTTTTTGAAGGAATTTTATATCCTGTAAATGTATATGGCCAGATAGTGCAATATTAATATCGCAGCTTAAAAGCAGGTCTATTACCTCTTTGCTATTCTCAATGGTAAAGTCTTCATTTACTACTTCATTATGATCCATTAAACTATGATGCATAACAGCTATAATTTGGGCATTGTTTTCTTTTGCTAAATTTGAACATTCCCTAATCCAATCAAAGCTTTTATCAGGTATTTCCCCACCCATTTCAGGGGCAGTTCTTACATTATTTCTCCTGTATTTAGATGTGTCTAACATCAACAGCCATACATCTTCAGAGGGAGCAGCTAAGTAACTTAAAGAATACTTGTCCCTGGTAATAGCATCCTTATAACCGAAGGATTCATAAATTTTCTCAAACTCTTCCTTACTAATGGAATCAATTTTTATCATTTCGTCTCCAAAATAATGTCTTGCCCAGGGGTTTTGAATATCATGGTTGCCAGGGATTACAAAGACTTGGACTCCCAATTTCTTTATACTCTCTAACTTTTCTGCCATTTCCATATGGCTTTCTCTTTCACCATTACAAGTTAAATCCCCTGGAATGATCAGGATGTCAGGTTTTCTTTCTTCGATTTCCATGATAAAGGCATCTAGTATCTCATCAGTGTAGTGGAGTAGTTTCCCATCGCCAGAATTGAGAAACCAATCAAAAGCTTTTCCAAAATCATAGGTTTCCTTAGATAGGTGATGGGGATCTGTTGCAATAAAGAAAGTAATTTCTTCACCTGACTTTATTTTAGAATTTAGTATGGGTAAGGTGGGGCTTTCTTCACATCCTACTATTAATAGGATTAGTAAGATAATAATCGAGAGAAGCTGAACTTTTTTCATATCTATCCTCACATAATATAAATATTTTCTCTTATGTACACGTAAATGCTTGTTTTGTAATAATTGTATCATAGCTTGTGGACAACTGGTAGTAATTTTTTACTATATTTAGTATTATCCAAATTAATAACTTCATAACTTGATGGGCATAGATTATACTTAATAGTAAATCAACTAAAGTAAATATAAATAAAAATATTTATGCGTGCCAATCTAATAATATATTTTATAAAAACTAGAAAAAAATTAAAAAGGCTGATTTTCAATGTAATCAGCCTTTATCTTTATATAAAATGGTCGGGGCGACTGAAATTAAACCAACCATCTTAATATTTTATTCAATCCTTATAATTAAGTTAATATCTATATTTCATTTATTTTACTCTCTTCAATTTTGGCAAATTCGTGCCACTTTATGTGCCATTCTCTTTATTTTCTTCAATTGTTTGCTCAAATGTATCTTGCATTTTTCTTTCTACTGATTGCAAATGGCAAATACTGCAGCTATAAATTAGAAAAGCCCATATGGGAGCAAGGCCATCTCATGCTGAATGGCAGGGTCAAATAGTTTCTTTAAGTGACAGAGGAGGATATTTGTCTCTAAGTGATATTGGCTATGGTACTGTAGAGGGGTTTAAAGGTGTAAACTGTAGGCATGATTGGTATCCATTCTTTGAAGGAATATCAGAGCCAGCTTATACTAAAGAACAATTAAGAAATTTAGATCCACCACCATTTGAATATGAAGGAAGGCTTTATACTGCATGTGAAGCTAATCAGAAACAAAGACAAATAGAACGAGCTATAAGAAAGACCAAAAGGGAATTAATAGCTTATGAAGCTGCTGGGCTTAAAGATGATTTTACAGCTACAAGTATTAAGTTAAGAAGGCAGAGGGAATTATATAGGGATTTCAGTAGAGCAGCTAATTTAAGAGAAAAGCTTGAGAGGACAGGAGTTTATGGGTATAATAAAAGTATAAGTAGCAAGAGTGTTTGGACTGCTAAAAAGTCAAAATTAAATTTGCAACTATTCTCTGAAAAAGACCTTTCAAAACAGAAAACAAATTCTCTAAAGAAAGGAATTAAGAATTTTAAAAAGAGAATTTCTGAACATGAAGATAAAATTAATAACCCAGAAAAGTATATTTCTAATTGGCATAAATTAGATGAAAGAGAGAAAGCAGGATTAATTAAACATTGGCAAAAAGAAATTGATAATTTTAATAAGTCAATTCAAAATAGGATAGACGAATTGAAAAGAAGAGGTGAGGACTATGAATGATTTATTAACTAAAGGAAGCATACAATATATTATTTCAAGACTTCTTGATTATGCAAATGAAGCAATAAAGGAAAGCAAAAAAAATGAACAGGATTTATTTTATAAAGGAAAAAAACTAGCTTATATTGAGATGCTCAATGTTTTGAAAAATGAATTAGGTGCTAGAGATGAAGATTTAAAAGAATATGGATTGGATTTTAATATTGAAAACAAATTATTATAAGAAAAAAGTATTAAAAACAAAAGCACTTGCTGATTAAACAGTAAGTGCTTTTATTATACAATTTATTGTATATTTGTTTAATAAAAGATGTAGATGAATTAGATATAGACCTTCAATAATTTAAGGTCTATTTTTTATACTTTAAATCACGCAAGCCGGGGCGATATACTGGCACATCACGTGATGCAACCACGTAAAAAGCGTAGATGGAAAGGAGAGATTGAAACATGAAAAGAGAGTTTTTGAAGGAATTAGGACTTACTGATGAGCAAATTGATAAGATTATGGCTGAATATGGTAAAGGCATAGAAAAGTTTAAAGAAGATTTAGGTACAGCAGAAACTCAAATAGAAACATTAAAAGAACAGCTAAAAACAGCTAAAAACAGCTAATAAGACAATAGAAGATTTCAAGGGAATGGACATAGAAAGCATTAAGCAAGCTGCTGAAGACTATAAAACAAAGTATGAGACAGCAACTAAATAAGCAGAAGAAAAGCTAAACAAGATTAAGTTTGACTATGCCTTAGAGAAAGCTTTAACTGTAGCAAAAGCAAGGAATATCAAAGCAGTTAAAGCATTGTTAGACTTAGAGAACCTAAAGCTAGCTGATGATAAGATTTTAGGCCTAGACGAACAGTTGAAAAAATCAAAGAAGAAAATGATTTCTTGTTTGAATCAGAGGATAATCAGAAACTGCCAAAGTTTGTTGGTCCTGGTGGAGATGATACAAAGACATCTACAGGAACTTTAGACATTAGTAAGTTAGCACAAGAAGCAAGTATAAGAAAATAAAGGAGGAATAAATAATGGTTTTTAATCCAGACAATGTATTACTTTAAGACGCTAAAACAGGAGAAATTCCATCTGAGACAGCAGAACTGGTTCTAAAAGAGTTTTTGACATCTTCTGTTGTGACTCAGTTAGCAAAGCATGAACCAATGACAAAGCCTAAAAAGAAATTCACATATCTAGCAGAAGGACCTGGTGCCTACTGGGTAGGAGAAGGTCAGAGAATCCAAACAAGCAAAGCAACCTGGCTAGATGCTGAAATGGAAGCTAAAAACTAGGGGTAATCTTACCAGTATCAAAAGAGTTCCTAAGATATACTGTAACAGACTTCTTTAACGAAATAAGACCTGCAATAGCAGAAGCTTTCTACACTAATTTTGACCAAGCAGCACTATTTGGCAATGATAGCCCATACGCAATAGGAACTTCTATCTGGGAAAGAATAGTAGCTAGTGGAAATACAATTGATATAGGCTCTACAGCTAATCTATACACAGATCTAAATGCATTATTGGCTTTAGTGAAGATGGAGACACTAATCCTGATGAGTTCATTAAAGTAGAATAAGTGGGGAGAAGTATGTATGATGAATTAATGACTCCTGATACTTTGACTACTTTTATTGGCTTAGTTGCAGATACTTTCTTTATAGTTTAATTTACCAAGCCTTTAATAAAAAAGAAGCTTCCAGATATTTTTGTCAGAGTATATGCTTATGTTGTAGCATTGATTTTGAGTTTCACATTTGGAGAAAATGATTTGAGTGTACAAGGTACAACATTAAAGTTCGTTAATGCTATGATAATTACAACATCTGTTATGGGTTGGTATGGGGTATTATCAGACCCAAAAGCAGAAAGAAGAGATTTAAGGCTAGACAAAAAACCTTGGTCTTAATTATGTTTTGTTATAAGCAAAAGAATTGACAATAAAATCAAAATTAGATAATATTAACATAATTGATTTGTTAATAGCATACCTATAAGGAATTGATACTTGTATTCAAAAGCTTGATTACGAATACTTATTACAACGTTACTAGACTACCTATGAGGATCTAGTTAAGTCTAGGATCAAAACCAGGGTTTTATTTATTTTTTGGAGGAAATCTACATTTTATTTTGAGGTATAACGCATTTTTATGAACGTATTAATATAAAACCTATTATTAATTGTCACTACTTCTTAGGTCAAATAGGAATAATAAGGGATGAATTAGAAGCAGCTAATAGTTGGATTTGATAAGGATAACTATAGAGAGTTAGAAGATGAATTATATCCATATGAGCTAGAAGATCTATTGAATCTAAAAATATTTCATAGCTTAAATCTAATAAGGTATGAAAAAGGTTGGTCTAAATTCATAACTAAACTACCTACACCAAACAAATATAACTGCAAACAAATTGCTAACATATAATATACTATGTAAGATTTCACAGCATAAGGGCCTAAATACTAGGCCCTTAAATTTATGCGTGCCACTTTGCGTGCCACTCGTGCCAGTATAGAGCAAAATATAACCAACTAAACCCGAAACAAAAAATAAAAAAGGCTGATTTTCAATGTAATCAGCCTTTATCTTTATATAAAATGGTCGGGATGACTGGATTTGAACCAGCGACCCCAAGTCCCCCAGACTTGTGCGCTACCTGACTGCGCCACATCCCGACAGTTTTTGTTGTCACCTGTATGCCTTTAAATTACTTGGTTACAATATATATTATATAACTATCAGGTAATATTATACTATGGTTTTAATGAAATTGCAAATATTAATTTACTCTTGATACTGACAACTTAGTATAGGGAAAAATAATAACAAAGAATTATTTTCACATTAATTATGGTTGTGACTTTTATTATCAGATTTTACAAAAAATTTACATTAGTATTATTTATTACTATTGTATTTGGCAAGATTTGGGTATATAATAATAGCTTTAAAAACATATGATAATTATTTTGCATTTCACATAAATGTATAATAGTTGTACATCAGAATACATTAGGAGGATAGGAATGAAGAGGTTTAGCAAATTAGAAAAAGATACAAAAGTGATGTTGGTTGTTGTATCCATAATAGTATTAGTAAGTGTTATAAATGCTTTATATACACGAATCAATGCTGATAGTATATTGGATACATTAAGAAGGAATTCTCATTTAAACTTTGTATCTTTAGATGAGTTTAGAACGTTTGTTAAAGAAAAAGAAGTAACGGATCTGACTTATGATGTAGAAAGGGATATTATTACAGGTACCCTAATAGAAGAAGCTAAGACGAAATACGGAATAACTGGTGGTGGAACAGTAGCTTTAGGAAATGTGTCACAACTAGTAGAAGAAAAGCAAATAACAAATGAAGTTATATTGGAAACCATTAATAATGCGGAAAACAGTTATCTTAAGAAATCTACTAGCAGATTAGTGTATACATTAGTTATTTTCACTATGATATCAGCATTATATATAAAGCTAATTAAGCCTATTTTAAATTATGGCAGCAAGAGTTCATCTACTTCAAAAAAATCCCAAGACAAACATGAAGAGGTTATAGGGAAAGCAGACCTTGTTAAATTAAGCGATGTAAAGGGCCATGATGAAATTAAAGAGGATTTAGAATTCTTGATAAAGTTCTTGAAGAATCCTAAAAAATACGAAAAAGTAGGAGCCAAGGTTCCAAAAGGAATCTTGTTATTTGGCCCTCCTGGTACAGGCAAGACAATGATAGCTAAGGCCTTGGCCAATGAAGTAGGTATACCATTTATTGCTACTGCAGGTAGCGATTTTGTTGAAAAATATGTTGGTGTAGGTGCTAAAAGAGTAAGAGAGATCTTTACAGAGGCAAAGAAACATGAGAAAGCTATAATCTATATAGATGAGATTGATGCTATTGGCAAAAAAAGAGGTGGAGAAAATGATAATGATGAGAGGATTAATACTTTAAATGCTCTATTGATAGAAATGGATGGTTTTAAGGATTCCAGTGGTATTATGGTTATAGCATCAACCAATAGACTCGATATATTGGATGAAGCTCTACTTCGCCCAGGTCGTTTTGATAAGCATATAGCAGTAAATCCTCCAGACTACCAAGGCAGATTAGATATTTTGAAGCTGTATGCAAAAAATAAGAGACTGGATAAAGATGTCCGCCTAGATAAAATTGCAGCAATGACAAGAGGATTTAGTGGTGCCGACTTAGCAAACTTATTGAATGAAGCTGCTATGTTAACAGCCTTTAGAGATAAGGATAAAACAACTATGCAAGAAATTGATGATGCCTTTTACAAGATATTAACAAAGGGTGATAAGAAAAAGTCCTTTGAAAGGTCTCAGGATGATACTGAGTTAACTGCTTGGCATGAAGCAGGACATGCTATAGTATCTAAGCTTATTGCAAATCAAAAGGTAAACAAGGTTACAATAATACCATCAACTAGTGGAGCTGGCGGGATTACTGTAATGGAGCCTAAAGAGGGAAGTTATTATTCTAAAGAAGATTTGGAGAATATGGTTAAGGTAAGCTATGGTGGTAGGGCAGCAGAATATATATTGTTAAAAGACGAAAGTAAAGTAACTACCGGTGCTTCCAATGATATAGAAAAGGCAACCAATATAATAATGGCCATGCTGGGTAGTTATGGCATGAGTGATAAGTTTGGATTATTAAACTTAGAAAAGATGAGAGGTTTGAACCAAGAATATCTCTTAGCAGAAGCAAAGGAAATTTCAAATAAACTTTACCAGGAAACAATAGACTTTTTAAAAGATAACTATGAATTATTAAAAGAAATGGCAGATATATTGATAATAAAGGAAACCATGGATGAAGAGGAAGTTGATGTCTTGATACTTAAACACACTTCCAATAAAGAGAAAAATAACAACATAAAAATAGTTAATTTTACTGAAGATAACGATGAATCCCCTGAAAAGAAAAAGCGCGGACTTTCTCAATTAATACCAGATAAATTAATACCTGAGCTAATAAAAAAAGAAAATCTAGCCAAGAAGGAAGAGGATTAATTATAAAAAGGACTATATATTTGATAGTGGGAACATAAATTTTCAAAGTGTATTTATAGTTAAATCAATATATGTTATACTTATATTAAGTATGAAAAAATGGAGGTAGTATAGGCTTTGTTAATATATATCCAAAGAATTTTAGTAGTTTTATGGCTAATGTCCGTAATTGGCTATATTTTTACAGTGATAAAAGAAAAGCATTATTTAAAAAACAATATGATTGTAATTGAAAACAAATCAGTAACCCAAAAGGATTTAGATGAGGCTGACATTAAAGAATTTGTACTCAACGGAGTGAAAGTTAGATTTGGTGATGAAATTAAGATAATAACTGATTGTAATAACAAATTCAAGGGAATTCTAATTGGAGCAGTTAAAGATGAAAGGTCCATAATGATGGTGACCTATGATAACAAAGTGGAAAAGCTTGATATTAATAATATTGCCAAATTTAAAATAATAAGTAAATATGGAAGCTTCTTTAAAAGATAAGGGAATATAAGAAACTAAGGTATGAAGATAGCGCAGGGTGATAATATGGGACAAGAAGAGCGTAAGAAAAAAAGAGCAAGAAAGAGGAAGATAAGATTAGCATTTGTGGCATTTGTTTTTATTTACTTGCTTTTGAGAAGCATACCATCCTTAGGATATAAAACAAAGTTACCTGAAAAACATACAATCTATAAAAAAATAGAATCTGAAGGAGTAATTATTAAGGATGAGAAGGTATTTACTGCCTATGGAGAAGGTAAATTAAAATTGTATGTAAAGGAAGGTCAGAGGGTTCCAGTAGGAAAGAAGATTGCAGAAATCTACTTATTAGATAGCTCATCTACTTTAGAGCAGAAATTAGATGAGATTGATGAAAGGATAGGAGTACTCAGCCAGGTAGAAGGGGAAAAGCTATCATCTACTACCGATAAAGTGGAAATTGAGGATAGTTTAAATACTGTTGTAGAAGAAATACAGGAAAGCATATCAAATGGAGATTATTCCAGAGCTAGCCTTTTAAAAGATAAGCTGTCAATGTATAATGACAAGCAAAAGGATATAACAGGAGACAATACTTTAGTTGATACTAGTTTAGATAATTTAAAGAAAGAAAGGGAGAGCATTAAGAATCAAATAATAAGCAATATGGTGAGCTACCATTCAGACCAGTCAGGAATTCTGTCATTTAAGATAGATGGATATGAGGATAAGTTTACTTTTGATAATAGAGAGAACTATAAGTACAAGGATTTTGAGAGGTTATCTAGTGAATTGAAGACGGTATCCAATAATCAAAATGTGAAGGTAGGAGATCCTATTTTTAAAATCATAGATAACTTAGAATGGTATATGCTGATTAAGGCTGATAATATAAAAGATCTAGAAGATTATCAAGAAGGAAGTCAAATAATACTATCTGGCAAAGATATTGAGCAAGAGCTAAAAGGTAGGATAGTTAAAATAAACAAGGATGGCGATAAGGCTGCTATTTTATGTAGATTTAATAGAGATTTTCACTATTATTATGATAAAAGAGTATTAGATATTGATATAATATTAGCTAGATACGAATCCTATAAAATTCCCAAAAAGAGCATTACAGAATTAGATGGTGTTAAAGGAGTTTATATAAGAGATGCAAGTGGGATAGTAAGGTTTAGGCCTGTTGAAGTTTTAGATGAAGATAAAGATTATTCATATATAAACATTGGAGATAAAAATGGTAATATTAGCTTAGGAAAAGACAGTGAACAAGTAAAAACAGTTAGCCAGTTTGACGAAATACTCTTAAATCCGACAAAAGTAGAAGAAGGTATGATCATAAACTAAAGTTAAGGGGGTAATAAAAATAAGCATCAAGGATAATCTAGACATAATTGAAAAGAATATAAAGGAAGCTTTAATAAAGTCTAAAAGAGAGAATTCAAAAGTAGAAGTCATAGCTGTAACCAAAACAGTAGATGTGGATAGAATAAATGAGGCCTTAGATTTAGGACTTAATAATATTGGAGAAAATAGACCTCAAGAGTTGGTCAAAAAATACGATATAATAGGTAATAGGGCAAATTTTCACATGATCGGACATCTTCAAACAAATAAAGTAAAATATATAATAGATAAGGTAAGCCTAATTCATTCTCTAGACAGGTTATCTTTAGCTGAAGAATTGCAAAAAAGAGCAGAAAAACTAGACATTCTTGTAAATGCCCTTGTCCAAGTAAATGTAGCTGATGAAAAGAGCAAGTTTGGATTAAAGATTGAGGAAGTAATACCATTTATAAACAAGGTCATGGAATTTGACAACTTAAGAATCAAGGGATTAATGACCATTGCACCATTTGTAGAAGATCCTGAAGATATTAGGTGGGTTTTTAGGGATCTGCGCAAGTTAAGTGAAAATATTGCCAGGATGAATTTAAAAAATGTAGAAATGAAGTATTTGTCTATGGGCATGACTAATGATTACCAGGTAGCAATAGAAGAAGGGGCAAATATGATAAGAATTGGAACTGGTCTATTTGGTAAGCGAAATTAAATCAAAGGAGGAGTCTTTATGGCAAAAATAGTTAATAAACTTAAGTACATCATGGGGATTGATGATCTGGATTACGAAGAGGAGGAAGAACAATATATTTATGGAGAAGAAGAGGAAGCTGAAGAGTTACCAGTTAACACTCAAACTAGGAAAATGAGGAATAAAATCGTTAATATTCATACCTCTACTAACATGAAACTATCCATCCATGAACCATTAAACTATGAAGATGCTCCAAAGATAATTGATGATCTTAAGAAAAGAAAAACAGTTGTAGTCAATTTTGAACAGTTAGAGGCTGGAATCAAAAGACAGATATTTGATTTCATAAATGGAGGTATATACTCCTTAGAGGGTACTATTCATAAGGTGTCTACAGATATATTTGTTCTAGCCCCTGCAAATGTTGAAATCGACGGGAATATTAAGGAGGAGTTAACTAGCAGGTTTACACTTAAATGGTAAACTCGGTAGTAAAGGAGAATGTTATGCCAGTTATATATAGAGCAATAAGTATATTAGTTGAAATCTTAGAGCTTCTTATACTAGTTAGAATAATATTATCTTGGTTTAGGATAAGTCCATATAATCCTATATCAAAAGTAGTTTATGAGTTGACGGAACCATTACTTTCAGTTGCTAGAAATCTAATCTATAAAATCGGCATAAACACTGGAATGTTTGATTTTTCGCCAATTGTGGCCATTATGATTTTGAGAATTATATTATTAATAGTAAGAGAGATAATATTTTAGTTTTTGGTGATACTATTGAAGTTGAATAAGGAACAATACACAGAACATATAAAAGACGAAGAACAACTCATCAATATGAGAAAGATATTAGACAAAGTAGAAATAGTACTAAACAAGTATACATGCCAGACTACAGATTTCTTAAATCCCTATGAGAGAAGATTAGCAAGATCTATATTGAATAGATTTTCAGATATTCAATATATGGAAGTTGGAGGTATAGAGGAAGCAGAGAGAAAGCTCTTTCAAATCTATCCATACTTTATCCAGAACCAGGATTTAGAGGTACCAATAGCAGCTTTCAAAGTAGAAGGATACAACCAGCAATTTAATCATAGACATCTATTGGGATCCATCTTAGGTCTGGGAATAAATAGGAGCAAAGTGGGGGATATATTAATACATGAAGGTTATTGTCAATTTATAGTGAAAGAAGAGATTGCACCATTTATACTTACCAGCTTAAGTAAAGTTGGCAATGAAAGGGTACGTATCAGCCAGATTTCTTTACAAGAACTAAAGCCTACACAATTAGAATATGATAACAAATGGCTAACCCTATCTTCTCTTAGACTTGATGTTTTGATAAGTAATGTATGTAACCTATCAAGGAAGGATAGCCAAAAAGTAATAGAATCAGAAAAGGTAAAGATAAATTGGGAACCAACTGATAAAGTAGCTAAAATAGTTGAAGTTGGCGATATGATATCGGTAAAAGGATTTGGTAGATTTATACTAAGTGAAATCCAAGGGTTTAGTAAAAAAGGAAAAATAAAGGTGGAAGTAAAATTATTAAAATAATGGGGTGATGCGTATGATAACACCTTTAGATATACAAAACAAAGAATTCAAAAAATCCATAAGAGGCTACAATGAAGAAGAAGTAGATGAGTTTTTAGATGAGCTAATGAGGGATTATGAAAAGATTTACAAAGAAAATATGGAATTGAAGGATAAGATTTTAATATTAAACCAGCAGATTGATAAGTACAATAGCTTGGAACATACATTGAAGGAGACTTTAATAGTTGCTCAAAGTACAGCAGATGAAGTAATAGGAGCAGCTAAATCTAAAGCTAATAGTATTATTGAAAATGCAAATCTTGAATACAAAAGATTAATCGATCAAGCTAATAAGGAAGTTCATAGAATAAGAAAGGCATATGAAAATTTAGTTAAGGAAATGCTTATTTTTAAAACAAGGTATAGGTCATTTATAGAGGCACAACTTACTTCTTTAGATGAGTTTTATGCTGAATTAGAGGAAAATACATCTAAAATAAATGAAAGTGAAAATGAAGATTCTTACATAGATGATGAAGATGTAAGTCCTAATCTAGAGGATTTTAAAGAGGAAGAAACAGAGAAAAATTCGGATCAATTGGGAGCGTAGCTCCCAATTTTCTTATTTCAATATCTATATTGAAGTTGCTTAGTAAATATAATCCTTCCCTTTACATAATATATACTATGTACTATATATGGAGGGATTATAATGTCTGTAGTTTATGATAAATATGATGATTATTTATTATATTTTTTTGTACTTCTTTCCTACATTTGGGATGCCAAATACAGTAAAAACAATCTGCTTTTCTTTTTACTAATCCTAATAATGGCCTTCTCCTAAACTGTGATAACAGGAGTTTAGAATTATAAACTGATATGTGGGAATATTAATTTTATAAATGCTAATATCAAAGAGGAGGTAGCAAATGGACCAAAATACGAGAAAGCATTTTAAGAGAAGGCTAATGGAAGAGAAGAAGAGAATATTAAGTATTATTAATAAAAGGGACAATACAGAGGAATTTGGGGCTATGGATGAATACTATACTGAATTGTCAGCTTATGATAATCATCCAGCTGATATAGGAACAGAAATGTTTATGATGGAACAGGATAGAGGAGTAAAGAGTAAGTTCAACAATATCCTATATGAGATAGATAAATCATTAGAAGATATTGATAGAGGCAAATATGGAGTATGTGAATCCTGTAATAAGGAAATAGACCAGGAAAGATTAGAACTAATTCCTTATTTGAAACTATGTATTGATTGTTCAAATAAGAAAATTCCTCTTATGGATAAGATGGATTTTAGACCTGAAGAAGAAGGTAGCATTAGCCCTTTTTCTAATTACAAAAATAGAAAGGACATAAATGCCTTTGACAGGGAAGACAGTTATCAGGAAGTAGCAAGATACAACAAGGTTGATAATGACCCTTCTCATAGTACAGGAGATCTTATGGGAGTCATTGATGAAGAGAATAGTGGGGCTGTAGAAGATGTTGAGAAGATTTCAAAAGAGTATTATGACCAAACATTAAAGTAAGCTGTAAGACTTTTCATGGATATGTTCATGAAAAGTCTTACATTTTTATATGGCCCTATGTTGTAATAAGTCATATTATGGCTTAAAATATTATTATGACTAAGTATAAAAGGAGGATATATATTTGCTATTTGCTATACCAATAATCATCATATTAATTGATCAAATAACTAAGTTTTTAGCTGTAGGACATTTACAAGGGAAGGAACCTATTGTAATAATCGACAACTTTTTAAGATTTCATTATGTGGAAAACTACGGTGCAGCTTTTGGCATGCTAAATAACAAGAGAGTATTTTTTATTATCGTTACAACTATAGTCATAATAAGCATTATTTTTTTCTTATTTAGATACTACAGTGGCCTTAGCATACGTATAAAAATTGCACTGGCTATGCTATTAGGTGGAGCAATAGGAAATCTAATAGACAGGGTAAGGCTAGGGTATGTAATTGATTTTATTAGCGTTAGACTTCCTGGCGGATATCATTTTCCTGTATTCAATATTGCAGATTCCTTTATAGTTATCAGCACTAGCCTAATTATGATAATCATATTGACCAGTGAACTAGAAAGATGAGGGAGTTTTATGGATTATTTCGAAATACAAGTGAAAGATGATGAGGGGATAAGGCTTGATTCCTATGTTACAGAAAAAGTAGAAGATGTTTCTCGATCCTATGCGTCAAATCTAATTAAGGAAGGCTTAATACTAGTAAATGGGGAGAAGAAAAAGCCCAAATACATAGTCAAAGCAGGGGATATAATACAGATACAGTTGCCTGTAAAGGAAAGCTTGGAACCTGTGGCTGAGGAAATACCATTAGATATTGTTTATGAGGACAAGGATATATTAATTGTAAATAAGCCTAAAGGATTAGTGGTGCATCCAGCTCCAGGAAGTAAAAGTCAAACTCTAGTAAATGCCCTGTTAAATTATACTAAGGATTTGTCATCAATCAATGGCCCCATAAGACCGGGAATAGTTCATAGATTGGATAAGGATACATCAGGGTTACTTGTTGTGGCAAAGAATAACTTGGCCCATGAAAATCTTGTTAAGCAGTTGAAAAAACACCAGATTAAAAGGGAATACATAGCTCTTGTTCATGGAGTTATTGACAGGGATAAGGCAACAATAAATGCACCTATAGGCAGACATCCAAGGGATAGGATTAAAATGGCGGTGACCAACATAAATAGCAAGGAAGCAATAACCCATTATACGGTTTTAGAAAGATATGATGATTACACTTATGTAGAGCTTTCCTTAGAAACTGGGAGGACTCATCAAATAAGAGTCCATATGGCATATATTAATCACCCAGTAGTAGGAGACCCCTTATATACCCGTAGAAAAAATGAATTTGGTATAAGAACCCAAATGCTTCATGCCAAGAAGATTGGATTAAAGCACCCTAGCACAGGAGAGTATGTGGAGTTTGAGGCCCGGCCTCCTAAGGAGTTTAATCAAGTTATTAATCTTTTAAGAATAAGGAATAGGTAGGTGTGTGTTATGAAGACAAAGGCTGTTATTCTTGATGAAAAAGCAATCCAGAGAGCAACAACAAGAATTGCTCATGAGATAATTGAGAGAAATAAGGGAGTAAAAGATGTTATACTGGCAGGAATTAAAACTAGAGGTGTGCCCTTAGCAGAGAGGCTTGCAGAAAAAATTGAAGCTATTGAAGGGAAAAAAGTTCCTGTATTAACCTTAGATATAACATACTATAGGGATGATCTATCCAAAATTTCTGAAGAGCCAATAGTGAATGAAAATGGAGAATACAATGTAAAAGATAAAATAGTTGTTTTGGTTGATGATGTAATATATACTGGAAGGACTGTAAGAGCCGCCCTTGATGCCTTAATTGATATGGGTAGACCTAGGAAAGTCCAGTTAGCAGTATTGATTGATAGAGGCCATAGGGAATTACCCATTAGACCAGATTTTGTTGGGAAAAATGTCCCCACTTCAAAAACAGAAATAGTAAGTGTAAACTTTATTGAAACAGATGGTGTGGATGTGGTAGAAATTAAAGAGTAGAGGTTAGTCCTCTACTCTTTTGATCTTATTAATTCTTTCTTTATCTGGAGCTACAAAGATTGTTTTGAAGTTTTCATAGATAACCATACCTGTTTTTGCATCCTTTGGTTTTTTTACATTCTTCCTTTCAGTATAGTCTACTGGCACCTGGTTTGAGTCTTTTCCTTTGCTATAATAAGCTGCTAATAGGGCAGCTTCTAATAGCGTATTTTCTGGAACCTTTTTACCTTCAGCTTTTACAATTACATGGCTTCCAGGCATCTTTTGAACGTGGAACCACAGATCATCTTTTTTAGCCATTTTTAAGGTCAACATATCATTTTGCCTATTGTTTTTTCCAACATATATATGAAAACCATCGGATGAAATAAAGTGGTGAGGTTTTGATTCTTTGCTTGCTTTATTTTTGTATATTTTTCCTTTAAAGTAACCTTCCTTAATTAACTCTTCTTTAATTTCTTCTAATTCTATAACTTCAGTACAGTTATCTATACTGTTCAATACATTTTCTAGATATTCAATTTCCTTTTCTGTTTCAGGTATTTGGCTTAATAATAATTTGTGAGCATTTTTGAGTTTAGTGTATCTTTTATAATACATTTGAGCATTTTCAGAAGGAGATAACTTTTTATCCAAGGATACCTTAATTTTTTCCAAATTTTCATTGTAGAAGTTTTCTAGTTCCACTTCTTCTAGACCTTTTTCTATTCTATATAGATTTGCCGAAATTAGGTCAGCGTATATCTTATACTTTTCCCTTTTTTCGCTATCTAATAGCTCTTGTTTTTGCTTTGAAAGTTTATTTAGAGACCTTTCTAGTTTTACTTGGATTGCTTTTCTCATTGATTGAGATTTTTGATGAATCCTATCTAATTTGTCATTAACGGCATAATAGTCATCTAAAATTTGATTTATGGTTTCCAAGTGGATCTTGTTATTATTGCCGAACTGCTTGATATCCAAACAATAGAAATCTCTAAAGTCTTCACTATACTCCCTTTTTATAAGAGTTGGCTGGAAGCTTTCAATCTTAATCTTATGAACTATATCTGCAAATGTGGCAAAGAGTCTTTCAATATCTTTTTCTGATAAAGTACCTATTGGCCTATCTATATCTACAACAGATAAATAACATATTTCTTTGCTTATGAGTGGGCTTAAGCCCATATAGTTTTTATAGAAGAATTTGTATATTTTTTCATTCCTATCCTGTTTGTTAATTAGGCTGTAAAATTCATCTTCATTAGTTATTAATGGATTTATTTTTTCATCCTGTTTTGGTAGGATATAGCTAGCACCAGGCAGTACTTCTCTAATTCTACTTATAGCTGAAGTTACTCTCTTAATAGAGTCTATAATCTTTGAGGATCCAATATCCATCAATATTATGTTGCTGTGTTTACCCATTATTTCTATAACAAGCCTTTTAATAACAACCTTGCCTAGTTCATCGATAGAAGAAAAGTCAATAAAAATAATTCTATCCAATTGGAACTGTTCTATATTTTGAATTATTCCACCTGTTAGGTGCTTTCTTAATAACATGCAAAACATAGGAGGAGTAGGTGGATTTTCTTTTGAATATCTGGTAAGATGTATTCTGGGGTTGCTGCTGTTTGCTGATATTAACAGTTTATAGGTATTTCCTTTATTATATATATTAAATATTATTTCATCCTTTTCAGGTTGATATATCTTATCAACTTTACCACCTAATAGGGTCATATTTAATTCTTTAACAATACTTTTAGTAACTATTCCATCTATTGCCATCTTCAACCTCCGCTAATTATGATACTTGAATTATACCACAAAATATATTAAGAAATTGTAATAAATTATAGACTAAAAAGCTTATTATGTCTAATATTATTTTGTAAAATCTTTTTATATATTTATTGAATTCCTATAGTTTGACAATGAAGGGCAGTATGATTAAGATTAATTATTAGGAGCTGATGTAAATGATTAAAAGCATGACTGGTTTTGGAAGGGGAGAAAACTCAGATAGCATACATAATTTCAATGTAGAAGTAAAAACTGTTAATCACAGATATAATGATATAATAATCAGGATGCCTAAGCATCTTCTATATTTGGAGGAAAAAATTAAGAAATGCATAAAGATGTTTATCAGTAGAGGAAGGGTTGAAGTCTATATAAATCTTGAGTATTTGGATGATTCAATCATAGAGGTAAATGTTAATACTCCTTTAGCCATGGCGTATAAAAAAGGATTAGAAAACATCATCAGTCAGTTAGGAATAGAGGATGATATAAAGCTTTCCCATTTGATGACTTTACCCGAAATTATTAAGACTGAGCGTAAGGATATTGATGAAGATATTGTATGGAACTGCTTATCAAAAGCACTAGAAGTTGCCCTTAAAAATGTTGTAAACATGAGAAAGAAGGAAGGCTTAGAGTTAAAAAAAGATTTAACAGTTCAAATGGAAAAACTAGAGGATTCAATAAATAATATAGAAACTAGAGCTCCATTAGTTGTGATAGAATACAAGGGAAAGTTAAAGGAAAGAGTTGCAGAACTAATGGATGAGGGTCTAGAACTAGATGAGGATAGGCTGAATTATGAGGTTGTTCTTTTCGCAGATAAAAGCGATATAAATGAAGAAGTGGTTAGATTTAAAAGCCATATAAAACAGTTCTATAACAGTTTAGAACAGGATGGCCCAGTCGGGAGAAAACTAGACTTTATAATTCAAGAAATGAATAGAGAAGTTAACACCATAGGCTCAAAAGCCAATGATTTAGAAATAATAAACAATGTGGTGGATATAAAAAGCCAGTTGGAAAAAATAAGAGAACAGGTTCAAAATATTGAATAAAACAAGGAGGTTATATAATGACTTTACAATTAATCAATATAGGATTTGGAAATATTGTATCAGCAAATAGAATTATTGCTATAGTTAGTCCAGAATCAGCTCCAATTAAAAGAATGATCCAAGAGGCTAGAGATAATGGTATATTGATTGATGCTACTTATGGAAGAAGAACTCGTGCTGTAATAATTACTGACAGCAATCATATTATATTATCAGCTGTTCAACCAGAAACAGTAGCTCAAAGAGTAAATGGCAAATCAAACGAATAGGACAAAAGGTAGGGATAAAAATATGACAAAAGGTTTTTTGCTAGTTATATCAGGACCTTCGGGCAGTGGGAAAGGGACAGTTTGCAGAAGATTACTAGAGAGAAATAAGGATTTGATCTTTTCCATATCTGCTACTACCAGGAAAGCCAGAAGAGGAGAAATTGATGGAGTTAATTATTTTTTTGTAGATGAGAAAACATTTGATAAAATGGCAGCAGATGGAGAACTATTAGAATACGCTTTAGTTCACGGAAATAAGTATGGTACTCCAAAAAAATTTGTACTTGATCAAGTTAATAAAGGAGAAATTGTTATATTAGAGATAGATGTACAAGGAGCACTACAAGTAAAAGAATTATTTGATGAAGCAGTTTTTGTATTTTTACTACCACCCAGTATGAAAGAGTTAAAAAATCGAATACTTAAAAGAGGCACAGAGAGTAAAGAGGATATAGATATAAGACTAAGCAATGCAATTGATGAATTAAAGCTGGCCTACAAATATGATTATGTTGTTATGAATGATGATGTTGATGTAGCTGTAGAAAATATTGAAGCTATAATAAAGGCTGAAAAATTAAGAGTAAATAGGTCACAAAACATATTAGATAATATAATAAATGTTTAGGAGGTCGATTATGTATATACCATCTCTTAATGAATTAGCAAAGGTTGGAGATAGCAGATATACTTTGGCAGTTCTAACTGCTAAAAGGTCTAGACAGATCATAGAAGGTTCCAAACCTTTAATTAAAACAAATTCTACAAAACCTGTAAGTATTGCTTTGGAAGAAATAGTTTCCCAGAAGGTTACCTATATTAGAAACAGCGGTAAGGATATAAAGTAGGTGATAAAATGCTAAAGAATAAAAATGTGATAGTAGGTGTAAGTGGTGGGATCGCTGCATATAAGGCTGCTGATTTGGTTAGCCGGTTGAAAAAACAACATGCCAATGTAGATGTGATTATGACTGAAAATGCAGCAAAATTTATATCTCCTCTTACATTTCAGACACTTGCAATAAACCCTGTTTACGTTGACATGTTTGCAGAGCCAAAGCACTTTGATGTGGAACATATTTCTCTAGCCAAGAAGGCAGATGTATTTATAATCGCTCCTGCCACTGCCAATATAATAGGTAAAATAGCCAATGGAATTGCAGATGACTTGCTTACTACCACCATAATGGCTACAACATCAAAAGTAATATTTGCTCCTGCTATGAATACAAATATGTACCTGAACCCTATTGTGCAAAAAAACATGAGCTATTTAAAGGAATTAGGCTATGAATTCATAGAACCAGGAACAGGCCTACTTGCCTGTCAAGACTATGGACCGGGTAGAATGGCAGAGCCTGCCGATATTGTTGAACATATAATTCAAAGCTTTGTTAAGAAAGATTTGGAAGGAAAGAAAATCGTTGTTACTGCAGGTCCTACTATAGAACCTTTAGATCCAGTTAGATATGTAACTAATCATTCTAGCGGTAAAATGGGATATAGTATTGCTAAGGTAGCCAAAGATAGGGGTGCTGAGGTAGTCCTTATAACTGGACCAACCCACTTGGAGCCTCCAAAAGGAGTAAGGGTTGTGAGAGTAAATACTACCCTGGATATGTTTGATGCAGTAGAAAAAGAGTTTGATTCCTGCCAAGTTCTTATTAAAGCGGCAGCCCCTTTAGACTTTAGACCAGATAAGGTTAGTGATGTTAAGATAAAGAAAGATGATGGGGAAAACGATCAACTAAACATAAGATATATAAAAAATCCTGATATTGCTGAGTACTTTGGTAGAATAAAAGAAGACAGGATAGTTGTTGGTTTTGCTGCCGAAACAGATAACCTAATTGACTATGCTAAGAAGAAGCTAAAGAAGAAAAACTTGGATTTTATTGTAGCTAACAACATTTTAAAAGAAGGAGCAGGTTTTAAAGGGGATACTAATATAGTTACTATTATAGATAAGGACGAAAACATAATCGATTATCCAGTTATGGATAAAGACAAAGTTGCACAGCTTATATTAGATAAAGTAAAATATATATTAGACACGAAAAGCTAGACAAGTCTTTCTAGCTTTTCATATTTGTCTAATAATTTAAAGGATTGATACTGATGGATAGAAAATACGCTCAGGTTATAATAGATAGCAAATCATCAAGTACAGATAGGCCTTATACCTATATTATTGAACCCCATATGGTAGAGGATATTCAAGTGGGTATGAGAGTTCTAGTCCCTTTCGGAAGAGGTAACAGGGTAATAAAAGGACTAGTGATCGATATTAAGGATTCTGTTGAAAGCAATTACCAACTAAAAAGCATAATAGATACTATAGATGGGAAACCTCTTGTATCTAAGGATATGCTAGAGTTAAGTTTTTGGATGGCCAAGCAGTATTTATGTTCATATACAGATGCCTTAAAAACAGTACTTCCCCCTGGTGATTTCAAAGAAGTAATAACTTATGTAATCAAATTAAATAATCCCTTACCTGATAGAGGTTTAACTTGTTCGGAAAAGGACATTTTAGAACTAATAGATGAGCATAAGGGGAAAATCGAGTTAGAGATAATTAAGAGTACTTTGAATAATCGAAGTGTAAACAAGGATATTAAGAAATTAGAGGATCTGGGATTGGTAAAAAGTCAGTTTGAGATAAAGACCTCTATTGAAAAGAAATATGAAAAGTATATTTCATTAAGGGATAGAACAATTAGTGGTGATCAATTGTTGGATTTAGTTGGAGAAAGGAGCTATAAGCAGTTAGAAATAGGGAAGTATTTACTAACTATTGATGAGATTTCCTTGAGAGAATTAATGAATACTACTAACTGTTCCTTATCAACAGTTAAGGCTCTAGAGAGGAAAGGGATAATAAACATATATGATAGGGAAATTTATAGGAATCCTATAAATAAGGATATTAAAGCCTATAATAAACATAAGTTAACTGATGAACAGAAGAAATGCCTAGATTCAATTTTGGAAAGTATAGACAGCAATACAGGAGTTGATGATTTTCTAATACACGGAGTTACTGGAAGTGGTAAAACAGAAATATATCTTCAATTAGTAGAGAAGATGATAGATAAGGGGAAGGATACTATTGTATTAGTACCAGAAATATCTTTAACTCCACAGACAATTGATAGATTTGTTGGTAGATTTGGAAACAATGTAGCAGTATTACATAGTAAATTATCCTATGGTGAGAAATTTGATGAGTGGAGAAAAATAGAGGAAGGTAAGGTTAAGATAGTCATAGGGGCTCGGTCAGCAATATTTGCACCCTTTAAGAATCTAGGATTAGTTATAATAGATGAGGAACATGAATCAACTTACAAGTCCAGTATGAATCCAAAATATAATGCAATCGAGGTAGCTAAAAAAAGATGTAAACAGGTTGGAGCCTATTTAGTAAGAGGATCAGCCACTCCATCAGTAGAAAGCTATTATCAGTGTAAAGAGAACAATATAAAGCTGCTCTCCTTAAAAAAAAGGGTCAACCAAAAAAACCTGCCAGAAATAGAAGTTATAGACATGAGGGAGGAGTTAAATAACGGCAATAATACAATTTTTAGTAGAGCTCTATATAATTCCATAAAGAAAAACCTTATTGATAAAAAGCAAACGATCCTCTTTTTGAACAGGAGGGGGTATTCTACTTTTGTCTCCTGCAGAAAATGTGGCTATGTAATTAAATGTGATGATTGTAGTATTTCTATGACTTATCATATGACAGACAACCTGCTTAAATGTCATTACTGTGGCTCAACAATAGGGCCTCCTAAAACATGCCCAGTTTGCAAAAGTAAGTATATTAAGTATTTTGGAGTAGGAACGGAGAAGGTAGAAGAGTATGCTAAAAAGCTATTCCCCCAGGCAGTAATCAAGAGATTAGATATGGATACCACCTCTAGAAAAGGCAGCCATGATTTAATTCTTGATAAGATGAAGAACAATAAAATAGACATACTAATTGGGACTCAAATGATAGCCAAGGGGTTGGACTTTAAGAATGTTACCCTAGTGGGTGTAATTGCTGCCGATACCACTTTAAATTTACCAGATTACAAGTCCTCAGAAAGAACATTTCAGCTTATAACTCAGGTAGCAGGTAGGGCTGGAAGAGGAGAGTTTGGGGGAAAGGTTATTGTTCAAACCTATAACCCTGAACACTATAGTATACAATGTGCTAAAGATTATGATTATATTGGATTCTATAATAAAGAAATACTAATTAGGGAAGAATTTGCCTATCCACCTTTTACAAACATAATATCCATAGTTATATATGGGGAAGATAATAGCTTAGTTGCAAATAAATCTAAGGAAGTCTATAATGTATTAATAGAAGAAATACAGAATAATAAACTTGACGAAGTATTGGAAGATATGATGGGACCATATCCAGCTCCCCTAGAAAAAATAAAGAATAACTATAGGTATCTGATACTTATCAAATGTGGGGAAAATCACATGGATAAGTTAAGAGAAATAGTAAAATGGGTATGTATTTTCAATAAAAGAAAAGTCAATTTTGATGGTATTAAAATTAGCATTGATATTAATCCAAGTTCAATATTATAGGAGGAATAATAATATGGCAATAAGACAATTAAGATATGAAGGAGATCCAATTCTAAGAAAGGTATCTAGAGAAGTTACTGAAATAAATGATAGGATAAGAACCCTGCTAGAGGATATGGTGGAGACCATGTATGAACATGAAGGAGTAGGTTTGGCTGCACCACAGATTGGAATTTTAAGAAGGGTTGTAGTTATAGATGTGGGAGATGGACCAATAAAACTGATAAATCCTGAAATAATAGAAAAAGATGGGGAAAATGTTGATGTTGAAGGCTGTTTAAGCATTCCAAGTAGATCTGGTACTGTCAAAAGGCCAGAGAGGGTAAAGGTAAAATATTTAGACGAAAATGGTGAAGTGAAGGTAATAGAAGGAAGTGGACTTTTAGCTAGGGCTCTATGTCATGAGATAGATCATTTAAATGGAATACTTTTTATAGATAAAATAATAGAAGAAGTAGAATATGAACTAGATGAACAATAGAGTTTTGAGGTGATATAGTGAAAATTGTTTTTATGGGAACTCCAGAATTTGCAGTACCATCTTTAGAAGCTTTGCATAATAGTGGGCATAAGATATCCTTGGTAATAACCCAGAAAGATAAGCCAAAGGGTAGAGGCAAAAAGTTGCTGCCAACCCCTGTAAAAGAAAAGGCCCTTGAATTAGGATTAGAAGTTTATCAGCCTGATTCTGTTAATTCACAGGAATCCATAGAGAGGCTGAAAGAGATAAATCCTGATTGCATAGTAGTGGTGGCCTTTGGTCAAATATTAAAAAAAGATGTTTTGAACATTGCCAAATATGGTTGCTTGAATGTTCATGCATCTATATTGCCTAAATACAGAGGTGCAGCACCCATCAATTGGGCTATTATCAATGGAGAAGAGAAAACAGGAATAACCATTATGGAAATGGATGAAGGCTTAGACACTGGAGACATACTAAAGATAAGAGAAATCTCAATTGAAGAAGATGACGATTCATCTACCCTTGCTGACAAATTAGCTAAGGTAGGTAGTGAGTTAATTGTGGAGACTTTGATGGATGTGGAAAAAGACAATATAACCAAAATACCCCAGAATGATGAACTATCAAGCTATGCCCCAATGCTATCAAAAGCTATGGGTAGAATTGACTGGAACAAAAATGGAGAAAATATAGTAAATCTGGTTCGTGGACTTAAACCCTGGCCATTAGCATATACTCAGTATAAAGGGCAGGATGTTAAGATTCATAAAGTGAAAAAAGTTGAAAAGTTTTCACAAGAACCTAACGGTATGGTGGTTAAAGTTACCCATGAAGGAATATATGTTAACTGTCAGGATTCCTGCATAGTTATTGAACAGTTGCAGTTTCCTGGAAAGAAAAAGCTCCATGTATCGGAATACCTTAGAGGAAATGAATTCGAAGAGGATATTATTTTAGGTTAATCTATAGCAAAAGGAGGGATGGGAGAATGTATGGAGGCTATTATTACGGAGGGATTGATTCTAGCTGGTTTACCCTTCTTATAATTGCATTGATGGTATCCTTTTATGCCCAATTTAAGGTATCATCATCTTTCAGTAAATACCTTAAAGTTCCAAGTAGTTCAAACTATACTGGTAGTCAAATAGCTAGGATTATATTGGATAGAAATGGACTATATGATGTGGAAGTGGAGCCTATTGGTGGTAACTTAACAGATCACTATGATCCTAGGCGCAGAGTTGTAAGATTATCTAGAAATGTATATAATGGAAATTCAATTGCCTCAGTGTCAGTAGCTGCCCATGAAGTAGGTCATGCCCTTCAGCATGCAGAAGGATATTTGCCCCTCTTATTAAGAAACAATATAGCACCAATAGTAAGCTTTGGGTCGAGGTTTATTTGGATTCTAGTAATTCTAGGATTTGTTGTGAGTCCATTTTACCTAGAGCTTGGTATTGCCTTATATTTAGGAATAGTTTTATTCCAGGTAATTACCTTACCAGTTGAATTTAATGCTAGCAGGAGGGCCTTATATCAGTTGGAAAATGGGCTGGTTTACCAGGATGAAATCCAATCATCAAAGAAGGTATTGAGTGCAGCTGCACTAACATATGTGGCGGCTACTTTAGTATCCTTTGCAGAACTATTAAGGCTTTTGGCATTGGCTGGTAGGAGAAGAGATTAAATAGAAAAGCTTGTTGTTGCCTGGATTTATCCAGGCAAAATACTTTTATAAGGAGAGTTAATATGAAGGCAAGAGAAATTGCTTTGAAAGTCCTAACAGATATGCGAAACAAAGGCTCATACTCTAACTATTCAATAAATAAATACTTGAAGGAAATCACCAATACTATGGATGAAAACCTTGTAAGGGAGATAGTATATGGTGTTTTAGAAAACTTAACATATATAGATTATATTATTTCAAAGCTATCAAAGAAGAAAATAGATAAGATACAGCCAACAATTTTAGATATACTAAGAATTGGAGTATACCAAATGGCTTTTACGGATAAAATCCCTCATAGGGCAGCTGTCAATGAATCGGTAAACTTAGGCAAAAAATATGTTCATAAAGGGGCTGCAGCTTTTATTAATGGCATACTTCGAAACTTTTCAAGAAGAAAAGATGAGCTGATGAAGATAGATGTGAAAGATAAGTTGGACTTTTTATCTATAAGGTATTCCCATCCAGCCTGGATTATAAATAGATGGATTGACGCCTACGGTGAGGATTTTACTGAGAGTTTACTAATAGCAAATAATTCAAAACCTAAGTTAAACCTGCGTGTAAATACCCTAAAGACTGATAGGGATATTCTTATTAAAGCCTTATCTGAAAGAGGATATATTGTTTCTAAGACCAAGTATGCTAAAGATGGCATTGTAGTTGATAACCCTGTAAGGATAACAGAAATTCAAGAGTTTAAAGAAGGTCATTTTATAATCCAAGATGAGAGCAGCATGTTAGTAGGTCAGGTTGCTAATCCTAAAGAATATAGCGTCATACTAGACTTATGTAGTGCCCCTGGCGGAAAAGCTACCCACTTGGCTCAGATTATGAACAATAAGGGCAGGGTAATCTGCTGGGATATATATAAGCACAAACTAGATTTGATAAAGGAAAATGCTAATAGATTAGGTATAAGCATAATAGAGACAAAGCTGCAAGATGCACAGATATTAAATGAGGACATGATAGGAATTGCTGACATATGTCTTGTAGATGCTCCTTGTTCGGGTCTTGGCATCATAAGAAGAAGGCCAGAAATTAGATGGAATAGAAGTATAGAAAATATAGAAGAACTGTGTATGATTCAAAAAAATATTCTTGATAATGCTAGCAAATATGTTAAACCTGGGGGATACATTATATATAGTACTTGTACAATTGAAGAAAAAGAAAACTTAGACATGGTGAAAAAGTTTATAAATGAAAATAAGGAATTCACTTTATCGGCTTTTGATCAACTGATTGATTCAAGGGAGTATATGGCTTCAGCTAAAAATGGCTATATTCAAATGTTCCCGAACCTTCATGGAACTGATGGATTTTTTATTGCTAGAATTCAAAAGAAAAATAGTAAAAAATAATATCCCTATGGTATAATATAAAATTAAGAGCGCACACGAGGTGATTTATTGAGAAAGGTACAGTTTAACAACTTAACTTATGATGAATTAGTGGATTTTTTTGATAGCATTGGTGAAGAAAAATATAGGGGTCAGCAGCTATTTGCTTTTTTACACAAGAACAATGGGAAGAGTATTGAAAACCTTTCCACCTTTTCCAAGGGTCTAAGGGACAAGCTAAGTAATATAGGAGAGATAAATAAGATAACTATACTCAAAAGGTTTGATTCAAAGATTGACGAAACCAAGAAGTATCTTTTTTTATTGGAAGATGGAAACATAATCGAAAGTGTTGCTATGAGGTATGCCCATGGTTTAACAGCATGCATATCTACGCAGGTCGGATGTAGAATGGGATGTAGGTTTTGTGCCTCTACCAAGGGTGGTCTTATCAGAAACTTATATCCTTCAGAGATGGTTAATCAGATTTATTCGATTGAAGAAAACTTAAATGAAAAGATAAAAAACATTGTATTAATGGGAAGTGGAGAACCTTTAGACAACTATGAAAATGTACTTAGATTCCTTGATATTATTCATCATAAGTGGGGACATAATATTAGCTTTAGAAACATAACCTTATCCACTTGTGGGATAGTCCCTAGAATATATGATCTAGCTGACGAAGGGCTTCCAATAACTTTGTCATTATCCCTTCATTCTCCCTTTGATGGTTTAAGAAAAGAAATAATGCCTATAGCAAAAAGGTATTCAATAAATGATATAATAGAGGCATGTAAATACTACTATAATAAAACTAAGAGAAGAATTACCATTGAGTATACCCTAATAGAAGGTACCAATGATAGGGATGAAGATTTGAAGGAATTAGTTAAGATAGTGGGGGATTTAAATTGCCACGTAAATTTGATTCCATTAAACCCCATAGAGGAATATAACAAGAATAGACCAAGTTCCAAGAGTATAGAGAAATTCAGCAGTGCACTTGCTAAAAAAGGTATACCCGTTACAATTAGGAGAGAAATGGGATCAGACATAAATGCAGCCTGTGGGCAGCTAAGGAGAAGGTTTATTGATAATGGCCTTAAATAGTTATGATGAGGTGGTCTGTATGGAAATTGGTGTAAAAACTAGTATAGGAAGAATCAGGGATATAAATCAGGATTCTTACTACATATCTAGAGACATAAAGTGTCCTTTGTTCATAATTGCCGATGGTATGGGGGGACATAAGGCAGGAGAAATAGCTTCAAATATGGCAGTAGAGATAATTAGTTCTAGTTTTGAAAATCAGATAAATAATGTGGATTTGAATGATGATAACATAATAGCCATTATAAGGAGTTCTATATGTAAAGCTAATGATGAAATATATGAAATATCCATCGAAAAGGAAGAATATTCAGGAATGGGCACTACTGTAACTTTAGCTTATGAAAACCAGGGAAAGATTTTCATAGGTCATGTTGGCGATAGTAGGGCTTATCTATTAAAAAACAATACTTTATACCAAGTGACAAAAGACCATTCTCTTGTAGAAGAGCTTGTTAAGAATGGGAGTATAACAAGAGAGGAAGCTAGATTTCATCCACAAAAAAATGTAATTACCAGAGCTTTAGGGACAGATAAGGAAATTGAAATTGATGTGATTGTTAAGGAAATACTCCAAGAAGATATATTGCTTTTGTGTACTGATGGATTAAGCAATATGTTATCTGATGATGAGATAAAGAAAGCTCTTATAGAAAGTGAAAACATGCAAGAAGCTTGCGAGCTTTTGGTTCAGCTTTCAAACGAGAAGGGTGGACTAGATAACATTTCAGTGGTAGCTGTTAAATTTATGTAAAGTGAGGTGAGAAAATGCTAGGAAAAGTACTTGGAAACAGATATGAGATAATTGAGAAAATTGGAGAGGGAGGAATGGCCCTTGTATACAAGGCAAAATGCAAGCTTTTAAATAGATATGTTGCCATCAAGGTATTAAAGGATGAGTTTGTTAATGATGAGGAATTTATAAAGAAGTTTAGGAGAGAGTCACAAGCAGCAGCTAGCTTGTCTCACCCTAATATTGTGAGTATATACGATGTGGGTATGGAAAAAATAGATGACCATGACGTATATTATATAGTTATGGAATATATAAAAGGGAATACATTAAAGGATGTTATTAAAGAAAAAAGAAAATTATCTGTGGAAGAAACAATCGACTATTCTATACAGATTGCCGAAGCTTTAGAACATGCCCATAAAAACCATATTGTGCATCGGGACATTAAACCTCACAACATAATGATTACAGAGGATGGAAGGGCTAAGGTAACTGATTTTGGAATAGCAAGGGCTGCTTCATTTTCAACTGTTACTAACACATCTACTATAGTTGGATCAGTCCATTACTTTTCACCTGAGCAGGCCAGGGGTAGATATACTGATGAAAAGTCAGACATATACTCCCTTGGAATAGTAATGTATGAAATGATTACAGGAAAAGTACCTTTTGAAGGAGACAGTCCAATCTCTGTAGCCTTAAAACATATACAAGAGGAAGTTGTTCCGCCTATGGAGATTGATAGGTCTATTCCTGAGAGCTTGCAAAATATTATATTAAAATGTGTTAAGAAAAACCAAAGTGATAGATACAGTTCAGCTAATCAGCTGCTTTATGACTTAAGAAAGTTGAAATACCTAAAGGGTACTATGGTAATAGATGATACCAGTTCTGTAGATGAGCCTACAAGGATAATACCTAGAATTGACAATGATATTGAGGATGATGCACCAGGAAATGAAAAGAAAGACAAGAAAAGAAACAATAAGGATGGAGGACTAAAGGTTGTTTTTCTTGCCATCTTATTGGCCTTTATCTTGGTAAGTTCCTTAGCATTAGGTTTCTTTAAGTTTAGGGATTATTTTATTGCTAAAGAGGTTATAGTACCAGATTTAGTAGGTACCCATAAGGATGAAGCAGAAGGAGAGCTTGAAAAGTTAGGATTAAAATTGAGTGTAGTAGATGAAGTCTATAGTGATGAATACGATGCAGGTATTATAGTATCCCAAAGAACTGAACCAGAGACAAAGGTTAAGGAAGGATTTACTATTGAAGTGGTTGTTAGCAAAGGAAGGCAGCTGGTAAAAGTACCCAACTTGGTTAATAGGAGTATAGATAAAATTAGAAGCATACTTAAGGAAGCTGGATTAAAGGAAGGTGCTGTTGACTTCCAATATAGCGATACAGTACCAGCTAATATAATAATGAAGCAAGATCCAGAGCCATTTACAGAAGTAGAATCAGGAACCAAGGTTAATCTAATTGTTAGCCAAGGGCCAGAAATAAAACTTGTTAGAATGCCTAATTTAGTAGGTTTAAGTGAACAG
This sequence comes from Tissierellia bacterium, assembly GCA_012735215.1. Lineage (GTDB taxonomy): Bacteria > Bacillota > Clostridia > Tissierellales > Tepidimicrobiaceae > JAAYHX01. The sequence goes on from JAAYHX010000015.1 coordinate 82,838, forward strand.
GCAGCTAAGAATGCACTCATAGCAAATGAGTTAGTTGTAGGTGAAATTGTAAGAGAAGCTAATGATAATTATAAAGCAGGGGTTGTGTTCTGGCAAAGTATAGAGCCTGGCAACCAGATTGAAACTAATACTGCCATTGACTTGTATATAAGTACTGGACCTAAAGAGGAAACTAAACCAAAGGATTCTGATGAAGATAAGGAAATATCCTTTAAGATTAGCGTAGTACCAGAAAGTGAAAATAAACAAGTTGAAATAAGGGTAGATAGAATTCAAGATGGAAAAAAGCAAACAGTTCATAAAGATGAACATGAAGCTAATGGTAAGGAGATAATAATTCAATTATCAGGAAAAATAAGCTCAACCTTTGAGTTATATCAAGATGGTGTACTCAAGAAGGAGTTTAAACATCCTGGAAAATAGGAGGGTTACATGATAGAGGGTATAATAACTAAAGGAGTTGGCGGATTTTATTATGTAAAAACTGAATCAGATATTATTGAATGCAGAGCCAGAGGAATATTTAGAGAACAAAACATACCCCCTTTAGTTGGGGACAAGGTATTGATAAGAATAAATCCTGAAGATAATACAGGTTATATAGAAGAAGTATATGAGAGGAAAACATATCTTGTGAGACCTCCTGTGGCAAATGTAACTCAAGCTATAATAGTCATGAGCCTTAAAGAACCAGCAATTAATCTATGGTTATTAGATAGGTTCTTGGTTATGGCCGAATACAATAGATTGAATATACACATCTGTATTAATAAAGCAGATTTAGCCAAGCAAGATGATATCAATAGCATAATGGGTATGTATGATAATGCTGGTTACAATATATTGAAAACAAGTACTAAAACTATGGAAGGAATAGAAGAATTAAATAATATTTTAGCTAATCAAATAACTGTTTTTGCTGGCCCATCTGGGGTAGGCAAATCATCCTTACTAAATAAAATCAATCCCGGGTTAAAGTTAAAATCAGGAGAGGTAAGCAAAAAAACTAACCGAGGCAAACACACTACAAGACACGTAGAACTTTTTGAATTAGGACCTAATAGTTTTGTATTGGATACACCTGGCTTTAGCTCATTAAGTTTAGATTTTATTGAAGACCCTATTGAACTAAGCTTCTATTTTAAAGAAATAAATAAGTATAAATATGATTGTAAATTTAATGGCTGTTTACATTATAAGGAACCTGATTGTGAAGTGAAAAGGCAGGTACAAGAAGGTAATATTAGCAGTCAAAGATATGATAACTATATACAGTTTCTTGAGGAGATAATAAACAATAGGAGGTTTTAAAATGGTTCAAGTTTCACCCTCCATTCTTTCCGCTGATTTTTCTAATTTAAGAGATGAGATTAAAAAGCTTGAAAAGGGTGGGGCTGATTCTATACATTTAGATGTGATGGATGGGAGTTTTGTACCAAATATTACATTTGGGGCTCCAGTCATTAAGGATATAAGGAAGGTTACCGATCTTCCCTTTGATGTACATTTGATGATAGATAAACCAGAAAGGTATATCAGAGACTTTGTAGAAGCAGGAGCTGACATTATAACTGTTCATCAGGAAGCTACAACACATTTGCATAGAACAATAGAGCTGATCAAATCCTATGGTGTTAAAGCTGGGGTTGCATTAAATCCTGCAACACCACTGGACAGTATTGAATATGTTTTAGATTATATAGATTTGGTTTTGATAATGACAGTTAATCCAGGCTTTGGTGGACAGAAGTTTATTGATTCCACAAAAAGAAAAATTAGAAGGATGAGAAATATATTAACAGAGAGAAACTTAGATATACTAGTAGAGGCGGATGGAGGAATTAAACTAGATAACTTTAGGGAAATAGCTGATTGCGGATTAGACATTATAGTAGTAGGTTCCGGCATATTTGAAGCGGATGACATAATCAAAAGAACTAAAATGTTTAAATCCTAATAGGCTGTTGAAATACTAGCTATGTGTGATATAATATAATAAAAATAAATATACTATCACTAGGGGAGCCTTATAGGCTGAGAGGGGATCAATGGTCTCGACCCTTAGAACCTGAACTAGGTAATGCTAGCGCAGGGAAGTGAAATTATTATTTTGCTTGACTGTTTCTTACCCATTACCTATTTCAGGTAGTGGGTATTTGTTTTTGGGTACTATTATTTAGGAGGGCTGTATATGAAAAAGTGGAGTACAAAGATGTTGGTAGAAGCAGGGATCATGATTGCTTTGGCTTTAGTGTTAGATAGGATTAAGGTTTATGAAGCACCTCAAGGGGGTTCAGTAACTGCAGGTAGCATGGTTCCCATCTTCATATTTGCTTTAAGATGGGGACTGGGGCCAGGCATCATATCAGGTGTAATTTTCGGTTTAATGCAGCTTTTGTTGGGAGGATGGTTCTTTACACCAGTCCAAGCAATATTAGAGTATCCTATTGCATTTGGTAGTCTTGGAATTGCTGGTATTTTTTCAAAAAAGGTATATAATGATAAGAAGAATCCTTTGATGGGAATTGTACCTGGCTTGTTCTTAGGAATAGGTCTTAGATTTTTATGCCATTTTGTTGCTGGAATAGTTTTCTTCAGTGAATACGCAGGAGATCAACACCCTTGGTTGTATTCTTTGATATACCAAGCTAGCTATTTAGTTCCTGAATTCATTATATCAACAATAGTATTATATTTAATTTGGAGGCCAATTAGTAAAGTTAATAAATAGTATAGGAAGGTAATAGAATGAGAGGATTACTCGTATTAAATGGTGAAATAGAAGACTTGAACAAACTTAAAGAGATGGGTTCTCAAGTAGATTATATATTATCTGGAGATGGAGGTACTGATTATTGTATTAAAGCAGGCCTAATACCAGATCTAGTTATTGGTGATCTAGATTCAATTTCAGAAGACAGTCTGAATGTCATTAGAGACAATAATATACCTATAGAAAAGTTTCCTATAAAAAAGGATAAGACTGATTCTGAATTGGCTGTAGATTATATGATAGATAAAGGGATTAAGGAGATAACTTTGATAGGCGCTATAGGTAGTAGGATGGACCATACCCTTGCAAATCTACTTCTTCTCAATAAAATGATGGAGAGGGGAGTTAAGGGGAAAATAGTTAACGAAAATAATACTGTATATATGGTTGATGATAAGATAGTTTTACCAAAGATTGAAGGATATTATGTATCGGTAATTCCTGTAGACCTATCAGGGCTGGTAGTATCTTTAAAGGGTTTTGAATATGAGTTGGATAATGTAAAAATTGAATTTGCTTCAACTCATGGTATAAGCAATAGGATAACTGAGGGAGAAGGGCATGTAATTGTCCATAAAGGGAAGTGTTTTGTGATAGTATCTCGTGAATAAACTAAAAGGCAAGCTTTAATTATATAAGCTTGCCTTTTTCTAATATTATGTAACAAACAGGATGCATTAGAATAATATGAATTAAGAAATATTGAGGTGGTTATATGAAAAAGTTCTATTATAGGTATAAAACCAAAAAGTTGATAGGGTTAGCCCTAGCAATAATAGGATGTTTGATAGTCATTAATGTTCTTCCTGTGGAGTTTCTTCTGTTATTAATAGGGTTGCTATTAATAATACTTGGAGTATTAATACTCAAATAAAACAGGCTTCCAATTATGTACAAATAGGAAGCCTAAATTATTATAATGCTCTTTCTACTTTTCCAGATCTTAAACATCTTGTACAAACGTTAATCCTCTTAGTTGATCCATCTACTACAGCTTTTACTCTTCTTACGTTTGGAGCCCAACTTCTATTGTTCTTTTTATTTGAAAAAGTAACTTTGTTTCCAAACACTCTGGATTTTCCGCAAACATCACATCTCTTAGCCACAAAGAACACCTCCTTAATAATGAGAAAATCTAGGCATATTTTGCTTAATCTATAATAACATACTATATTGTAACATAACAAATAATAATAATGCAACATTTATTATAGTAAAAGATAGTTTTTGGTATTTAGTTGAACAATTTTTGATAATAGGGTAAAATATACCCATAAAAATATTTTTGTTGAGGAGGAGATACTTGGTGCCAGCTAGAGACAAGAACCAATACGGTTGCATTGATATAGATGACAATGTGATAGCTACTATTGCAGGACTTTCAGCCATGGAGAGTTATGGAATAGTTGGAATGGCTAGCAAAAAGGCTACGGATGGTATATTTGAATTGCTAAAGAGAGAAAACCTATCTAGAGGAGTTAAAGTATATACGGATAATAATGAAGTAGTTATAGATCTTCATGTAATATTACAGTATGGAATAAGAATTTCAGTGGTAGCTGAGAACATAATTGAAAAGGTAAAATTCAACGTGGAGAACTTGACTGGACTAAATGTTAGAAAAGTAAATGTTTACGTACAAGGAATTAGAGTAGAAAAGTAGTTTAAGGAGGTACTATAATTGAAGTTAACTTATATAGATGGACTAATGCTTAAAAAAGCATTTATTGGTGCTGCAAACCTTTTAGAGAAAAACAAGGAAGAAGTAAATAGTTTAAATGTATTCCCGGTACCTGATGGGGATACAGGTACTAATATGCATTTAACAATAAAGTCTGCAATCAACCAGGTATTGAAGGTTGAGGATACCAGCGTTGAGAAAATAGCCCTTGCTGCTAGCAATGGATCCTTAATGGGAGCAAGGGGTAATTCAGGAGTTATTCTTTCTCAATTGTTTAGAGGGTTTGCTAATGGTTTAAAAGGGAAAGATACTGCAGATGTTATGGATATTGCTATTGCCTTTAAGCAATCTGCTGATACAGCTTATAAGGCTGTTATGAAGCCAACTGAAGGTACTATATTAACAGTAGCTCGAAAAGCTGCAGAATATGGAATGGAAATTGCTAGAGATGAAAGTGATATAGTAGTGTTTTTGGAAAAGGTTATAAAACGTGGTAATGAAGTTGTGAACCAAACACCTGATATGCTACCAGTGTTAAAGGAAGCTGGTGTAGTAGATGCTGGTGGAAAAGGGTTGATGTTTGTACTAACAGGAGCTTATAATGCTATAACCTATAAGGAAACTATAGATATAGACCAATTAAAGGTGGAAGTTTCAGTACAAAAAACTGCTATTCAAAAAACTGAAGAGGCAGATATAAAATTTGGTTATTGTACTGAATTCATGATAAATGCAGGAATGGATAACTATGAAAAGTTTAGGGATGAATTAGCAGAGTTTGGAGATTCACTGCTGGTAGTTGGTGGCGAGGACATAATAAAGGTACACATTCATACTAATAATCCAGGTCTTGTTTTAGAAAAGGCTTTAAAAATTGGTGAGTTAAATGACATTAAAATAGACAATATGAGGTATCAACACGAGCACATAATGGAGGAAAGTATAGAAGAAATTAAAGAAGTTAAAGAAGAGAAAGAGTATAGTTTTATAGCTGTTTCTATGGGAGAAGGAATCAACAAAGTTTTTAGGGAGCTAAATGTGGATTATGTGATCCCAGGTGGTCAGACCATGAATCCTAGCACAGAAGATATACTTAATGCAATTAATAAGGTTAATGGAAAGAACATAATTGTATTTCCCAATAATGGGAATATAATTCTAGCAGCAGAACAAGCAAGGGACTTAAGCAACAAGAATGTGTATATAGTACCAACCAAGACTATACCCGAGGCAATTTCAAGTCTTTTAGCTTTCAACCCTGAACTAGAAGTGGAAGAAAACCTAGAGAACATGACTGAGGCCATGAAGAATGTGGTAACTGGCCAAGTTACTTATTCAGTAAGGGATTCTGAAATAAACAATAAGAAAATTAGCAAAGATGATATAATAGGTATTTCAAGAGGAGAAGTAGTCTGCAATGGAAACAGCATTGAAGATGTATCTGTTGAGTTGATTAAAAACATAGTTACAGAGGATTCTTCTTTGATAACTATATTTTATGGGGATATGATAGAAGAAGATACTGCTAATAAACTAGGTGAACTTATTCAAAATGAATTTGAAGATATTGATGTAGAGATAATATTTGGAGGTCAACCAATATATTATTATATATTTTCAATAGAATAGGAATTCCCTACCAGAAGGTAGGGTGTTTTGTTTAAAAGGTTAAGATGAGGGGATTTATATGGATGTTCAATATATAAAAGGTGTTGGACCAAAAAGGGCAGCCCAACTAAAAAAGCTAAATATTAAGACTGTCGAAGATCTCCTATATTTCGTCCCTAAGGAATATGATGACCGATCACAATTTAAGCAAATAAGGGAATGTGTTGATGGTGAAAAAGTCAGTTTGAAAGTTCAGATATGCGGCTATCCAGTAAAACTTGCACCAAGGAAGAACTTGAGTATTGTAAAAGTCCCAGCAAGAGATAGTAGCGGACAGGCATTGTTAGTTTGGTTTAATCAGGATTATGTTATTAATATGTTGTCATTGGGTGATATAGTTGTTGTAAATGGGAAGATAAATATTTTCAGGAATCAAATTCAGATAATGAATCCTGTTATAGATAAGGGTGAAAGGGAAAAGGTAGGAAGAATAATACCAATTTATCCTCTAAAGGGCAAGTTGACTAATAATGAAATGATAAAGATAATGGGAAATGCTATTGCAACCTATCTAGATAGTCTTCCAGAAAAGCTACCAAAAGACATTAGAAAGGAATTATCTCTACTTCCTATAAGGGAAGCTATATTGAATATACATTTCCCCAAGAATAGAAGCTATTACTTGGAGGCGAGAAGAAGGCTTGCCTTTGAAGAACTACTTATATTACAATTAGGTCTGCTGTTAATAAAGAATAGGACCAAGGCCATGTGTAAAGGAATAAAATTTCCTCATGTAGATGAGGTTTATACTTTTATAGATAATTTACCTTTCAAACTCACAAATGCTCAAATGAGGGCTTTTAAAGAAATAGAAGAGGATATGGAAAAACATGAGCAGATGAATAGACTCATACAGGGAGATGTAGGGTCAGGAAAGACCATTGTGGCAGTTCTTGCCATGTTCAAGGCATGGAAGGCAGGTTATCAATCGGTTATGATGGCACCTACTGAAATACTTGCTACTCAGCATTATGAGAGTATAAGCAAATTCTTAGGAAACTATGGTATTAAGTGCAAGTTATTGGTAGGTAGTCTTTCCAATAAGAATAAGGAAATCATATTAGAAGAACTTAAGGAAGGTAAAGTAGATATATTGGTTGGAACCCATGCTGTTATTCAAGAGGATGTAGTATTTAAAAATCTCGGATTGGCAATAACTGACGAGCAGCACAGGTTTGGTGTAAGGCAGAGGGCAGTACTAAGCCTTAAAGGAGACAATCCAGATACACTGGTTATGACTGCTACACCAATCCCTAGGTCCTTAGCACTCATACTATATGGGGACTTAGATATTTCTATTATTGATGAACTACCTCCAGGAAGAAAGGAAATAAAAACTTATGTTGTAAACTCTGATATGATTGATAGGGTTAATGACTTTATAAGAAAAGAGTTGGCTAAGGGGAGACAGGCTTATATTGTTGCACCTCTTATAGAGGAGAGCGATACTCTTGATATAAAATCTGCAGAAGAAATCTATGATCATCTAAAAGAAGAAGTTTTTGCTGATTTTAATGTAGGTCTACTTCATGGGAAAATGCGTCCTTCTGAAAAAGAAGAGATTATGCAGAGGTTTATAAATAGGCAGTTGGACATATTAGTTTCAACTACTGTTATTGAAGTAGGTGTCAATGTGCCAAATGCTAATATTATGGTAATTTATAATGCAGAAAGATTTGGGCTAGCTCAACTTCATCAATTAAGGGGTAGAGTAGGTAGGGGAAATCACCAATCCTATTGCATTTTAATAAATGAAAGTAATAGCAAAGTATCTAGAGAGAGAATGAGGATAATGCAAAAAACAACAGATGGATTTTATATATCAGAAAAAGACTTAGAATTAAGAGGTCCTGGGGACTTCTTTGGAACAAGACAACACGGTTTACCAGATCTTAAGGTGGCAAACCTGTTTACTGATATGAATCTATTAAAACTTGCACAAAAAAAGGCACAAGAGATACTAGATGAGGATGCATTGCTATTGGATGAAAAAAACTTTTTGCTTAGACAAAGCATAATAGACCTGTTTAAAGATAGGATTAATGATTTTATTTTAAACTAATAATACTATTTATATAGATGAAAAATATGATAAAATATATCTAGCATAAATTGAGGTGGTTTTTTGAGAGTTATATCTGGTCTAAGAAAAGGCTATAGATTAAAAGGACCAAAAAGCAAGAGTATAAGGCCAACAGAGGATAGGATTAAAGAGTCCCTGTTTAACATTTTGCACTATGTAGATGAGGAAAGTTTGGTTTTAGACTTGTGTGCAGGGACAGGCAGTATCGGCATAGAATTTCTAAGCAGAGGAGCAAAAAAAGTCTATTTTGTAGATAGATCTAGGGAGAGCATTCAATGCATAAAGGAAAATCTAGCTCATACAAGGTTAGATGACGGAGCTGAAGTAATTAAGGGTGATGCTATTAAATCTATTATCAATTTTGGAAAAAGAGGAATAGCTTTTGATTATATATTTACAGATCCACCTTATGAAAGTGTAGACTTGATCTACAGTATAATCGAAAACATATATAAAAGCCGTATCTTAAAGGAAAAAGGTATCCTAATCATAGAACATGGAAAAAGCATTAATCTCGATGCTATGATTTGTGATTTTAAGCTAATAGATTTTAGGCAATACAAGGATACATGTTTATCCTTTTATATTTAACTGAAAATTGAGGAGGTTTATAATGCAAGTAATATACCCAGGAAGTTTTGATCCAGTAACTAATGGACATTTAGATATAATTGATAGATGTGCTAAAAAATTTGACAAGGTAATAGTGGCCATACTAAATAATAGTTCAAAAAAATATATGTTTACAGTTGATGAGAGAATAGCATTATTGGAGAAGGTTTTAGAAAAGTATGATAATGTAGAAGTAGACAGTTTTTCAGGATTACTTGTTGAATATACTAGACAAAAAAATTGTTCCCTGATTGTAAGAGGATTAAGAGCTGTATCCGATTATGAGTATGAAATGCAGATGGCTCATGTAAATAATAAGTTAGCAGGGGATATCGAGACAATCTTTATGGTGTCTAGAGAAAAGTATTCATTTTTAAGTTCAAGCATAGTTAAAGAGGTGGCTATGTTTGGTGGAGATATTTCATGTTTTGTTCCAAAAACAGTTGAGGTTGCTTTAAAAGAAAAGATAAATGGGGGTCTGAAATAGTATGGATGTATTAAGATTAATTGATGAAATTGAAGATATCTTAGAAAGTGCTTCAACATTGCCTTTTTCAAACAAGGTCGTAATAGATGCAGAAGAATTGTTTGATATTATTAAAGAAATTAGAATTAAACTACCTGATGAGATTAAGCAGGCTAATTGGATTAAAGAAGAGAGGCAAAGGATCCTAGCTGAAGCCCAAAAGGATGCAGATACAATATTAAATGAGGCTGAATCTAAGCTGAAAGAATTGATTGATGAGAATGAAATAACTAAGAAAGCCAAAGAAGCAGCTGATGAAATTATAACAAAGGCACAAAACAATGCTAAGGAAATAAGGCTAGGAGCCCTAGAGTATGCAGATAATATTCTATTTGAAACTCAACAAAACTTAAAGACGCTCATAGAAACATTAAATGATAATAGGCAGCAGTTAAGAGGTGGTAAATAGTTATTCTCTAGCAAATATTCTTTTTACTATGATAAGCAGCATGGAGCAAACCAACATATAGAACATTATGAGAAGGGCTAATTTAGTTGATTTCATAAATATTTGAGTCCAATTACTAGCGTATATATACTGTGGCATATTTGGCTCAGGCACAAAGGAAAATTCAGCATGGTTTTTGAATATTAGACTATATATTAACAGAGTATAAAGACTTGAGAATATACCATGTAATAATTTTGAAAACAAATATAGCTTAGTATTAATATCTGTTTTGCTTATGAAACTTATGGCTTGGCTATGGATGGAAAGGCCACCCCAGCCTATTAGGAAGTTAATAACTAGTACTTTTTGTATAAAATTAATGTTCAGGGAGGATATTTTACTGCACCCTGTTGTAATTTCAAGTATACCTGCTATTAAACCTTGTAATAGGTCAATATTGATTTCTACAGGAATTATGTAATCAATAAGGAATAATAATCTGCTAAAGATTTTTGAATTAATTAATATATCTATAGCTACAGAATAAAATACTATAAATCCACCTACAGTAAGGATTGTATTTATGCTATTTCCTATGCAATTACCAAGAATCTCACCAATTGTATGATTTTTGTTGATATAATTTAAGGGATTTCTTATTACATATTTACTTTTATTACTAGAGGTTGTGGTATTTTTACCGTAAAATCGTAATAGCAAACCTACTGTCATAGCTCCTAAATAATGGGGATATAGTATTAGTGGGGCTGCAGGGGGTGCATTTAGCATACCTACTGATACTGCACCAAGCATAAATAGAGGTCCGGAAGTACTTGAGAAGCAGACTGTTCGTTCTGCTTCTATTTTTGATAGCATCTTTTTTTCCCTTAGTCTAGATGTGATCCTTGCCCCCATAGGATAACCTGATATTATGCTCATGGTAAAAGGGAAGACTCCCTCTCCGGGCACATTAAAAACTGGCTTCATAATAGCTTGCAATGAAGACCCTATGAAGTTAACAAAGCCAATTTCTATTAATAGTTCTGAAATAATAAAAAAAGGGAATAGTGAAGGGAAGACAATATTAAAACAGGTGGATAGACCTTTTGAAGCGCTTGATAGGGCCATCTCAGGATCCTTTATTATACCTATTAATAAATACAAGACAGCTAATAATAAAATTAAACTATTAATATATCTTTTCAACTTTCATCCCCCTTTATAAATTATATTAGTATTTTGCATGAATATGAAAAAATAGCAAGTTTAACTTGCTATTTTTTCATATAGGGGCTTGTATAATAGTCCATATTTGTTAGAGGCTTTCTTGTATTTAGACCTAGGAAGAAAAGATCTGTTGACTTTTTATCAAAACTAATTATTCTATCTATGTTAGGGTTTTTTAGATTATGATGGTCAGAAAATTTTATTATTATTGGTATGTCTGTTTTTTTCTTAATTTTATTTATCAGGTAAAAACCCTTTTTGTTTGAACCTAATACCCTAATGTAAGCAGGATGGTGTAAGTATAGGTCTATGAAATTTTCCTTGTATAGATTCATCATAAGATGAACTAAAATCCTCTGAATCCTACTTCTTGGATATCTTTTTGTCACGATAGAACTTACAAAACTTTCTATGTCGTTAAATTCACCACTTTTTTCAACAATTCTATTATCTAGCCCTGCTTCCACATCCATTATCCTAGAAAGTTTTTCATTGCCTTCTATCCTTAATAAATAATGAATGATTTGGTTATAATTATCTAAGGAATTGAAAAAATGGTACTGATTTATATAGCTTTCTAGATTATCATAAGTTTCTTGGGGTAAATAATCCTTTACTGATGAAAGCTCATTTTCTTCTAATATTTTTTTCCTTATGGCAGTTGCGCTAGCTATTTTGTTATTTAATTCAACATCATTGTATTGGCTGCCAAATCTTTTAATGGTAACTGGTTTAATATTGCTATTTAATTTTTTTAGAGCTTTCAGGTATTCGATTGCTAATATGTTATTTGGAGATTTAATGATTTTATTTATATCCAAGTTATAATGATTTTTATTGTATTTTGTAAAATATTCTTCTAAAGCCCTACTTCTAGCGACAGGAAACGACTCACCCCTTTGAAGGTGCTTTTTTAATAATTGATTATAAATAGGTGGTTCTTCTACTAATATATGAGCAATTGGATACAGATCTTTTAATTCACCTATTTCACTGCCAAAGGATACATAATCTACAATCTTTAAGCTATTAAGTAGAGAAATGCCCCCATAAGCGAATAATTCAGCAGATTGGACTGAAAAAATAAAGGGAAGCTCTATTACTAAGTCTATACCATTATCTATAGCCATTCTTGCTTTTGTCCATTTATCTATAAGGGAGGGTTCACCCCTTTGGACAAAAGAACCACTTATAACAGCAATAGAGTACCTACTATTTGTAATTTTTTTGGATAATTTTAAGTGATATTTATGTCCCAAGTGAAATGGATTATATTCAGCTATAATACCAATTGTACTCAATTTACTACCTCCATTGTTATGATTAGTATAATTATAACACAATGAAAGTTATAATTGATTTTTTTCACTTATTATAATAATATTATCATTAATAAAAGAATATTAGAGGAGGAATTAGTAAATGAACGTCTTAGTAATTAATTGTGGTAGTTCTTCATTGAAATATCAGTTGATAGACATGAAAAACGAAGAGGTACTTGCAAAAGGTTTGGTAGAAAGAATAGGTATAGAGGGTTCAAGAATCAAACATACTGCTACTGGTAAAGACCAAGTAATTATTGAAGATACTATCCAAGACCATAGAAGAGGTTTGGAGTTAGTATTAAATGCACTTGTTGATAAAGAATATGGAGTTATAGACTCTTTAGAAGATATTGAAGCTGTTGGACATAGGGTTGTTCATGGGGGAGAAGAATTTTCTGATTCCGTTATTATAGATGATAAGGTTATGGAGGCAATAGAAGCTTGTGTTGAATTGGCTCCACTTCATAATCCACCCAACATTATTGGTATAGAAGCTTGTAAAGAGCTTATGCCCAATGTTCCAATGGTGGCAGTGTTTGATACAGCTTTCCATCAAACTATACCAGCAGAAAACTATATATATCCATTGCCCTATGAATATTATGAAAAATATGGTATAAGGAAATACGGGTTCCATGGCACATCCCACAAGTATGTTACATTGAAAGCTGCAGAAATGTTAGGAAAGTCAGTAGAAGAATTAAATATAATAACATGTCATTTAGGAAATGGATCAAGTGTTTGCGCAATAAAAGGTGGCAAATCTGTTGATACAAGTATGGGCTTTACACCCTTGGAAGGACTTGCTATGGGTACAAGGTGTGGAGATATAGACCCAGCTATTATTCCATTTATAATGGAAAAGGAAAACTTATCATTTCAAGAAGTAAACAATTTACTAAATAAGAAGTCAGGTGTATTAGGAATTTCAGGATTAAGTAGTGACTTCAGGGACCTTGAAGATGCTGCTACCAATGGAGATGAAAGAGCTGAACTTGCATTAAAAGTATTCTGTAATAGAGTAAAAGAGTATATAGGTGCTTATTCGGCAGTTTTATGTAATGTGGATGCTTTGGTCTTTACTGCAGGAATTGGTGAGAATTCCAGCACTATTAGAGAAAAGATATGTGAAGGGCTTGAGTGTATCAATATAAGGCTTGATATTGAGTTAAACAAGGTTAGAGGAAAAGAAGCTATAGTATCTTCAGAAGACTCACAGGTAAAGGTATTGGTTATTCCTACTAACGAAGAGTTGATGATTGCTAGGGATACTGTTAATTTGGTCAGAAAATAATATTTCTTGACAAATGCCTTTCACCTTTATATAATAATGTTTGTTAGCTCAAGAGGTGAAAAAATGAAAATAAACATATCAGATCTAAGAGATAAAGATGTTGATAGCATTACCTTTGAAGGTGAAATTAATGAAGGCCTGTTAGATATAAATGGAAGGGAAATCTACTTTGTTGAGCCAATAAAGTATGATGGAGCCATATATAAGGCAGGCAGTGATAAAATTGTACATGTTAATATAAAATATACTTATAAAGAGATATGCGGTAGATGTTTAGATCCCTTTATAAAAAGTGATACAACAGTTTTGTCTGGCCAATTGACTAAACATCATGATGATATGGAAGAAGATGAAACTGGAGATGTAATCTATTATGAAGAGGATGAAGTAAACTTGACAGATGATATAGTAAATACAATAGTTTTATCACTACCAATGAAGCCTCTTTGCAGTGAAGAATGTAAGGGTATCTGCCCTAGTTGTGGCGAAAACTTAAATAGAAAAAAATGTGATTGTGTGGTAGAGGATGTAGATCCAAGATTGGCTATATTAAAAGATCTTATAAATGACAATTAAGGAGGTGTTATAGATGGCAGTACCAAAACGAAAAACTTCTAAAGCTAGAAGAGATAAAAGAAGAGCATCATCATATAGATTGGCAAAGCCAACACTAACAGAATGTCCCCAATGTCATGAACCAAAGTTACCTCATAGAGTGTGCAGAGCTTGTGGATACTATAAAGATAGGGAAGTGTTAGATGTAGAATAAAGATAGTGAATTCAGTCACTATCTTTTTTTCTATAAATATTGCAATTTTAACATTTCTATAATATATTTATAACTGTAACAATTTATAAGGATATTTGGGAGAGGATAGCTATGAAAATAATTGTAGACGGTATGGGAGGAGATAAAGGCTACAAAGAAGTAGTGGCAGGCAGTGTAGAAGCTATTAAAGAGCTAGATGTGAATATACTTATAGTTGGACAAGAGGCAATAATAAAAAATGAATTGAGTAAATATGAGTATCCTAAAGATAAAATTGAAGTTCTCAATGCTGAAGAGGTTATTACCAATGATGAAGAGCCAGCTATGGCTATTAGAAGAAAAAAGAATTCATCAATAGTTATTGGATTGAAGGCCCTTTCAGATAATTTAGGAGATGGTTTTGTATCTGCTGGAAGTACAGGGGCTTTGTTGGCAGGTGGACTATTTATTGTTAAAAGAATAAAGAGTATTGAAAGGGCAGCTATTGCAACTGTATACCCAACTGTAAAAGGCATATCATTGCTTGTTGATGCTGGAGCAAATGTGGATTGTAAACCGGAATACCTACAACAATTTGCAATAATGGGATCTATTTATTGTGAAAAGATATTAGGCATAGAATCACCTAGGGTAGGATTGGTTAATGTGGGAACTGAGGAAGGGAAAGGCAATTCTTTGGTAAAAGAAGCCTATGATCTATTGAAAAAGTCTGATTTGAATTATATTGGCAACATTGAAGCTAGAGATATACCTAATGGTATCGCTGATGTAATTGTTAGTGATGGGTTTGTAGGTAATGTGGTACTAAAGCTGACAGAAGGTATGGCCCTATCTATATTTACAAAACTTAAGGAAGAAATATACAAATCCCAGATATCTAAGATAGGAGCTTTATTGTTAAAACCTCAGTTAAAGTCTTTTGTCAAGTTGATGGATTATAGAGAATATGGAGGAGCGCCATTACTAGGATTAAAAAAACCAGTAGTGAAGGCCCACGGTAGCTCAGACTCCTTAGCCATAAAAAATGCTATAAAACAGGTAGTAAATTTTGTTGATAAAAATGTAATAAATATGATTGAAGAAGATATAAATAAAAATACTAGTATATAAATGGAGGTGCACTATTTATGGTACTTGAAAGACTAAAAACTATGATTTCTGATCAATTTGGAATTGATGAAGATGATATTGATATGGATACTTCATTTAAAGACGATTTAAATGCTGATTCTCTAGACTTAGTTGAGCTAATTATGGCTATAGAAGATGAGTTTGATCTACAAGTAGCTGATGAAGAGGTAGAGAATATCCAGACTGTGGGAGATGCAGTTAATTATATTAGTGAGCTAATTAATGAATAATCTTTCCTATGTACAGTTAGCTTTTATTTGGAGGTAATAATGTGAATATATCCAATAAAAGATTGGAAAAGTTGATGGAATTACAAAAGACTATAGGCTATAAGTTTAATGATCAATTATTGTTAAACACTTCCTTGTGCCATAGCTCTTATGCCAATGAAAATAAGAGGCGAGGTATAATAAGTAATGAAAGATTAGAATTCTTAGGAGATGTGGTTATAAGTTTAGTAGTTAGTGACTATCTTTATAACAACTTTTCTAAGTACCCTGAAGGACATCTTACAAAGATAAGAGCCTCTATTGTTTGTGAATCATCTTTAGCTTTTGCAGCTAGAAAGATAAATTTGGGAGACTACCTGTTGTTAGGTAAGGGAGAAGAGATTACAGGTGGAAGAAATAGAGATTCAGTACTTTCTGATGCCTTTGAAGCCTTTACGGCAGCCATTTTTCTGGATGCAGATTATGTAACTGTAAAAGAGCTGTTAATAAGCAACTTCGAAAAGGACATAATCCATGCCATAGCTAAGGGAGATCTATTTGTAGACTACAAAACAGAACTACAGAAATTGTTGCAAAGATTTTATAAGGCAAAAGTTGAGTATAAGGTAGTTAAGGAAGAAGGCCCTGATCATGATAAAAAATTCTATATGGATGTAGTTTTAGATAATAAAGTAATTGGGCAAGGGTCTGGGAAAAATAAAAAAGAAGCGGAGCAAAACGCAGCAAAAAACGCATTAATGAGAATAGGTGAAGAGAATGAGTAAAGATTACTATATAATACCAATATTTGTTCCCCATTTTGGCTGTCCTCATGATTGTGTTTTTTGCAATCAAAGGAGAATAACAGGACTTTCTACCGATGTTACTCAAGATTATGTAAAAAAGACCATTGAGGAACACTTGGCTACTTTTCCTAAAAGAGATATAGTAGTAGAGGTTGCCTTTTATGGTGGAAGCTTTACAGGAATACCAAAGGAAATCCAAAGGGAACTATTAAGTATACCTCTTGAATTCAAAAACCAAGGTAGGATTAAGGCAATAAGACTGTCCACTAGGCCAGATTATATAGATGATGATATATTAAATTTACTAAAGGAATATGATGTGGATACAATTGAGTTAGGCGTGCAATCACTATGTGATGATGTGCTTTATGAGAGTGGAAGAGGCCATAATAGTAAACAAGTTTACATGGCCTCTAAACTGATTAAAGAGCATGGTTTTAATCTAGGATTACAGATGATGATTGGATTAGTGGGAGATAGCAGAGAAAAATCTATCTTTACTGGGAAAGAGTTCATAAAGCTAAGACCATATTGCGTAAGAATATATCCTACATTAATTATTAAAGATACCTACCTAGAAAAGCTGTATCACCAAGAAAAATACAAGCCCTTAACTTTAGAAGAGGCAATTGACATATCAACTGACTTAATTATGCTTTTCGAATACAATGATATTAATGTTATAAGAGTTGGATTGCAGCCTACTGAAAATATCAATTTTGGCAAAGATGTCATAGCAGGTCCTTTCCATCCTTCCTTTAGACAATTGGTTGAATCAAATAAATATAAAATACTTTTAAAGGACTACTTAGATAAGTTAAAACTTGATTATGATGGCAAGGACTTGACAATATATGTCCATCAAAAAAACATATCGAACTTAGTAGGACAAAAATCCTCTAATATGAAGTATTTTAAAGATAGGTATAATTTCAAAAATATAAGGGTTTATAAGAAGGATTTACCCAAGGATATTGTAGAATTAAACATAAGTAATACAACGCTAAAGCTTGATATGAAGTATTTAACTGGCCAATACGTTAAAGGAATTTAAAGCAATTAAAAGGGTGATTAATTTGCATCTGAAAAAAATTTGTATACAGGGATTTAAGTCCTTTGCAGATAGAACAGAAATCGAATTTAAGGAAGGTATTACAGCTGTAGTTGGACCCAATGGCAGCGGCAAAAGTAATGTTTCTGATGCCATTAGATGGGTATTGGGAGAGCAGAGTGTAAAGGTATTACGGGGCAACAAAATGGAAGATGTTATATTTTCGGGAACTGAAAGCAGAAAAGCTTTAGGCTATGCTGAAGTTACTATGGTATTTGATAATAAAGATGGTACTATACCTCTTGATTATCAAGAAGTAGCTATAACTAGGAGGATATTCCGTTCTGGTGAAAGTGAGTACTATATAAATAAGAATTCCTGCAGGCTAAAAGATGTTAGAGAATTATTTATGGACACAGGTATAGGTAAAGATGGTTATTCAATTATTGGACAAGGTAGAATTGATGAAATATTAAGCACCAGACCAGAGGATAGAAGAAACATATTTGAAGAGGCAGCAGGAATCATAAAGTACAAATCGAAGAAAACTGAGTCAGAAAAGAAACTAGATAATACGAACAACAATCTGGTCAGAATAAAAGATATTATTTTTGAGTTAGAAAATCAGCATGATAATTTAAAAGAACAATCAAATAAGGCAACAATTTTTCTTAACTTGTCTAAAAGGGTCAAAGAAATAGAGGTAAATTTAATAATAAGAGAAATCGAGAGTTTAAATGAAGAAATAATCAGCATTAGAAATGAGAAGGATAAGGTTGAAAAAGAGTTAAGTCTTCTCTTAAATGAGAAAAAAAAGTTAGAAGATGAACTAAATATCTTTAAGGAAAGCATTAAGGAAAAGAATGAAAACTATGAAGGGGTTAAAATACAAAAAGATGAAATAGTTGATTGTATAAATGATAATAAAAATCAGCTGACTTTATTAGAAGAAAAGGTAAGATTTTACAAAAAGGATATTGAAAGGCTTAACCAAGAGTTAGTTAATCTAAACGGCAAGCTAGGAGACTTTAATAATCAGAAAGAATTGCTATCACAGTTAAGTGCAACAAGTGAAGAGGAGTTGAATGTAAATAGAAAAGATTTTATAGAGAGAAATGCTGAAGTAGAGAAATTAAATGAAAAGGTTAAATCCAATGAAAGGCAGATCCAAGAAGGTAAGGATAAGATTGTTGAGTTATATAATTTAGCTGCAGAAAAAAAGAGTAAGCTTAATGGAATCATAAATTTTAAGGAAAATATTTTAAAGAGAATAGATCATATTCAAAGAGAAATAAATTTACTTGTAGAAAAAAGTGAAGAAAATCAAAACTTACTTATACAATTGGAGAAGGAGGAAGTAGAAAAGAATCAACAGATTATTGAATCAAATAAATATTTGACCAACTTGAAACTAGAGGAAGAAACATTAAATAAAGAGATTGAAAAGGTAAATGAATCAATAAATCAAAACAAAATCGACCTTCAGAGCAATATAGCAAACTATAATATGCTAAAGAATTTGGAAGATGGCTATGATGGTTACTATAAAGGCGTCAAAAATCTCATGTTAGCATATAAAAAAGAAAAAAAGCTAAAGGATCGTTTAATGGGAATTGTAGCAGAGCTGATTAGAGTAGAAGAAAAACATGAAAAAGCAATTGAAGTAGCCTTAGGAAGTAGCTTACAAAATATAGTAACCAAGGATGAAAATGATGCAAAATATATTATAAACTATTTAAGGGAGAAAAAACTTGGAAGGGTAACCTTTTTGCCTATTACCAATATAAAGGGAAAACCAATTTACATAAATAGCGAGGATAGAAAATCTTACAACATTATTGGCCTAGGCTCAGAACTAGTACATTTTGATGACAGATACAGAAATATAGTGGAATATCTATTGGGAAGAACTATAGTAGTAGGTAATCTTGATAATGCTACTGAGGTTGCAAAGAAATATAATTATTCCTATAAAGTCGTTACCTTAGAAGGAGACATAATAAATCCTGGAGGATCTATGACTGGAGGTAGTTTGCCTAATGTCAACAACTTACTAAACAGAAAGTACAGAATTGAAAAGGTTAAGGAAGAAATAAGCAAACTTCTTAAGAGGCAAGAGAGCCTAGAGCAGGATAAAACAGAGTTAAAGTCCAGACTAGAGGAATACTTGAGTAAAATTCAAGAACAGGAAAAAAGGTTGCAAACTATAAATATAGATTTGGTGAGAATTGAAAATGAAAAGAATAGATTAATTTTAGATATAAATAGATATAATGAGTCTAAAGATAAGTATAATAATGAGATAGTTCAATTAACTCTAGAAATGGAATCATTAGACCAGGATGAAAGTACTTTAAAGAAAAATATTGAATCCATAAACGGTGAAATAGAATCTTTAAGAGAAGATATTGAAAATCTTGTGAAAAAACAAGAAGAAGATAAAAAAATCTTACAAGATGTGCTAGATACAGTTACTGATTATAAAATACAGATAAATTTAATGGAAAACAAAATAATAGATAGTAAGGAAAAACTAGCTTCAGTAGAAAAAGAAATTAAGCATACTATTAAGGATATACTTAATAAGAAAAATGAGATAAGTAATTTAGAAGCAAGTATTAAAAGCACATCTTCTGATATGCTTCAAATTGAAGCCCTATTAGATGAATTACAAATTAAAAAATCCCAGGTGGATAAGGAACTAGATCAACTAAAGAAAGATAAAGATCAGTTAATGAGTGATTTTTATCTTGTACAGGACAAATTAAAAGATATTAATGAAAAAATTAACACCTTAGAGAAACAAAAAAGCAAATGGAGTATAAAGGAAACAAGGTGCAATATGAAACTAGATAGCGCATATGGTAAATTACAAGATGACTACCAATTGGATTATGAGGGAGCAAAAAGATTTTGGATCAATATAGAAAACCTAGATGATGTTAAAAAAGAACTTTCCATGCTCAAGAACAAAATAAAAGAACTTGGACATGTAAACATTAATTCTATTGACGAGTATAAGGCGATCAAAGAGAGACTAGAATTTATGACTAAACAACACGATGACCTATTGATGGCAAAGAAAGACTTGGAACAAGTCATTGTAGATATGGAAGAAAAGATGAAAAAGCAGTTTGAAATTAGCTTCAATGCTATTAATAAAGAGTTTAATCAAGTGTTTTCTAACCTATTTAATGGAGGAAAGGCAAGCTTGGAGTTGGAAGATAAAAATGATATTTTAAATAGTGGTATAGAAATAAAGGCCCAGCCTCCTGGCAAAAAACTACAGACCTTGAACCTATTGTCCGGAGGAGAAAAGTCTTTGACTGCTGTGGCACTTTTATTTTCTATAATGAATATAAAACCAGCACCATTTTGTGTTTTAGATGAGATAGATGCAGCTTTAGATGATGCAAATATAAATAAATATGCAGACTACTTAAAAAGCTTATCAAAAGATACTCAATTTATTGTAATAACTCATAGAAAGGGCACTATGGAAATAGCTGATGTTTTGTATGGAATTACTATGGAAGAGGAAGGAGTCAGCAAGGTCATATCTGTAAAACTTACAGATAAAGTTAATGAAAAGGCCAGTTAAGGAGGAAGGATAATGTTTAAGAATTTGTTTAATAAGAATAACAAGACTACGCTTGATAATATAGAAGATGTAAATAGAGAACAAGAAGTTCAAGATCAGAGCAAAAATGTTAGCTTGTTTGAAAGGCTAAAGTCAGGACTTAACAAGACTAGAAAGGGTATGACAGAGAAGATAGATGCGGTACTTAGATCCTATGGAAAAGTAGATGATGAGTTATTTGACGAATTAGAAGAAATACTTGTTACTGCTGATGTAGGAATAAATACCACAATGAAGATTATTGACGGTTTAAGAGACAAGGTAAGGGAGAATAAAGTGTCAGAGCCAGATAAGGTTAGAGAAATGCTTAAGGAAGAAATAAAGGAAATAATGACAGAGTCCATTAATGATAATAGCTTAAATGTTAACACCTCCCCTTCAGTAATCTTAGTTGTTGGAGTCAATGGAGTGGGTAAGACTACTACCATTGGTAAATTATCCTATAAGCTAAAAAATGATGGAAAGAAAGTAATTGTAGCAGCGGGAGATACTTTTAGGGCTGCTGCCATTGAACAACTTGAAGAGTGGAGCGCAAGATCAAAAACTGAACTAATAAAGCATCAGGAAGGTGCTGATCCAGCAGCGATAATATTTGATGGAATACAGGCTGCTAAATCACGGAAAGCAGATGTGCTTATCTGCGATACTGCTGGAAGACTTCATAATAAGAAAAATCTAATGAATGAGTTGAATAAAATATTTAGGGTTGTAGATAAAGAGTTCTCTGAAGCAAGTAAAGAAGTACTTCTGGTACTTGATGCTACTACTGGACAAAATGCAATTAATCAAGCAAAAGAATTTAAAGAGGTTTGTGATATTACCGGTGTGGCTTTAACAAAACTTGATGGTACGGCTAAGGGTGGAATAGTGATTGCCATTCAATCAGAACTAAATCTTCCTATTAAGCTTATTGGTGTGGGAGAAAAGATGGAAGATCTACAAGAGTTTAATATGGATGATTTTATTGATGCATTATTTAACTAGCAATTAATTGTTGACAAGTTCATATAATTATACTAAAATAATACTGTCAAGCAAATTGCTTGACAGTATTATTTTGTGGTGATAAAATGGTTGAAAAGCTAGTGGAAATTGGGATTCTATTTGATTTCTATGGAAAGCTGTTAAGTGAGAAACAGAGAACTATTATAGATCTTTATTATAATTATGATCTATCTTTAGGGGAAATTGGTGAAGAATTAGGCATTAGCCGTCAGGGAGTATACGATACCTTAAAAAGAGCTGAGGAAAACTTATATCAATATGAAGAAACCCTAAAGCTTGTCCATAGATTTTATAGCAATATAGAAGAACTTGAACATTTACATGAATTAGTACTTGATATTGAAGAAGAGTGTAAGAGTGGAGATAGTAAAAGGCTATTAGAGAAGATCAATATATTGAAAAAGGCTTTGAAAATTATTATTGATAGTAGCCAGGAGGTTGTTAATTAATGGTTTTTGAAAGTTTATCTGAGAAGTTACAAAATGCACTGAGCAAGCTAAGAAGTAAGGGAAAGCTTACAGAAAAAGATGTAGATCTTGCAATGAGAGAGGTAAGACTTGCCCTATTAGAAGCTGACGTAAACTATAAGGTTGTTAAGGATTTTGTTAAAAATGTTAAAAGTAGAGCAATTGGTGCTGAAGTAATGGAAAGTTTAACTCCTGGACAACAAGTTGTTAAGATAGTTAATGAAGAATTAACTAAACTGATGGGAGAAAAGGAAGCAAAGTTAAACACTTCACCTAATCCTCCAACAGTTGTGTTAATGTGTGGATTACAAGGTTCTGGTAAGACTACAACTTCTGGCAAACTTGCTAACAATCTGTTGAAGAAGCATAAGAATCCCCTACTAGTGGCTTGTGACGTATACAGACCTGCAGCAATAAGACAGTTAGAAGTTGTTGGAGAAAAAATAGGTGTATCAGTTTTTTCAATGGGAGATAAAATAAATCCAGTTGATATAGCAAAAGCTGCTATCGAGTATGGAAAGAAAAATAACCATGATTGGATAATTATAGATACTGCTGGTAGACTTCACGTGGATGAAGAACTGATGGAAGAGCTGCAAAACATCAAAGAAGCAGTAAATCCAAGTGAAATCCTGCTGGTTGTTGATGCTATGACTGGCCAGGATGCTGTTAATGTTGCTGAAACTTTTAATCAAAAGCTAGACATTACTGGAATCATATTAACTAAATTAGATGGTGATGCTAGAGGAGGAGCAGCATTATCCATTAGAGCAGTAACAGGTAAACCTATAAAATTTGCTGGAATGGGTGAAAAATTAGATCAATTAGAACCTTTTCATCCAGACAGAATGGCTTCCAGGATATTAGGCATGGGAGATGTGTTAAGCCTAATTGAAAAGGCACAAGCTTCTATTGATGAGAAGAAGGCACAAGAATTAGAAAAAAAGATCATGTCTCAGCAGTTTACCTTGGATGACTTTTTGGATCAAATCGATCAGGTAAGAAACTTAGGCCCACTGGATGAACTTCTAGGAATGATTCCTGGTGTTAATTCAAAGGCTTTGAAAAACATAAATGTGGATGAAAAAGAGATAGTAAAGATCCAAGCCATTATTCAATCTATGACTAAGGAAGAAAGAATTAATCCTTCAATTATAGATAGCAGCAGAAGAAAGAGAATTGCCAATGGAAGTGGAACAAGTGTACAGGATGTAAATAAACTTCTTAAACAATTTAAAGAAACAAAAAAAATGATGAAGAAATTTTCTGATATGGAAAAAACCATGAAGAAAAAAGGGAAAAGAAAATTCCCCTTTTTCTAGATAGATATTAAAACAGAGGAGGTGTAAAAATGGCAGTTAAAATAAGATTAAAAAGAATGGGTGCTAAGAAGAGACCTTTTTATAGAATTGTAGTTGCAGACTCACGCTCACCAAGGGATGGTCGTTTCATTGAAGAAATAGGCTACTACAACCCTTTAACAGATCCTAGAACAGTTAAAATAGATGATGAAAAGGCTATTAAATGGCTAAATAATGGTGCAAAGCCAACAGACACTGTTGATAGGTTGTTTAGAGAAAATGGGATATATGAAAAAAGAAACCAAGATGCAGAATAATAGGTTTAGGAGGTGTAGCAAGTGGGAGAATTAGTAGAAATAATAGCAAAAGCATTGGTAGATAATCCAGATGAAGTAGAAGTAAATGAAGTTGAAGGTACTCAATCTATAATCATAGAGCTTAAAGTTGCAGAGGAAGACATGGGTAAGATCATTGGAAAACAAGGTAGAATAGCTAAAGCTATTAGAACTGTTGTTAAGGCAGCTGCAATCAAGGAAAACAAAAGAGTAGTAGTTGAAATTCTACAATAATAGATGATTAAGGGTACCTATAAAAGGATTCAGGTGCCCTTTCTGTTATAATTGGCAGGTGAGTATATGGATTATATAAAAGTAGGAAGAATTACGAATACTCATGGTATTAAAGGAGAATTGAAGGTCTTTCCCTTAACTGATAATTTAAATCGATTTGATGATTTAAAAATAGTTTATCTAGGGAATAATAAAGAAAGAGCTGAAGTTGAAGAGGTAAAGTATCATAAAGGTTTTGCCATAATCAAGTTTAAGGAATTTGATAACATTAATCAGGTGCTAAGATTTAAAGATGATTTCTTGTTTATTGATGCTAAAGATAAGGTTCAGCTACCAAAAGACCACTACTTTATATTTGATATTGTAGATTGTCTTGTATATGATACTAAAGGCAAAGAAATAGGAATTGTTACAGATGTTCTCCAATATGCTAGTAATGACGTTTATGTAGTAAAGGACCAAGAAAGTGGTAAAGAGTATTTAATTCCTGCAGTAAAGAAATTTGTAGTAGATATTGATATAGATAATAAAAGGTTAATAATAGACCCTATTGAGGGAATGATAGAATGAGAATAGATGTGCTTACTTTATTTCCAGATTTTTTTGATGTTCTTAAAGGGTGGAGTATCATAGGCAGAGCCTTGAGTGATGGTGTATTCTCGCTAAATGCTGTTAACATTAGAGATTTTTCAAAAGATAAGCATAAGCGTGTTGATGACTATCCTTTTGGTGGTGGTCCTGGTATGGTCATGAAACCAGAACCAATCTATGATGCAATAAGCAGTGTAAAAAGCGATGAATCTTTGGTCATCTACCTATCCCCTCAAGGGAAGATCTTCAACCAGGAATTAGCTAATAGCTTATCAAAAGAGAGGCATCTAATATTATTGTGTGGCCATTATGAAGGTATAGATAACAGAGTTGTTGAGAATTACGTAGATATGGAAATTTCAATAGGAGACTATGTGCTAACAGGTGGAGAAATACCAGCAATGGTATTAATAGATTCTATTGTAAGATTGTTACCAGGTACCTTAAGTTGTGAAGAATCTTATAAAGACGAGTCCCACTATGATGGCTTGCTAGAGTATCCACAATATACAAGACCAAGAGTTTTCAATGGAATATCAGTACCTGAAGTTTTACTGTCAGGGAATCATGAAAGAATCAGAGAATGGAGAAAGTGTCAGGCATTAAGGAATACCTTACTAAAAAGGCCAGATATGCTTAATAAGTATAAGCTATCGGCTAAGGAAAAAGAAATGCTAGATAGAATGAAAAAATCAAAATAAATTAAGTTGTAATTTAAATCCACATATGTTATAATACTCACCGTACGAGACTACGGATGGTCCTCTGTCGAAGCTTCGGCATGAACATCTATGTAGAAGGGAGGTTTAAGCCATGGATATTTTGAAAAGCATTGAAGCTGAACAGTTAAAAGAAAATTTACCTGATTTTAATGTTGGTGATACTGTTAAGGTTCACTATAGAGTAAAAGAAGGTAACAGAGAGAGAATTCAGATTTTTGAAGGAACTGTTATAAAAAGACAAGGTGGAGGAATCAGAGAAACATTTACAGTTAGAAGAATCTCCTATGGAGTAGGTGTGGAAAGAACATTCCCTCTACATTCACCTAGAGTAGAAAAGATTGAAGTAACTAGAAGAGGTAGAGTAAGAAGAGCTAAGCTATTCTACTTAAGAGAAAGAGAAGGTAAATCAGCTAGAGTTAAAGAAAAGAAAAGATATTAAAAGATTGGGACTTTCACAGTCCCTTTTTATTTACTTTAAAAGCAGGTGATATTATGAATATAAACTGGTATCCTGGCCATATGAAAAAAACAAAGGAAGCTATTAAAAAAAGCCTTTCTTTAGTCGACATAGTATATGAGATAGTTGATTCAAGAATACCAATCAGTAGTCAAAATCCAGATATAGATGGAATTATTGGAGATAAACCTAGGATTAAGATTTTAAACAAATCAGATTTGGCTGATGAAAAGTCTAATATTGAATGGATAGAATACTTTAAAAAAGTAGGGATTCCTGCTGTTTTAGTTGACTCCATAAACAATAAGGGTCTGGATGATCTTATCAATTTATCCTATATCTTAACCGAGGGAAAAAGAAAAAGATTAGAGTTGAAAGGTATTAAGAATAAGCCTATAAGGGCAATGATTGTGGGTATACCTAATGTGGGGAAGTCTACTTTAATCAATAGTTTATCCAAAAGAAAAGGTGCCAAAGTAGGAAACAGACCTGGAGTTACTAAATCAAACCAATGGATAAAGGTAAAAGGCAATATTGAATTATTGGATACACCAGGGATCCTATGGCCTAAGTTTGAAGATAAAAATGTAGCCTTAAATCTAGCTTTTACAGGAGCTATTAAGGATGAACTGCTGGATATAGAAAACTTAACCATTAAACTTGTTGAAAAGCTAAATACAATTTCAGAAGATTATATACAAAAGCGCTATAAAGTATCAATAGAGGATAAGAGCCCTTATGAAATCATAGTAGAAATAGGGAAAAAACGAGGGTGTATTATATCTGGTGGAGAAGTTGATTTTAGTAAGGCTTGTAACATCATATTAGACGAATTTAGAAAAGGAGTAATGGGCAGAATTACTTTGGAATTACCACATTAATTGAGGGGGTTATATATTGCTAGAAATAGAGAAAGAGCTTATGGAGATAGGCTACAAAACTGTTGCCTGTATTGATGAAGTAGGAAGAGGTTGTTTAGCTGGTGATGTGGTAGCATGTGCTATTGTGATGCCCTTGGACAATATTATTCCAGAGGTAAAGGATTCCAAAAAACTTAGTTATAAGAAGAGAGAAGAGTTATACAATAAGATATTGGACAAGGCAATAGCAGTTGGATTAGGTCAAGTTGATCCAAACACAATTGATCAGATAAATATTAAAGAAGCCACCAGACTAGCAATGAGAAAAGCCGTGGAGAACATGGTGGATAAGGATGGGAAAAAGATAATTCCAGACTATTTGCTAATTGATGCTGAGAATGTTCCCATTGAAATCCCTCAAAGAAGCATAGTAAAAGGGGATGAAAAGATTTACGGAATAGCATGTGCTTCTATAGTAGCTAAGGTTTATAGGGATAGGATGTGCCAAGAGTGGGGAAAAAAGTTCAAAGGATACAAGATTGAAAAGAACAAAGGATATGGTACAAGGGAGCACAGGGAAGCCATTATCAATCTAGGCCCCTCACCTCTTCATAGAAAGAGTTTTTTAAAGAAGATTTTAAATGACAGGTAAAGGCTGTGAAAGTATGAGAATTGCTACCTATCTTTTTTTGAACAAATTAATAATGGATGATAGGGCATTGTTTATTGAAGGGAATCAGATTTTTGGGAAAATAGAACAATTAGAGGGACAGACTGCTTGGATTAACATAAAAGATTTAGGCCTTATAAAGGCAACTATTGAAGGAGATATAAAAGAGCTAATAGGCAGAGATGTTTCTTTTATTGTTAAAGCGGCTGATAAGAATCAGGTTATACTTAAAGTTGTTTCAGAGGAGGGGCCAAAGGATAGTTCAACTGTCCAGATAAAAGCAAAAGAGTATTTGCATAATATAATGAAGGGATTTAATATTAGAGTGGATGATACATCAACAGAACTACTACATAGCTACTTGAAATACAACATAAGAATAGATAAAGAAAACATTAACAATGGTCTTAACATATTGGACAAGTTATACCAAGTTATTAATATGGATGATAGAGATAGTGTTATTCCTATCAATCCAAAGGAAGCAGAAAAACCAATAGAGAATCAAGATGTAAGGAATTTACTGATTATAAGAGAAGAAGAAAATACTCAGCATCAGAAACATTCAGTGGAGGTTAGAGACTCTTTCATTAGAGAAGTCAACAAGACGGATTCAGATATTATTAAAACAATAGCTTTTTTTGTAAAGTATAATATTAAGCCAACACTTAATAATATTAGGTTCTTTATTCAATTAAACGAGAATTGGGAACTGTTTTCAAAAGATTATGAAATCTTGAATAATTATTTTGATAAAGAGTTTACAAACTTTCATAAAAATATTATTATAAGAAATGGGATGTTTGAAAACCTAAATGAAGAAGTCAAAAGAGAATATACAAAATGGCTAAATGAAAAGATCAATTCTTTTGAAAACAGGCTTATACATGAAGATGAAAAAACTACTAAAGCCTTGAAAGAGTATATTGATAAAATAGAGTTTCTTAAGGATATGAACAAGGATTTAGTATTTATATATCTTCCTTTTAATCTTGAAAAAGATTACGATGATGTGATAGTAACCTTATTAAAGAAAAGGAACAAAGAAAAAAGGGATAGCCAAAAGATCAATATATATATAGATCTAAATACAAAAAAATTTGGCAAACTTAAAATCAATTGCCATGTTACAGGTTCCTATATAGATTTGAAATTCATAAATATAAAAGAGGAACATGTGAACTTTTTTAAATCAAAAGAAGAAGAGTTAAAGAGCTTAGTGGAAGTTACAGGTTATAAGATTAGCTCAGTAACATATGATGTGGATAGTTCAGTAAAGATACTAGATACCTTGATTGAAAACCCTAATCCAACATATTATTTAAATATTAAGGTGTAGCTATGAAAAATAATGAATATTCAAAGAAAAACAAAGCTGTAGCATTATCCTATAAAGATGGGGATTATGCTCCAAAAGTTGTAGCAAAAGGAAGAGGAATAATAGCTGATAAAATAATAGAAAAGGGAAAAGAAGAGGACATATTTGTTTATGAAGATAACAAACTGGTAGAAGAGCTGATAAGATTAGACTTAAACGAAGAAATACCCCCTAGCTTATACGAAGCAGTTTCTAGAATCATCATTTTTGTTTATCAATTAGACAGGGAAAAGGAAGGGTTATATGGGAAGTAACATAGATAAGGGTATACTTGGAGAAAGAATAGCTCAAGAATATTTGATATCAAATGGATACAAAATAAGGGAAAGGAATTATAGAACTAAGATAGGGGAAATTGATATAGTTGCAGAAAAGCTGGATACATTAGTTTTTATAGAGGTAAAAACTAGAACAAGCACTAATTATGGTTTTCCCTATGAGGCTGTAGATATTAGGAAACAAAACAAGATAGTTAAATCTTCCTTAGTATATATGAAGGAGAATGGTATCAGGAATTGTCAGGTAAGATACGACATTATCGAAGTATTTTTATTTGATCCGCCTAAAATCAACCATATAGAGAATGTTTTTTGTATATAAATATCGGAAAATAAGGTATTTTACCTATTACCCAGGGAATAGGAAATCTATATTGTAAGGGGGAAACTATGTATTCAAATATTAAAACTTGCATTCTGCAGGGTTTAAATGGATATATTGTTGAGGTAGAAACGGATTTGTCAAGGGGACTTCCTATGTTTAACATTGTAGGTCTTCCAGATATTTCAATTAAGGAGTCTAAAGAAAGGGTAAGAACTGCAATAAAAAATAGTGGGTTCGAATTTCCTCTCTCTAGAATCACCGTCAATCTTGCCCCTGCCAATTTAAAAAAAGAAGGTTCTCAATTGGATTTAGCTATTGCAGTTGGAATACTACATGCTATGGGCCTTATTAGGGATTTTGACTTCGAAAACACCACCTTTATAGGGGAACTTACCTTAGATGGAAGAATCAATCCTATTGATGGAGCATTACCTATAGTGATTTCTTTAAGAGATTATAATGTTAAACGTTGCTTTGTTCCTTTTGGCAATAGGGATGAAGCTGCCATTGTAGAAGATGTTGAGATAATACCTGTGAAGGATCTAAATGAAGTGGTTGATTATTTAAATGGTTCCATAAAAATAGAACCATATAAGGATCATAATTCATGGTCCTATAAGGAAGAAGTATATGATATTGATTTTAGTGATATCAAAGGTCAAGAGGGGTTGAAGAGGGCTTTGGAAGTGGCCGCTGCAGGGTCCCATAATATTTTGATAATTGGTCCACCTGGGGCAGGAAAGACTATGGCAGCAAGAAGGATTTCTACTATACTGCCAAGGTTGACTTTTGAAGAAGCTATAGAAACAACGAAAATATACAGTGTAGCTGGTCTTTTAAAAACAAATGCATTAATAACTAGAAGACCTTTTAGATCACCACATCATACATCCTCTGCTGTATCCCTTATAGGTGGTGGTAGAGTACCCAAGCCTGGAGAAGTATCTCTGGCACATAATGGGGTTCTTTTTTTGGATGAAATTCCTGAATTCAAGAAAAATGTTCTTGAAGTATTAAGACAGCCTATGGAAGATGGGGCAGTTACCATCTCCAGAGCAAATGCTACATTAACATATCCATCTAAGTTTATGTTAGTAGCTAGTATGAATCCATGTCCGTGCGAAAGCAATCCGATAGATTATCCAAGTCTTGAAAGTCTTTCCCAGGTAAAAAGTACAATACCAGCTTAACTTTATTCTTATCTACTATAATTTCTTTTATAATGCTCCTAAGTAATTTTTTCTTTTCTTCAAGATCCAAGTATTCATATGTGTATTTGAAATTCTCAATATGCTTTATTATA
>JAAYHX010000016.1 GCA_012735215.1 Tissierellia bacterium
AACAAAGATACATATTCAGAAGAGAAAACAGAAGATATTAAAATTGTTGAAGGCTTGGTAATAGAATTTGGAAAGCAGCTTAAAAAGGTTCCTCTTCTTGGACCAAAAGATATTTTAATAAAAAACATAGAGGAAAACTATAGTGAATTTGTATCCGCTCAACTATTGAATAAGTGGAAAGATAACCCACAAACTGCTCCAGGAAGGTTTACTTCAAGTCCATGGCCAGATAGAATTGAAGTATCATACATAGGCAAGACTTCAGAAAATCAATATGAGGTTAAGGGAGTGATAATAGAAGTAACTAGTACAGATTTATCCGCTGAGGATGTTGATTCAAAAATACCAATAGTTTTAAAAATAATAAATAACAGGGGAAAATGGGTTATAGATGATATTATTATACATGACTCTGAACTATCAGATAAATAGATAATGTCCAAGGTTATAATCATTATTACCTCGTATTTTCAAACACTACTTATAATAAGTAGTGTTTTTTATTAAAATAGTATAGACTCTTTGTTGACATTGACGTAACGTAAAGGTGTATATTAATATTGTCAGGAGATGAGGATATGGAATATACAGTTAAACAATTAGCTGAAATTGCAGGAGTAACTCCACGCACATTGAGATATTATGATGAAATTGGTATTCTTAAGCCGGCTAATACTAACTCATCAGGATACAGAATCTATGGGCCAAAGGAAGTTGATAGGCTGCAGCAAATATTATTATATAGGGAATTGGGAGTTAATTTAAATATAATAAAGGAAATACTAGACTCTCCTGAGTTTGATGAAATAGAAGCTCTCAAAGAACATCGCAACAAGCTTGTTGAAAAAAGGGAGCAATTGAACCAATTAATTGAAAATGTAGATAAGACTTTACTGTCAAAAGAGAGGTGTATAAAAATGGATGATAGAGAAAAGTTTGAAGGATTTAAGAGAAAACTAATTAAAGAAAATGAAGAAATGTATGGGGAAGAGATACGTCAAAAGTATGGCAGTAAAGGTGTAGATATGTCAAACAAGAAGTTGATGAATATGACTGAAGAAGAATATGAACAGCTTAATAAACTACAAGAGGAGTTCATAGATACACTACAAAGGGCCTATGAAACAGGTGATGCAAAAGGAGAGCTAGCACAAAGAGCTGCAGAACTACATAGTAAATGGCTGTGCTTTTTCTGGAAAGAATATTCTAAAGAGGCTCATATTGGAGTATGCCAGATGTATATAGATGATGAAAGATTTAGAGATTATTATGATAAGTTTAAGCCTGGAACAGTAGAGTTCTTAAGAGATGCAGTATTGGCTTATACCGGATTAGACCAAGAACAATAGGTGCAAATTAGGCTGAAGGGAGTTGCAACAAGTTTATCTTGTAAGTAGCTCTCTTTTTTATGGTAGTTATATTTATATAATTGAAGCTCCTAAAGGGTATAAATAATAATAGCGATTTGAACAAAGGTTTAGAGGTTCAAATATAGTACTAGGAGGAATTAGTAATGAATCAAATAAATGAAACTATTAAGCATCAGCTAGCCCATCGCACAATTAGGGAATATAAAGACGAGGAAATACCAGAAGAGATTTTCCAAACCCTAATAGAGGTTGCTAGGCGTACTGCTACTTCAACAGGTATGCAGGCTTCATCCATCATAAGGGTAACAGATCCCCATATAAAAAAACAAGTAGCAGAAGTATGCAATCAGGAATATGTGGCTCGTGCACCAGAATTATTAATCTTTATTGTAGATCAGCATAGGAATTGGAACATAGCCAAGGAAAAGGATTGTTTTGAAGAAAGCATTAGGACCATGGATCAGTTCTTTGCCAGCTTCACGGATGCTTGTATTGCAGCTCAAAATGTGGTTAATGCAGCAGAATCTTTAGGGTTAGGTACAGTATATTTAGGAAGTATACTAAATGATCCTGAAAGAATATGTGAGATCTTAAAACTTCCTGAACTGACTTTTCCAGCTTTAGGCCTTGGGCTTGGGTATCCTAATCAAGATCCTCAGTTAAAACCAAGAATGGACATGAAGTACCGAGTTTTTGAGAATGAATATGTTTCCTTTGATAGTTATTTAGATGAGCTAAAGAATTATGATGAAGAAATGAATACCTACTATGACCTGAGGATGGCAAATAGAAGAGTGGACACCTTTACTGATCAGGTGGTAAAAAGGCTTATGAGTCCCCTACCTAAAAGGCAGAAGATATTAAATGCAATAAGAAAACAGGGATTTATCTTTATGCTTGAGGAGTAAACAGCTTCCTAGAACATTTTGTTCTAGGAAGCTGTTATTATATGACTATGTTTCCCCATCCTTATAGAATGTTTGCTTTATTCGTAAATTGTGTTTATAATTGTACTTGAGTCAAAAATGTATTATTATATTAATATTAATTCAGGAAACTTATATTATAAGGAGGACAAGTATGGATTTTATTCAAATTATAAAAGCAATCCTATTAGGAATCATAGAAGGTATTACAGAATGGCTTCCAATCAGCAGTACTGGACATATGATACTTGTAGATCAATTTTTACAACTAAATATGTCAGAGGAGTTTAAAGAGGTTTTTTTTGTGGTAGTACAGCTTGGTGCAATACTGGCTGTTGTACTTTTATATTTTAATAAGCTAAATCCCTTTTCACCAAGAAAGACCCTTAGACAGAAGAGGGAAACGTGGGATATCTGGTTTAAGGTAGTTATTGCCACTATACCTGCAGGGATAATCGGTTTCTTATTTGATGATATACTTGATGAGCTATTCTATAATTATCAAACAGTCTCTATAATGCTAATAGTCTATGGAATATTGTTTATCATAGTAGAAAATAGGAATAGGAATAGGGTGCCTGTAGTTAGCAATTTCAAACAGCTTACATACAAGACTGCTTTTATAGTTGGACTTTATCAAGTTCTAGCTCTAATCCCAGGTACGTCCAGGTCTGGAGCAACAATACTTGGAGCTATGCTAGTTGGTACATCAAGGAGTATTGCAGCTGAATTCACTTTCTTCCTAGCTATACCAGTAATGTTTGGAGCAAGTCTCCTCAAGTTAGTCAAGTTTGGATTAAACTTTACTGGTTTTGAGTTACTAGTTCTATTAGTTGGTACTTTTATATCCTTTATAGTTTCTATTATTGCTATTAAATTTCTTTTAAGATACATAAAGAGGAATGATTTTAAAGCCTTTGGATACTATAGAATTGTTTTGGGAATAGTTGTTCTATTATACTTTTTACTAGTTGCCTAATAACTATAGCAATTGCTACTAATACAGCAACAAATGTAATATATTGAAAAAATCATTTAACTCAAACTAAAGATGATTAGAAAGCACTATATTTTAAACAATTAGATGTACAAACTTATAAACGGAGGGAAAAAATGAGTGTAATATTTGAGAATCTACTAAATTTTAATGGGCAAATGCTAGTTATGTGGATTATAGGCGGAGTACTAATTTACCTAGCCATTAAGAAGGATATGGAACCAACCCTATTGTTGCCAATAGGTTTTGGAACTATATTGGTAAATTTACCTCTTTCTGGTGCTGTAACCCAAGTCATAGATGGAGTAAAAGAAATAGGAATCATTGATATATTATTCAATGCAGGTATTTCTAATGAATTGTTCCCCTTATTGCTCTTCATTGGAATTGGAGCCATGATAGATTTTACACCTTTAATGACAAATCCAAAGATGTTATTTTTTGGTGCAGCTGCCCAGTTTGGAATCTTTTTTACATTTAGCTTAGCTTCTTTCTTTGGCTTTGATATTAAGGATGCAGCCTCTATTGCAATCATAGGAGCTGCAGATGGCCCAACATCCATATTTGTAGCAAACTACTTTAATTCCAAGTATATTGGGGCTATTGTAGTAGCAGCCTATTCCTATATGGCCTTAGTTCCTATAATCCAGCCTTTTGTCATCAAAAAAATTACTACTAGAAAAGAACGGCTTATACGAATGGAGTATTCAAGCCATTCAGTTCCCAAAACTGCTAAGATATTATTCCCAATAGTAGTTACTATAATCGCAGGACTTGTGGCACCTCGCTCAGTCGCCCTGATTGGATTTTTAATGTTTGGAAATCTAATCAGAGAGTGTGGAGTTTTAAATTCCCTATCTGAAACTGCACAGAAAGAACTTGCTAACTTAATTACTATTTTCCTAGGAATAACCATAGCAACAAAGATGCAAGCAGAATACTTCTTAACTAGAGAAACCTTAATGATTTTGCTGCTTGGATTAGTTGCATTTATATTCGACACTGTTGGAGGAGTTTTATTTGCCAAGATATTAAACCTATTCATAAAAAACAAGATCAATCCAATGGTAGGTGCAGCTGGAATCTCTGCTTTTCCTATGTCAGCTAGGGTTATACACAAGATGGGCCTTAAGGAAGATCCACATAATTTCTTGTTGATGCATGCTGTAGGGGCTAATGTAGCTGGTCAAATAGGATCAGTAATTGCTGGAGGTATGATTATCAACCTAGTAAGCAACTTGTAGATTTGAACATAAAGAGTTATCTGTTTAGAGGAGAGATGATAATGAGTATAGATGTAAATGCATTATTAAGGACCTTGCCAATAGACCTATATGGTATGGCTGGCATATTTGTAGTTATGGGATTTATATATATCTGCATAAATCTTATGAACAGGGTATTTGCTAATAAGTAGTTATAAAAAAAGTGTTCCTCACCAAAGATGGAGGAACACTTTTTTATATTATAATCTTACTTATATTTTAAAATGGGATAAGTCTCTATTTAATTCTTCTGCAATTCTTGCCAGCTCTTCACTAGCACTTGAAACTTCTGCCATGGCAGCTGTTTGCTCTTCTACTGAAGCTGAAGCTTCTTCACTGCTAGCCGCATTTTCTTCTGAAATAGCTGATAGGCTTTCTAAAATGTGGAGTATCTTTTCTTTTTCTTCAGCCATTTCATTACTTGATCTATTTACTATGTCTATTAATTCATCCATTTCTTCTAAAGCATCAGCTATTCCATCAAATTTCTTGCTTGTTTGAGTTACACTGGTACTTTGTAAATCAATTATCTTTTTCACTTCGTTCATAGTCTTAACAGCGATAGAGGTTTTATTGGTCAAATCCTTAATTATTGAGCTGATTTCTTCCGTAAATTCTGTAGATTGTTCTGCTAATTTCCTTATTTCATCTGCTACAACGGCAAATCCTTTTCCAGACTCACCAGCCCTAGCAGCTTCTATGGCAGCGTTTAAAGCAAGTAGGTTGGTTTGATCAGCAATATTTTTAATCATCTCACTGGCTGCAGCTATTTTTGCTACGCTTTGATTAGTGTTGTTTATTGCTTCTTCAATTTCCCCAGTTGACTTAATATTGATTTCCGTTTTCTCCACTAAGTCTCTGATCAGTTCAGAACCTTCTTCTTTAAGCTGGTTAACCTTAACTGTAGAGTTGTTTAATTGTTCTATGTGATTTAAGTTTTCAACAACTGCTTCTCCCAGCTTTGTAGCAGCGTGGAAACCTTGCTCTGTATCCTGTGCCTGCTCACTTGCGCCATTTGCTATGCCTTCTATAGCTTTAGCTATTTCATTAGCCGCTGTTGCTGTTTGCTCAGTGGTTGCTGTTAATTCTTCTGAATGGGCAGCAACAGTTTCTGCCTTCTCTAAGATGCTTTCTATCATGCTTCTTACTGAACTCTGCATTATATTTACTGCATTGGATATTTCTCCAAATTCATCATTTTTATCTAACAAGTCCTTAGGTACATCTCTGCTGAAGTCTCCTGAAGCCATAAATCTCATTTGCTCTCTTAATTTGCTAATGGTCTTTACTGCATTGTTTGATGTTATATATAGTATAGCCCCAAGAAGTCCAACAGCAATTAAACCGATAATAATAGTTTGTATTATATTGTTTCTAACAGTTGCTTTAACATTTGCCATTGAAAAACCAATGTTTACTGCCCCAATAACTTCGCCGTCTATAACAACCGGGTAGACCAAATCGTATACATCAACATTTGCACCTTCATAGAAGTGCTCTGATGCATAAGGCTTTCCTTCAACAACTGCAGAGATAGCTCCTTTATCCTCAGATAAATCTAAACCAATCCTATCAGTATTACTGTGTGCAGCAGCTTTTAAATCCTTATCTATAAATAGGGCATATACCACTTCTTCATTTTCAGCTAAATTTTCTATCAGTTTTTGATATTTAAATTGGTCGGTCAGTTCGTTAACCTTATCAGCATTTAAACCTGCTTGTACAAAAGTACCATCTGCAAACTTTACAGCCCCATATTTCTTATAGGCACCAGATACCGCATCTACTCTAATGTCCTCCATTAACTCTGTTTGATTGCTATGTAATAAACCATACAAGGGATGGCTTTCATCAGGCTGCCAGCCTAAGTTTTCGGGAACATTAGAGTATAATATAACTCCTTGGGCATCAAAGTAATTTAGTTCATCTATTTGTAAATTGTTTGCAATTTTAGTTATTGATTCATTATTAATTTCACCAAGGTTTTTAACCGAGTCAGCTGCTTTTCTAATATCATCTTCAATAATGTGATTGATAGTTTCTAAGGATTTAGTGTTGTCATTTAGTCTTTGAGCAAACTGTTCAAGTAAAAATTGACCATTTCTTCTCATTTCATCAAATAGGCTGTTTCTAGTCATAATGCTAGAAAAAGTACAAATAATAGCTACAGCTAAGACGACTAGTATAATGGGCATTATGGTTAATTTTGTTTTAATTGATGCTTTTTTCGAGTTTACACTCGCTTGTTTAACTTCTGTTTTTTTGGTTTCCATTAAGATTCCTCCCTTAAGAAATGATACTTCTTGTTGCTTGGTAAATATATTATTGATTATATATTTTTACAAGCCACTAAAGAGGCTTGATCTTATTATTATTTATTTTACATGTAAACTTAACAGAAATCAATTAAGCGAACCTAAGTCTATATTCTTATGGATTTTATCATCTTTACTATATATCGGCCAATATATGTTAATTATTTAGCAAAATATACAAATATCTTGTAAAAGTAAATATAAAAAGATATAATAAAGCCGATTATAGAGTTTTCCGTACTTTTGTAGACAAAAGTAGAAAATAAATACATGAGCAGTTATACATAGACTAGGAGGGAGTAATAATGAAAGATAGGAAGTATATCTGGTCTCTAATTACAGTGTACATGTGTTATTTTACTCATGGTATACAGGCAATTATTTTGGCACAAAACCAAGTTAACTTTTATACCCAGTGGGGCTACACAGATCCTGTAGCAGGAGCACAAGCTGTCTCCCTTGCAATTACTGCCACGGGTTTTGGTAAGTTTTTGACCGTATGGCTAGGTGGAATGGTATCTGATAAAATAGGACGTAAGAAGATGGCAGTAGGTGGAGGAATACTCTATATCCTATGCTTTGCAGGTCTGTTAGTTTCAACTAATTTTATGGTAGCTTGTGTTTGTGCATTTTTAGCAGGTGTTGCCACGTCAGGGTTTTGGGATGCCTCCCTTTATCCGGCTGCCCAGGAAGCAGCTCCCAAGTATGCTGGGGCAGCCCTAATTGGTATTAAAGCCTTTGTTTCTATTTCAGGAATCATATATCCACTATTAGTAGTTTACTTTGCAGATGCAGGAATGTGGAAGGTGAATATTTGGATTCCATTGATTTTATCTATCATATGTACAATACTTGCCATGATTTCACCCTTTGTATATGACGATCAAATGAAAGAGCAGGTAAAGACTGACGATGGAGAAACTATTAGTGCTGCTGAAGCTGAAATAGAGGCTCTAAAGGCAACAATGCTTGTAAGGCCAAACAAATTAGTAAACTTTTTTACTGTATTCTATGCCTTCTTATGTATGTTTATCATGTACGGAGCTCAACAGTATACTAAAGCCTTTGGAATGTTGAATGCAGGATTAACAGAGATTCAAGCGGCAGGATTGACCTCCATATACACAGTTGGTTCAATTATAGCTGTGGTATTCTGGGCATTTATGATGGGAAAACTCAGATGGTCCCCATTAAAGGTTATTCTTATAGACTCTGTATTTACTGCTTTTGCCTTAGCCATTGTATTGATAGTGAAGAATACCATCGTTATCCATATAGGCATAGCTTTGCTAGGCTTTTTTGCAGCAGGTGGTGCCCTACAGACGGGCCTAAGGGTTCGACAAGAGCTAGTTCCTGGACCTAAGGGGAAAAACACAGGTATTTACTATACTTGGATGGGGTTTGCAAGTACATTTTTACCCTATCTTGTATCCAAT
The DNA here is from genome assembly GCA_012735215.1 of Tissierellia bacterium. Lineage (GTDB taxonomy): Bacteria > Bacillota > Clostridia > Tissierellales > Tepidimicrobiaceae > JAAYHX01. Next base: position 8,310 of record JAAYHX010000016.1, read on the forward strand.
ATGACTAAAAGGATTGGTCAAGAGTCCGCAATTTATACAATGATGCTCCTAATGCTAGTTGCCGCTTTTGTTGCTACAGCCATGATGGTTTACTTAGCTGTGCAATATAAAAAGATCTTTGGAGTCAATCCTTTAACAAGACAGGAAGCTTAAAGAAAACAACAGGCTGTTCATGAGAACAACCTGTTGTTAATTTTATTTTTCATATACAAATTCTCCATTTACCATAATTCTTTCAACTTGGATTTCCTTTATTTCATTTGGTTCCACAGAGAATATATCTCTATCTAGTACAATTAGGTCTGCTACATAACCAGCTTTTAACCTACCTTTATAGTTTTCTTTACACTCATTAAATGCACTTCCAATAGTATAAGCATCAATTACATCTTCCAATTCCATTCTTTCATCGGGAACAAAACCTCCATCAGGACTTCCATTTAACCTCTGCCTAGTTACAGCACAGTAGATGTTGGGGAATGGATTGCAATCTTCTACTGGGCTGTCGGTGCCGAAGCTTATAGGAGCTCCTAACTTGTATAGAGTGTTGAAAGCGTAGGAGGTACTTGCCAGTTCACTTCCTACACGATCCTCTACAATTTGGATATCGTAGTCTAGGAATATAGGCTGATACATTACAGGGATATTTAGTTTAGCAATTCGATTTAACTGATTCATATTAGATATTTGGCAGTGCACAATACCATGACGCAAGTTATTCCCTCTGTTTTGTCCATTTCTTATTGTATTCTCATAAGCATTGATAACACTTTCAACAGCGCCATCACCAATAGCATGAGTCACGACCCTTATTCCATGATCTGTAGCCAAATCAACTATATTTTGCAGTTGTTCATCACTTAATGCTGCCACTCCTTTGGTTCCCGGGGCATCTTTATAGTCATTTAACATTAAAGCAGTTCTTGCTCCTAAGGAACCATCCTTGAAAAGCTTTAAAGCCCCCTTTGATAAAAACTTTTCATCGTAGATTCCACTGATATGTTCCCTTTCAAGGTAGTCTTTGAAGTCTTCTATATTTTGATAGTTAAACTGATGGCTGTACCTCAGTCTAGTCTTCTTGCTTTCATATATCCTGTGTATGATTCCATACATACATTGAGACTCTCTATCCATGATGTCGCATGATTGGACAGAGGTTATACCTAAACTTAAAGCATAATCACAGGCTTTCAAAAATTCCCTTTCTCTTTGCAGATCATCTTTTGCTGGTATAATACTTTGAATAAGGCGGATGGCATTTTCAGTAAAAATTCCATTTGGCTTTCCATCTTCACCTAGCTCAATAGTTCCTCCATCTACATAGGTGTTTTCATCTACTCTCAATATTTCTAATGCTTTGGTATTTCCTACAGCAACATGTCCACATACCCTGTCGAATACAATTGGGATTTCAGTTGATATTTTGTCCAGATCAAACCTAGTAAGAAGTCTCCTCTCCCCAGAAGTAAAGTAGTCCTGATTCCATCCACGTCCATGTAATGCTATTAGCTTATGATTGGCATTTAAGAAATCTCTACCAATTTGAATGATATCATCAATAGACTTAGCTGGGGTCAAATTACATGTATTCATTAAAGCTCCAATACCTGATATATGCAAATGGCTGTCGTTAAATCCTGGAAGGACAGTTTTTCCTTCCAGGTCTATGGCAGTATCAACCCTATAGTGTGCCAATTCTTCATTGGAGCCTACTAGTTTTATAATTCCATCTTCTATTAAAAGAGCTTCTTGAAAATTATTTTTTTCAACATATATTTTTCCGTTTTTTAATATAGTTCTCATAATATCATCTCCTTACACTTCTTCCATATTTACATCCAATTCATTTATATATAAGCCGAGGTTCTTCCTTCTAAAGATGGAGTAAAAGATTATTCCTATTGCAGGTATTGCAAGTCCTACAATTGAAGTTTTTGGGTCCCCAATAAAGGTATTGATCATAAGGCCTAAGAATACTAGAGTCGTTAATATTACTGTAATAGGATATCCAATTGCCTTATAGGGTCTAGCTAAGCCGGGGAATTTCTTTCTGTACATTAGCACTGCAAATACTCCTAAGGTATTAAATAGCATTCCTGAGAAGACCACCAAAGAAGCTAGTTGATTTAAGTTTCTCAAAAGAACTAATGCTATTGAGATAATGCACTGAACTATTAAGGCAACATGAGGTACCTTATATTTTGGATGTAAATTCCCAAAGCTCTTAAAGAAGTATCCTTCAACACTCATAGCATAGTACATTCTTGGAAATGCTAATATACACCCATTTAAAGATCCAAACATGGAAACCACCATAGCTGCTATAACTAAAATGTTGCCAGCTCTACCTAACAGTTTTTCTGCGGCATAGCTACCTAGGTAAAATTGATTATGTGCTAATAGCTGTTCGATTTCTTCAATAGGTATGACTCTGAATATAGAATAATTGAACAGGGTATATATACCTGTAATTGACACTATGGATATTATAATAGCAAGAGGTAGATTTTTTCTTGGATTCTTAATTTCTTCTGCTACTATATTTAGATTACTCCAGCCCTCATAAGCCCATAGGCTTGCAACTACTGCAAAGGCAACCATGTTTATCATAGATGTAAAATTAGCATTACCACTTCTAGGAGCTAAGCTTAAATCTGGAGATACATCTCCAAAGGTAAGTCCCAGTACCATAATTATGCATATGGGAATTATTTTAGCGATCATGGATATGTTTTGAACTCTAGAGCCAAATTTGACACCAAAATAGTTTACAATTGTTAATCCCAAGATTAAAGCTATAGCTACTATCTTAATAGTCCATTCACCCATAGGAATTACAGCAGTCAATGCACTAGGTAAGGCTATTGCAATTGCAGCAATTGATCCTGGTCCTCCAATTAACCAGTTGGTAAAACCATTTAAGAATCCCAGTAGGGGAGAATATGCCTTGTTTAAGTAGACAGTTAAACCACCAGCCCTAGGATCTGATGCCCCTAATTCTGCGTAACATATTCCGCCAAGCAGTGAAATAACTCCGCCTAAGATCCAACTCAATAGGGATAAGCCTATGCTCATGCCTGTTCTCATCATTACATAGGAACCAATATAGAAGATTCCTGAACCGATCACTATCCCACCTAATATACTAACTCCACCAAATAAGCTTATTTCCTTCTTGAAACCTGTATTTTCACTCATGTCTTTACCTCCTATACTCACTATTAAAGTTTAATTGTTAAAGGCTATTTTCTAAGTAATTTGTGCGATATAATTATTAAAATAAAAAGCACCTGACAGGTAATGTCAGGTGCATACTTCCATTGTATTGCAAGACACCCCTATCCTCCTTTCATGCCCTAGTGTGAGATAGCGCAACATCAAGGCATGGGGCAACGCCTTGATGACAGTCCTACACCTATTCGATGTAGGCCCAGCATCAGACTTTGGTATCTGATACTTCGGCGGCAACTCCTTTCACTATACTTCATTGGCTTCCGGCCTTCATACAGCTACTCTTAGTAACCGCGCCTCTACCTCACCCTTCAAAAGAGGATGAGGATTTTTTATTAAATTTTTAATATCATAGCATCAGACCTAAATCTTGTCAACTATATTTTTTACAATTTTCTAAATTGATTTAGCTGTAAAAGCAATTAGACTCTTCTTAATATCAAGAGGATAAAGCATTTAAAACATTATGCCTTCTTGACTTTTTAGCGGATATAAAATATAATTATTAACAAATTAGTAATTTAGTAAATTAGTAAATCAGTAAATATAAATAGGGAGGATTACTATGAAGATACCTACAAATTTAAAACACAAACCAGTCATTGTATCTGAAAACTATGAAAACATAGACGGTAGATATGCCTATAATTCAGATGCCAAAGGACTTTCTTTAGGTCTGGCCCAGTGGAATGATAGGGGTAAGGTGGAGATTTCTGCCAAGGTTTGGAGGCATTCTGGTGAAAAATGGTCTAGACAATCGGAAGAGCTGCCTCTTCATAGGGTTTTAGATCTAGCAATTCTTGTCTGCAGGGCTAAGCAGTATTTCCAGGAAAATGCTTATAGATATAGTAAATTATATGATGAAGAGAATTCGCTCATAGATAGGGTAGGCTTACAAGGTGATGCAATGACTGTATCTGTATGTACAGAGAATGATAAGATAGATGAAGATATAAGGCTGTTTCAGAAGGCTTTAAGTGAAGATGATGAGCTAATCAGCGAACGCCTAAGAGTTTTATCAAGAATACTCAAGGAAATGGGGTACTAGAATATGGACAGAAAAAGAGAACTCAAGGATATGTACAGGATGATGAAGCCTGAAATGGGGATATTTATCATCAAAAATAATTCTGACAATAAATGCTATATAGAGGCAAGTCACAATCTTAGAGGGGCAATGAATAGCATAAAGTTTAAACTAAACTTTGGCAATCATCCTAATAAGGAATTACAAAAAGCATGGACTGAATATGGAGAAGATTGTTTTACAATAGAAGTATTGGAGAAGTTAGAATATGACAAAGACGAATCTAAAACTGACTATAGTGAGGAACTGGAAATACTAAAAATAGAGTGGGAAGAAAATCTATCAAAGCAGGGTTTGGAGTTCTATGTGAAATAGTCTATACAGATAAAATAGTACTACCCCTATCCAAGGGTCTACTCAAGATAGCAACTTAGATAGGGGTAGAATTGTTATCTTAACCAGTTAATCTTGTTTATGACACTTGGGTTTACAATAAAATTTGGGAATTAATTATTGACAATTATCTTGATACATTGTGCTTAATTTATTATGAAGCCTAGTTGTGAAATATATAAGAAAGTAACAAAACCCCCCGCATAGCAGGTGGTTTTTATTACTTTTTACGAATGTTTGATTAATAAAGGCATATGTATAATGTAATATAACATTGAGGTGTTTTTGAAATAATAAAAATCTTTAAAAAAATCAAAAAATGGAAGGAAAAGGGAAGAAAATATAGAACTATATTAATATCTATTATTAAAAAGGGGGATAAATCTATGAAGCATAAGTATTATGCTGAGCCTTTTAAAATCAAAATGGTAGAACCGATAAAAATTCTGACTCCAGAAGAAAGACTCAAAAGAATAGAGGAAGCCCACTATAATCTATTTTATTTAGACTCCCAGGATGTCTATATTGACCTATTAAGTGACAGTGGAACAGGTGCCATGAGTACAGAACAATGGGCTGGAATGATGACAGGGGATGAAGCTTATTCTGGATCCAAAGGTTATAAAAGGCTGGTTGAGGTGGCCCAAAGCATATTTGGATACCAATATATCCAACCTGTCCATCAGGGAAGGGCTGCAGAAAAGGTAGTTATGCCAATTTTTTTGGGACCAGGCAAATATGCTATTGCCAATATGCACTTTGACACTACTAGGGCCCATGTAGAAATTGCTGGAGCAAGGGCTATAGACTGTGTAGTACCTGAAGCCTTGGACACCGAGACCTATAGTCCTTTTAAGGGAAACATGGATACTAAAAAATTGGTGGAATTAATAGAAGAATTAGGTGCAGAAAACATAGGACTTATTATAATGACTGTTACAAACAATAGTGCAGGGGGACAGCCTGTATCTATGGAAAACATCAGGGAAACCTCAGAAATAGCCAAAAGATATAAGATACCATTATTAATAGATGCTGCTAGATATGCAGAAAACGCTTATTTCATAAAGACTAGAGAAAAGGGATATGAGGACAAATCAATCAGGGAAATAGTGCTTGAGATGTTTAGCTATGCTCAAATATTTACTATGAGTTCCAAAAAGGATGCAATAGTAAATATGGGAGGACTAGTAGGAATCAAGGATGATGAAGCTCTATATGAAAAAGTAAAGGCCAACACCATACCTTTTGAAGGATTCATATCCTACGGTGGATTGGCTGGAAGGGATTTAGAGGCCTTAGCCATAGGCTTAGAAGAGGGGATAGACATTAATTACTTAAGATATAGGATAGGTCAAATGGAGTATCTTGCCTCTAGGTTAGATGAAGCTAATATTCCTTATCAATATCCTGTAGGCGGCCATGCGGTATTCATAGATGCTAAAAAGCTACTTCCTCATATACCCTACTATCAGTTTCCAGGTCAAGCTTTGGCAGTAGAACTATATAAGGAGGCAGGCATAAGAACTTGTGATATAGGCTCCTTTATGATGGGTAATGATCCAGACACTGGAGAACAGATAGAATCACAATTTGAGTTCACCAGACTGGCTATACCAAGAAGGGTATATACTCAGTCTCATCTAGATGTAATTGCTGATGCCCTAATAGCTATCAGAGACAGAGCAGACTCCATTAATGGTTATGAGATTACTTGGGAACCTGAGATATTAAGACACTTTACAGCTAAATTAAAGCCTGTAGAATAAATGATAACATTAAAAGGGATTAGGCTTGTATTACAAAGCCTAATCCCTTTCTTAATATGTTTCATTTAAATATGCATACTTCTTATCCAAGGGTTCAATGGACTTTATTATAGCTCCTCCTAAACAGACTTCATCTTTATAGAGCACTGCTACTTGGCCTGGGGTTACAGCCTTTACAGGCTGTTCATATTTAATGTAGATGTTTCCATCTTCTAGCATATGAACTTCCACAGGTATATCTGCCTGCCTATATCTAAATTTAGCAGTACATTTCATTGGCATTTCAGGTGCCTTACCCAATATCCAGCTTGGAGATTCGCCGATTAAAGAGATAGAATATAGTGCAGGATGGTTTCGTCCTTGGGCTACATAGAGTATATTTTTCTTTAGGTTCTTTCCTGCTACGAACCAAGGTTCTCCTGTTCCTATACCACCTATTCCAATTCCCTTCCTTTGTCCTAAAGTGTAGTGAATAAGTCCACTATGTCGGCCTAACTTGTTTCCATCCACATCAAGTATATCTCCTTCTTTAGCTAAAAGGTATTTGTCTATAAATGCATTAAAATCCCTTTCGCCTATGAAGCATATTCCTGTAGAATCCTTCTTTTTTGCAGTATACAAGTTGTTCCTTTCAGCAATTTCTCTAACTTCTCTTTTTTCTAGGTGACCGATAGGAAATATTGTTTTAGACAAGGCTTCTTGTCCTATTCTCGAAAGAAAATAACTTTGATCTTTGTTTTTATCCTTTCCCTTTAATAAATAATAGCAACCATCTCTTTCTTTTACTTGAGCATAGTGTCCCATGGCTATATAGTCAGCATCAAGCTTAAAGGCATAGTGCAGAAAGGCATTGAACTTTATTTCCTGATTGCACATTACATCAGGATTTGGAGTTCTACCTTTTTTATATTCATCTAAAAAGTAGCTAAATACTTTGTCCCAGTATTCTCTTTCAAAATTTACAGTATAGAATGGAATTCCCAGCTGATTTGCTACTCTTCTAGCATCCTCTGCATCCTCAGTAGCAGTACATACTCCAAATTCATCCTTTTCATCCCAGTTTTTCATGAATATTGCTATTACATCATATCCTGCTTCCTTAAGGAGCAAGGCAGATACAGATGAGTCCACTCCCCCGCTCATTCCTAAAATTACTCTTTTGCTCATAAAATCATCCTTTATTTAAAATCTTGCTTTATATATAAAATATATTATACTATAGTATTCTCTTTTTTTACAGGGGTTATTACGGGCAAAATTACCTTTAAAAGAAGGACTTTTTATAATATAATAGAATATATTTTAAGGTTACAGAACCAACGTCAGAATGTTGTTCTGTGCCTTTTTATTTGAAAGTAGATTATATTTGCATTGATAGATTTAATTCAAATATGTAGTCGGAGGTGTTCTAGTGGAGGTTTTTACAGTATTTAAGAGCATTGCTTCCCTATTTTTGATCATGATAGTAGGGGTGGTTGGGAGAAAGAGAAACATAATAACAGCTGAAATTAATAGAGGAATGATTGATATTCTCTTACAGATATTGCTTCCTTTCATGATTCTTTCCTCCTTTTCTTTTTCCTATGATGACAGGATAAAGGCAAATGTAGTAAAATCTTTTTATTTAAGTATAATTGTATATTTGCTTCTTATAGTGATTTCACTTATACTTACTAAACCAGTAAAGGGTGAAAAAAGAACTATACTTCATTTTGCCAATGTGTTTACTAATACTGGCTATCTTGGATTTCCAGTGTTGAATGTAATATATGGACCAGAAGGAGTCATATATGGTTCCATATTTAACATGTTCTTCGCCTTATTTTTATGGACTTATGGGATAATAATATTTAAAGGGAAGATGACAAAAGAGGAATTGAGAAGGGAATTATTCAAAGTTATGATAAGCCCATCAGTAGTAGCAGTATATATTGGAATAGTTATGATGATCTTTAATTTAAGTTTTCCAGAAGTAGTTGCTGATAGCATTAACACAGTAGGGAGTATGAATGGTCCTATGTCTATGATAATAGTGGGAGCCATATTTGCTAATATAAACATTAAAAACCATCTTAAAGACTGGACCTTATACTATGGAATACTGATGAAAATGGTATTAATCCCTGGCATACTATGCTTGTTTACTTATTTTACAGGAGATAGGTCAATTGTTACTAATTCAATAATAATACTAGCTTCAATGCCAGCTGCAGCTATGACTCCAATACTTGCAGAGAATTTTGACCTACAGAAGGATTATGCCGCTGTGATAATGGTGGTAACTACCCTGCTTTCATTGATTACAATACCAATCTTGTTAAGAATACTAATGTAACTACAAGGGGCGTACTTGTCAATTCAAATGTTTTTAAATATAATAGTATTGTGTTTTTTATACATAGGATAAATATTAATTAGAAAGGGTAATGCAAATGGATTGCAGTGCAATTTTAAAATTAGGTGAAACAGTTTCAAAAGAGTATATAGTAGAGGAAACTGATTCAGCTAATCATTTGGGCAATGAAGGTATAACTGTGTTATCTACACCTGCTATGATTAAGTATATGGAACTGACAGCTGCAGGTATTGTTTTTGAACGAGTATCAAAAAAATATAGACCTGTAGGGACTAGAATCAATATAAAACACATAAACCCTGCCCCTGTAGGTGAAAAGATAACTGTAGAGGCTGTTGTAAACAGAATAGATGGTCCAAAGGTGACCTTTGATGTGAAAGTTTTAAATAAGGAGTCCTCTGTAGGATATGGAGAATGTACTTTTCATGTAGTTGGTTTGGACAAGTTTAGGAGTAGATTTTAGGCTAAATCTTTAACAAAACTTGCTTTGCTTTTAATGAGTAAATGGAGCGAATATATGATTTAGCTATAACTAGCACTCTTTTCTGGTGAAAGTCCCAATGAGATGAAAATCAGAAAAGAGTATTTTTATGCTGCCATTTTAAGAATTACTTAAGATTTATATATAAAATTAATTAAGAATTATAATGTATTCTAAATTTAGGGTAAAAAAAGTTTAATCATAGGTTAATTGCTTTTTAATTCACTTTTAATCTTTAGCAGTAATAATATATTTACAACAAAGGGGGGATTATATGAAGAAGGTATATGTTGTACTAACAAGGACTAATACCTTAATATCAAGGTTAATTAGATACTTCACCAAGGATCGATATACTCATGCTGCCATATCACTGGATTTAGACCTTAGACACATGTATAGCTTTGGAAGAAGATGGACTTATAATCCTTTTATAGGTGGATTTAAACATGAATTTTTAGATCAGGGGGCATACAAGTTTTCTAAGCAATTACCTGGAGTAATTGTTGAGTTGAATGTGACAGAAGAGCAATATATGAAAATAGAAAGTATATTAAACCAATTTATTAATAACCCAAAATATTATAAGTATAATTACTTAGGACTAATAAATAACATCATACATAAAGATACCTATTTTGCTAACAGGTTTTTGTGTTCAGAATTTGTTTACTATGTTCTTAATGAATGCCATGTAGTGAACTTTAATAAGCCGAGAAGCCTGGTAAGACCTCAAGACTTTCTAAATTTGGATGGAAGGATAATATATGAAGGAGATTTGAGAGAATTGGAGAATGTAGCAACTAATGCCATTCCCTCACCAAACCTATATTTTGGAATTATAGATGGAAAACTTGCTAAAAAGCTTGTTAATAAACTTGCTAGATTATAGCAAGTTTTTTTATTGCCCAAAAACCTAAGAACAGGAGGGCAAATTGTATTCTCAAGGGTCATCTTTTACATAAATCCAACAATTATATGGAATCTAGAAAAATAATCAATAATAGTAGCATAAGTGGTGTACATGCATATTATGTATTAGGACAAGAGGAGGTGAAATTAAGTGGCAGACAGAATATATGCTTCTATAGTTAACCAAAAAACTGTAACTCAAATTCAACTTCAAGTACTAACAATTATAGCAGCTCAAGTAGCTGATGTAATTGAAGCTCAACTAGGAGTAACTTTACAATTTGATGATGATTTAATTGATGTCTAATAACAAATAGTGAGCACCAAAATGGAGGTGAAATATATGGCAGATAGAATTTTTGCATCAGTTATCAATCAAAAGACTGTAACACAAGTTCAACTACAAGTATTAACAATTATAGCAGCACAAATAGCAAGCGTAATTGAAGCTCAATTAGGAATTACAGCACAGTTTGATGATGATTTGATTGATTTATAGAAGTAAAAACAAGGGGGGTCTCCCCCCTTTAGATAGATTTTTATCCTGGTGAAATAAAATTAAACAGAGAGGGGAGAGATAGGTGAAGATTGGATTCAATAAAGATGGGCTGACATTAAATTCTAAGAAGTTTCATCCATTAAATTTTAAAACAAAAAATATTTCATTAGAATCAGACATACCAGCTAACGGTGTTGATGCTTTAGAAGTATTATCTGCATTCCAACAAGGACCAAAACTAAAGAATGTTAGCAGAGAGGATGGAATAAAGGTATTAATATCTATGCTAGAAAAGATTAAATAAGATAAGTTAGCTACCTCAAAAGGATTATATTTTGAGGTAGCTTTTTATATGAACCATAAATCTTATGTTACATAAGATATTAGTAGAAAAAGTAAGATAGGGGGCATTATTTATGTCAAAGCAAGCAGAGAATTCACTATCTATAAAAAAAGATAAGGGTACATTTATGGGAGCCAAGGTTGCTAATCAGATAAATACCAATCAGCAATCAAACATGTGTCTTACTCAGTTGAGTGTTGTTACCCAAAATTCATCAACAGTTAACATCAGCTTAGCATAAGGAGGGGTTAGTAATGGTGACAGATAAGAAGCAGGGCAATGAATGGATTAAGCTTAAGCTGAACAAGAAAGATGAAAGTATACCAAGAGAAATTAGAATTGACTATGATGGCCATGTATATATGGATGGTGAACTATATGATGAAGAAAAATCAAAATATAGCAATTTAAGTATAGACGTAGAGCAGCATAATAGAATGAGTTCTGGAGAGGAAACAAGACGGATAATTGAGCTGAGCAAGGAAGCTAAGAAAGGAGAAACCATTACAGTAAAGGATGAAAGGGGTCCAGACAGAAGGGAAACTACCACTGTTAAATTTTAAAGGGGGTATTTGTTTGGAACATAAAAATATGGAAAAGCATGATCAAATAAATAGTGATTATTATGTTAATAGATTTATTACAAAGGAGACAGAGTTAACTATAAACATAAAAAAGATGAAGAATCCTGCTTATTTATTAGAGCAATTATATCTATTGAAACAGAAGGATGAATTGAGCGATGATGAAAAAAACGAAGAAGTAAGGAAGATAATGTCTGATTATATGAGGTGATTCATTTGGATGGAAAAATCAAACACTCACTATCAGTTAACCTGTCCAACCAAGCTAATACTTTTAAATGTATAAAGGCAAATCTAGGCCAATTTAACATAGTAGCAATCTTAGGATTGGAATATTTATATGAGAAAGACCCAATTAATAAAATCCCTATTTCCATTGATGTAGATAGAGACTGGAACCTTTCAATAGAAGGATTAGATAAGAACATAATAGATGAAGAGAATATATGTATATATACGGACAAAAAAGTGACTAAGAGTGATGAGTAAATAAGAATCTTCTCTGGAGGCGATAGTATTGGAAGATAAAAATCAAAACCAATTTGTAGAAGAGGTTTTAGATAGTGATGATACTAGAATATATAATTTCATGATAAACGCTTCAAATCAAGCAAATCTGTCAAGAAGCAACAACCTTTCTCCCATTCAATTAAATGCTGTATTTGTGCTAGTAAACCCTTATTATATGGAACAATTTAATATTGAAGACTTGGATTTGAATTTAAAAGTAGATGAGGAAGGGGTTATAAGAATTAATAATAAGAACTACGAGATGCTAGAAATTGAACCAGGAATTAAGATCTTTGGAGTATCCAAATTGAAGGAGTGTTGACTGTGAAAAAAGAAAGATTTAATAGAAGAAAGCTATATGAAGTTCTTACTCCAGAAGAAAAGGTCTTATATGAAAAGGTGCTAAATGATATAGCAAAAAATGAAGAATTTTACGCAACTAGTACTGCTGAAGAGATAACAGCCCATCTGGTGGATGAGTGTGGCTTTGATAAAGAGGCTATTTATAAATTATTCAAGAAAATTACTAGGATTTACGGGGAGTGATAGGATTGGACTACTATTTCAACCGAATAACAGAATCAACTGATGATAGATATTTGGATGAATCAACAAAAGAAGAGGAATTGATAAATGAAGAATCTGAAATGGGGGATGGGGAGGATATTAATGAAAGTGATGAAAGAGATGAAGTTGAACAAAAGGAAGAAAGCATGGATGAAGAAGTTGAAGAAGACATTGAAAAGAAAGAATTGGAAGATAAAAAAATAGGAGGAGATGGGAAAGGTACAGCTCTTGAACTTTCAGTAAATATATTAGATCAATTGTTAAAGATATATAAAAGTAAAAAAGGGAATTAAACACTTAAAAGCTCTTTTCTAACTAAATACATAGTTGAAAAGAGCTTTTGTTTTATCATTACATTGTAAAAATATTTATATTATGCCTACTTTATGTTAAAATAAAGTTGACAACTTTATTGAGGGAGAAATGAAATGAAATTTTTTGAACTAATTGTTATATCTTTTGGAGTTGCCATGGATGCTTTTGCAGTTTCAATATGTAGAGGTTTATCTATGAGTAAAATGAATTATAAAAATGCTTTTATAACTGGTGGTTTCTTTGGAGGATTCCAGGCATTTATGCCATTTTTAGGCTACATATTGGGTATCCAATTTAGTGATTACATAGTATCATTTGACCATTGGGTTGCTTTTGTTTTGCTGACTGTTATTGGTATAAATATGATTAAGGAATCACAGGATAACTGCTGTCCTATTGACGAAGATGCCTTCAATTTAAAGAATTTGTTGGTTTTATCTATTGCTACTAGTATTGATGCCCTGGCTATAGGAGTAACTTTTGCATTATTGAAGGTAAATATTTCTTTTGCTGTCATGACAATAGGAATAATAACATTTATTACATCTTTTATTGGTGTAAAACTTGGACATGATTTAGGCTCCAAGTGCAAATCCAAGGCTGAAATATTGGGTGGTTTTATACTAATAGCTGTAGGAACAAAGATATTACTAGAACATTTGGGAATTATCGGATAAAGTAAAAGCCCTTTAAAAAAGGGCTTAATTCATTTTATTATATCTTTCCATGTTATTGTCGCTTAAAAACTCATAGGCACTATTTATTTTTTGAAACATTTCCGTTGCATTGGGGGATTGATTTAAGTCTGGATGGTACTCTTTTGCTTTTTTCCTATAGGCTAATTTTATTTGATACTTATCAGCATTGTAAGGAACACCTAATATATCGCAACTTTCTTCGTATTTCTTCTTAAATTCCAATGTGGGATTGTTGTAGGTATACTTCTCATATCCGGTATAATTTCCATACCCACTGTAACTATAGTCTCCATAATTGCTCTGACTATTTTGGTATTCTTGCCACATTCTAAATCTTTCTTCCCACTGTCTCCAAATTTCTTCCTGCTTTCTTTGCTGTTCTCTTTTTCGCCTTGCTTCTTGTTCTCGTCGGTATTTATTTCCGTATTCTGAAAATGAGGCATATTTGCTGTTAGTACCGTAGATCAAATAATTAGCTCTATCAAAAAGGTATTCCGTTACCATGTATTGAATGTATTTCAAAAAGGATACAAATTTAGTGCCTAGGATTGGGAATATCATTAAAAAAAGCAGAGGAAATAATATAATTGGGTTTAACAGAAAATATAGACCAAAAGGCCCTGCAAACATAAAAAATAGTAAGCAGCCTCCCATGCCTACAAGAGCGGCAAAACCTCCAGCAATGGCTCTAGTCACATTAACAGAAAAAGAGACAATAGCTATGATTATATCAAATACAGTAGAAATAATATTCGTAATAGCATACAATAGTTTACCTGCAATCTTTTTAATACCCTTCATTCACAACTTAACTCCTTCTAGTATTTTTCACAATAGTTAAATTATATCATATTATTATAGCAGGAAGTGTAGTATATTAATAGACAAAACTTTTTTCATTACCATTCATTCACATTATTCTATACCCCTATTTAAAATTGTGAAAAAATAGACAAATAAAAATAAAAGTTATTGTAGTTATACAAATTTTACAATGTGTATTGCCTTTGTTACATATTCATTTTATTGAATATGTAAAACTAGCCTTTCTTTATATATACTAGAATTAAGGGGGTTGATAGTTGTGAGTATTGCCTATGTTACCGGTAGAAAGCTTTTTGAAAAAACAACGGATATTTTGTTAAAATATATAAACAAGGATAAGGAAGAGAACTTGTTAAAGTTAGTTGATTGGGCCCAAAACTTTATGGGAGATATATTTCAAGAAAAATACTATGATGAAACAAGAAAGCTGATTAAGGATAAAGATAACAAGTGGATAAAATACATGGAGAAGATGATCGAGGAGATACATCCTAATGTATTAAAAACCCACATATTGAATCTGGGCTATGAAGCTTCACTCTATGGTCTTAAAAGGATTCATAAGATGAGAGAAATTCATAACTGCAATGTACCCTGGGCAATCTTGATGGATCCAACTTCTGCTTGTAATCTAAAATGTACAGGTTGTTGGGCGGCAGAATATGGTCATAACCTAAGTCTTACCTTTGAAGAAATGGATGATATAATAAGACAAGGGAAAGAGCTGGGAACACATTTCTTCATATTTGCTGGAGGGGAGCCTCTAGTAAGAAAAGATGATATAATAAAACTTTGCGAAAAGCATAATGATTGTGCTTTTCATGCTTTTACAAATGGAACCTTAATAGATAAAAAATTGTGTGAAGACATGCAAAGGGTTGGGAATTTTTCTGTAGCCATAAGCATAGAAGGTTTCCAGAAATCAAATGATAGCAGAAGGGGAGAAGGTACATTTTGTAGAGTTATGGAGTCTATGGACTTATTGAGGGAACATGGACTTTTGTATGGCACTTCAATTTGCTATACAAGCAAAAACTACAAAGATGTAACATCAGATGAATTCTACGATATGTTAATAGAAAAGGGAGTTAGATTTTCTTGGTACTTCCACTACATGCCAATAGGTAATGATGCTTCTGTTGAATTGCTGCCAGACAAGGATCAGAGGGAGTATGTAATGAGGAGAATAAGAGAAACTAGAGCCTTAGAAGGTGGTAAACCAATCTTCCTAATTGATTTTCAAAATGATGGACCTGCTGTAAAAGGCTGTATTGCAGGTGGAAAGAACTATCTTCACATCAATGCAAATGGAGATGTGGAACCCTGCGTATTTATACATTATTCAACTGCCAATATAAGGGAAGTAAGTTTGATAGAAGCTTTAAAGCAGCCTTTGTTTATGGCATTCAGGAAAAACCAACCTTTCAACGAGAACCACCTAAGACCCTGTCCAATGTTAGAGAATCCAGAATTTATTGAGTTGATGGTTAAGGAAACTAAGGCTAAGTCTACAGATCTAAAATCTCCAGAAAGGGTGGAAGACCTTGTTGCAAAAACCAAACCCTATGCGGAACAGTGGAGGGATAGAGCAGAAGAATTGTGGAATGAAATTAACCAAAAGGAAAAAGTTACTGTTTAGAAGAGGCAAATATATAATATTTGGAAAAGCAGATATGATGATCTGCTTTTCTTTTATGTTTTTAGTAAGAACATGGTATTATTAAACAGTTTTTATATGTTTTGAGCTAGAAAATAAAAATTTTTTTATTTAAGTACTATTAAAAGTATTAAAATATGATAAACTTAAATAGTAATATTTCATAGATTTAGGAGGGAAACATTTTGGACTTTAAATCAAAGATAAGAGTAATTGAAGATTTCCCGGAGAAAGGAATAAGCTTTAAGGATATAACCACTTTGATAAAAGATGGGGAGGCCTTTAAAGAGGCTGTAAAGATGATTGTAGAAGATCTAAAAGATAAGCAAGTAGACTATGTAGCTGGACCAGAAGCAAGAGGGTTTTTGTTTGGGTCAGCTGTAGCCTATGCTTTAGGAGTGGGCTTTATACCAGTTAGAAAGCCAGGGAAATTACCTGCTGAAACAGTAAGCTATGATTATGAGTTAGAATATGGGAAAAACACGCTGGAGATACATAAGGACTCTATAGAAAAAGGTAAAAAGATAGCTATTGTAGATGACCTACTAGCTACTGGTGGAACTATGTTATCTGCAGCTAAATTGATTGAATCAATTGGTGGGGAAGTTGTAGCCATGGAGTTTCTAATTGAGCTGGAGAATTTAGGTGGAAGGGAAAAATTAAAAGACTACTATGTAAATTCTTTAGTCAAGTACGATAGATAATCTAAAAGGATGGCTTTTAATGCCATCCTTTTAGATTATCCTTTGACCATTTAATTATTTGGCAAGCTGCTTCTTCAGGATTATTACTATTGAAAGTTGCTGCGAAATCAATATTCTCTCTTTTGTATAGGGGATCATAATACTTGATCATAAGCTCCCGAACTACATCTTCATATTCAAACTTTCTTATCATATCAGCATATCTTTCAATATTTTTGATTCCTAAAGTTGATTTTAGGAAATTTAATGACTTGATTAACTCCTCATTGTTAGCATTAACATAATCATTAATTATATTATTGACTCTTATATCAAGATCTGATTCTACCTTTATGTGAGTTCCTTCCCACATCTTTTGAAATATGCATTTTGGAATGATATTTCTTCCAATTCTTCTGCTTTCCCCTTCTACAAATACTATACTAGACTTGCTTTTACTTAAGGATTCATAAATTAGACTTTCAAACATTTTTTGAGTATTTTGCTTCCCTAGACCAATGCTTCCAAAAAAAGATCCTCTATGATTTGCACAGCCCTCTAAATCCAGTACATCCATACTCTTTTGATTAAGGATTTTTAGTATTTGAGTCTTGCCAGTACCTGTATTCCCGTGAATGACAACAAAATTTACCTTCTTCACTATTTCTGGCAAGGCTTTAATTACATATTTTCTATACCTTTTATAACCTCCGTTAAGTTTAAAGGCCCTTATACCTAGAGAGTCTAATAGGGACACAAGTACTTTACTTCTTAAGCCTCCTCTATAACAGAAAAATATAAGATTATCATATTGATTGCTCAGATCTATAATTTTGCTGTAAAGGTCAGGAAGCTTCTTGGATACTATTTCTATCCCTAATTTTTTTGCTTTATCTGCACTTTCATTTACATAAACTGTTCCAACCCTAGTCCTTTCTTCATCATCTAAAAGAGGAAGGTTGATTGAACCTGGAATAGTTTCAGCCTTGTGCTCACTTGGACTTCTTACATCTATTAATTGGTAAGTCCCTTTTATTTCATTGTTGATTAGTTGTTCATATTCAATTATTTTATGCATGTAGGTCCCTTCTTTATTTTAGGGTGTAGTTTACAAATTAATTATAAATATATTGGCCAAAAAGTCAACTGAGCATAAAAACAAAGGCTCTAGTAAAATAAGCCTTTGTTTCTAATCAGATTTATATACAAATATTACTGGATATTAATCTAAATATTTTGCCAAGAGCCGTCATCAGTACATACTAGTTTTGTACCATCTTCCTTAGTTATAACAGAGCCAACGGCATGCCTGATTCCTGCATATACTCAAAATGAATCTTTATCAGCACTTCCAACAGGTCCCCTTGAAACAGACTTTATGTTGTTTGGTGCCGAAATCTTGTTTATAAATATCCTATCCCTTTTGTTATGATTTTTCATGGCATTCTTCCTTTCATCTTTATTATGATTATCTATTATTAATTTGAATTTAATTGGGCTAGGATATTCCAGGGATACTTTGCCTTTATTATTAGTTTATTAAAAATCATCCTTAATTAACTTTTCAATAGTATTAACATCATTAGAGAATCTTAAGGATTTAATTGCAGGTCCTTCTATTATGTCCCCTTTATAGGTAAACCTTGAACCATGACATGGACAGTCCCAAGATTTTTCAGCCTGATTCCAATTCAATTCACATCCCATATGAGGACATGTAGTGTTAACTAAATGATACTGTCCTTCTTGGTCTCGGTAGATGCCTATTCTTTCTCCTTCAATTTTAACTACTTTTGCTTCATTGGGCTTTACTTCAATATTGTCTGGCAATGAGGACAGTTTACCTTCCAATATATTTTCAGCTACTTTTAGATTCTCTAAAATGAAGTTTTTGGCAGATGGAATAATATTTTTCCGTGAGGGATTGTAGACATCTAGCCACTTGCTTTTTCCTTCTAGGATTAAATCCCTAATGATCATGGCTGCAACCATGCTGTTTGTCATGCCCCATTTCTGGAATCCAGTTGCTACATACATATTTGTTGTATCAGATGTAAAATGTCCAATATAAGGGATACCATCAGGAGTAGTGTAATCCTGTGTGGACCACCTATAGGGGACATCCTCTACAGTAAATATATCCTGGGCAAAATTTATAAGCTCTTCATAGTGTTTTTCTGTATCTTCACTTTGTCCTGTAGTGTGATTGGAGCCTACTACCAATATGAGCTCTCCTTTATCTGTATTTTGGCTTCTTAAGGATCTGGCAGGATCTTCTGCGTTTATATACATGCCACCAGGATATTTTTCTTTGGCTTGTATTCCAACTATATAGGATCTTTTCGGGTAGAGTCTGGAAAAGTAGAGGCCTTTTTTGTTGTAAAAGGGGTATTGGGTTGTAAGTATAACTTTTTCAGCTCTAACTTTTTTTCCTTGCTCCGTTATGATAATATACTTATCATCTTCTTCAATATTTATTGCTCTAGTATTTTCGAATATGAGTACCTTGTTATCATGGATGATTTTAGCTAGGCTCAATACATATTTTCGTGGGTGGAACTGGGCTTGATTATCAAATCTTACAGCCGCATGTATAGGTATGGCAAATGGTATTTCTTCCACATAGGATGCCTTTATTCCCAACTCTGATGCTGCTTTTACTTCATCTTCAATTTGTTTGATATATTTTTCCTGTTCCGTATATACAAAGGCGGATTGTAGTATATAATCACATTCAATGTGATGTTCATCTATGATCTTTTTAAATTCACTTATGGCTTTTTCGTTAGCTTCTGCATACTGCCTTGCCAATTCATCTCCTAGCTGCCTTCTTATCTTATTGTAGATGAGTCCGTGTTGTGAGGTAATCTTTGCTGTTGTATGAGCAGTGGCTCCCTGACAGATTCTACCAGCGTCAATAACTGCAATTTTAAAATCTTCTTTCTGGAGCAGATAAGCACAGGATATGCCAGCAAGTCCTCCACCAATAATTGCTATATCTACATCAAGATCTTCATTTAATGTTGGATAATTGGTATCATGAGTAGATGTTAGCCAATAGGATAAAGGTTTGTTTTTTAAATTATTATCAGACATTGATTTCCTCCTTTGAAAGCTTATGATGCTAGGGTTATTTTAACTCTTAAATTTCATATTATTCCTGATTGGCCAATAACATAAAAATAATTTTAGAAGGAAGAATATAAATGAAGGAATAATACGTAGGAAAAGGAGGGCTAATTTGGATTTCAACAATGTAATAGAAAGGAGATTTGTTGACAGAGGAAACCACAATCTTGTGTTGGAAATTTCAGCAGACGAGTACAAGCGGGACTATGATGAATTAAATGACGATTATGCTATGAACTTATTGGAAAGCTATCTGCAGTTTAGAGGGGATGATGGGAGACCTGAAGATGCAAAAATTGACTATGATCCAAGATTTAATATTGTAAGGATTTCTGCCAAAGTCAATTATCTAGATAATGATCATACTAGGTTTATCTTTTAAAAAAACAAAGCATCTACATTACATAGATGCTTTATAATGGTGGGCGATATTGGAGTCGAACCAATGACCTCCACGATGTCAACGTGGCACTCTAACCAACTGAGCTAATCGCCCCTATTACCTAAATATGATAGCATAAATTTATGAACTTTTCAATTGGAATAATATATATTTAGTTAAAAAAGTCTAACCAATGAATTGAAAAACATAATTAGGGTACATATAAATATTACTGTTAGATATATTTTGTGTAAAGAGAGGGGTATTTTATGAAAGAATACGATAAGAAGGATTTGAGTAAGACAGCTATAGATATGTTAGCAAGAAGAGGAGTAACCATTAAAGATATTGGGGAATTAGTATATAGACTACAAAAGAGCTATTATGCAGACTTGACTTTAGATACTTGTATTGAGAATGTGAAAGCAGTACTCACTAAAAGGGAAATAATCCATGCAATTTTAACTGGTATAGCACTAGATGAGTTAGCTGAAAAAAAGCTTTTGCCTGAGCCCCTACAAAGCATAGTGGAATCAGATGAAGGGCTATATGGAATAGATGAAATAATACCTTTATCCATAGTAAATGTATATGGAACTATTGGGCTTACCAATTATGGATACTTGGATAAGGAGAAAAAAGGAATAATTAAAAAGTTGGATAGCCACAAGGGAAAAGCCGTGAATACTTTTCTAGATGATCTGGTTGCTGCCCTAGCAGCAGCTGCTGCTAGTAGGATTGCCCATACTAGAGAGTAGTCTTGGGAAAACAAGTAGTCAAATATATTTTTATAAAATTTTCTTTTTTTATTTATTGACAATCCTATTAACATGTAATAGAATATAAGCAAATATTAAGTATATAAACAAAAGTTGGGGTGGATATGACTAATAGAGAACAGGAGATTTTAGATTTAATTAATAAGAACCCTATGATAAGTCAAAATGAAATTGCAGAAACCTTAGGCATAACTAGGTCTTCAGTAGCAGTTCATATTAGCAATTTAATAAAAAAGGGTTATATCCTAGGTAGAGGGTATATTGTTCGCTCAAATTCTTATGTAGCAGTTGTCGGAGGAGCTAATATTGATATTCAAGGTATTCCATATGACAAGCTGATATACAGGGATTCAAATCCTGGAAAAGTTAAGTTTTCCCTAGGAGGGGTAGGAAGAAACATAGGAGAGAACCTGGCAAGGTTAGGAGTACCTGTAAAATTAATATCTGTCTTAGGTAATGATGTACTAGGCAAAAAGATAATTGATGAATCTAAATCAGTTGGCATAGACATGAAGGACTCTCTTATACTGGAAGGAGAATCTACTTCTACCTATTTATCTATTCTAGATGAAGATAGGGATATGATTCTGTCCATTTCTCATATGGATCTACTTGATAGGATGACAGTGGATTTCATTAAAGATAAGAGCCATATTATAGAAAATGCCTTAGCTCTAGTGATTGACACAAATATACCAAGAGATGTAATAGAATACTTGGTTACTACTTATAGAGATAAGATTTTCTTTCTAGATACAGTATCCAGTACAAAAGCCTTGAAGGTAAAGGATTTAATTGGCCATTTTCACACTATAAAACCCAATAAGATAGAAGCGGAAATCCTTTCAGGTATAAAAATAGACAGTGAAGATGACTTAAAAAGAGCCGGAGAATACTTTTTGAACCAAGGAGTAAAAAGAGTTTTTATCAGCTTAGGAAGTGATGGAGTATTCTATCATGATGGCACAACTACAGGCAGGGTAAAAGGTCCAAGTATTGAAGTTGTAAATGCAACAGGTGCTGGAGATGCTTTTATGGCCGCCTTAGTATATTCATATCTAAAGGATAAAGGTATAAAGGAAAGTGCAAAGATGGGCATTGCTGCTTCAATGATTGCTCTTTCCCATGAGAATACCATAAGTCCAAATATGTCTGTTAATAATATTGAATTTTATATGGAGGAAGTGAACATATGTTAAAGAAGTATATTGATATTAAACCAGAAGTGTTGGAGGCCTTACACAAGGGAGAAGCTATAGTAGCTTTAGAGTCAACAATAATATCCCATGGTATGCCTTACCCCGAAAATGTAACAACAGCCCAGAAGGTAGAAGAAATTATCAGGAATGAGGGTGCTGTTCCAGCTACTATTGCAATAATAGACGGAAGAATTAAAGTTGGATTAGATGAGAAGCAATTAGAACATCTTGCAACATCCAAAAACATAGTAAAGACTTCAAGAAGGGATATACCTTTTGTTATATCCAGAAAATTGGATGGTGGTACAACTGTTGCTGCAACTATGATAATAGCAGCTTTAGCTGGAATTAAAGTATTTGCTACAGGAGGCATTGGAGGAGTTCATAGAAATGCTCAGGAAACTTTTGACATATCTGCAGACTTGCAGGAATTAGCAACTACCAATGTAGCAGTTGTATGTGCTGGACCTAAATCCATATTAGATCTTGGATTAACATTGGAATATCTAGAAACCAATGGGGTTCCTGTAGTAGGCTTTAAAACTGATGAACTACCAGCATTCTACAGCAGGAAATCAGGCTTTAAGGTTGACTATAGGGTAGATACAGCTGAAGAGTTGGCGGAAGCAATAAATATTAAATGGGGCTTAGGATTAAATGGCGGTTTGGTAATAGCTAATCCAATACCAGAAGAATATGAAATAGACCATGAGTTTATAAGCAAAGCAATAAATGATGCAGTAGAAGAAGCTGAAAGCCAGGGAGTAAAAGGTAAGGAAATGACTCCTTTCCTACTATCTAAAGTAAAGGAAATAACTAAGGGAGATAGCTTAACAGCAAATATTCATTTAGTTTATAACAATGCTAAAGTTGCTAGCCAATTGGCTATAGAACTGGCAAAGCTATATAGAGATTAATGAAAAAAGCCTTTCCGATGGTAGCATCGGAAGGGCTTTTACTTAATATTAGCAAAAGAAAGGATTCGGATTCCATCTCCTTACAAATGTTTTAGCCTGTGGTTTGGTGTTTCTAATATATGACAAAACAGAAAGATTATCATTTATTTTATACCTGAATAGTTTACGCCCAAATGTAAGATAATAGGAGTAAATACAATAAACATGGGTGGTGAAGCACATGAACGATAGGATGACAGTTGAGGAATTAAAAGAAAAAATATGGGAGTTTCTGAAAGAACATAAGGAAGGTTCTTTAGCAACCTGTTTGAATAATGTTCCAAGAAGCAGCCCGGTTCAGTATGTAGTAGGAGACAACTTGAGATTATATATAGTATCAGCTGGTGGCGAAAAATTTAAAGCCATACATCAGAATCCCAATGTTTGCCTGCTAGTAAATACCAACTATATTAACTATAGACAGATAAAAGGGGTACAAATTTTCGGCAAAGCTACAACCAGTATAGACAACCAGGAACTATTTGATGAGGCAAAAAGATACCATCCAGATCCATATCAGCTGGAACATGAACAAAGGGAGCTTAAAATAATCAAGATTGAACCAGAAGAGATAGTATATTTAGATTCCTTAGGAGATGGGGATAGGACTAAGCAGATACTTAATTTAAGAGAAAATCGGCTTATATTAAAAGAAGATGAAAGGCTTATATATAGATAAAAGTGGCAAAGCCACTTTTATCTATTTTAAGGTATTTTATAGGAAAGTCTGTACCTTGTATTCTTCCATTTTTTCTTGAATCCAACTTTGATATACAGTTGGTAATTTTTCTTCAAGTAGGATTTCTTTTATTTCATCCTTGCTTTCTTCATAATTAGCTTCTTTTGCTTCAGTTCTTTCTTCTACTTTTATTATATGGTATCCATAGTTGGTTTTAACAGGTTGGCTAATTTCTCCTACTTTTAGTGCAAATGCTACTTCTTCAAATTCATTTACCATTTCTCCTTTTGAGAAGAAACCTAAATCGCCACCTTTTTCTTTAGTACCAGTATCAGTAGAGTACTTCTTAGCTAATTCTTCGAAGTCCTCGCCATCATCTAGTTTCTTTCTTACTTCCTTAGCTGTCTCTTCATCCTCTACCAATATATGACGTGCTTTTACTTGTTCTTCCTGCTTAAAGGAATCCTTGTTTTCTTCAAAGTAATTTTTCATATCATCCTCAGTGATTTCTACTTTGGATTCTAATAGTTTACTTACGTATAAATTCATTTCGATGTCTTCTTTTAAAACTTCTTCTGTTAAGCCATAGTATTCTAAAGCACTATTAAAGGCTTCTTTACCTCCAAAGTTCTCAATGGTTTTATTCAACTCTTCCTGTACTTCGTCCTTGGAGACTTTAATCTTTTGTTTTTTAGCTTCTAGTTGGATAATCTTTTTTATTACTAATGAATTTAATACCTGTTCGCCATTAGACTCTACTAAGGCTTCATATAGTTGATCCTTGGTTATTTTTTCACTTCCTACAACTGCAACTGTATTTCCACCGGAATTCATATTCAGCAACACAGAAATCAAAGTTGTAGCCACAACCACAATAACAATAATTAGTGCTATTATTCTTTTATTAAATTTCAAAGCCACTATTTAACCACCTTTCTAATAATCTTCCATAAAATTATAACACATTGGATAAGTTTTATTAAGCCTATTTGAGTATTTTTATAATTTCACATAATTAATATGCAAACCATTACCTTATTTTTATATATTACTTGTATTTTTGCCCTAGTTTGTGTAAATTAAAAGTATACAAATATTTTGGGAGTTGTTATTATGAAAGCAGGCTACAGGTTTAAAAAAGTTAAGATGGAATGTAATAAGCACATAGCTTTAATTGCCCACGATAATAAGAAGGACAATCTCTTGGGATGGGTAATGGAAAATAAGGACAAGTTAAGCAAACACTTCTTATATGGCACAGGGACAACGGCTACTTTGATAAGCGAAAAAGCTGGTTTACCTGTAAGGCCTTTCAAATCAGGACCTCTAGGTGGTGATCAACAGATAGGAGCCCGTATAGCAGAAGGGAAAATAGATTTTATGATTTTCTTTTGGGATCCACTAGAAGCCCAGCCTCATGATCCTGATGTAAAGGCTCTTCTACGTATTGGAGTACTCTATGATATACCTATTGCTACTAATTACTCAACTGCAGATTTTCTATTAGCTTCACCATTAATGGAAAAGGAATATTACAGAAAGGTAGTAGACTCAGACGATAGGGTAAGGGAAAGAAAAGATCAGTTTGGTGAGTAAGTGCTAACATATAGTGTTTGACAATTAAAGAACAATATGATAACTTCAAATAGACTAAAGAATAAAGGAGAATAAGATTATGGATGATAAGAAAGTTTTAGCCACTGTAAATGGCAAGGATATTACTGAGCAAGAGGCACACGACTTTTTGAATAAGCTATCTCCACAAGTAGCTATTCAATTTAGAACTCCAGATGGATTAAAGAATCTAGTTAACGAGCTTATTAACCAGGAGCTTTTCTACTTGGAGGCTATTGAAGATCAATTGGATAAGGAAGAAGATTTCATCAATCGCCTTGAAAATATTAAGAAACAAGTACTGATACAATATACCGTTGAAAAGTTGTTTTCAGATATAGAAGTAAGGGATGATGAAATAAAGAATTATTATGCTGACCATGAAGAGGACTTTAAGACACCTGAAAAGGTAAGCGCAAGCCATATACTTGTGGACAGTGAAGATGAGGCAAAGGATATACTTGATCAGTTAAACAAGGGAATGCCCTTTGAAGAAGCAGCAAGAAAATATTCAAACTGTCCTTCAATAGAAAATGGAGGAAATTTAGGAGAATTCACAAGAGGTCAGATGGTAAAAGAATTTGAAGATGCTGTTTTCTCCATGGATGAAAATCAGGTAAGTGAACCGGTTAAGACACAATTTGGATATCATATAATAAAGCTTATCAGCAGGAAAGAGCCTGGCCATACTCCATTAGCAGATGTAGAGGATCAGATTAAAAGCCACTTAATATCCTTAAAGCAACGAGAAAAGTTTGCTGATAGGACTAATGAACTAAAAGGAAAATACGAAGTAAAGATGTATTTATAAAAGCCCGAAAGGGCTTTTATTCTGTTTAAAATAATATGCTGACAATTTAGAATATACAAACGAAAATATTGACAAAGGAAACTGCAATAAATTATAATAAAAAAAACGTTTGCAAAACACTTTACACAGATAAGAAAATTAATTAGATAAATATAACTAAATTTTAAGGCAAACGTTTTAACATCAGAAAGTGTTAATATAATAACAAAGGGGGGGATGCTTGTGGAAAAAATAAAGTTAGGAATCATAGGCCTTGGTAGGCTAGGTAGGAAACATGCTGAGAATATACACTATAGAATTCCTAAGGCTGAATTAACTGGAATATGCAGTACAGTTGAAGAAGAGTTAGATACTATAAAGAATGAGATGAATCCAAAGTATGTGACTAAAGATTATCAGGAGCTAATTGGAATTGAGGAGCTAGATGGAGTAGTTATTGCATCTAATTCAGCCCTTCACTGCGAAATGATATGTGAAGCTGCTAAAGCTGGAGTGAAAAATATATTTTGTGAAAAGCCTCTTGGAATGTCTCTTGAGGAAATTGACTTGATAAAAAACACATTAGAAGAGCACAAGGTTAACATCTTTCAAATTGGTTTTAATCGTAGATTTGATAAATCCGTAATTGAGTTGAAGAAGAAAATAGATGAAGGATATATAGGCAAGCCCATTCTAATCAGAATGGTTAACAGAGACCCAAAAACCATGGAAGAATTCTTAGTAAAATTTAGTCCAACCAGTGGCGGTCTTGTATTTGATATGTTAATCCATGATTATGATTTAGCAAGATGGCTTATAGGAGCTGATGCAGAAACAGTATATGGCATGGGAGGAGTATTTGCTTTTGAAGGCTTAAAAGAAGTAGGAGATATAGATAACTGTATCATTACTATGAGCTTTGACAATGGAGCAATGGGCTTTATGGAAACATCTAGAAACTCCACCTATGGCTATCATGTAGAAATAGAAGTATTTGGTACAGATGGTTGCTTAAGAATGGGATCCCTTCCCAATAAGGATAGAGTGATTTCCTTAAACAAGAATGGAGCAAATATTGAATGTGTAGAATGGTTTTATGATTTTTGGGAACCAACCTTTGAAGCGGAATTAAGACATTTTGTGGACTGTATAGAGAATAACAAAAAACCAATAGCAGATCTTATGGATGGGTACAAAGCAGTTCAATGGGCCTTTGCTGCAAAGGAAGCAGTGGCTAACAGAACTGTAATCAAGCTTAAGTAGTTTATTATATTAAATAAAAGAGGGATATAAT
Source organism: Tissierellia bacterium (assembly GCA_012735215.1). Taxonomy (GTDB): domain Bacteria; phylum Bacillota; class Clostridia; order Tissierellales; family Tepidimicrobiaceae; genus JAAYHX01. The sequence goes on from JAAYHX010000016.1 coordinate 35,982, forward strand.
GAGTGTAACCATTAAGGATATTGCTAAGTCCTTAGGAGTATCATACTCTACAGTATCTAGAGCATTAAATAACAAGCCAGGAGTTAGCAAAAAAACCAGAGAGAGAATAATAGAACAGGCTAAGAAGATGGGATATCAACCTAATGATATGGCAAGGGGACTTGTAAAGAAAAGAACAAAGACAATTGGAGTTGTAATCCCTGACATTGCTAACTCATTTTTTGGAGAAGTTACTCAGGGCATAATAGATACTGCCAATGAAAATGGATACACCATCCTACTTTGTATTTCCAATTGGGATTTTGACATAGAAAAGAAACACTTAAAGACCTTATTGGAGAAAAGAGTTGATGGTATAATCTTAAAGCCAGCTAAAGATGATGTAGATGAGAAGTACTTTTCCAAGATAAATGTTCCTTTCATCCTATTGGAAGGCTGGCAGGGGGACAAGTCCTGTAGCTATGTGAAGGTTGACAATGAAAAGGGAGGATACATGGCAACTAAGTATCTGATAGAAAGAGGTTATCAGAACATAGCTTATGCAGGGGGTAAAAAGGAAGCCCATAGTAACCTAGAAAGGGTGGAAGGATATATAAAAGCCTTAAAGGAACATGGCAGGAAGGTTGAAAGAGAGTTAATAAGGCATAATGACTTTACAGTTAGCGGGGGTTATAAATTAGCAGAGGAGTTACTAAACAGTCATAACAAAGTTGATGCCATCTTTGCAGGAAATGACGTTATAGCTTTAGGTATACTGCATTATGCTGCCACTCATGGATACAAGGTGCCAGATCAACTAGGGGTAATTGGGTTTGACGATATATTTTATGCTGAATTTCACCAAATTCAACTGACAACAATACGTCAACCAAAGTATCTGTTGGGGAAAAATACATTAGAATTGCTACTGCAGGAAATAAGGGATGATGAAGATAGAGTAAATAAGGCTATGATACTTGAACCTAAACTGATAGTGAGGAAGACTACTAGGTAATATAATCTATCCCCTTTAGTGAAGGGAAGATAGGAAATTGCAAGGCGAATTTTCTGATAATTTTCAAAATATAGATAGATTTTATTGACAAACGTTTTCTTTAAAATTATAATTTAAAATAATACGACCTATCTTGGACATCATAAGTGTTTTCTGACATAAAGCTACTCAACTACTATGATCAAAGCAGCTTTTCTTCTTAATATGCAGCAAATTTCATGTGATTTTCAAAAAAAGAAAGGAGGTAGTTATAAAGATAAAATTTTGGGAATATATATAAAAATAAAAACATTACAAAACTATTTAGTTATTTTTTTACTCAGGCACACAAACGTTTGCATTTTACAGAAAAGTCAGAAACATAACAAAGTCCCAACTGCTATGTAATCATTTAATAAAAGGGGGAAAATTATGAAAAAATTATTAGTATTTCTATTGGTGGCTATGTTAGCTATTACTGGGTGTTCACAGGACAGCTCAACGGGAAGTGATGATGGAGAAATTACTATCGGATATGCTATTAATAACATGAATGATACTTTCCAAACATACATTTTTGATGCAGCCAAAGCAAAAGCAGAAGAATATGGATATAAGATAGAAATTCAAGATTCACAGGAAGACGTTGTAAGACAGCAAGACCAAGTTAAGGCTATGATAGAACAAGGAGTAGACGCTCTAATAGTAGTACCTGTTGATACATCAGCTATGGAACCTATTACTAATGCAGCTGTAGAAGCTGGAATTCCATTAGTATATGTTAACAGAAATCCATTTGGAGAAGGGGAAGTACCTGACGGAGTATACTATGTTGGTTCTCAAGAGATCATCGCAGGTGAACTTCAAGCTGAATATCTAGTAGAAATAATGGGAGAAGAAGGCGGAGTAGCTATATTAATGGGAATATTGAGTAATGAAGGAGCAGTTAAGAGAACTGAAGGAAATGAGAACATTCTTAGCAAGTATCCAGGAATAGAAATACTAGCAAAGGAATCAGGAAACTGGCAAAAGGATCAAGGAATGAACATAACTGAAAACTGGATTACAGCATATGGAGACAAATTAAAGGCAATTCTTTCCAACAATGATGAAATGGCAATAGGTGCCATAAATGCTCTAGAAGCTGCTGGTAGAGATGATGTAATTGTTATGGGCGTAGATGCTATACCAGATGCAGTTCAACTAGTATCTGAAGGCAAATTAGCAGCTACAGTACTTCAAGATGCTAATGGACAAGGCGAAGGAGCAGTAAATGTAGTTCATAAAGTTCTTCAAGGAGAAACACCAGAGAAGGTCACTTGGATAGAATTTAAATTAGTGACTAAGGACAATGTAGAAGAATACATGAAATAATTCCACTGTATCCATAATACCTTTCTACATGGGATAAGATGTACATCTTATCCTATGTAGATTAAAGTGAGGGATGAAGATGGCAGAGATAAATTATATATTAGAAATGAAGAATATTACAAAAGAATTTCCAGGGGTAAAGGCCCTTAAAGGAGTAACCCTGCAGATAAAACCTGGAGAAGTACATGGTTTAGTTGGAGAAAATGGTGCAGGTAAATCTACACTGATGAAGTGTCTAAATGGGATATATCCACAAACTTCAGGTGATATATACTTTAATGGAAAGCTAGTTAAAAACTATAATACTAGAGATGCAATAAATATAGGTATTTCAATGATTCATCAAGAGCTTAGTCCCATAGAGCATAGATCTATAATGGAAAATATTTGGTTAGGTAGAGAGCCTCTTAAGGCTTTTGGGTTAGTTGACCATAAAAAGATGTTCAACCAAACTAAGGAACTCTTAGATAGATTGGAATTAGATGTTGAACCAGATACCCATATGGTAGAATTGACTGTTGCAAAGATGCAGATGGTGGAAATAGCAAAAGCCATCTCCTACGATGCCAAGCTAATAATAATGGACGAGCCTACTTCTGCATTAACCAATAAAGAAGTTGAACAGCTATTCAAAATAATAAAGAGATTAAAAGAAGAAGGCAAAGCTATAATATACATTTCTCATAAACTTGAGGAGATATTTACAATCTGTGATAGAGTAACTGTTCTTCGTGATGGGGAGTATATAGGGACAAAAGATAAAAAAGATTTAGATGTACCTACCCTAATTAAGATGATGGTAGGAAGAGATATACAAGACATGTATCCTAAGGAGGCCTGTGATATTGGAGAGGTACTGATTGAGGTAGAAAACCTATCCAGCCAACATGCCTTTCAAAATGTATCCTTTAATGTAAGAAAAGGAGAAATATTTGGTATTGCTGGACTTGTAGGATCAGGAAGAACTGAACTGGTAGAGACCTTATTTGGTTTAAGGAATAAGTCAGGTGGGCGAGTTACAATTCACGGCAAGGAAGTAGATATTAAAACCCCTGAGGATGCTATTAAAGCAAAGATGGGCTTGGTTACAGAAGATAGGCGACTGAACGGAATAATACCAGTTCTCTCTGTAGCAGATAACATGATCATTGCAAACCTTTCTAAGTATAGGAAATCCTTTGGATTATTTAACCATAGCAAAGCCGAAAGTGATGTAAATGAGTATGTAGAAAACATCCGTATAGTGACACCATCCATTGAACAAAAGATTATGAACTTAAGTGGAGGTAATCAGCAAAAGGTTCTTATATCAAGATGGCTTTTGACAGAGCCTGAAATACTCATTATGGATGAACCCACAAGGGGAATTGATGTTGGGGCAAAAGCCGAGATATATAAGCTGATGGGAGATATAGTTAAGCAAGGCAAATGTGTAATTATGGTATCTTCAGAGCTTCCAGAAGTAATGGGCATGAGTGATAGGATAATGGTTATGCATGGAGGCAAGGTGTCTGCTATTCTGGACAACTCCAAGGATCTGACCCAAGAGGAAATCATATCATATGCAACTGGACAAACAGTATTAGAACAGTCTTAAAGTAAGGAGTTGGTTAAAAATGAGTGAAAAGACAAAGGTGTTAACTGAAAAAGCAAATTTAGCTAAAGATTCAAAGTTAAGGAAACTCATAAGAAAGTACAACATAGCTATTGTTTTAATCTTCATGGTAATAATCATGTCTATATTAAGGCCTAATTTCCTTTCTCCTTCAAATCTATTTAACGTATTAACTCAAAGTTCAATATATGGAATCATGTCTCTAGGTCTTACCCTAATAATCATATCTAAAGGAATAGACCTGTCTGCTGGTTCCCTAGTAGCTCTTTCAGGAATAGTTGCTGCTAGTTTAGGCCAATCAGCTACTGCTGCCACAAAATATTTCCCGAATTTAGGAGAGTTGCCAGTAATAGTTCCCATACTTGCAGCTTTATTAGTAGGTGGTATTTTAGGCCTTATAAATGGTAGTGTTATCGCTTACACTGCAATTCCTCCCTTTATAGCAACCTTGGGAATGACTACAATAGCAAGAGGTTTTACTCTAATGTATACCGAAGGGAAACCGGTCAGCACCCTAACAAGTGACTTCATGGCAATAGGGGGAAAGATTGGAGTACTGCCAGTTCCTGTACTAATATATGGAATTATGGCATTAATTACTTGGATTTTACTAAATCATACTCGCTTTGGAAAGAACGTATATGCAATAGGTGGAAATGTGCATGCAGCTGAAGTTTCTGGAGTGAACATAAAGAAAAATCTAGTGAGAATATATGCCTACGCAGGAATTATGTATGGGGTGGCAGCATTGGTATTTGCAGGCCGTGTAGGAAGTGTTCACCCTGGAGCTGCAACAGGTTATGAGTTGACAGCAATAGCAGCTACCACAATTGGAGGTACCAGCCATGCGGGAGGTATTGGTACTGTAGGTGGAGCTATAATTGGTGCTTTAATACTTGGAGTTCTTAGAAATGGATTGACCTTATTAGGGGTTCATGCTTATTGGCAACAGGTTGTTGAAGGGGTAATTATAATTGTAGCTGTTGTTCTAGACATGAGGAAGAACAGGAAGAAATAACTTTATTTTACTGAGGTGATAAATATGAACAGTTTAAGATTTGACCCGAATAAGGAAATGGACTTTGTAGCTATAGGACGAGCTGCCGTTGACTTAAACCCTAATGAGATAAACAGACCCATGGAGGAGTCCTTAACCTTTACTAAGTATGTAGGAGGTTCTCCAGCTAATATAACTGTAGCCTTATCAGTACTTGGGATGAAAACAGGGTTTATAGGTAGGGTAGCCAATGATCCTTTAGGAAGATATGTTGAACAGTATCTAAGGAGTAAAAATATTGATACTTCTCAAATTGTATTTGATGACTCAGGAGCTAAAACTGGCTTGGCTTTCTTGGAAATCAAGTCTCCTAGTGAAAGCAGCATAACCATGTATAGAGACAATGTAGCAGATTTAAAACTAGAAGTTGATGATATTGATGAAGAATATATTAAGAATTCAAAGACACTATTAATATCGGGAACAGCCTTGGCTTCTAGTCCATCAAGAGAAGCAGTATTTGCTGCTTTAGAATATGCTAGAAAGCACAACACTGTGGTTTTCTTTGATTTAGACTATAGACCTTATACATGGAAGTCTGAAAAGGAAACTTCTGTGTATTATAACCTAGCTGCCGAAAAGTGTGATGTGATTATTGGCACAAGAGAAGAATTTGATATGATGGAGGTCCTTACTGCAAAAGGCAATAAGGATGATTATGTTACTGCTAAAAGATGGTTTGACTATAATGCAAAAATAGTAGTAATCAAACATGGAAAAGAAGGCTCCATTGCATATACAAAAGAGGGAGAGGCAATCAAGGGAGCGGTATTCCCTGTTACTCCACTTAAATCCTTTGGAGCAGGAGACTCTTATGCAGGAGCATTTATATATGGACTCATGAATGGTTTAAGCATTGCTGAATCCATGAAATTGGGAGCAGCTTCAGCTGCAATAGTTGTATCCAGCCACAGCTGTTCAGATGCAATGCCTACTTTAAGAGAAATTAAAGAGTTTATTGAAAACTATAATAGATAATTTGAGGTGTTAACATGTTAGTCAATATGAATGGGATACTAAAGGATGCTGTGGAAAACAATAGAATAGTTGCTGCATTCAACGTATTTGGATATGAGGATGCAAAGGCAGTTATAGATGCTGCAACCGAATGCAATGCACCGGTAATACTGATGACTAACAGAGATGCAGTTGAATATATGGATGTAAGATACTTTGGAAGACTATTTAGTGAAATGGCAAGAGATGCAGAAGTACCAGTGTGTATTCATCTAGATCATGCCAAGGACTTTGATATAATTGTCAAAGCTATAATGGCAGGCTATACTTCAGTAATGTATGATGGCTCACAGCTTCCCATAGAGGAGAATATCAAGAATACAAAGGAAGTTGTAAAGATAGCTAAACCCTTAGGAGTTTCAGTAGAGGCTGAAATTGGTTCTGTAGCTTATAGCGATAAAAACATGAATATCAAAAGCATTTATACGGAACCAGAAGAAGCTGAATACTTTGCAAAAGAAACAAGGGTAGATGCTTTGGCAGTAGCCATTGGCACCCTACACCGAATGCAAAAACAGGAAGCAAACATCCAGTATGATAGGTTGGAAAAAATAATTAAGCTAATTGATATGCCAATAGTAATACATGGTTCTACTGGTGTTAAGGACGAAGATCTGATTAGACTTCGCAACTACAAGGTTGGTAAGGTAAATATAGGTACTGCCTTGAGAATGGCCTTTTTTGAGGCGTTGAAACAAGAAATGGAATTTAATCCAGAGGTTTTTGATAGGACAAAACTATTCAAGAAACCAATGGAAGAAGTTAAAAAGGTGTCTATTAAAAAGATGGAACTGTTAGGTTGGTAAGTTTCATGTAAATGGAGGGATTCTATGAAAACTATAAGGCTTACAACAGCTCAAGCCTTGGTAAAGTTTTTAGACAACCAATATATTGAATTCGATGGAAAGGAACAAAAATTTGTAAAAGGTATTTTTGCCGTCTTCGGACATGGCAATGTCTTGGGAATTGGTCAAGCCTTGGAGGAGTGTGGAGGAGACCTAATATTCCACCAGGGCAGAAATGAACAGGGGATGGCCCATGTGGCTATAGGCTTTGCTAAGCAGAAACACAGAAAGCAGATCTATGCTTGTACTTCATCTATTGGTCCAGGAGCAGCAAACATGGTTACAGCAGCTGCTACTGCAACAGCAAACAATATTCCTGTATTGATTTTGCCCGGGGATGTGTATGCTACTAGACAGCCAGATCCTGTTCTACAGCAGATAGAACATCCCCATGACTTAAGCGTAACCACCAATGATGCATTTAAAGCTGTTAGCAGATACTGGGATCGTATAAACAGACCTGAACAGCTTATGACTGCAATGATAAATGCAATGAGGGCATTGACGGATCCTGCTAATACTGGAGCAGTAACCATATGCTTACCTCAGGATGTACAAGGAGAATCCTATGATTATCCGGAATACTTCTTTAAGAAAAGAGTTCATAAAATAGAAAGAAGACCACCAAGCCAAGATACAATATTGGAAGCAGCTGAGCTTATAATGAAGAGCAAAAAACCTCTGCTCATATGTGGTGGTGGAGTGAGATATTCTGAAGCTAGTGATAGCTTTATAAGCTTTGCTGAAGAGTTCAATATACCCTTTGGAGAAACCCAAGCAGGAAAATCTGCCATTGAATGGGATCATCCATTGAATCTAGGAGGAATTGGAGTAACTGGAAACCTATCAGCAAATTTAATAGCTAAGGATGCTGATTTGGTAATAGGGGTAGGTACTAGATATACAGACTTTACTACTTCATCCAAGTATCTATTCCAAAATGAAAATGTGAAGTTTATAAGTATTAATGTTTCAGAATTCCATGCCAACAAGCTTGATTCACTGCCTGTTGTAGCAGATGCCAAGTTGGCCTTAGATGCCCTAAAGGAAGTATTAAAGGAGAAGAATTATAAATCTGGATATACTGATGAAATAAAGGATGCTAAAGAAAAATGGGCTAAGGAGTTAGACAGACTCTTTTCAATTGAATATACAGGGGAAGGTTTCAAACCAGAGATAGCAGGTCATATTGACCATGTGCTACCAGAATTCCATCAGGATACTGGTTCTGTTCTAACCCAGACAAGGGTACTTGGAGAGCTAGACAAGCTCTTACCAGAGGATGCAATTGTTGTGGGATCATCGGGCAGCTTACCAGGAGATCTTCAAAGAGTATGGAGACCAAAGGTTAGGAATACCTACCACATGGAATATGGCTATTCCTGTATGGGTTACGAAATAGCCGCATCTTTAGGTGCTAAACTAGCTTGCCCAGATAAGGAAGTATATGCCATGGTAGGAGACGGAAGCTTTTTGATGCTGCACTCAGAGATGATAACCAGCTTACAGGAAAACAAGAAGATAAACATCTTGCTCTTTGATAATATGTCCTTTGGATGTATAAACAATTTACAAATGTCTAATGGTATGGGTAGTTTTGGAACCGAATTCAGATATAGAAACGAAGAGTCAAATAAACTGGATGGAAAGCTTATGAGAATTGACTATGCAAAAATAGCAGAAGGATATGGAGCCAAAGCCTATAGGGTAACAACAGTAGAGGAGTTAAGAGCTGCAATAGAGGATTCTAAGAAACAGGATGTTACAACTCTTATAGATATTAAAGTTCTTCCTAAGACCATGACTGATGGATATGAATCCTGGTGGAGAGTAGGAGTAGCCTCCCAGTCTGAAAAGGAAGCAATTAAGGAAGCTTATAGGGACATGGAAGAACATGTGAAAAAAGCTCGCAAATATTAGAGGGAAAGAGGTGTACCTGTGTTAGACAGAGAAACGATAAAGTTAGCTATAGCACCTATTGCTTGGACTAATGATGATATGCCTGAATTAGGGGCAGAGAATACATTTGAACAATGTATAAGTGAAATGGCATTGGCTGGATTTACTGGCTCTGAAGTAGGCAATAAATATCCAAGAGATATAAAAGTATTAAAAAAGGCATTGGGGTTAAGAGGGCTTCAAATTTGCAATGCATGGTTTAGCACATATTTTACCACAAAGGATGAAAATACTGTAATAGAAGACTTCATTAAGCATAGAGATTTTCTTCATGAAATGGGAGCTAGGGTAATTGGATGCTCTGAACAGGGCCATAGCATTCAGGGGCTTGAACTTCCCATATTTGAAAAAAAGCCTAAATTTACAGAACAAGAATGGGATAGACTCATTGAGGGCTACAATAAACTAGCAGAATTGGCAGAAGAAAAAGGTATGAAAGTATCACTACACCACCATATGGGAACAGGAATTCAAACACCTGAAGAAATAGATAGGTTTATGGACAAGACAGCAGCCAATGTATATTTGCTATTTGACACAGGACATATATACTTTTCTGAAGGAACACAAGAGGCTGTAGATAATTTAATAGACAAGTATATAGATAGAATAGTCCATATCCATTTGAAGGATGTAAGAAAGGAAGTATTGGAAAAGGCAAAAACTGAAAAATGGTCATTCCTAAAAAGCGTAAGAGAAGGAGTATTTACAGTACCAGGAGATGGGAGTATAAGCTTTGATCATGTCTTTGAAGTAATTGAAAAAAGCGGATATGAAGGATGGCTAGTAGTAGAAGCAGAACAAGATCCTGCTTTGGCTAATCCTTTCGAGTATGCCCTGAAAGCAAGAAATTTTATAAGGGAAAAAACAGGCCTATAGATACTTTATTAATTGAAATGGAGGATTATTTATGGGAAGCAGATTAAAAGTAGGGATAATTGGTGCGGGAAGAATAGGAAATGTTCACGCACTAAGCATAAAGAACTTAATTCCTGAGGTAGAAATAAAGGCTGTTTCAGATGTAAGGTATGAAGCTGCAAAAGAAATGAGCAGTAAACATGGAATACCCTATGCCTATGAAGATTACCACGAAATATTGCAAGATCCAGAAATAGACGCAGTTTTGATTTGTTCTTCAACAGATACCCATGCCCAGATTGCCATAGAAGCAGCAGAAGCCAAAAAACACATATTCTGTGAAAAGCCTGTAGATTTAACTGTTGAACGTGTTAAGGAAGTAATGGAGGCAGTAGAAAGAAACAATGTTAAAATACAGATTGGTTTCAACAGGAGATTTGACCACAACTTCAAAAAAGTCAAGGAGCTTATTGATAATGGTCAGTTAGGAGATGTACATGTTGTTAAAATAACCTCAAGGGATCCAGAGCCCCCTAATATTGATTATGTAAAAGCTTCTGGAGGCTTATTCCTTGATATGACCATCCATGATTTTGATATGGCAAGGTTTTTAACTGGAAGCGAAGTCAAGGAAGTATATGCTATAGCTGATTGTAAGATAGATCCATTAATTGGTCAGGAAGGGGATGTGGATACTGCAGTTATTACGCTAAAATTTGAAAATGGTATAATAGGCGTCATTGATAATAGCAGGAAGGCCGCCTACGGATATGATCAGAGAGTGGAGGTATTTGGTTCTAAAGGGATGGTAAGAACTGAAAACGATACTCCTTCAACAGCCGTCTGGTCTGTTGCAGAAGGCACAATTACAGAAAAACCTAAATACTTTTTCTTAGAAAGATATATGGATTCCTTTGCAGAAGAGATGAAAGTCTTTATGGATGTTATATTAAAGGATAAAAATCCCCCAGTGAGTGTCATAGATGGACTTAAATCTCTTGAAATAGGATTGGCTGCAAAGAAATCTCATAAATTAGGAATGCCAGTGTCTTTGGAGTAATGAACAGTTTAATTACAATGTAGGAGGGTTTATATGTTATATAGGTTAGACAATTATGATTATGGCTACAATGTCTTAACTGAAATGGATGGAAAACACAAGGAAATGATGATGGACATTGGAATCTATAAGTTTAGAAAAGATGAAAAGATCAAGCTTAAGGAACCATCCAAAGAAATGGCCTTGCTATTACTAGAAGGTACAGTCATCATGAAGTGGAATGGAATTAAACATAAGATGGAAAGACATTCTTTATTTGATGACGAGCCTTGGTGTTTGCATCTACCAAGGAATCTAGAAGTGGAAGTGGAGGCATTGGAGGAATCAGAGGTGCTTATACAAAAGACTGACAACGATAGGGCCTTTGAACCAAAGCTTTATACACCGGAAGATTGCAAGACTGAAATATTTGGCGAAGAGGTATTGGGGGAAAGTTCAAGGAGATTAGTACGCACTATCTTCGATTATAAAATAGCACCTTATTCCAACATGGTAATTGGAGAGGTTATTAATCTTCCAGGCAGATGGTCAAGCTATCCACCACACCATCATCCACAGCCAGAGGTATACCTATATAGGTTTACAAAGCCTCAGGGATTTGGAGCTGCCTTTGTGGGAGATGAAGTATACAAGGTTGTAGATAACAGCTTTTTAGCAATACCTGGAGGCTATGTGCATCCTCAAGTAACTGCTCCAGGTTATGGAATGTACTATTGTTGGATGATAAGACATTTAGACGGAAATCCATGGACAGACAGGGTCATGGATGAAGACCATAGCTGGCTTTTGGATCCAAAAGCAGAAGTATGGTCAGGAATACAAGTTTAGTCTATATAAGGGGTGATAATATGACCATGAATGCAAAAGATTATATTAGTCAATTAATTGAAAGAGCAAGAAAGGCCCAGGAAGTAATTGAAGAATATGATCAAGAAAGAGTAGACCACCTAGTAACTGCTATTGTATGGAACATAGTGAAGCCTGGTACCGTAGAAAAAATAGCTGAAATGGCCGTTGAAGAAACCCAGTTGGGAAATTATGAATCAAAATATGCAAAACTAATGACTAAGCTAAAAGGTGCTCTTAGAGACATGAAAGGCAAGAAAAGCATAGGAGTAATAGAAAGGGATGAGGAAAAAGGGATAATAAAGATTGCTAAACCTGTAGGAGTAGTGGGGGCAGTCTTACCTACTACAAACCCAGAAGCTACACCGGTTCTTAATGCAATAATGGCAATTAAGACCAGAAATGCTATAGTTATGTCTCCCCACCCAAGAGCTAAGAAAACAAACACCTATATAGTTAATATAATGAGAGAGGTACTAAAGAAGTACAATGCGCCAGAGGACTTAATTATTGGCATTGAAAATCCAACCTTGGATATAACTCAAGAGCTGATGAAGCAGTGTGACCTAGTCTTAGCTACTGGTGGTGCTGGAATGGTAAAAGCTGCATACTCATCAGGGACTCCAGCCTATGGTGTAGGAGTAGGTAATGCAGTAGTCATAGTCGATGAAACAGCTGACATTAAGGACACTGCAAATAAGGTAATGAGAAGTAAAACTTTTGATTATGCTACAAGCTGTTCTGCTGAGAACTCTCTAGTCATACAGGAAGGTATATATGATAGCTTGATAGAAGCTTTAAAGGAAGAGGGAGGATACCTTCTCAACAAAGAGGAAAAGGAAAAACTCCAATCTGCAATGTGGATAGATGGAGTATTAAACAGGGATATTATAGCTCAACCAGCAATGAAGATAGCAGAAGTTGCAGGCCTTGATATACCTGAGAATTCTAAATTCCTAATGGTAGAGGAAAATGGAATAGGACCTGACTATCCATTTTCAGGAGAGAAGCTATCTGTTGTACTAACCCTTTATAAGTACAAGGATTTTGAAGAAGCTATAGATATGGTAAATGCAATAACTAATTATCAGGGTAAAGGACACTCCTGTGGTATTCATTCAACCAATGATCAGCGAATTCTAGAATATGCTTTAAAGACTAAAACCAGTAGAGTTATGGTCAGACAACCTCAATGTCTTGCTAACAGTGGGGCATGGACTAATGGTATGCCAATGACCTTAAGCTTAGGATGTGGAACTTGGGGTGGAAATATATCTAGCGAAAATATCACTTGGAAACACTTACTAAATGTCACCTGGGTATCTTATCCAATTCCAAGCAACCAGCCTACAGATGAAGAGTTATTTGGCGATGTAATGAATGAATAAAAAATAGGCACCAGTTTTGGTGCCTATTTATATGCTTGAATAAAATTCGACTACTAATTGATCTTCTATTTCAATTGGTATTTCTTCTCTTTCAGGAAGTCTGACTAGCTTTCCTGAGAAGCTAGATTCATCTTTTTCTATATAAGGAAGATTGTTAGTAAGATTTGTTACATAGTTTTCTCTAAATAGATCAATTTTTTGTGACTTTTCTCTTAATGAAATTACATCTCCAACTTTTGTCCTATAAGAAGGTATATTTACTTTTTTTCCATTTACATTAATATGCCCATGAACAACCATTTGCCTTGCCTGACTAATAGAAGAAGCAAATCCCAATCTGTAAACTATATTATCTAATCTGGTTTCAAGTATTTTTACAAGGGCATTACCAGTTAATTCCTTTGATTTCTTTGCTTCTTCCACATATTTTTTGAATTGTTTTTCCATTACACCGTAATAAGCTCTCAATCTTTGTTTTTCTAATAGTTGTTTACCATAGTTGGAAAGCTTTTTATCAGCCCTTGAAGAGCCTGGCTTTGCTCTGTTCATGGCCTTTGGATGTCCGTAGACATTTAATCCTAACCTTCTACATTCCTTAAATCTTGGTTTCATCATTTTTGCCAAATTATCATCTCCATACCAAATATTTGCCGCGATAATTTAAGCCAAAATAATTATAGCATAAAAAAAGGAAATTGTAAATGAAAATCATTATCAAAACCATTGATTATAATGCAAATAGCAGCAAAAGACTGTTGAATATTTGTTATTTTAAGAAAAATAAGGGAATAAATTTTATACAAGGTAAAAGGACGGTTTAATAATATGGAGGTGGTTTTGTGTCTTCAATATTGAAGAATTATTTTATTAAGCAGAAGATGATGCGAACAGTAATCATATCCCTGCTTCCCTTGATTTTAGCTTCCATATATTTTTTTGGTTGGAGATCCCTGCTTCTTCTTTTGATTGTAACCTTAGGGGGAGTTATTACTGAAGGACTATACGAGAAAAAGCAAGGTAAGAAGATATCAGAAGCAATATTTGTAACCTGTATACTCTATGTTTTGACCTTGCCTCCTGGGACGCCTTTCTGGATTGCTGTAGTGGGAATAGTATTTGGAGTATTCTTTGCTAAGGAAGTATTTGGTGGCTTTGGGAAAAATCTATTTAATCCAGCATTGGTTGCCAGGGCTTTTATTTATATTAGCTTCCCTGAACCATTAACCATCAGGTGGTATCAGCCAGCAGTAGGATTTCCTGGTGGTTTTACAAAGTATTTAACTGAAAGCATAGATGCAGTTGCCCAATCAACTCCAATGTTAAAGTTTCGTGAAGCAGGAGTTACAGAACCTATTTCAAATTTGCTTTTAGGCAAGGTATCTGGTTCCTTGGGAGAAACTTGTGCTGTTTTAATCATAATTGCAGGAATTTATTTGATTTATAAGAAGGTGGCCTCCTGGCATATTATGGCGGCAGTTTTTGTAGGATTTATGGTTGCCAATACAGGCCTTTATCTGTTAGGCAGTCCTTCCATACCAGATCCACTATTTGGATTACTTTCAGGCGGCTTTCTTTTTGGAATGGTATTTATGGCTACAGATCCTATTTCAGCACCTAAAACTAAGGAAGGCAAGTGGATATATGGAATACTTATAGGTATAGTAACAGTCATAATTCGAGGTTATGCATTGTTTGCAGGAGGCATGATGTTTGCAATACTAATTGGCAATACCTTTGCACCTTTAATAGATGAGGGAGTTAAATATTATAAAACAAGCAGAAAGAACAAGAGAAAAGAGGTGACAGCATGAAGGATTTTAAGAGGAAATACATTTTACCCATATTGTTTACTATAATAGTTACTGCTGTAACCACCTTTTTATTGGCTGGCATAAACTATTTAACAACAGATGCCATAGCCCTGAATGAAGAAACTACCTTAAGAAGCACCATTCTCTATGTATTTAACATAGATTATCCTTCTGGAGATGCTAAAAAAATAGAAGAGATTTTTACCCAACATGTAAAGTCTAAGGAAGTAGGAGATAAGACAATTTACTACATAGAAGATAGAAATGAAATATCTGCCTATGCCTTTCCAGTAGATGGAGTTGCCCTATGGGGAAGTGTTCATGCCTATGTGGCTATATCGTCAGATTATAATGAGATACTGGGAATAGATTTTGTATCCCAAAGTGAAACTCCAGGCTTGGGAGGGAGAATTTCTGAAGCTTGGTTTAAGGAGCAGTTTAGAGGCTTGAAATTGGGAGATATACAAGACGGGGAATACATAGTATATAGGCCAGCTCCTGGTGGGAATGTGGATGGAATATCCGGTGCAACTCTTACTTCTAATGCCATAAGAGAGCTATTAAATAAGGGCATATATGAGTTCATATCAGAACAAAGGGGGCTATGATAGTGGATAAGAAAAGGGTAAAGCAAATATTTAAATCTGGAATTTGGGACGACAATCCAGTTTTCAGACAGGTAATTGGCATTTGTTCATCTCTAGCAGTAACAAACCTATTGATGAGCTCTCTAATAATGGGCTTAGCCTTGACATTTGTTACAGCTTTTTCTGAACTTACCATATCCATAATACGAAAGTTCACCCCAAAACATATACGGATGGTGGTACAGGTACTTATTATTTCTGCCTTTGTAATAATAGTGGATATTTTTCTCAAAGCCTATTATCCTGAGATGAGCAAAGCCTTAGGGCCCTATGTAGGCCTTATAATTACAAACTGCATCATTATGGGAAGGTGTGAAGCCTTTGCACAAAGCAATCCACCTATAAGTTCCTTTTTAGATGGAATTGCTTCTGGTTTGGGATATACTATGGTTCTGCTTATGATAGCTTTTATTAGAGAACTGATGGGATTTGGAAGTATATTTGGTATCCAGTTATTAGGAAATTGGTGGACAAGATGGACCATCATGGTAATGCCTCCATCAGCCTTCTTCATAATGGGAGTTATATTCTGGTGGGCAAGAAGCAAGACAGAGAAGAAAGAGGAAAAAAAGGAAGGGGGTAAGGTTACAGCATGATTGAAATAAGCCCATGGGTCATATTCTTTGCTTCCATATTTACAAATAATATGATCTTCTCTAATTTCTTAGGTATGTGTTCTTTTATTTCAGTTTCTAATGAAATTCCCACATCCCTTGGCTTAGGTCAGGCAGTTACTTTTGTTTTAACTTTTACAACTATGCTCAATTACTTAATCTATCATTATATACTAGTACCATTAGGCCTGGAATACTTAAGGTTTATCATATTCATAATCACTATTGCTGCCTTTGTGCAGCTAATAGAAATGCTAGTGGAGAGATATTTTACAAATCTATACTATACTTTGGGCATATTTTTACCCTTAATTACTGTTAACTGCGTTATACTAGCTGTTTCATTATTTATGGTCATAAGAAACTATACATTTTTGCAGTCTGTTGGATTTGCAATAGGATCAGGTATTGGTTGGACATTAGCTATAGCTGCAATGGCTGGAGCAAAACAGAGAATCAAGAACAATAAGCTGCCAAAAGGATTGGAAGGGGCAGGTATAACACTTATTATTACAGGTTTAATGGCTCTAGCTTTCGTTGGGTTTTCTGGAATAGTCCAGATACAGTAGGGGGGATAAGATGACCACAATTATTATAACAACTACAATGGTAACTGTTTTTACAGGCATATTAGCATTGCTGTTAACAATAGCTAACAATACAATTGCCAACTATGGAGAGGTAGAAGTAGTGATAAATGATGACAAGGAATATTTGGTGCAAGGAGGAAATTCTTTGCTTTCAACCCTAGTTGATCAGAAAATATTTATACCTTCTGCCTGTGGAGGAAGAGGAACTTGTGGATATTGTAAGGTAAAAGTATTGGAAGGGGGAGGACCAGTTCTACCAACGGAGCTACCTTGGTTAACAGAAGATGAAATTAGAAACCACATGAGGCTATCCTGTCAGTGCAAAGTAAAGGAAAAAATGAAAATTGAAATACCAGAGGAGCTGTTCAATGTTAGGGAATATGAGGCTACAGTAGAACTACTAGAGGATATGACTCCAGAGATAAAGAAGTTGAGATTAAGGTTGAAAGAAGGAGAAGAAATTGATTTTAAACCTGGTCAGTATATCCAGGTGAAGATTCCCACCTATGATGGCAACGATGAAGAAGTATACAGGGCCTATTCCATAGGAAATCCTCCTAGTGTTAAGAACTATATAGATCTGTATATTGGCTACACAGGTGGTATTGCAACTACTTACATTCATAAGTTTCTAAAAATAGGGGATACAGTCCATATTAATGGACCCTATGGAGATTTTTACTACCATGACCAGTCGGACAGAGAAATGATAATGGTTGCTGTAGGCAGTGGCATTGCTCCAATCCTTTCTATTCTAGGCTATATGAAGGATAACAATATACGGAGAAAGGCTACCTTTTACTTTGGGGCCAAAACACCCCAGGACTTGTTTGAGTTAGACCTAATTAGGGGATTGGAGAAGGAGCTGTATGACTTTAAGTTTATACCTACCCTATCGAGGGTGAAGGAGGAACACAATTGGACTGGAGAAAGGGGCAGGGTTAATATTGCCTTGGAAAAGTATGTGGAAAATGGGGTCAATAAAGAAGCCTATCTATGTGGAAGCCCTGGAATGATAGATTCAGTTGTAGAAGTACTTACCAAGAAAGGATTTACAGAGGATACTATCTTCTATGACAAGTTCTAGCCCCTTTATTGGGACACTGGAAAAGTGTCCCTTTTACTAATTAAATTTTTGTACTGGAGTATAATATATGGTATACTTATGAAATCAAGATTATTGAATAGAGGTGTAAAAGTGATAAGACTTGGAGAGATGCAGAGATTAAAAGTAAAGAGAAAGACCTCTGTAGGAGCCTATTTAGAAGATAAGTATGGACAGGAGGTTCTTTTGCCCAGTAAAGAAGTATCTGAGAACATGAAAGTAGGAGATATGATAGATGTTTTTATCTATAGGGATTCTGATGATAGGTTGATTGCTACTACAAAGAGGCCCAAGATAGTACTAGGAGAAATTGGACTATTGAAGGTTGTTGACATAACTAAGATTGGGGCATTTCTAGACTGGGGTTTAGAAAAGGATTTGTTCTTGCCATTTAAGGAGCAGACAATGAAATTGAGGAAGGGCAATAAATATTTGGTAGGCTTGTATATAGATAAAAGTGAGAGACTCTGTGCCACTATGAGAATTAAAAGGTTTTTAAGAACTGATTCTCCCTATAAGCAAAATGATTGGGTAAAAGGGACCATATACAGTATAGATGATAAGATAGGAGCTTTTGTTGCTGTTGACAATAAATATGAAGGCTTGATCCCTAAAAAGGAAATGGTAGGCTTATACATACCCGGGGATCAATTAGATTTGAGGGTAATTAAGGTAAAAGATGATGGTAAATTGGATTTAAGCCCCAAGGACAAGATATATATCCAAATAGATAGGGATGCTGAATATATTTTAAGCAAGATTAAGGCTAATGGGGGAGTCCTTCCATTAAATGATGATAGTTCGCCAGAGCTTATAAGAAAGGAATTAAATATGAGCAAATCTGCTTTTAAAAGGGCAGTAGGAAAACTATTAAAGGAAGGAAAAATCAAATTTGGAGATAAAGGAATAAAATTATCTGGAAACTAATCACCCCTACTGAATATATTTAGTTATAAATATATTCTTAGGGGTGATTAGATGAAACATATTACCATAATGGAATATGGAGATGGTTCTACTCTTGAGGATAAGGTTAATGAATGGATAGCTAGCAATGAGAGTTCCATATTAGAGATTATAGATATTGAATACATTCAAAATGGAAGCATATGTCTGGCTACCATCACCTATGAAGAAAGAGATTGATCAACCACTTAAAGGCCCGAGGGCCTTTTTTCAATAAATTTATTTCCATGTCTAGAAACGTGATGTATAAAACTGATGATATAATAGAAATGAATTAATACTAGGAGAGGTGTACATTTTCATGAAAATAGAGAGGGACAAAAATGAGCTAATCCTAAGAGGAGACATGTATAAGGCTATTATTAGTATATCCCTACCTCTTGTTATTAACAACTTTATACATACCCTTTATAACCTTGCAGATGCTATGTGGGTTAGTAGGTTAGGGCATATCGAATTTGCAGCCACTTCTTTTGTTTTTCCCGTGACAATGTTTTTTGATGCCTTGGGCAGAGGGATATCAATAGCAGGATCTTCTATCTTATCCCAATTAGTTGGGGCTTCCGACTATAAAGATGCAAACAAGTACGCCAGTCAGCTTATGGCTATATCATTGATAATTTCGATATCTATAGCTTTAGCTGGATATATTACCAGTCCCTATATAATAAGCTGGATGGGTGGAACTGGCAAGCTGGCATTGTATAGCAATACATATTTAAGAATCTGTTTTTTAGGGTTCCCCTTTATATTCATATCTTACGCCTTTAGCTCAATATTGAATTCCCAAGGAAATACGGTGACTACAACAAAACTAAGTGCAATAAGTGCAATTGTAAATGTAGTATTGGATCCCTTTTTCATATTCGCCTTAAATTTAGGAGTTGCAGGAGCAGCTATTGCCACAGTACTATCCCAATCAATATTAGTATTAGGTGGCATATACGCAATTAACAAATATTCTAATAGTATAAAATTGGATTTTAAAGGATTTGGGTTTGATAAGCATAAACTGAGGAAAATATGGAATATTGCTTTACCTGCCAGCATTGGCCAATCAGGTGCCTCTCTAGGATTTATGGTTTTGAATGGATTTATTGCCTCCTATGGCACAGCTACTTTAGCTGGCTTTGGAATGGGTAATAGAATTACAGATTTAATAATGCAACCAAATATGGGTATTGGTATGGGGCTTACTACCATTGTAGGTCAAAATATGGGTGCTGACCAAGTGGATAGAGTATATGAAGCTTTTAGAAAGGCAACTAGGCTGGCTATTGTTATTGGTGTTATGGGTTTAATTATATTACTGTTTTGGAACCAACCCTTGGCAGCATTATTCTTAGGAGGAGAAGATGATGTGGAAGTCTTAAGGGAAGGGATAACTTATCTTAAATTCATATCCTTCAGCATGCCTTTTATGGGAATTTATAATGTATTCCACGGATTGTTCCAGGGTTCAGGCCATACAAAGTACTCCATGTCAATGGGAATCGGACGACTTTGGGCAATAAGGCTGCCTATGATTTCAATTTTCAAAAACTTTACCAACTTAGGCTCTATAGGCATATGGTTATCAATGAGTCTCAGCAATTTCTTAATATGCTTATATGGATATATGATCTATAAGTCTAAGAAATGGGTAGAAAAAGTGATAGGATCTGATATAAAAGATAGGCCACTTGCTTGATTTTCATCCGGACCCTCAAAGCTATACTAATTTCTATTTGTATATGGTAAAATGATAAAAAGCCTATAAAAGGAGGCAAGTAATATGAAGCTAACTATAAGAATTAGAAGTATAATAAATAGCCTTAAGCAAAGCTTTGAAAGATTTCCATTAACCATATTAACTTCAACAGCTGTGGTTGTTTTCTTAATAATACTTAACGAATTAGGAAGTCAATTAACCCCAGATGGTAGAGATAGACTAATAAAGGTGACTATGACCCTTGCACTGGGCATACCCTTATCAGCCTGTATAAAGTTCATTTTTGAAAAGATGAAAGATGTTAAAGCATCTACTGTTATAATAGGATATTCCCTTGGAGTAGCCCTATTAGTCTTATATTCTTTTATATTTCTAAAGGACTTAAATTGGATAAGTATAACAAGGTACATAGGTATTTCACTATTTCTATACTTGGCCTTTTTTTACATCCCATGGTTCAAGAAAAATGAGGGATATGAGTATTATATCATTGATATATTATTTAACTTTATTATCACCGCAGTATATTCCATTGTGCTTTTCTTGGGAATAGTAATCATCCTGTTCACTATTGTCCAGCTATTCAATGTAGATATTCCAGACAAATTTGTACTTTATTCTTTTTTAATTATAGCAGGCATATTTGCACCCTCCTTGTTTTTGGCTAAAATTCCTGAACTAAAGGATGAATCCTATAAGATAGAATATCCGAAATCCTTGAAGATCTTGCTTCTATATATAGTGATACCATTGATTTCAGTCTATTCAATAATACTATATGTATATTTTATTAAGATTATAGTCACAAGGAATTGGCCTCAAGGATTGGTATCCCATTTAGTGCTATGGTATTCTCTAGTCAGCGTGGCAGTTATATTTCTCATAACTCCAATACTAAAGGACAATAGGCTAGCTAATGGATTTAAGTTCTTCTTTCCAAAGGCCATTCTGCCTATCTTAGCGATGATGTTTATATCCATGGGAATTAGAATAAATGCCTATGGAATAACGGAGAATAGGTATTTTGCCTTTGTTTTAGGCATTTGGGTTTTAGGGATAATGATATACTATTCCGCTAAAAAGAGGTTAATAAACGTAGTTATACCCATATCCTTATCAATAGTTGCATTAATATCTGTATTTGGACCTATAAGCAGTTTTTCAGTATCAAAGTTTAGTCAAAACAATAGGCTTAAGGGCCTTTTAGAAAGAAATGAAATGCTAATAGATGGAGCTGTTTCTAAAAAGGAAGATATACCTAGGGAGGATAAAGAGGAAATAAGTGCCATACTAATGTATTTTGAAAGCAAGCATTCCCTAGAGGATGTTAAATATATCCCAGAAGGATTTAAAATCCAGGATATGAAGTCGGTTTTTGGATTCCCACATACAGCCAAGGACATATATGATGATAAATATTTTTCCTATCAAATGAACTACACAGACAGAAGAGCTTTAGATATTAAAGGCTACGACTATCATATCCACAGTATTAGTTTAATGAATGAGCCTGTTGAGTTAGAGGGGTTAAGGGTTAGTTTAGATAATAGAATTATTAGGATTCAAGAAGATGGGGCTTTATTATATGAAAGGGATTTAGAAGCTTATATAGATGAGTTGCTGGCAAAACAAGTTCAATTAGGCAAGCATGATTTTCTTTTGTATCCGGAAGATTCCATATTTGTAGATGAAGGTGACACAGTAGGAGTTAAGATATTGATAACAAGTTTTTCTGGTCGAGTGGATGAATTTAATGATGATAGAATAATAGATCATATAGAATTTGAAATCTTAATTGATATTAAGTAAGAGCAGAAGCTGCAGGGGGTGATTAGTTGAAGGGTCTAAAACAACTTTGTATTGTGCTAGTGCTCTTGTCCTTAGGAGAGATCTTAAACCTGAGATTTAATATACCTATCCCTGGTACTATACTGGGGATGGTTATTTTATTGTTCCTAATGATGATTAGTGTCATAAAGCTAAAAACTATAGAGCATATTTCTTCAATTCTTTTAGATAATTTGGCTTTATTCTTTGTTCCTGCTAATGTGGGCATAATTGTATTGTATGATCAAATAAAAACAGTATGGGTAAGATTGATTATTGTGCTTATACTTTCAACAATTATAGTAATGTCTGTAACTGGATTGACGGTACAGTTTCTAGATAGGGCTATCAGCAAGCAGAAAAAGGGGGAAAAGTATGAGAGAGTACTTTAATACACCTATTTT
The DNA here is from genome assembly GCA_012735215.1 of Tissierellia bacterium. GTDB lineage: Bacteria > Bacillota > Clostridia > Tissierellales > Tepidimicrobiaceae > JAAYHX01. The sequence continues at coordinate 58,649 of JAAYHX010000016.1, forward strand.
GGAGTAACTATAACCCTAGTAACTTTTCTAATAGGCAGGTATATAAATAAGAAAACCAGAAAAGCTATTCTTAACCCTATACTTTTATCAGCCCTGATGATCATCATTTTTTTGAGATATTTTAACATAGAATATGAAACCTATAATCAAGGGGGAAGGATTATCAGCTTTTTTATTGCTCCAGCTACTGTTGTATTAGCAGTTCCCCTGTATAAGAATATTAGACTGCTGAGGAAGAAATGGTTTCCCATATTAGTTGGTATTGCAGTGGGAAGCTTAACAGGCCTTGTGTCTATTTTTATACTGTGTAAGCTTTTAGGCCTAGATGATATCATTATGATTTCAATGCTGCCCAAGTCAACAACTGCAGCAATTTCAATGGAAATATCCAAAGAGATAGGTGGTCTACCATCTTTATCCGTAGCTTTTACAGCCCTAGCAGGTGTTAGCGGGAATATATTGAGCCAATATGTATTTAAGGCATTTAAGATATACGATAAGGTATCCAAAGGGGTTGCTTTAGGAACGGCCTCCCTTGCATTAGGTACTGCAAAAGCTATGGAGATGGGGGAGACGGAAGGTGCTTTATCTTCCCTTTCCATATCACTGGCTGGCATAATTAGCGTGTTTTTAATTCCCTGGTTTATGAACTTATTGAGCATATAAGACTAATGATACATATAGTGGCTAATTATAAAAAGCATCCATATGTGGGCAGGATAAAAGATGTAGAAAAATTTCTTTATATTGGTCCCCCTTTGACCATTGTACATGAGTATAAAGGGGAGAGAGAAAACTTGCATCCACTGTACATCTGGAATCAGCAACAAGGATGTTATAACATAGGCTATGGACATTTTCTTCTTATCCTGTTTTAAATAATAGAAAATTAATATTTGAGTAGTAGCAAGGAAGGAACCTTCTGCAATCAATGCAAGTAGGATAAAAATAATAATCAAAAGTTTATTTCTTTCATCCTTTTCTATTTCTTTGATGAGGGACAGATTAACTGCTAGAGTAAAGAATATGTTATTTGTTATAAAGGCTTCTTCCCTAAAGGGAATCAAAAGGATTATACTGCCTACAAACATGACGAGAGCTGCTATGTATAACCTCTTAATATATTTATTCCTATCTCTAGTGTGGTCATATCCTTCTGTTGCTAAAAAGAAAAACATAGGAGCCACAATTCTTCCAATCCACCGAAAGTAGGCTGGTGAACTTGGAATGAAGTAACCAATATGATCTATAACCATCAATAGGGTTCCGATTACCTTTAAAGCAAAGCCGCTGAATATCTTTAAACTCATATCTTTCCTCCTAGTTAGATTATTATTTATTATATCAGAGAATATCAATTTTCAAAATATACAAGCTGCCATATTTTACCTAGTATGTATTTGCCCTGTGAACAGATACTACATACGAGGTGATAAGATGAGCAAAGGTGATAAGGATAGGAAGATTGATAAAAACTTCTTTAAGGAAATGAACTATGAAATAGCTGGAGAACTGGGAATTTTAGACAATGATGATATGAAAAAGAACAAGAAAATTAAAGATGTAAAGAGAAGTAAAATAGATGATGAGGATGCAGAATATATTATAAACCCTAGCTAGAGCTAGGGTTTTAGTTTGAATAATTATTGCAGAGGTCCTATAAAAGGGTATATAATTCAGTAAAAGAACATATTTTGGTAAAGTAAAGATTAAGTATATATTCTCTTGTATGAGAACAGGAGGGTAAAAGAAAGAGGGATAGGATGAGAAAAATAAGCATGTTTATACTTTTATTGTCAACAATTATAGTCTTAGCGGCTGGATGTGCAAATAATAATGATAAACCTGAAACCAGTATTGGCGGCAATTACATAGAGGAGGCATATAATTTAGAGGTAGAGAGTGGGGAAATTCATGGAAGTCTTATGATGCCAAAGGATGGAGACAGTTCAACGGTGGCCCTTATAATAGCCGGATCTGGGCCAACAGATAGAAATGGAAATAATCCTTCTGCTGGTGAGAATAACAGCTTGAAAATGATAGCTGAAGTATTGGCAAGTGGAGGCATTTCTTCAGTAAGATTTGATAAAAGGGGAATAGGAGAAAGTGCCTACTTGGTAGAAAAAGAAGAGGACCTTTTATTTGAGGACTATGTTGATGATGTAGTAGGATGGATTGAGAAATTGAAGGAAGATGCTAGATTTCAAAAGCTTGTAGTCGTAGGTCATAGTGAAGGAGCTTTAATTGGAGCAGTAGCAGTTAATAAAACTAATGTAGATGGTTTTATTTCTATAGCAGGGGCAGGGTATTCCGCTTATGAAGTGCTGGAAAGGCAGTTAAGGGCCCAATCAGAAGAAGTATATGATATTTGTAAGCCTATAATGGATGAACTGATGAAAGGCAACCTTGTGGATAATGTACCTGAAGGCTTGTATTTTCTATTTAGACCTAGTGTTCAGCCCTATCTTATTTCCTGGTTTAAATATGATCCTCTAGTGGAGATGTCTAAAATAGAAGAGCCCGTACTTGTAATACAGGGAGATACTGACCTTCAGATAGCTGTTGAAGATGCAGAGCGATTACATAAGTCAAATCCAAATAGCAAACTGCTTATTGTGAAAGGCATGAATCATGTTCTAAAGGATGCTTCAGAAGATAGGGAAGAGAATATAGCCACTTATAGCGATCCAGATTTACCCTTAAATAAACAGTTTGCTGAAGAGCTAATCAAGTTTATAAATGAATTATAATAAAGGAGATGATAAGATGGCAAAGGAGATTGTATTTGCAGGAGGCTGCTTCTGGGGCGTAGAGGAGTATTTTTCAAGAGTTAATGGAGTTTTAGAAACTAAAGTTGGATATGTCAATGGCCATACTGAAAATCCTACTTATGAACAAGTTTGCACTAATATTACCGGTCATGCAGAAGCTTGCTATGTAAAATATGATGAAAAAGTAGTTTCCTTGGAAGAACTTTTAAATAGGTTTTGGAGGATAATCAATCCTACCCTGTTAAATAGACAGGGGCCGGATATCGGCAGCCAGTATAGAACAGGTATTTACTACATGGATGAGGAGGACCTGCCAACTATAATGAAGACTTTTAAGGAGCAGGAGGAAAAGTACCATGATCCTATAGTTACAGAAGTAGAGCCCCTTAGAGTCTTTTATGAAGCTGAGGAATATCATCAAAAATACCTAAAGAAAAATCCTGGTGGATATTGCCATATAGATTTAAATGCATAAAGAGAAGGATTGGCTTTTGTGCCAATCCTATCTTTTTTGCAAAAATTACTAGTATTTGACAATTAATAAACAATATCTATAAATAGATTATATATATTAATAATTCTTATAATTATTTTTTATTGAATTTGTAAATGATATAATGCTTTTGGTACTGTAAATTACAAAAAGCAAGGAGGATTTGGCTATGGGAGATTATAGAGAATTGTGGAGCAATCTGGGAATGGACTTAGATAAGCACGACATACTATGTGAGGCTTTACCTGAAGCCTTTGGCTCAATATATTTAACACAGGAGAATAGACCTGAAAACATGAATTATTTTAACTATGCTCTTGCAGAAGTTCACGGAGCTAGAATTGAAGAGATCAATGAAGCAAAGGCTAATGGAAAGAAAGTTGTAGGAACCTTCTGCGTGTTCGTTCCAGACGAGGTTATACTTGCTGCAGGTGCAGTTGGGGTTGGACTTTGCTCAGGAAGTCAATTCTGGATTGAGGATGGAGAAAAAGTTTTACCAAGAAACTTATGTCCATTGATTAAGGCCTTTGTAGGAGCTAAGGTAAGCCGTACATGCCCATATTTCCAATCCAGTGACATGATAGTTGGAGAAACAACTTGCGATGGTAAGAAAAAAGCCTATGAGATAGTTGAAGAATATATGCCAGTTCATGTAATGGAGCTTCCTCAAATGAAGAGGGAGAAAAACTATGAGCAGTGGAAGGACGAGATAAAGCTATTCATCAGTAGAATGGAAGAATTGACTGGCAACAAGGTAACAGTTGAAAATTTAAAGAAGGCTATCGACTTAGTAAATAGAAAGAGAAGAGCACTAAAGAGATTATACGATTTGAGAAAAAATACTCCATCTCCAATTAGCGGATTAGATGCTCTATTAGTAACCCAAGTTGCTTTCTTAGATGATATTGAAAGGTTTATTGAGAATACCAATGCTCTTTGCGATGAGTTAGAGGAAAGAGTAAAGAACTTAGAACCAACTGGAAAGAAGAGAATAATGATAACAGGAACTCCAATGGCAGTTCCAAACTGGAAGCTTCATTCAATAGTAGAGGGGTTAGATGCGGAAATAGTAGTAGAAGAAACATGTACAGGAACTAGATACTTTGAAGGAGAAGTTTCAACTGAAGGAGATACAATTGATGATCTATTAAAGAATTTGGCAGATAGATATATGAATATAAACTGTGCATGCTTCACACCAAATAATGATAGAACAGAAGACATCATTAAGTATGCTGAAGAATACAATGTAGATGGAGTAATTTACTATAATCTATCCTTCTGCCATACCTATGCAATAGAATACAAGAAGGTTGAAAATGCCTTAGCAGAAAAGAGCATACCACTATTAAACATTGAAACTGACTATTCAGAAGAGGATTCAGGACAAATCAAGACAAGAGTTGAGGCATTCTTGGAGATGATTGGTAGTGGAGAAAAACTACATACTGTTTCCTAATCACAGCCAAGGATTAAAATTAGAGAAACTGTTAAAGGCTAACAATATTAAATATGTAATATCTCCAACGCCAAGAAAGCTTTCAACCTGTTGTGGAATATCAATTATGTATAATAAAGAAGATGAGGACAGGATAAAAAACATTATCAACACCTATTCAATAGAAGTATTGGGACTATATACATTAGAGTAAGATTGGAGGAATAAAATGTATTATGTAGGAATAGATATAGGCTCTACTGCTTCAAAGGTATCGGTCTTTGATGATCAGGAACTCATATTTAATATTGTTATGCCTACTGGGTGGAACAGTGTGGATACTTCTAATAAGATTAAGGAAGAGCTGGATAAAAATAAGATAGATTTAGAAAATGCAAAAGTGGTTGCTACCGGCTATGGACGAATATCTGTACCATATGCGGACAAGACCATAACAGAGATTACCTGCCATGGGAAAGGAGCCTACTATCTAGCTGGCAAGGATATGATGACAGTTGTAGATATAGGTGGTCAGGATACTAAGATAATAAATATAGAAAATGGCCGAGTAACCAACTTTTTGATGAATGACAAATGTGCAGCGGGTACTGGTAGATTTCTTGAACTGATGGCAAATACTCTTGGGGTCACTTTGGAGGAAATGAGTTACATGGCTTTAAAGGGGGAAGACCTTAATATAACTAGCATGTGTACTGTTTTTGCAGAATCGGAGGTTATCAGCCTTATTGGCAGCGGAGCCAAAAGGGAGGATATTGCAAGAGGGGTAATAAATTCAATAATTGGTCGAATCACAACCTTGCTTAATAAACAAGGAATAAGAGGAGATGTTTACTTAACCGGTGGCCTTTGTGAGTTGGCTTCCTTTATACAGCTTTTATCAGAAAAAATAGATAGAAAAGTAAATACCAGTTCCCTTGCCAGGTATGCTGGCTCTATAGGTGGGGCTTTGTTAGCAAAAAATATTTAGAAAAATGAGCTTAGGATGGCTATATGCCATCCCTTAGTTTTTCAAAGGAGTGAAAATATGATTGAGTTACCAAAGAGATTTGATGAATATGAAGAATCTAGGAGAGAAGGTTTTATAAAGATTAAAGAATTGAAAGATAAGGGAGTAAATATTGTAGGAACTTTTTGCACCTATGCTCCAACTGAACTCATATATGCAGCTGGTGCAGTTCCGGTAAGCTTGTGCAGTGGCAATCAGGATATTATTGCACAAGCAGAAGTAGACCTGCCTGAAAATCTTTGCCCCTTAATCAAATCTAGCTATGGAAATGCTGTAACTGAGAGGTGCCCATTTTTCTATTTTTCTGACCTAGTGGTGGGGGAGACTACCTGTGATGGAAAGAAAAAGATGTATGAGCTTTTGAAGAATATTAAAGATGTTCATGTAATGAATCTTCCCCAAAGCCAGTTGAATGAACATGATTTTGAGTATTGGAAAGCAGAATTAATCAAACTAAGAAGGGTTCTTGAGGAAAAGTTTAATGTAGAGATAACAGATGAAAAACTCAGAGAGTCCATAAAAACAAGAAATAGGGAAAGAAAGATATTACTTGAGTTTTACGAACTAGGCAAATTAAATCCAGCTCCAATAAGCGGTTTTGATCTTAATTCAGCTGCAGAAGCAGTGGCATTTAGATTTGACAGGGAAAAGGCTTATGAAGAAATAGCTATGAGAACCTTGGAGTTAAAGGAAAAGTATGAGAGAGAACTAAAGGGGAAAAAAACCAATAGACCTAGAATACTGATAACTGGATGTCCAACAGTTGGAGTAAGAAAAAAGGTAATAGATCAAATAGAGGAGTTAGGTGCTGATGTAGTTGGATTTGAAAGCTGCAGCGGACCTAAGGAAATGATGGAGCTAGTAGATGAAACTATGGAACCAATAGATGCCATAGCAAAGAAATACTTAAACATACACTGTTCTGTCATGACTCCAAATCCAAACCGCTTTAAGGTGTTGGATGAAATGATAGACGATTACCAAGTAGATGGAGTTGTAGAAGTTATACTTCAAGCCTGTCATACTTTCAATATAGAATCCTACAATGTAAAAAATTATGTTGCCAATGTAAAGAATAAACCTTATATTTCCATAGAAACAGATTACTCAGAATTTGATTTAGGACAATTGAAGACTAGACTTAATGCTTTTATAGAAATTCTTTAAAACAAAAACAAACCAGGCCTATAACTAGGACCTGGTTAATTGTTTATTGGATGTTTTTTATAAATTTTTTATTATCTCTAAGTTTAGCTGGTTAAAATTGCTTATAACTAAGTCTGCAAGGGATAAATCCTGGTTTCCTGAACCCATATTCTTTAGGCCTATACATTTCATCCCAGCTGCCTTTGCTGCTTTTACACCATTTTCAGCATCTTCTACTACTAGACATTCTTCAGGCTTAACGCCTATCTTTTTAGCCACAGTCAAGAAGATTTCTGGATCTGGCTTTCCCTTCTTTACCTCTTCACCACTTATGATGTATTTTATATATTTACCTAATCCAAACCTTTTTACAATTGCATCCACTATCTTCCTGTTATTGGAGGAAGCTATTGCCATTGGGTACCCTTGGTTATATAAGGTCAACATAAAGTCCATAAAGTTTTCAGTTAGCTGAACCTCATCAATTCTTTTTAGAAATCTTTCTTTTTTCATATGGATAATTTCTTCAACAGAAGGCTTTAAGTTGAACTGTTCTTTAAGCTTCATCCAGATGCTGTAGTCTGTAGTTCCCACAAAAGCTTCATGGGATTTTCTATCAAACTTTCCTCCCAATTCTTCTAGCAATTGGCCTTCTATTTCAAAATGCAATGGCTCACTGTTTATTATTACTCCATCCATATCGAATATTACAACCTTCAAAGTATCTCTCCTTTGCCCACTATATAGTTAATATAGAGTTTCAAATTTTAATATATATTAATAATAGCATATAGTCAAATACCACATAAAAAGCATCCAGCAGAATGCTAGATGCCTCTATATATTTCATCAATTTTTGCTGCTAGTATAAAGTCATTTTCGTGAAGGCCTCCTATCTTGTGGGTCCATAGTTCTATGACTACCCTTCCCCAAGAAAGATGAATATCTGGATGATGGCCTTCTTCTTCAGCTAAATCTCCTACCTTGTTAGTAAAGTCTAAAGCTTCTTTAAAATCCTTAAACTTGTAAGATTTCTTCAGCTTCTTATTGTCTATGACTTCCCAGCCTTCCTTTAAAGAGGGCATAAGCTCCATTATTTCATCTTCATTTAGCGTTGGAGCGCCAATACTACAGGGAATACACTTCTTAGAAGTTAAATCTATCATTATTTCACCACCCTATATAAAATGGTATAAAATATATACCCATTAATATAATTATTACAATTAAAAAAGGTAATTAATAGTTTATGTAGAAATACTAATTAATATTAAATAAGGCATTTATAGTATACATACTCTATTACAAAGTTCTATTAATGGGATTGTCCTTGCATTATAGCTATTTAGCAAGCAGGGAGATACAAAGGAGGGAAAAGCTATGGTTAATAATAAAGTTCCTAATATTGAGTTTAGGCCTATAACTGGACAAGACATGATTGAAGAAATAAAGGAGCTTTTCTTAGAATATGCCCAATCATTAAAAATAGATCTCTCCTTTCAAAATTTTGAGGAAGAATTTAAATCATTACCAGGTAAATACGGACCACCTGATGGACTCTTAGTTCTAGCCTTGGTAGATGGTAAAGCAGCAGGATGTGTAGCTTTTCATAAGATGTCTGATAAGATATGTGAAATGAAAAGGTTGTATGTTCGCAAGCAATACAGAGGATTAGGCATTGGTAGAAGGCTTATTAATATTGTTGTTGAACAAGCCTTAAGGATGAATTATGAATACATCAGACTTGATACTCTACCAACAATGACAATAGCCCAATCCTTATATATATCCTTTGGATTTTATGACATAGATCCATATGTGTATAATCCCATTGAAGGAGCAAGGTACATGGAATTAAAGCTAATAGATTAACATATATTTTAATGAATGAGTTATATAAGAAAGAATTTATAGAAGCATAGTTGACCTGATGTAGTATAATTAAATTAATAACAATAAGTAAATAAAGAGGTGTATAATTTATGGACAAGCAAGACTTAATAAAAATAGCTGAGGATTTTGTAGAGAACTCAGAATACAACTACATAAACAAGGAAGTTGCCATTTCAGAAAAGGTTGTAGGAATGAAAATTTTTGATGCACCAATCTTTGGATTTGCTTCAGCAGATGATGAGTATTTTAAATCATTAAAAGAACCATCAGCAATAGGGGAACACTTCATGGCTCCAAAGGAATGGTTACCAGAAGCTAAGACTGTTATATCCTTCTTTTTGCCTTTTAGCCAAGCTGTTAAAAAAGGAAATAAAAGGGATATGGAATGGCCTTCTGAAGAATGGCTTCATGGCCGTATTGAAGGTCAAGTTTTCATTAATAAGTTGTGTACCCATTTAAAAGATGCATTAATTAGTGAAGGATTTGATAGTATAATACCCTCTTTAGATGACAGATTTTGGACCAATAACAATGGTTCAGAACATGAAGCAAAGTTTACAAGCAACTGGTCCGAAAGGCATGTTGCCTTTGGATGTGGACTAGGAACTTTTGGGCTTTCTAAAGGGCTAATAACTCAAAAAGGAATAGCTGGAAGATTTGGAAGCATTGTTACAGAATTATATATATCGCCTGACAAGCGTGAGTATAAGGATATATATGAGTATTGTTCAATGTGTGGTAAATGTGCAAAAAATTGTCCAGCCCATGCAATAAGTATAGAAAATGGGAAAAACCATGACCTATGTTTACAATTCTTGCAAGAAACAGCTAAAAAGTTTAGTCCTAGACTTGGTTGTGGAAAGTGCCAGGTAGCTGTGCCTTGTGAATCCAGAATACCTGTCAAATAATTTGAGGTGGTATCATGTACAAGATCCTCATAGTGGAAGATGACAAGGCCTTGTGTAATAATATAAAGGAAGGCCTATCTAAGTGGAACTTTGAAGGGATTGTTGTGGAAAAATTTGAAGATGTATTACAAGAGTTTGCAAAATACAATCCTCAACTAGTTATCATGGATATAAATTTACCCTATTATGATGGGTTTTATTGGTGCAAAAAGATTAGGGACCTATCTAAGGTTCCAATTATATTTCTGTCATCCAGAGACAGTAACATGGACATAGTAATGGCAGTTAACATGGGTGGAGATGATTATGTGACTAAGCCTTTTTCCATGGATGTCCTATTAGCAAAGATGCAAGCCTTGCTTAGAAGAACCTACTCCTATGGGCAGCATGAGGGACAAATAATTGAATGTAAGGGGGCCATTATAAATATAAATGATGGAACCCTTACCTATGATGGAGAAAGCATAGAACTTACTAAAAATGAATTCAAAATACTTCAGCTCCTTATGAGAAACAAAGGGAAGATTGTATCTAGAGATAAAATCATGAGGGTCCTTTGGGAAAGCGAATACTTCATTAGCGAGAACACTTTAACAGTGAATGTAAACAGGCTTAGAAACAAGTTAGAGGAGATTGGCTTAAAGGATCTGATAGTAACAAAAAAATCACAGGGGTATATGATACCATGACCCTATTCAAATATATTAAGGACTCCTATAGAACAATTGTCTTTTTCTTCCTGCTGCTTCTCATAATTGACTTGATATTAATCAGCAGTAGCGATTTAGACAAATCACTCTTGGATATTTTCTACTTAAACCTACTCCATTTTTCTATTTTTCTCATATTTTTAGCTATAGATTATACAAAGTGGAGAAACACCTATGGGGACTTAAAAAGGGCTATAGACCTAAAGGAGAATGTTGACACCTTTGTATCAGAGGGAAGCAAATTGGAAGAAGTTCTAATAAGGGATATAATTGATTTAAAGAATAAAGAAAAGTTAAGGGAAATTGAGGAGCTGAAGAACAACTTAGAAGAAATAAATGATTACATAACCAAATGGGTACATGAAATAAAAATCCCTCTATCAGTCTGTGAGCTTATGGCTGACAATATAGAATACAGGGGAATGCATGAAATATCAAAGGAATTAAGGCAGGAAGTAAACAGAATGAATTTCCTTGTAAATCAAGTACTACACATGAGCAAGGCTTCCAGCTACAGTCAGGATTTTATTGTGGAAGAGGTGGCCTTAAGCAGTCTAGTTAAAAACGTAATTAAGGATAATATGAATCTATTTATATCTAAGAGAATAGAAGTGGAAATGGTTAACCTAGACTACAACATATTGACGGATAGAAAATGGGCCTATTATGTAATAGAGCAGATAATAAACAATGCATGTAAATATGTAGATACTGGTGGCAAGGTTAGGATATATGGTGAAGAAAGAGACGAAAGCGTCATACTAACTATATGGGACAATGGCATGGGTATACCTAATAAGGATTTAGACAGGATTTTTGACAGAGGATTTATAGGAGAAAATGGCAGGAAGACAAGTAAATCTACAGGGATGGGTCTTTATATATGTAAAAAGGTAGCAGACCAGTTGAATTTTAAAATTGAAGTATCCTCCCAAGTTTATAAATATACCGAATTTAAAATAATCTTTTATAAGCTGTCAGATTACTTAAAAGTTACAAAAATGTAATATTAAAATCCCCTTTGTCATCCTAAGTGATGGAATAAAGCATTTATTAGAACTAGAATATAGGTAAAGAATAATTCTCTCTTTAATATGAGAGAATTTTCTAATGAAGCAGGAGGGGATCACATGGAAGTTGTACTAGAAACAAGGAGTTTAAGAAAGGAATATGGTTCTAAAGGTGTGATTTTTTCAGCAATAGATGGTATTGATTTAAAGGTATACAAGGGGGAATTTCTTGGGATAATGGGTCCATCAGGAGCAGGCAAGACTACTTTGTTAAATATTCTTTCCACAATTGATAGGCCTACATCAGGAAATATTTATTATGAGGGTAAAGATATTTTAAATATGAAAAATAGGCAACTATCAATCTTTAGAAGAAAAAATATTGGATTTATATTTCAAGACTTTAATTTGCTAGATAACATGTCTGTTGAAGATAACATTGCTTTACCCTTAGCCCTTTCAAATGAAAAGGTAAAGGAAATCAAGGAGAAGGTTGAAAAACTAAGCGTCTTCTTTGGATTGAAGGACCATCTTAAGAAATATCCTTATCAGCTGTCAGGAGGACAGAAGCAAAGGGTAGCAGCAGCCAGAGCTATTATTACATCACCATCCATAGTTTTTGCTGATGAACCTACAGGAGCACTGGACTCAAAATCTGCACAGGAGTTACTATTATGCCTTATGAAAATGAATCAGGAGTTTAATACAACCATTATGATGGTTACCCACGATGCCTTTGCAGCTAGTTACTGCAAGAGAATTTTATATTTAAAGGATGGAAGAATTCACGCAAGGCTGGATAAAGATTCTACTAGGAAAGAGTTCTTCAGGAGGATTATCGACTTTGTAGGCTCTATGGGAGGTGGCGTCGGTGAACTCCTTTAAACTTACTATCATAAATTTTAAAAGAAATATAAAGACCTATGGTATGTATCTAATGGCAATGATTTTTTCCGTAGCCACCTATTATAACTTTGTATCCATGAGATACAATCCTCAATTTTTAAAGACAAAGGATTTAACCATATATGTTCAGAGTTCATCTTTGACTGCCTCATTGCTTATGATATTATTTCTAGTATTTTTCATCATCTATTCCAGCAACTTCTTCCTTAATCAGAGGAAAAAGGAAATAGGAGTATATGCCTTCATGGGGATTGATAACTACAAAATTGCCTTTATGTTTGCAACAGAAGGCTTGCTATTGGGGATCCTGTCCTTGGTCATTGGTCTGCTTCTTGGAACCCTGTTTAGTAAACTGTTTCTAATGTTGCTGGCTAAGGCAGCCTTGCTCAATATGCGGATTGATTTCTTCATACCCAAGAAAGCTATAGTAGAGACAGTAGTTGTATATTCAGCTATCCTATTTGTAAGTTTTTTAAAGGGATATATAGATATTATTAGAACTAACCTGATTGATTTGATGAATACACTTAAAAAGGCAGAGGAACTTCCAAAGATAAACTATTTGAAGGGCTTTGCATCATTAATAATCATAGGTCTTGCCTATTATATTGCCGTTAATTATGGTACATTTGGCTTTGGCAAGGCTCTCTTATGGACGGTTATTCTGGTCATAATAGGCACCTATTGGCTATTTGGTTCTCTTTTATCTGTCATTATAAGGAAGCTGATAAAGAAAAAACGCTTTCTGTATAAAGGTACAAATATAATAAGCTTTTCAAACATAGCTTTTAGGATTAAGGATAACTATAGAACCTTTGCAGCAGTAGCTGTGTTGATAACAACATGTATTACCTCCTTTGGTACAGTAAGCTCCCTAAGATATTTTGTAGATGAAAACCACAAAATTGAAGTTCCATACACTATTACCTATATTTCCAGCAAGCAGGAAGAAATAGAGAGAGTAGAGGAAATAATAGAGAATTCAGGTCACAAGGTTGAATTAAGGCAGCAGGCTAACTTCCTGTTGGTACCTGAATCAAAGCTTGTGGTAGTAAAAGCATCTACCTTTCAAAAACTATTATCAGACTTGAATGTAGAGGATAGGGAGAAGATACTATCTAAGATTGATAAATTGGAGGACCAAGTGGTATATATAGAAAGACCTGGGCTATTGCTGAGCATGTTGGAAAAGAAAGATATAAAAGTAGGGGATAAAAGTTATAAAATAAAAGCTCAAGCAAAGGTTCCTTTGTTTGGCAACGGTGTACCTTTTCCTTGCCTCATTGTCAGTGATGGGGAATATCAGAGTTTAAAGATTAAATTTGAAGAGAAGCAGTTTAATGGAATCATACTAGATAACCCCGAGGATACCAAGGATTTAACCTTCAAGCTTGCTGAAATACTACCTGTGGATTCAGGTTTATACACCTACTTTATGGCCGGTGCTTCATTTTATGATCTAGTTGGCATAGTATATTTTCTAGGCTCTTTCTTGTTTCTAGTATTCGTATTTGCAACAGGCAGCATAATCTACTTTAAGATATTAAGTGAATCTTTTAAGGATAAGGGCAAATACGAAATACTCAAGAAACTAGGAACTACAGATATTGAAATAAATGAATCGGTATCTAAACAGGTGGGCTTGTTCTTCCTAATGCCCTTAATAGTAGGTATAGTTCACAGCATAGTTGCAATTTCGGTCTTAAGCGACTTAATGAAATATAGCTTAATAAAACCAACAATTATTAGTATATGTATTTTTATAATTGTATATGGAATCTTCTATGGGTTTACCAGGAGAAAATATATCAATGTTGTGATAGGATAGGCTTGAATTAGAGATAATTCAAGCCTTTTTTACTAGATAGTTTTAAAAACTATGGATTTAAAAGAGGAATTCCCCATGAATTAAAGAATATAATTATTAATTGGATTCAAATTGTTGTTGTAAGGAGTTTTATCTAGCAAGTCCTCCCTAGGTTTTCTAAGAATACATGATGGACATTTCTTGATATATAGTAGTTGGTAAAGGAAGTAATAAATAAGGAGGTATTGTTATGAGTATAGCAAGGCTTAGGACTATAATAGAGAAGAGCGACAACATTGTATTCTTTGGTGGTGCCGGAGTATCTACTGAGAGCAATATACCTGATTTTAGATCCAGTACAGGAATTTATAGCACCTATAATGGTTTAGAATATCCACCAGAAACCATATTAAGTTACAGTTTTTTTAAAAAGCATCCGGATATCTTTTACGACTTCTATAGGAACAAGTTAATATATAAGGATGCAAAGCCCAATGATGCCCATATTGTTCTTGCAGAGTTGGAAAAGAGGGGGAAGCTAAAGGCAATAATCACTCAAAATATTGATGGATTACATCAGATGGCTGGTTCTACAAATGTACTTGAATTACATGGCTCCCTCTACAGAAACTACTGTACAAAATGTCACAAATCTTTTAGCCTGGACTATGTTTTGGAGTATGAAGGAGTGCCTTTATGTGATGAATGTAGGCATATTGTAAGACCTGATGTAGTTCTGTATGAAGAAGGATTGGATATGAATGTTTTGAGAAGGTCAATAGATTATATTCGCAATGCAGATGTACTCATTGTAGGAGGAACTTCCTTATTGGTCTATCCTGCAGCAGGTTTGATAGACTATTACAGGGGAGATAAGCTTATTTTGATAAATAAGTCTGAAACTCCCTACGACAGTAGGGCGAACCTTGTATTCAATGATAGCATAGGCAAGGTCCTAAGAGAAGCAGTATCTTAACCGAATTAACATAATAATAGCCACCTATATTATAGACTAAAAATAGGTGGCTTATAATATTGTTAACTTATCCCAAAAGAGTTTTGCATTAAAATCAATATTAATTTCTTCTACAACCTTTGAAGTCATATCCTTAAGTTCTTTGTTGATGATAATTTTATAATCCATATTGCTCTTTTCGTCTCTCTTTGAGTAGTTATGATTACTCATATTTTCAGCTTGTAAGATAAAATCTTCTACATCATATAAGGATAAGTTGAAAAAGCTTTTCTTCATGATTAAGTTACCATCATATATATAAAAGAGCTTAAATCCTTGGTCTATTTTCTCCCCCATTAATATTCTTTTATCCTTTGTAATATCATTCTCTAAAGACCTATATATATACTCCGCTGATAAGAGGGTGTCCCTGTAATGGGAAGCCCTTTCAAAAAGAAGTCCAGAGGAGGCTTCCTCCATTTTTCTTTTTAATGAATTTAAAAAGGCCTCAAGATGATTTCTTGTTGAAAGTATTTCAATTAAACATTTTTTGTTTTCTTCAAAATCCCTTTCACTCATTGAATATGGCAGAGGATTATATTCAAACTGGTAACCATCTTCATCTTTTCTAATAGGATATAGTTTTGCCATTAGATTTGTTAAGTTGTATATATACCTTCTGCTTCTAAAGGGACCAAATATATATCTACCTTCCTTTTCTAGGCTTACCGATAAAGGGCTAATAGTATTACACTCTTCTATCCTTAAATACACATAATTTCTATCTTTGGCAAACTGTGAGTTATAAATGGGCTTGTGCCTTTTAATTAGTTGACATTCTAGCAGTTGGGCTTCAAGATGAGTATCTGTAACAATATATTCCAAACCATCTATATTAAAGACCAATCTTTTTAACTTTTCCCATTTATGATCCCTATTAAAATAGGATTTAACTCTTTTATTAAGGCATTTGCTTTTGCCTATATAGATTATCTTTCCTTGGGAATCCTTCATCATATAAACACCAGGTTTATCAGGCAAGGATTTGATTTTATTTAGTAAATAATCTGGATTGTTCAACATTATCACCCTTAAATATCAACCAATCAATATGAGATGTTTTCAAAATGCTTTTTAGAAGCCTTTTTAATTAATATAAATATTTTTTCATAATTTACAGTAATTTGTCAATCAAAAAGAAGGATTTTAAGTAAGCATGTTGAATATTATAATTATTAGATAAATTAATAAAATTAAAACAATTCTAAAAACAATGACAAATATTAGACAATATTAAGTACATACTTGATAACCAACACTAGGACCCATAAAAATGTGAAATTAGAATCACTATTAGCTAAAAATAAATGAAAGTGGTGATGGGTGTGAGTGATAAGCTGCTGATATTAGTTATAATTTTAGTTATATTGGTAATTTTCTCCTTTGACTATCAAGCAAGAGTTAATAGTAAGGGTATTAGGATTTTCTTTGAAGACTATGAATATCTTAGAAAGGGATCAGTCAGATTGTCAGAAAAGATTTTAGAAAATATTAACTATGAACATATGGAATTCTTGGCCTATATGCTATAGGTCTTTTGAAGCTTGCTAAATATATATCTGTTCAATAGGTTTTTTGTTAATCTGACCAATAAAAGACTAACTGGAAATGAGGGGGATGTTAATGATATTAGTTAATACTGATTTCATAGCTGGTAAAGAAATTGACCAAACCCTTGGCCTTGTGAAGGGTAGTACTATTCGTGCTAAACATTTAGGGAAAGATATTGTTGCAGGATTCAGACATATGGTTGGAGGAGAACTTAAGGAATACAGCGAAATGATTGAAGAAGCAAGACAGATTGCTATTGATAGAATGGTTGAAGAGGCAAAGCAATTAGGTACTGATGCTGTTATCAATGTTCGCTTCTCAACAACGTCTGTTATGCAAGGGGCTGCTGAAGTTTTGGTATATGGTACAGCTGTTAAACTAAAATAACTAAGAATACAAGTTTCTATGGTATAGTTAGTTTGTTGACAAACTTTTCTTAGTATTATATATTATTTATTAAGATTGGCTGCAAGATCTAAGCTTTAGTGGTATTGGGTTAATAGAGAAATAAGCGACTGAAGGATGGTGTATAACATGAAGATACTTGTATTAAATGAGCATGACATGGAGAAAGTATTCACTATGGAAGATGCAATACAAGCTGATAAAGATGCACTAGAGTTCTATTCAAGAGGAGAAACTTGTATTCCTTTAAGAACCAATTTAGATGTGCCAGAGCACAATGGTCAAAGCTTATATATGCCAGGATATGTTGGTGGTGCAAATGCCCTAGGAGTAAAGATTATCTCAGTATATCCAGATAATATCAATAAAGGATTGCCATCAGTACCAGCTTTAATGGTGCTTGTAGATAATGAGACTGGTGAAGTTTGTGCAGCTATGGATGGTACATATTTGACAAAGGTTAGAACGGGGGCTCTTTCAGGAGCTGCTACTGACATATTAGCTAGAAAAGATTCCAAAATATATGCTCTAGTTGGAACTGGTGGACAAGCAGAAGCACAGCTAGAAGCAGTACTTACTGTAAGGGATATAGAGGAAGTTAGGGTATATAGCAGAACAAGAGATAGACTTGAAGAATTTGTAAAGAACATGAGCGAAAAGTTTTCAGACAAGTTTAATGTAAGGATTGTAGCTGCTAATAGTGCAGATGAAGCAGTTCAGGACGCTGACATTATTACTTGCGTTACAACTTCCAAAAAACCTGTATTTGATGGTAAGTTGGTGAAAAAGGGAACCCATATTAATGGAGTTGGCTCCTACACACCAGACATGCAAGAATTAGATGAATATATTGTATTGAATTCTGATAAGATATATGTGGACACTATGGATGGAGTAATTAACGAAAGTGGAGATTTTATAATACCTATGGAGGAAAATAAATTCTCTAAAGAGGATATAACAGGAGAGTTAGGAGAAGTAATCATAGGCAAAGTTGCTGGCAGGGAAAGTGAAGACGAAATTACCTTATTTAAATCAGTAGGCAGTGGAGTCTTTGATTTGGTAACTGCAAGGAGAATATACGAAAAAGCTTTGGAAAAGGGAATTGGACAAATCATTGAATTTTAGCCATATATGCAATTAGCAAAAGATCTCTGAATTGTTAACAATTCAGAGGTCTTTTAAAATATTGGGATGTTTTACTTAAAATATAACCAAAATATTGAAAACTCTGGATCCAATCTGGGGATGGAGGTATTAAAATGTGCGGAAGATTCCAGCTGGACAGTGACATAAGAGAAATTATTGAAACCTACAAGATAGTGGAAAAGGATATAGATGAATATGATAGAGGGGACTTTTATCCGTCACAGAATGCACCAATTGTAGTTCAGGATAAAAAGAGAGCATTAAGGCTTGCTAAGTGGGGATTTGATTTAAAAGATAATAAACCCCTTGTAATCAATGCAAGGGCTGAGTCAATTATGAATAAACCCATGTTCAAAAATTCCATATACAGTGCAAGATGTATAATCCCAGTTAACCTATTCTATGAGTGGAAAGATGAAGGGAGAATAAAGAAGGTAAAGCATGGCATAAGGTTAAAGAAAAAGAATCTATTTTCCCTTGGCGGAATCTATAAAATGTATATTGATGAAAACTTAAATAAAAGATTGGCCTTTACAATTATTACTACAGAAGCAGATGAGGCAATAAGGGATATACATTCACGAATGCCCCTGATAATTAAGGATAGTCTAGTAGATTGTTGGTTAAATAGTAACACATCCATAAAAGCAATTGAAGAAATTATTTACTCTAATAGGAGTAATGAGTTTGTTATTGAAAGATATGAAGGTGACTCTACGAATGGGTATGAGCAATTGAAAATGTTTTGATATAGGGATATGGATCTAAAGGATTACAAAAGGAAAATATAATTATAATAGGAGGAGCAAATGGATATATTCGATATATTCTATAGCCACAAAAATATGGAAAATGCATTCCATATGTCAAAATACATGAAGAACCAATTTCCCTTTATTGGCCTTAAAAAACCTGAAAGAGTAGCCTTAGCTAGAGATTTTTTGAAGCTTAAGAAAAAGGATAGCCAGATAGATTGGGACTTCATATTTAAGTGTTATAGTATGCCAGAAAGAGAATTCCACTACTTAGCCATAGATTACATGGATAGGGTAAAGGACTTGTTCACATCAGAGGATATGGGTAATATAGAAAAGCTCATTACTACTAAATCCTGGTGGGATACTGTAGATTATATTAATAGGATTGTTGGGCATGTGGCCATGAAGTACCCAATAGTCAAAGATGAAATAATACACAAGTGGATCTACTCAGATAACATTTGGCTTAAGAGAATATCTATAATATTTCAGCTAAAGTATAAGGAAAAGACAGATACTAAATTTCTAGAGAAGGCAATTTTGCATAACTCTAATACAGGTGAATTCTTTGTTGATAAAGCTATTGGATGGGCCTTGAGAGAGTATTCAAAGACTAATAAAAAGTGGGTAAAAGACTTTATAGAAAACAATGATCTTTCAAAATTAAGCATTAGAGAAGGGAGTAAATATTTATAACCATAAGCCATTGAGGCCGAGGTACTATTATTATTTTGATGTAGACAGGATTTCTAGCTACATAATATAATCACATATAATAGCATCTAGGTTTGTAAAGGTAATGCAAATAATTTTCAGTGGGGTGAATTCATGAAGGAGATTAAACTATATAATGTTATTTTTCCCATCTGGCTTCTGATATTTTTTCCGCCGGTTATATTTATTGCATTAGCAGGCAACTTTTTAATTGATTCCTTAGTCTTAATTGCTAGTTTTTACGTATACAAACTGGCAACAAACAGTAATTTGAAAACATTTTACAAAAAGAATATAGTTAAGGTATGGCTTTTTGGTTTCTTAGCAGATGCAATTGGAGCTATTATACTGTTTTTAATTGTAATTTTAGGAGATTACTTTGAACTGCCTTATGAGTTTTTTAATGCCATAAGTTATGACCCCTTTAGCAATTATGCAGCTGTAATGGTGATCCTTTTTGCTATGCTGGTGTCAGCCTTATTCATATATCTGTTTAATTATAAAATTGTATTTAAAAAGGTAATAGAAGATACTAGTGCTAGATTTAAGGTGGCATTTACAATTGCATTAGTTACAATGCCTTGGACCTTTTTATTACCTACTAAGTGGTTTTACTATTATTGATATTTGTAAGAAAGAGTTAATAAGAATTTTACTTATTAACTCTTTCTTTTGTATAATTAAAATACATAATACATCATTTAAAACACAGAAGATAAAAATTGCAGAAGAATAAGGGAAATTTTAGAAGGAGGAATAGTGTGGGAAAAGGATATATACATGTCTATACTGGAGATGGAAAAGGTAAAACTACTGCTGCCTTAGGCTTAGCCCTTAGGTCAATATGTGCTGGTAAAAATGTATTCATAGGCCAATTTGTCAAAGGAATGGAATATAGCGAATTGAAGAGTATAGACTATTTGCCTAATATAGTTATTAAGCAGTTTGGAAGAGGTTGCTTCATATATAAGGAGCCGGAGGATGAAGATGTAAAATTAGCAAGAGATGGATTATCCCAGTGTAAAAAAATACTAAGGGAAGGCAATTATGATCTGGTTATACTAGACGAGCTGAATATTGCTACTTACTATAATCTATTTACCGTAGAAGAGGCCATAGCTGCAATTAAGGGAAAGGCGCCTCATGTAGAAGTAATTATAACTGGCAGACGGGCCCATGAAAAGATAATAAAAATAGCTGATTTGGTAACAGAAATGAAGGAAGTAAAGCATTACTACAATGAGGGTGTGGAAGCAAGAAAAGGCATAGAATATTAAAGGTAATGTAAAGGGGAGGTGGTAAAGTGGACAGGAAGGTATTTATATTGCTATCAATGATAATATCTCTTTCAATATTATTAGTAGGATGTATGCCAGGAGATGGCAGCTACTCAAAGGAGGATCCTGCAGGATTTCTGTCAGGCATATGGCATGGGTGGATTGCCCCCTTTTCACTTATTAGGAGCGTATTTAATCCTAGCATAAGATTATATGAGCCAGTAAATACAGGCTGGTGGTATGATTTTGGATTCTACATGGCTATAATAAGTGGCTTTGGTGGACTGTCCTTAAGTAGGAAAAAAAATAAGGATGAGTAGATATGATCCATAATCATATATTTAGAAATTGATGTTTATAATAAAATCTGATAGTATATTATTGAAATCAATAGAAAGGATGGATTATAGTATAATGAGCATATAACCCTTCATATTTAAAGAACATTTGAATTAGAGTTTGCTAGCCTATATAAATAGGCAGTTTTGTCATGCAAAAATGTTCTGGAAAGGGTTATATTTATCATTAATGAATATTCATCTGTGTTCATGTTTATTGTTGTGGGATAAATATGCCTTTCCAGTAAAGGAGGGCTTTTTTTATGTTGGTATTAGAGATAATTGATGTAGAAAAATACTTTGGAGCAAGGAAAGTATTGGAGATAAAGGACCTGAAAGTATATAAAGAAGATAAAATAGGAGTAGTAGGATTAAATGGTAGTGGTAAAACCACACTGCTTAATTTAATAAGTGGCCATATTAAACCCGATAAAGGGTACATTAGAGGCTATGGTAAGATATCCTATATAAGGCAGTTAGAAGATGAGCATGACAACACCTTAGAAGGAAAGTATGAGTCTCAATTTGGCTTAAAGGACAAAGCAGTGGAATACATGAGTGGTGGAGAGCAGACAAGGCTTAAAATAGCCAAGGCACTTAGTCAGAACCACCTTTTACTTCTAGCAGATGAGCCTACCTCAAATTTGGATTTTGAAGGAATAGACATGCTTGTTGATAATCTAATACAATATGATGGTGCATTAATGGTTGTATCCCATGATAGGGACTTGTTGGATAAGGTATGTAATAAGATACTTGAAATTGAAGAGGGACAAATTAGAATTTATGATGGGAACTATTCCCAATATAGAGAACAGAAAGAACTGGAGAAGAAGACCAAGGAAGCAGAATATGAAAAGTATATAAGAGAAAAGAAAAGGTTGAAAAGGGCTATTGTAGAAACAAAGAATAAATCGAGAAGCATCAAAAAAACTCCAACGAGAATGGGCAATTCAGAGGCAAGACTGCATAAAATGGGTAGTCAGGCTGCAAGGAGAAGCTTAGAAAATAAAACAAAGGCACTAGAAACCAGACTGAAGAAGCTGGAGGTAAAGGACAAGGTTAAAGAAATTGACATAATCAAAGTGGATATATTAGGAGATGATATTTACTCAAAAGTAATTATAGAAGGAAAAGACGTGAATAAATCCTATGGAGAAAGGACTCTGTTTAAGGATGGAGAGTTTCAAATATACAATGGAACTAAAGTTGCCCTGATTGGGAAAAATGGCAGTGGTAAAACCACGCTGCTAAGGATGATAATGAACAGGGAAAAGGGGATAAATATTTCTCAGAAAGCTAAAATAGGATACTTCAGTCAGGATTTAAGCTTATTAGATAAAGATAAGACCATAATTGAAAATGTAATTGATACAAGTAGGCATGATGAAACCACTGTAAGGACTATACTGGCAAGATTCTTATTCAAAAGAAATGATGTATATAAAAAGGTTAGTGTTTTAAGTGGAGGAGAAAGGGTTAAAGCTTCCTTAGTAAAAATTCTAATGTCCGATTTTAATATATTGATATTGGATGAACCTACAAACTACTTAGATATTTACTCCATAGAAGCCCTTGAAGAGGCACTAGTATCCTATGAAGGAACAATACTGTTTGTATCTCATGATAGAAGATTCATAGAAAAGGTAGCAGATAGAATAATGTATATAGATAACAATAAGATAAATATCTTCAATGGTACTTTGAAAGAATATGAAATGAGAAAAGCAAGGATTTTCAAGGAGAATGAAAAAGAAATCCAAGAAAGAAAAGCTATACTTGAATATAGGATGTCTGAAATACTTGGTAAGCTATCTATGCCTTCAAAAGATGATAATCTTGAAGCTTTGGATAGGGAATACAATGAAATCCTTAAGGAACTGAAATCTATAAAAAACATCAACCTCCATTAAAATAATGGAGGTTGATTTAATCTAGCTATGCATTAAGTACTTTTTACTTAATTCACTAAAATGTTTGAATATATGTAGTAAATCTTCCCCAAAGGGTTCCAACTTGTATACGGGCATTCCATTATATGTAGTTTTTGATATGGCATTTTTTTCTTGTAGCATTTTTAACTTTCTTTGTAATTCTGTATGGCTTAAATAGGGAATACTATTTAATATATTTGTGTATCTATTGTTGCCCATGCCTATAGATATTAGGATTTCCGGGACCCATTTTAAACCAATAAACTCCTGTACTGTTTCAATGCTTCTTGCAATAGTATTCATGGTTCACCTCTAGGAATAATTTTATGAGAACAAATTTGTTCCTAATACTTTACGATTATTATAATATAAAGTGGGTATATAGACAACATAGAAGGAGGAGATAAGATGAAAGACTATAAGAAGATTAATGAGTATTTATCAAACTTAGCTATTTTGAATGTTAAATTTCACAACCTACATTGGAATGTGGTAGGTATCCATTTCAAGGAATTGCATGAGTTAACAGAAGAGTTATACGATGATCTATTTGAAAAGTATGATGCTGTAGCAGAGCTACTTAAGATGAAGGGAGAAATGCCTTTATCTAGAGTTTCTGACTATCTAAAGAATTCATCCGTAGAAGAGGTAGAACCAAAAGATTTTTCATCCAAAGAAGTATTGGAAATACTTTTAGGTGACCTACACAAGATGAGAGAATTAGCTCTTGAAATAAGAAATGCAGCTGACGAAGAAGGAGACTTTGCAGTAGTAAATGAGTTTGAAGACCACATAGGTGGATATAACAAGAACATATGGTTTATAGAATCAATGCTTAAATAAAAACCCACTTTTAGTGGGTTTTATTATTTTACTTACTTCTACTCCAGCTCTATGGAATTATCCCCTAGAAAAAATGCTGCAAAATGCAGCTAAAAATTCAATCCCTCTTTATGGACACTTATGCTTAGGGCTATTCCAATGCACAGAAGATTAATTAACTGGAATGTACCACCATAGCTCATAAAGGGTAGAGGAATACCAGTTATAGGCATAAGGCCTATTGTCATTCCAATGTTTTCCCATATATGGATGAAGAACATGGCTGCAAAACCTATTATCATCATTGACCCAAAGGTGTCATTACTGTTTCTTGCTATCTTTACAAGCCTATATAATAGCATAAAGTATAAGAATATTAGGGCTATTCCTCCTATGAATCCCAACTCTTCTCCAACTACTGCAAATATAAAGTCTGTTTGCTTTTCTGGTATGTAGTTGTACTGAGTTTGCACCCCCTGAAACAATCCTCTACCGAAAACTTTACCAGAGCCTATGGCAATTTTTGATTGCATAGCTTGATATCCGGAATCTGATAAATCCATTTCAGGATTTAAGAAGGAGAATATTCTGTTCTTCTGATAGTCCGCTAGATTAAGCCATATTATGGGTAAACTTATTATTCCTGCAAGGAAGGCATAGCCAAAGTATTTGTAATCTAAACCCGCAACAAACAGCATTATTACTATAAAGAATACGAACACAATTGCTGTACCTAAGTCTGGTTGCATAAGTATTAATAGAATTGGAATCCCTGCAAGGATTAATATTTTTAGTAGTGTTATAGGTTCATTTATACGCTTTTTTTTGTTGCTAATATATTTAGCAAGAAAAATAATTACTCCAACTTTTGAGATTTCAGCTGGCTGGAATGAAAAGCCTCCTATAGCTAACCAGCTATTCGCTCCCCACTGTTCCTCCCCAGTTCCAAATAGCACTACTAGAACTAGTAGAATTATACAAACCACATATATGGGAATATAAAGCTTACCAATTACCTGATAATCCATCAACACTAAAACAAAGATTCCAACAAACCCTAGGATTGTAGCAAGGGTTTGAACTTTCACATTGCGGTCATGACCAAAGGACAGGGTTGCAGATCTGATCATAACTATCCCATATATACATAGCAATAAAACTGTTATAATCAACATTACATCTATTTTTTTAAAGGATTTCTTTTTCAAGTTGAACATATTCTAGCTCCTTTACCTTATAATAAATAAATTATAGCATATTTTATAAACAGAATATAGATGAATTAGCATTTATGAAAGTGGTATATAATAGGATATAGGAAAGGATGATCATATGTATATTGGATGTCACTTATCTATTTCTAGGGGATACAGTAATGCCATTGAAGCTGCATTAAAAATAGGAGCTAATGTATTCCAAATTTCCATACCTTATTATAACTTTCACCCTGGTAATCATTTAGGCCAAGGGAAGGATTATGCCATAGAAAGGATATCTGAGGCATTAAATGAGATAATAACTGGTAGAGAAGATACTATGATTCTTCTTGAAACCATGGCGGGGAAGGGAACAGAAATAGGCAGTACCTTTCAAGAGCTTAGAGCAATTATTGATAGGGTTAAATACAGTGAGCTAGTTGGAGTGTGTTTAGATACCTGCCATATATATTCAGCTGGCTATGATATTGTTAACAACTTGGATGGGGTATTAGAGGAATTTGATTATATAATTGGACTGGAAAATTTAAGGCAATTCATCTAAATGATAGCATGAAGGAGTGCAACTCCAAGAAGGACAGGCATGCAAAAATTGGAGAAGGAACCATTGGCTTAGAGGCCATTAGAAAGATAATTAACCATCCTAAGCTAAGGAATTTGCCCTTTTATTTGGAAACCCCAAATGATCTGGAGGGCTATGAGGATGAGATAAAGCTGCTGAAAAGTCTGTATGAATAACATAATATTTCAAAAAGCATGATAAGAGAGGAGTTATCTGTTAAATATAATATAATAATTAAGGAATTATAATAAAATATCAAAAGGTGATATGTGGTGGACTTAAAACAGTATATAGTGGATTTATCAAAGAAGGTTAATATAAATTTAATAGGTTTTACAGATTGCCAACCCTTTTATGATTTAAAGGATTATCTAATTCAAAGAAAAGAGGAAAGCAAGGAAACAGAATTTGAAGAGAAGGACATAGACAAGAGAATAAACCCTCGGCTAATTTTTCCTGAATGCAAAACCATAATTGCCCTTGGAATATCATACAATATAACCTTGGATGAAGAACCTGATTATAAATTAAGAGGGGCTCTTTCTAAATCATCTTGGGGAGTGGACTATCATACTGTGCTGAAGGACAGAATGATAAGGCTTATTAAAGAGTTAGAAAAGGCAATGGATTTCAAGTATATGTATTTTGTTGATACTGGTCCCTTGATAGACAGGGAGATTGCACGTAGGTGTGGGCTTGGATATTATGGCAAAAATTGTTCCATAATTAATGATGAATATGGTTCATTTATATTTTTAGGGTATATATTGACTAATCTAGAAGTTGAAGAGTATTCATCTCCAGTGGAAGAAAAATGTGGGGATTGTGATCTATGCCTAAGGGCTTGCCCTACAAAGGCCTTAGAAAGTCCCTATAGGGTAAATCCAAAGAGATGCCTATCCTACTTAACTCAGACTAAGGACATGATCCCCCATGAACTTAGAGAAAAAATGGGCACTAGAATCTATGGATGCGATACTTGCCAGATGGTCTGCCCCAAGAATAAAGGGGTGGAAAAATCGAATCACAGTGAATTTATACCAGAGATTACAAAAGGATATATGAATATTGAAGAACTGTTAACTATTTCAAATAAAGAATTTAAGAAAAAATATGGGACCATGGCAGGAAGCTGGAGGGGGAAGAATGTATTAAAGAGAAATGGGATTATTGCATTAGGGAATATGAAAAATAAAGAAAGCCTTATCCTTTTAAAGCCCATATTAAAGGATCAAAACCCTATGATAAGGGATTATACAGAGTGGGCAATTAATAAAATTAATAAATAATATTTTATGTGTTTCTATCAAACAATGTAAAAAATAAACAACTCATGTTATACTATAGGTGTATAGTTTATATATTTTAATTTAGGAGGGAAAAACATTGGGTAATGTTCATGAGCTAAAATTTTTGAGAGATAAAATTCAGCAATTAAAGGATGAAGGTGTATATAGGAAGCTGCCAGTCTTGGGTGGTCCAAACGAAGCAGAAATAATATTAAACGGGGAAAGAGTAATCAACCTTTCATCAAACAACTATCTTGGCTTCGCAAATCATCCTAGACTTAAAAAAGCAGCTATAGAAGCAGTTGAAAAATATGGAGCAGGATCAGGGGCTGTAAGAACTATTGTAGGCAACATGTCTATTCACGAAGAACTAGAGGAACTTTTAGCAGAGTTTAAAAGAGAAGAAGCAGTATTTATTTATCAATCAGGTTTCAACTGTAATGCTGGAACCATCCAAGCTATAACAGAAGCTGGGGACTTGATAATATCAGATGAACTAAACCATGCATCCATAATTGATGGATCAAGGCTTAGCAAGGCTGATAGAAAAATATACAAACACTCAGACATAGAAGATTTGGAAAGGGTATTAAAAGAAAATAGGCATAAGTACAATAATGTTCTAATTATTACTGATGGTGTCTTCAGTATGGATGGAGACATAGCAAGGTTACCTGAAATAGTAGAGCTTGCTGAAAAATATGAAGCAATGACCTATGTAGATGATGCTCATGGTTCCGGAGTACTAGGGGAAAGCGGAAGAGGTACTGTGGACCACTTTGGATTACATGGAAGAGTTGACTTCAGTATAGGCACCCTATCAAAAGCTATTGGTGTGGTAGGAGGATATGTTGCTGGTTCTAAAGTAATGTATGAATGGCTAAACCACAGAGCAAGACCTGTGCTATTTAGTACTTCCTTGCCACCAGCAGCTGTAGGAGCAATTATGGAAGCTATTAGGATGCTTATGGAGTCTACAGAGTATACTGATAGGCTATGGGATAATGCTAGATACTTCAAAGAAAAGCTTGGAGCCTTAGGATTTAATACAGGAAATAGTGAAACCCCAATTACACCTGTTATAATCGGAGACGAAGCTAAAACTATGGAATTTAGTAGAAAGCTACTAGAGAATGGAGTATTTGTTTCTGGAATAGTATATCCTACTGTACCTAAGGGAACAGGTAGAGTAAGATGTATGGTAACTGCAGGACATACTAAGGAGCAATTGGATAAGGCAGTAGATGTATTTAAGAAAGTTGGAGAGGAAATGAGAGTACTATAAAAAAGAGGACTTAGTCCTCTTTTTTTATAGTAAAAAATAGATTAAAATAGTATTCATTGAGGTGGTAGAATGATAGTAGTAGCCTGTGAAATACGGCTCATGATATACGGATCCAGTTCCCTAAAGGATAAGAGGAAGATTGTAAAAAGCATTATTGGAAGGATTAAATCAAGATTCAATGTGTCCATTGCAGAGGTTGAACTTAATGACAGTTGGAACATGGCAACAATAGGAGTTGCTTGTGTTACTAATGACAGCAATCATGGAAATGACATCATCCAAAATGTTATTAAGTTTATAGATGGAGACAGCAGGGTGGAGATAACAAATTACAATATCCAAATAATGTAGGTGATAAAATGAAAAAAATGTTAGGGAAAGAAGAAGCTAGGGAAGTAATAAGAATACTCTTACAGCTTTATCCAGATGCAAAAGCAGAGCTAAATTTTTCAAATCCCTTTGAACTATTAATAGCAACAATTTTATCTGCCCAAACAACTGATGTGCAAGTAAACAAAATTACTGACAAACTTTTTCAAGATTATAAAACACCGGAGGACTTCATTAAACTAGCAGAAGAGGAACTTGCTAATAAGATAAAAACTTGTGGCTTCTATAGAAACAAGAGCAAAAATATATTAGCTACCTGTAGGATACTGGTGGACCAATACCAGGGTAGAATACCTGATACAATGGAAGAACTGATGGAGCTACCTGGAGTAGGAAGAAAAACTGCCAATGTTGTACTAAGCAATGCCTTTAATAAGCCAGCCATAGCTGTAGATACCCATGTGTTTCGGGTATCCAATAGGATTGGATTGGCAGATAGTGATAATGTGTTGGATACAGAAAAGGACCTGATGAATATTATTGATAAAGACATGTGGTCTAAGGCACACCATTTACTCATATTTCATGGCCGCCGAATTTGCAAGGCTAGGAAGCCCTTGTGTGACAAATGTCCCTTAACAGGCTACTGCTTTTACTATAATAATCATGTAAAGAATAAATAACCATGATCTTAATTCCATAAAGCTGTGCTGTAATAGGAATTTTCTATGCTGAATAATATTGTAATAGTGAAGTATAGCATGGCTTTTATGGAGGGGAAAGGATGAAAAAAATTGGTAGGCTATCAATGGCCATTATAGGTATTACAGCAATTTTGGCTATCTATCTTTACAGCCTACTGGACAGAGATTTAATATATAAGGGAGTTAAAATAGATCAGTTTGATGTGTCAAATATGACAAGAGATGAAGCTTTAAATCTATTAAAGAACAAGAAGGAAAAGGATAAAAACAAGACCATTAAATTGACTTATAATGATAGCCTGTTTAAATTTTCTTTATGCGATTTTGGTTTTGAATATGATTACCAAAAAACTGTTGACAAGGCCTATAGAATTGGAAGAGTCGGGAATATATTTACTAGGATTATTGATATTGTAAGCACTAGTATTAAGGGTATAGATATCCAGTTGGAAACTAGCTATGACAGAGATAAGATAGAGCATATTGCGGAAGTTATATGTCAACAGATAAATGTAGAGCCAAGGGATGCAGAAATCAACTTGAAGGATGGAAGTATCCAAATTATCAATGAAGTTGTAGGCAAAAAGGTAAAAAGGCAAGAGCTTATTAAGGCTATAGAGGGAAACATGCTCAAACAGGACACTATCCAAATACCAGTTGAAAGCATTATTCCCAAAATTACAGGTGATCTGTTAAGCAGGATAAATGGGATTATTGGTAACTTTTCCACTTCCTTTAAGGGGAGCAGCCAAAATAGGATTGAAAACATAAAGCTCTCAGCTAATGCAATAAAAGGGACATTATTGCTGCCTGGGGAATCCATGTCCTTCAATGAAACTACAGGTCCCCGTAGGGAAGAATTTGGGTATAAGGAATCAAATGTCATAATTGAAGGAGAATATACTCCAGGTGTAGGGGGAGGCGTATGTCAGACTTCTACCACTCTATATAATGCTTTGCTGTTGGCTGATGTTACTATACTGGAAAGATATCCCCATTCAATCCCACCTGAATATATAGCCCTTGGCAAGGATGCTGCTGTAGCTTATGGTTATTTGGACTTGAAGTTTAGAAATGATTTTGATTACCCCATATACATAGATGCCAATATAGTTGGAGACAGGTTGTATTTTTGCATTTATGGGGATCTAAAGGAAAGAGATTTTGCAGTGAAAGTAGAATCAGAAATTGTAGAAGTTATAGAACCAAAGGAGGAAACCATCTTTGACGAAGGCTTGGAAGCAGGTAATAGGATCATAATTAGCAAAGGCAGAAGAGGCTATAAGGTAAACACTTACAAATACATAATAAAAAATGGTCAATTCATCAGCAAAGAGCTGATATCTCAAGATTATTATAGGCCCCAAAATTATGTGTATAAGGTTGGAGGAGCACAAGGGGAAAGCAAAAAATAATCATGTATAAAGAGGTGAGCTATGTGGCAGTTTTGGACATTTTATATGACAAAAAAGTTAAATGCCCTGTGTGTGAAAAGGATTTTACAACAAAAAAAGTAAGACTTTCAAAACTCCGCTTAGTAAAGCAGGATGCAGATTTTATGCCATATTATGATGAAGAAAATCCAATAAAGTATAGTATATTTGTTTGTCCTCACTGTGGTTATTCAGCTACAGAGGATAAATACGATTCTATAGCTAAGAGAAATAAGGATGTAGTACTTAATGAGATCAGCTTAAAGTGGAATAAAAGAGATTATGGTGATAAAAGAACCATAGAAGAGTCCATAGAATCTTATAAACTTGCCATATACATAGGGCAATTGCTTGAGTACATCAATATTGAACTTGGTCAACTAACTTTAAATCTGGCATGGTTATACAGGCTAAAGGGTGATGAAGAGCAAGAGATGAGATTTTTGAGGCTGACCAGGAAATTTTTTGAAGAAGGCTATTATAAAGAATCCTTATCAGGTACCAATATGGACGAGATGAAACTTGCCTACTTGATTGGAGAAATCCATAGGAGGCTAGGGGAAAAGGATAAGGCATTAAAGTGGCTTAATAGTGTTATCTCCAGCCATAGCTTAGGTTCAAATCTTAACATAAAGAATATGGCTGTAGAACAGTGGAGATTAATTAAAGAGGAGTAGTAAAATGGATATAAGATATTATGAATTCAATACTAGTATTGGGAATATGATTATATGTTTTTCATCTAGAGGCATTGTTTGTTTAACAGTAGTTAATGGCAATGAGGATCAAATCATAAGAACAGTAATGGACAAGTTCGGACAAGCTGTTAGGGTAGAGCCAAAAGACTATGACTTTCATGATCAAATAATAGAATATCTGGAAGGTAAAAGAAAAAGCTTTTCTTTATCCTTAGATTTACAGGGAACGGAATTTCAGAAGAAGGTATGGAATGCGCTTTTAGAAATTCCCTATGGTGAAACCAGAACCTATAAAGAAGTTGCCAACAGCATAAATGCACCAAAAGCCTATAGGGCAGTAGGCAATGCCTTAAATAAGAACCCAGTCTTGATACTGGTTCCATGCCATAGAGTAATAGGTTCCAATGGAAAACTTACTGGTTTTAGAGGAGGTCTAGACTTAAAAGCTAAGCTTTTGGAGCTAGAAAAGAACAATTCATATTAACAGCAAATAGCTTGTATATTTTTTAACATCCTAGTGTAAAATAAAGGGGATCTGATACATGTTATTCAGTCTTTTTTACGCTAGGATATTTATTTTTAATAAAATGCTAGGATTATATATATGTCAAATATTTAATTATCTAGCATTTAAAATGTGCATGTAGTAAAATGTATGGGTATTTTTTTATTGACTATTTAATTTTTTATGATATATTTATCTTGGCAAAATGATAGGAGGCAAACTAATGAATTTCAAGTTAATAGCTATAGATATGGACGGTACCCTGTTAAACAGTCAAGATAAAATATCAGAAAGAAACAGGAAAGCCCTGTTAAAAGCTGTTAATAGGGGCATTCATGTAGTTCTATCAACTGGGAGAATCTACAAATCTGCTCTATACTACTATAAACACATAGGTTTAAAAAGCCCAATAATTGCTTGTAATGGTGCTATAATATCTTCTAGTGAAGGTGACATCATCTCTGAAAATGTTCTAGACATAAAGTCCATTAAGGATATAATCCAGCTGGCAGAAGAAAGCCATATGTACTACCATTTTTACGATCTGGACAAGTTCTATTATAAAACCACCAAGGAAGAGTTTTCTAATTACTATGGGTATTATGAAAAAAATTATATCAATCAAGATATTGAGCTTGTGCCCTTTAAGAATCCTATGGAAGTATTAGATCTTAATAGTTCAAAATACCATAAGGTTGTATTTATTGATGATAATCTAGATAGACTCTTTGGCTTCAGAGAAAAATTAAAATCCATTAGAGGAATAGACACTTCCAAGTCCTGGCATAACAACTTAGAAGTTATGAATGAAAATGTATCAAAAGGCAATGCTATTAAATACTTGATGGATGTTTTAAACATTGATAGTTCTAAAGTAATTGCTATAGGAGATAATGAAAACGATGTATCCATGTTTAAAGTAGCAGGCCTATCAGTAGCCATGAAAAATGGAGACCAAGTTGCAAAGAATCAAGCGGATGTAATTACAGATACAAATGATGAAGATGGAGTAGCTAAGGCGATAGAAAAGTATGTTTTTAGATATTAGGAGGAGATGAAGGAATGGCTATTAATATAGTACTTGTAGAACCTGAGATACCTCAAAATACAGGTAATATTGCCAGAACATGTGCTTTAACCAAATCGTCCCTTCACCTTGTGGGGCCTTTAGGATTTTCAATAGATGACAAGCACCTTAAAAGAGCTGGATTGGATTATTGGCATATGGTAGACATCCATTATTATGAAAGTTTTGATGAGCTTTTAGACAAATATGGCAATAGGGACTTTTACTATGCTACAACTAAAGCAAAAAAATACTATACTCAAGTTAGTTATACTAATGATTGTTTCATTGTATTTGGTAAAGAAACAAAAGGGCTGCCAATGGAAATCTTAGAAAAGAATTGGGATAAAACAATAAAGATTCCTATGAGAAAAGACATTAATAGGTCATTGAACCTAGCGAATTCAGTCAATATAATACTATATGAGGCCTTAAGACAATTGGACTTTCCTTTTTTATAACTATATGAAAGTTCTTGCTTAAAAGTTTAATTGATAAGAGCTTTCAGTAATACTTTCAACAAAAGCATACTTATTCAACCTTTTCATAAACAGTATACTAAAAGACAAATTAAATAATAGTTAGGAGGGCTTAAATGGACATTGCGTTACCTGTGTTAGGAGGCTTAGGTCTTTTCCTTTATGGTATGAACATAATGGGAACAGGACTTGAGAAGGCATCAGGAGAAAAGCTAAAACGATTAATCGAAATTTTAACCAGTAATAGGTTAATGGGAGTTCTTGTAGGTACTGTTGTTACACTGATTATGCAAAGTAGTAGTGCTACAACTATTATGGTTGTAGGATTTGTAAATGCAGGCCTTATGAACCTTAGCCAAGCCATGGGAGTTATAATGGGGGCCAATATTGGTACTACAGTAACTGCTCAGTTAATAGCATTTGATCTAGCAGATATTGCACCTTTAGCAGTGGCTATAGGAGTGGGAATCTGGTTAATTACATCAAAAAAGAGGTTAAAAAGTTTAGCTGAAGTTTTGATTGGATTTGGAGTTTTATTCATTGGGATGGATATGATGAGCGGAGGATTAAAGCCATTAGCTAACAACCCTGTTTTTTCAAATATGATAGCTAGCTTAAATAATCCTTTGCTAGGCATATTAGTAGGATTTGGATTAACAACCCTTATACAAAGTAGTAGTGCTTCCATTGGACTTTTGCAAGCCTTAGCTTCACTTGGACTTGTGGACATAAGGATAGCATTTCCAATACTTTTTGGAGATAATATAGGTACTACTACAACTGCTTTAATTTCCAGTGTAGGAGCAAACAAAACTGCTAAAAGAGCAGCTATTATGCACTTCTTATTTAATCTAATTGGTACTATTTTATTCGTTACCTTATTGAGGATACCAATACAATCTATTGTATTGAAAATATCACCTTATGATATAAAAAGACAGATTGCTAATGCCCATACACTGTTCAATGTTATTAATACAATTATCCTGTTCCCATTTGCAAACCTTATAATCAAGGCAGCTGAGAAAATGATCCCTGGAAAAGATGTAAGAGAAGAGGAAGAGGAGTTAATATATCTGGATACAAGAATTATGGAAACCCCATCTATAGCATTAGGTCAAGTTGTTAAAGAAATCTTTAGAATGGCAAATCTAGTAGAGAATAACGTGAAAACAGCTTATCTAGCTTTTGCAAATAAAGACGAAAGATTAATTCAGGAAGTTTTTGAGAAGGAGAAAACAATAAACAAGTTGGAAACTGCTATTATTCAGTATTTAGTAGATCTATCAAATAAGCCTTTAACTGAAAAACAACACATTCAGGTAAATGCTCTAATCAACTCGATAAATGATATTGAAAGAGTTGGGGATCATGCTGATAATATTGGTGAACTGACTCAAGTAGCCATTGAAAACAATCTACCTTTTAGCGAGACTGCTATGAAAGAGTTGGAAAATATATTTAATAAAACATATGATGCCTTTAAATTAGCTTCAGAATCCTTACATGAAGTAAATTATGAAAAGGCAAAAGAGACCTTAAAGTTAGAAGAAGAAGTAGATAGATTAGAAGAGAAGTACAGGACTAATCATATAGATAGGTTGAACAGGATGCAGTGTACTCCACATTCTGGTGTGATCTACTTGGATTTCTTGAGTAACTTAGAGAGGATATCCGACCACTCTTCTAATATTGCCTTATATGTTTTGGATGACCTAAAGGAAAACAGATAACAATGTTTTAGAAAAGGAAATTCACTTTTACAAAAGAATTTCCTTTTTTTATACAAATTCTGTTTAATGTAAATATAATGGGTATATATTGAATGTGAATTTTATTATATAAAAAATTTATAATACTTATTGTCTTTATAAATATTTTGTATTATAATATCACTTGGAAAACATTGTTACATGGATGACAAAAAAATAATATAGCCGTGTGATGAATGCGGGAGACACCAGTTTATACTGGGGCCGAAGGGGTAAGTCATAAACTAGCCATTTATGATGATGTTCTCAGGCAAAAGGACCGTATTCTGACGGAACTCTGAAGAGCATATGCACCGAAGGAGCAATCTATGTCATATTACGACATAGAGAAACTCTCAGGTTAATAACAGAGTAAAAGGCCATCGGACCTTTTACTCTTTTTTGTTCGTCAAAACGCTTCAATTTTCTAAATATTTGTTAAAGGCCCACTGCTTATTGGTATTATATAATAATAATGCTAATACTTGGAAATATTAAAGTATATAATTGACGTATAATACAGATTTGCAGTTAAAATGTTATATTTAATTAATAATCACAAGCGTATCATATTTAATACATTAATTAAAATAAGGAGGAGAAAAAATGCCACAAATTTACGATGTAATTATCATAGGGGAAGGTCCTGCTGGACTATCTGCGGGCTTATATGCAGCTAGGTCTAGGTTAAAAACTTTAATATTGGAAAAGGAAAAAGCAGGAGGACAAATTGTTTCAACTGACGAAGTAGCAAATTATCCTGGATCAATAGAAAATGCTACAGGACCATCATTAGTAAAGAGAATGCTAGACCAAGCAAAAGAATTTGGAGCAGAGATAAAGCTTGATACCGTAAAGGAAGTAGAACTAGATGGCAAGATTAAGATTATTAGGGGAGAGAAAGAAGAATATCAAGCTAAAACTGTTATTGTTGCAACTGGAGCTAAGCCAAGAAAAATTGGTTGCCCAGGAGAAATAGAGTTAACAGGTAGAGGAGTTTCCTATTGTGCAACTTGTGACGCAGCCTTTTTTGAAGATTTAGAAGTGTTTGTAGTTGGTGGAGGAGACTCAGCTGTAGAAGAAGCTTTATACTTAACTAAGTTTGCAAGAAAAGTTACTATCATTCACAGAAGGGATGAGTTAAGAGCAGCAAAATCCATCCAAGAAAAGGCCTTTGAAAATGAAAAGGTTCACTTCATGTGGGATTCTGTAGTTACAGAGATAAAAGGCGATGGAATAGTAGAATCCATGGTAGTTAAAAATGTTAAAACTGGAGAAGAGACTGAAATATTTGCTGATGAAGAGGATGGAACTTTTGGAATATTTGTATTTGTAGGCCTAGTACCAACAACTGAGCTCTTTGAAGGCAAACTAGAAATGGAAAATGGTTATATTATAACTGATGAAGACATGAAAACAAACATACCAGGAGTATTTGCAGCGGGAGATTGTAGGAAAAAATCCCTAAGGCAAGTAGTAACTGCTGCTGCGGACGGGGCAATTGCAGCTGTGCAAGCTGAAAAATATATAAATGAAGAATTTAATGATTAATATTATTAAAAGGAGGAAATCATAATGATTGAGTTAAACAAAGAGAACTTTGAAGCAGAAGTACTGCAAGCAGAAGGACCAGTACTAGTTGATTACTGGGGACCAACTTGTGAACCATGTAAAGCATTGATGCCACATATTCATGCATTAGAAGAAAAGTATGGCGATAAGGTTAAATTCTGTTCCTTAGACATAACAAAGGCTAGGAGACTAGCTATAAAGCAAAAAGTTATGGGATTGCCAGCAATAATCATATACAAAGATGGCCAAGAAGTAGAAAGAGTTGCAGAATCAGAAGCCACTGCTACATCAGTAGAAGAAATGATTAATAGAAATATTTAGTTAAAATTAATTCCAGTGCAACCTGGAATTACCCAGGTTGTCTGGATTTAATATATATGCTTAAAAATAAGAGGAGGTGAAGATATGCGTCTTGAATTAGGTAAAATTTTCATTAAAGACGTTCAGTTTGGTTCTGAGACTAAAATAGAAGATGGTGTGCTATATGTAAATAAAGAAGAGTTGATTGCTTTAATCAGAGAAGATGAGCACCTAAAAGAAGTAGATGTTGAAATTGCTAGACCAGGGGAAAGTATAAGAATTACTCCTGTTAAGGATGTGATTGAGCCAAGGGTTAAAGTAGAAGGCCCTGGAGGAATATTCCCTGGTATGATTTCAAAGGTAGACACTGTAGGAACTGGAAAAACAAATGCACTAAAGGGATGTGCAGTAGTTACAACCGGTAAGATAGTTGGATTCCAAGAAGGTATTATAGACATGACAGGACCAGGAGCAGAGTATACTCCGTTTTCAAAATTAAACAATATAGTGTTGATCTGTGAGCCTGTTGATGGATTGAAACCTCACGACCACGAGAGAGCAGTTAGGTTTGCAGGTTTTAAAGCTGCAGCATATTTAGGAAATGCAGCTAAGGATATTACACCTGATGAGGTAGTAGCTTATGAAACTCTACCACTATTAGAAAGTGTAAAAGCATATCCTGACCTGCCAAGAGTAGCCTATGTACAAATGCTTCAATCACAAGGCTTACTTCATGACACTTATGTATATGGAGTAGACGCAAAACAAATACTACCAACCTTTATCTATCCAACTGAGATAATGGATGGAGCTATTGTAAGTGGTAACTGTGTATCTGCATGCGACAAGAACACCACTTATCACCACTTAAACAATCCAGTTGTTGAGGATCTTTTTGCTAGACATGGAAAGGATCTTAACTTCGTAGGAGTAGTAATAACCAATGAAAATGTGTATCTTGCAGATAAAGAAAGGTCATCAAACTGGACTGCTAAACTAGTAGAATATCTAGGATTAGATGGTGTAATAATATCACAAGAAGGGTTTGGAAACCCAGATACCGACTTGATAATGAACTGCAAGAAGATAGAGCAGAAAGGCATAAAAACAGTAATAATTACTGATGAATATGCCGGTAGAGACGGTGCTAGCCAATCTCTAGCTGATGCGGATCCACTTGCTAATGCAACTGTTACAGGTGGAAATGCAAATGAAGTAATTGAGTTGCCACCTATGGATAAAGTAATAGGACATATTGAAGTTGTTAATGTTATAGCTGGAGGATCTGATGGCAGCTTAAGAGAAGATGGAAGCATAGTAGTAGAAATCCAAGCTATAACTGGAGCTACTAACGAATTAGGATTTAACAAGATGTCTGCTAAAGGATATTAGTAAAAATAATAAAAATAAACAATAAACGAAAGGAGTGTAGTTGATGTCTATATTCGATTCTAATAAGAAAGTTATTATAATCGGCGATAGAGATGGTATACCAGGACCAGCTATCGAAGAATGTGTTAAAACTACAGATGCTGAAGTAGTATTTTCATCAACAGAATGTTTTGTCTGAACTGCTGCAGGAGCAATGGACTTAGAAAATCAAAAGAGGGTTAAAGAATTAACTGAAAAATATGGTGCTGAAAATATGATAGTACTAATAGGAGGAGCTGAAGCAGAAGCTGCAGGACTAGCAGCTGAGACTGTAACAGCAGGAGACCCTACTTTTGCAGGTCCATTGGCAGGAGTCCAGTTAGGACTTAGAGTATATCATGCAGTTGAACCAGAATTTAAGGAAGCTGTAGATCCAGATGTTTATGATGAACAAATTGGTATGATGGAAATGGTATTAGACGTAGATGAAATAATTGAAGAAGTAAAGAGTATCAGAGAAGAATATTGTAAATTTAACGACTAATTCCCTGAAAGATTTCGAAAAAAAGAGAGGGGGGAAAACAATGGGGAAAATTAAAGTTGTTCATTATATAAATCAATTCTTTGCCGGAATAGGTGGAGAAGAAAAAGCTGATCATAAACCAGAAGTAAGAGAAGAAATTGTAGGACCAGGTATGGCTTTAAATGCTCAATTTAAGGGAGAAGCAGAAATTGTTGCCACAGTAATATGTGGAGATAGCTATTTCAATGAAAACATAGAAGAAGCAAAAGCAGAAATCTTGGATATGGTTAAGAAGTACAATCCAGATTTATTCATAGCAGGTCCTGCATTCAACGCTGGTAGATATGGAGTAGCCTGTGCTACTATAACCGATGCGGTACAAAATGAATTAGGAATTCCAGCCTTAACAGCAATGTATGAGGAAAATCCTGGAGTAGATATGTTTAGAAAGAGCATATATATAGTGCCAACTAAGAATAGTGCTGCCGGCATGAGAGATGCAGTTAAAAAGATGGTTCCATTGGCTTTAAAATTAGGCAAGGGAGAAGAAATAGGTTCTCCTCAAGAGGAAAACTACTTCCCAAGAGGAATTAGAAAGAACTACTTTGCAGAAAAGAGAGGCTCTGAAAGAGCTGTTGAAATGCTTATCAAGAAGCTCAAAGGGGAAGAGTTTGAAACAGAATATCCAATGCCTGACTTTGACAGGGTTAAACCTAATCCAGCAGTTAAGGATATAACTAAGGCTACAATAGCTATAGTTACTTCCGGTGGTATTGTACCAAAAGGAAATCCTGACCACATAGAATCCTCATCTGCATCTAAATATGGAAAATATGATATAGATGGATTTAATGATTTAACTGAAGATGATCATCAAACAGCTCATGGTGGATACGACCCAGTATATGCAAATAATGACCCAGATAGAGTTATACCAGTTGATATACTAAGAGAGATGGAGAAGGAAGGAAAGATTGGCAAACTTCACAGATATTTCTACACTACAGTAGGTAACGGTACTGCTGTTGCAAGTGCTAAGAAGTTTGCAGCGGAAATTGCTAAGGAATTAGTTGCTGATGGCGTGGATGCAGTTATACTAACTTCCACCTGAGGCACCTGTACACGTTGCGGTGCAACAATGGTAAAAGAAATTGAACGCGCAGGTTTGCCAGTAGTTCATATGTGCACTGTAGTACCAATTTCATTGACAGTAGGTGCTAATAGGATAGTTCCAACCATCGCTATACCTCATCCTCTAGGAAATCCAAGCCTAGATCCAGAAGCTGAAAAAGACCTAAGAAGGAAGTTAGTAGAAAGAGCATTAAAGGCTCTAGAAACAGAAGTAGAAGATCAAACTGTATTTGAAGAGTAATTTCAGCAATGCTATGTGAAATGGGTGGTGTATATCACCCATTTCACATAGACAAATATAATAATTCGGAGGTGGCTACATGAATTTTGCTGTAGTAAAAGGAACAAGCTATGTCCTAGTCCATACAAAGGACATGGTGATCAACAATGGGACAACTCAGACTACAGAGAAGGCAATCAATCCAGATTCTGAGTATTTAAAAAAGTTACCAAATCATCTACGTGACTTTGATGATGCAGTAAAATATTTACCAAACCAAGTTTATATTGGAAACAATAGGCCTGAAGATTTAAAGAATCATCCACAACCCTGGTATGAAAATCCTGTAGAAGGTGCAGATAGATTTGGTAAACTCGGAGAAATAATGCCTGAGGATGAATTTATTGGACTAATGAAGATTGTAGATGCTTTTGATTTAGTAAAGTTAACTGAAGAGTTTACCAAGGATGTGAGAGCTAAACTAGAGGCTCATCCTCTAATTAGAGATGATTTAGTAGCTAGATTAAAGACTGGAGAAGACCTTGAGACAATTGAGAAATTGATCAATGAAGAACATGCTGAACCACTATTAACTGATGGTAAACTAGTTGGTTGTGTAAAGAGGGCTCACGATGTAGATCAAAATCTAAACGCCCACGTTCTATTTGAAAATCTTGTTGTAAAGGCTTCAGGAGTTTTGGCAGGCTTACATCTAATAGATAAAAACAATATAAATCCTGATGAGGTAGAGTATGTTATCGAGTGTTCAGAAGAAGCTTGTGGAGATATGAACCAAAGAGGTGGAGGAAACTTTGCTAAATCAATTGCAGAGTTAGTTGGATTCAAAAATGCTACAGGATCAGACACAAGAGGATTCTGTGCTGCTCCAACCCATGCTCTAATAGTAGCTTCTTCACTAGTACAATCCGGTGCTGTAAAAAATGTAGTTGTTCTTGCTGGTGGTTCAACTGCAAAGCTAGGTATGAATGGAAAAAGCCACGTTGAAAAGAATATGCCAATTCTTGAAGACGTAATAGGAGGATTTGCAGTTCTAGTAGGTGAAAATGACGGAGTTAATCCAATTTTAAGAACAGATCTAATTGGTAGACATACAGTAGGTACTGGTTCATCACCACAGGCTGTAATGGGAGCTTTAGTAACAAAACCTTTAGAAAAAGCAGAATTGAAAATAACTGATATTGATAAATATTCAGTAGAAATGCAAAATCCTGAGGTTACAAAACCAGCAGGAGCTGGAGATGTACCAACTGCAAACTATAAGATGATTGGTGCATTAGGAGTAATGAGAAAAGACCTTGAAAGAGCTCAAATAAATGAATTTATTGAAAAACATGGTATGCCTGGCTGGGCGCCAACTCAAGGACATATCCCTTCAGGAGTACCATATGTAGGATTTGCAAGGGAAGATATATTAGAAAACAAGATCAACAGAGCTATGATAGTTGGTAAAGGTAGCTTGTTCTTAGGTAGAATGACTAACCTATTTGATGGTGTTTCCATTATTATGGAAAAGAATCCAGGCAAAGCAGAAGAGGAAAAAGGTGTGTCTGAAGAGGAAGTTAGAAAATTAGTAGCTGAAGCTATGAGAGATTTTGCTTCCCATCTACTTCAGGATTAGAGGTGATAAAATGGCTGAAAACAATGTAAAAAATATGATTGGGAAAGTTTTCAATGATATAGCTGATGCAATAGAAACTGGACAGTTTGGGCAGAAGGTAAGAGTAGGTATTACAACCCTTGGCAGTGAACATGGAGTCGAAAATGTAATAGAAGGAGCAGAACTAGCTCAGAAAAGAGATCCATCAATTGAAGTTGTACTAATAGGACCAAAAGCTGACTCAGCTCTAACTCAAGTTGTAGTGGATTCAGAAGATGAAGGATATATGAAAATGGAAGAGATGCTGGATAATGGAGAATTGGATGCCTGCGTTACAATGCATTATAGCTTCCCAATTGGTGTATCTACAGTTGGAAGAGTTATAACTCCGGGGAAAGGAAAAGATATGATAATAGCCACAACCACAGGTACTTCTTCTCCCCATAGGGTAGAAGCTATGGTAAAAAACGGAATATACGGCATTATAACTGCAAAGGCTTTAGGTATAGAAAATCCAACAGTTGGCATATTAAATGTGGATGGAGCAAGACAAGTTGAACGTATCTTTAATGAACTAAACAATAGGGGCTATGAAATAAACCTTACTGAGTCTATAAGATCAGACGGCGGCAGTGTTATGAGAGGAAATGACCTGCTAGCTGGGGTACCAGATGTTATGGTAACAGATACCTTAACTGGTAATATTCTTATCAAGGTATTTTCATCCTATACAACTGGAGGTGGCTATGAATCTGTAGGCTATGGATATGGCCCAGGTATAGGAGAAGGTTATGAAAGAACTATACTCATAATTTCAAGAGCTTCTGGTGCGCCTGTTATTGCAAATGCAATAAGCTATGGAGCTAGTGTTGTCAAGGGCAATATAAATGAAGTTGCAAAGCAGGAATTTGAAAAGGCTAATAAGGCTGGACTAAAAGAGATACTTGAAGGATTATCCAAGGATACGAAAAAACAAGAAGTGGAAGAAGTTGAAGCGCCACCTAAGGAAATAGTAACAGAAAGCATAGCAGGTATAGATATTATGGATCTAGAAGATGCAGTAAGAGTCCTATGGAAAGAAGGCATTTATGCAGAAAGCGGTATGGGATGTACTGGTCCAGTGGTTATGGTAAATGAAAAGAATTTATCCAAAGCTATTGGGGCATTGACAAAAGCAGGCTATATAGCTGATCAATCTAATATTTGTTAACAAAGAAACACTCCAAATAGTATTATTTGGGGTGTTTCTTTTAATTTTTGTTAACTTGTTACTGATTGAAAAGTAGGACAAAATATTATATAATGTATTAGCATGGACTATAAATATCATATATAAGTATAGACATACTTATATATGGATTAAATAATTAAAGAAAGGGGAGTCTAAAATTGAAAAAGAAGTTACTTGCTTTACTATTAGCTGGAGTGTTAGTTTTTTCACTAGCAGCATGTTCAGGTTCTAGTGACCAACCTGCTGATGAAAATGGTGACGAAACTAGCACTGAAGAACAATTAAAGATAGGTATGGTTACTGATGAAGGTGGAGTACATGACCAATCCTTTAACCAATCAGCATGGGAAGGTTTGCAAAAGGCAGAAGAAGAGTTAGGAATTAAAGCTTCCTACGTTGAATCAAAACAAGATGGTGACTTTGCACCTAACTTTGAAACAATGTTAGAAGCAGATAATGATTTAATCTGGGGTATTGGATTTAAATTAGCTGATGCAGTTCTTGATGCAGCTAAAAACAACCCAGACCAAAGATATGCTATTGTTGACCACACATATGGAGATAAAACTCCAGAAAACGTTGTATGCGTAATGTTCAAACAAGAACAACCATCCTTCCTAGTTGGTTATATTGCTGCACATATGACTGAAGCTAACAATGTTGGATTTGTTGGCGGAATTGAAGGAGATATCATTTGGGCATTTGACTATGGATATCAAGCAGGTGTTCAATATGCAGCTAAAGAATTAGGAAAAGAAATAAAAGTACAAAGACAATATGCTGAATCCTTCTCAGATGTGGCAAAAGGTAAGGCTATAGCACAGCAAATGTATCAACAAGGAGCAGATATTGTATTCCATGCAGCTGGTGATGTTGGTACAGGTGTTATAGAAGCAGCTAAAGAACAAGGTAAGTGGGCAATAGGTGTAGACAGAGACCAAAACTATCTAGCTCCAGACAATGTTTTAACATCAGCTATGAAGCGTGTTGACGTTGGAGTATTCAATGTAGTTAAAGAACTAGTAAATGGAAACTTCCTTGGAGGTCAAACAATCACTTACGGTTTAGCAGATGGTGGGGCTGTAGATATTGCACCAACATCAAACAAGCACGTGCCACAAGAAATCCTTGATAAAGTAGAAGAATTAAAGCAAAAGATTATCAATGGCGAACTAGAAGTACCATATAATGAGGAAACTTATAAAGCCTTTGTAGATTCATTATAGTACTTATTTTAAGCAGCTCAGGTTGCCTGAGCTGCTTAAATATCAAATGAACAGGAGGAATCCTATTGAGTAACATTGATTATAATACTAGAGTAGTAGAGATGAAAAATATCACAAAGAAATTTGGAGACTTTACGGCTAATGATAATATAGATTTGACTGTTCATAAAGGAGAA
Source organism: Tissierellia bacterium (assembly GCA_012735215.1). Classification (GTDB taxonomy): domain Bacteria; phylum Bacillota; class Clostridia; order Tissierellales; family Tepidimicrobiaceae; genus JAAYHX01. Next base: position 103,408 of record JAAYHX010000016.1, read on the forward strand.
ATCCATGCCTTATTAGGAGAAAATGGAGCTGGAAAAACTACTCTCATGAATATTCTATACGGATTATATCAACCAACTTCTGGTGAAATATTCATCAACGGCCAGAAGGTGCAAGTTACCAATCCAAATGTGGCCATAGGTCTTGGTATTGGTATGGTTCACCAGCATTTTATGTTAATTGACCCATTTACTGTTACACAAAATATAATGCTGGGGATGGAAGAATCTAAAGGCCTTGGAATATTAGATTTAGATAAGGCCACAAAGAAAGTAGAGGAACTATCAAAAAAATATGGGTTATATGTTGACCCCAACGCCTATATTCAAGATATATCTGTAGGGATGCAGCAAAGAGTTGAAATATTGAAGGCCCTTTACAGGGGTGCAGATATTCTCATCTTGGACGAACCTACAGCTGTGCTGACTCCCCAAGAAATAGAAGAATTGATGGTAATAATGAGAAGCTTAACTGATCAAGGAAAAACCGTTATAATCATAACTCATAAATTAAAAGAGATAAAGCAGGTAGCTGATTACTGTACAATCATTAGAAGGGGAAAGAAAATTGATACAGTAAAGGTAGAAGATGTTTCTGAAGAAGAACTAGCCTCAATGATGGTAGGTAGAAATGTAAGCTTTAAGGTTGATAAGGCTCATAAGGAACCTGGTGAAGTTGTATTGGAAATAGACAATCTGTATGTTAAAGATAATAGAGGACTTGATGCTGTAAAAGGACTTTCACTACAGTTGAGAAAAGGAGAAGTTTTGGGTATAGCCGGAGTTGACGGCAATGGGCAAAAAGAATTGTTGGAAGCATTGACAGGTCTTAGAAAAGCAGAAAGTGGTAGAATTTTGATGAAAGGGAAGGATATTACCAACCTATCCCCTAGAGAGATCATAGATAGTGGTATTAACAATATTCCTGAGGACAGACAAAAAAGAGGGTTGGTTTTAGACTTTACTGTGGCAGAAAACTTGATTTTGGAAAATTATCATAAAAAGCCTTTTTCTAATAAAGGCAGGTTGAATCATAAAGCTATAGATGATTTTGCATCTGAATCCATTGAAAAATTTGATGTTAGACCTAGAAATATTAGGCAGTTGGCTGGTGCCCTATCTGGAGGTAATCAACAAAAGGTAATTCTTGCAAGGGAGATTACAAATGATCCTGATGTGTTGATTGCGGCACAGCCTACAAGGGGACTGGATGTAGGAGCAATTGAATATGTGCATAAATATCTTATAAACCAAAGGGACAACGATAAGGCTGTATTGCTAATATCCTTTGAACTAGATGAAATAATGGATGTATCCGATAGGATTGCAGTTATCTATAATGGTAAAATAGTGGATGTAATAGATGCAAAAGATGCAGATGAAAAAACTATTGGTCTATTAATGGCTGGAGGAGGTGTTGACAATGAATAAAGGCAATAAGATTGTAATAACATTTATATCAATTTTATTTGGGCTTATAGTAGGAGCCTTAGCACTGCTTATAGCTGGTTTTAATCCCTTAGAAGCTTACCAAATAATGTTTCAAGGTATATTCGGTAGTCCAAAATACATCTCATGGACTATAGTAAGATCAACACCTCTAATATTAACTGGTATATCTGTAGCCTTTGCCTTTAAGACAGGTCTGTTTAATATAGGTGCTGAGGGCCAGTATATTATAGGAAGTTTGGTAGCTACCTTAGTTGGATATTTTTTTGAGCTACCAATAGTGATTCACGCCATAGTAGCCATGCTGGCTGGTTGTTTAGCTGCTGCAATATGGGGTGGAATTGCTGGACTTTTGAAGGCTAGATTTGGAATCAATGAGGTAATTACCACTATCATGTTAAACTGGACTGCTTTATACTTTAGTAACTATGTGGTATTTTGGGAACCCTTTAAAAGGCCTAACAGGGATGCTTCACAACAGATATTGGATACAGCTAGCATAGAAATACTAGAAAATTGGAAAGTATCAGATGCTGGTAGAGAATTTTTAAGCAACAATCAGTTTCTAAAGGATTTCCTAAATCCACCTGTTAATTTTGGGTTTATAATAGCTATACTAGTAGCAATCTTAGTCTGGTATATATTGAAACATACTACATTGGGCTATCAGTTGAAAGCAGTAGGATTTAATAGAGATGCTGCTGAGTATGGTGGTATAGATATTAAGAAAAACATGGTGGTAGCTATGATGATTGCAGGAGCTATTGCAGGTCTTGCAGGGGCTACTCAAGTATTAGGCGTTTCAAAGGAAACTGCTATACTTACTGCAGCAGAAGGATATGGTTTTGACGGTATGGCAGTAGCTCTTATAGCAAGCAGCAACCCAATAGCATGTATTCCAGCAGGATTGCTATTTGGCGGATTGAAATATGCGGGTAGTAAATTACAACCATCTATAGGAGCTCCACTTGAAGTTATCAACATAACCATTGGAGTAATAGTATTCTTTATAGCAATGCCAAAATTGATCCATATACTGCAATCAGCTATTAGCAAAAGGAAAAGAGGTGTAAAAGTTGAAAATACTAAATGATATAGGCGGCATTATTGGTATAAGCTTAATGTATTCTGCACCTTTGATATACACCTCCTTGGGCGGAGTTTTAACAGAAAACTCTGGAGTTGTAAATATAGGGCTTGAAGGTATGATGACAATAGGTGCCTTTGCTGGAGCAACTGTGGCCTATTTCACAGGAAACCCCTGGATAGGCTTTATAGCAGCAGGAATTGCTGGAGCCTTGTTGGCATTGCTTCATGCAATAGCTTGCGTGACTTTTACAGCAGATCAGGTGGTTTCTGGTATAGCTATAAACTTCATCGGACCTGGTATGGCCTTATTCTTGACTAAGATATTTTTCGATGGTGCAGCTATGACTATTCCTATAGATCTAAACGACAAAATGCCAAGACCCCTTGACGGATTATTTACACAGGGTTCTTTTATAGATTCAATATTTAACCAATATGCTACTGTTTATATTGCCTTTATACTAGTATTTTTAGTGTGGTTCATGCTGTACAAAACCAGGATTGGCCTTAGAATAAGATCAGTAGGAGAGCATCCAAAAGCTGCAGAAACCCTCGGTGTTAACGTATATAAGGTAAAATATCTGGCAGTTATACTATCAGGGGTGTTGGCAGGCCTTGGTGGAGCTGCTATGAGTATTGCTGTAGTGTCCAACTTTAGGAACACATTGATATCTGGACAAGGCTTTATAGCATTGGCAGCAGTAATATTTGGCAAATGGAAACCTCAAGGAGCCATGTGGGGATGTTTGTTATTTGGTGCTGCCCAAGGTATTTCCATTTATTTAGGACGTAGTGGAGTGATTTCATCACAGTTACTAGCTATGCTACCATATATAATTACCATAATCGTATTGATATTGTTTGTAGGGGAATCTCGTGGACCTGCTGCAAACGGTGTACCATATGAGAGAAACAAATAGAACTTTTAGTCTCTTGGAGACTAAAAGTTCTATTTCTTTAAAGGTTTTGTACTTTATTCCACATTTTTGGTATAATATTAGTTAGATGAACAATATAAATATAAATGAAGATTCAAATCTCTCATTTTAGGAGTGAGCCTATGAAGCTGGGATACAATTTAGCCTTAGAACAGGTCCAAAAACTCGTAATGACTCCAGAATTAAGACAAGCTATAAAGCTGCTTCAATTTACCAGTCAAGAATTAAGCCAATATATAAAGCAAGAGATAGAGAGAAATCCAATGTTAGAGACGGTCGGCGATGAGATAGAGTATGAGAATATTGATGACTATAATACAGACAAAGAGGAATTTGATTGGAAAGAGTTTGTTGAAGGCTACGATGACATCAGTTATATACCAGAATTTAATAAGGATAATAAGGAATACGATTATGAAAATATAATAAAGCATTCTAGTTCTCTTAAAGAGCATTTGTTATTTCAGTTGAATGTATCAAGTTTAGCTAATATTGATTTAAATATAGGTAAAGCAATAATTGATAATATTGACGATAATGGATATTTATCTGTAGATCTTGAACAAATAGCAGATGAACTGAGAATACCCACGGCAAGGGCTCAAAAGGTCTTATCAACTGTCCAAACCTTTGATCCACCAGGTGTAGGCAGCAGAAACTTAACTGAGTGCTTATTGATACAGGTGCGGGAGGATAAAGTTGATAATCCAAAGGTAGAACTTATAATCAAGAATCACCTAGAGGACTTGGCTTATAATAGGCTACATAAGGTTTCCAAGCAACTGAATATAGACTTGGTGGAAGTTCAAAAAATTTATGACTATATAAAAACCTTAGAGCCAAAGCCGGGTAGGGCCTTTGGTGGCCATGCAGGAAATACAAAATATATAATTCCGGACGTTAATATTGAACTTGTAGATGGAGAATATGTTATTATTTTAAATGATATTACTGCTCCAAGATTAAACATTAGCAAATACTATAGAGAAATGATCCGCAAGGGGATAGATTCAGAAGCCTCAGAGTTCCTAAAAGAAAAGTTATCCCAAGCATTATGGATTATACGAAGTATAGAACAAAGAAGGATGACAATCTACAATGTTGTAAAATCCATTTTAAAATTTCAGAAGGAATTTTTCGAAAAAGGAGATAAGGCTTTAAGGCCGTTAACTTTAAAGGAAGTTGCTGATGATATAAACATGCACGAGTCTACAGTAAGTAGAGCTATAAATGGCAAGTATGTACAGACTCCAAGGGGCTTATATGAATTAAAATACTTCTTCAGTGGTGGCTATTCAACCAATAGGGGGCAGGAAATCTCTTCCACCAGCATAAAAGTAATGATTAAAGAGATAATTGAGGAGGAAAATCCAAGAAAGCCCTTAAGTGATCAAAAGATATCTGAGATTTTAAAGAAAAAAGGTATAGACATTTCAAGAAGAACAGTAGCAAAGTATAGAGATGAACAGGGAATCCCTTCTTCTTCAATGAGAAGGAGATACCAGTAGTAAGCTAACATAGGTAAAACAGTGCAATCATATAAACATTATTAAATTATAAATATGCATATCCTACAGCAAATCTTGCTGGACAGATGGGAATTTTTCAAAGTATAAATATGAAAGAGGTATTAAAGGCTAGCAGGATGGATGCTGCAGCCTTGAGTGCATGGCTTATAATATGTTCATTTATAGGGCCAATGAATGTTGGATAAATCAAGAAAAAACTCCTACTTTTTTATCTAGTAGGAGTTTTTTCTTGATAAAATTTACACTTTGGTCTATAATATAAATGAAAGTGACACCAGAATATTTTTTTGATAGCATTGGGACCAAATACTACATAGAGGGACTTATCACGACCAGGCATACATAATAGTATTCTTATATACTAATCTTTAATCGACTCCAAGGGGTGTTTTTATGAATTTAATTCAAATAGAGAAAAAAATAGTTCCGGAAATTCTTGATATATTGGAACTAAGATATAACATTTTAAGGGTTATCTGTTATAATCAACCTATTGGAAGAAGAGGAATTGCAAACAAGCTAGATATAGGTGAAAGAACAGTTAGAACAGAGGTAAACATCCTTAAAAAGCAAGGCCTTTTAAATGTGGAAAGTATGGGTATGTATATCACACTAGATGGAAAAACTGTTATAGAGAATCTAGAGGGGGTAATCAGGGAATTAAAAGGGATTACCGACCTAGAGAAGAAGCTGAAAGATATATTAAAGGTTCAAAACATAATAGTTGTTCCTGGGGATAGTGATAGTGATGAACTGGTGCTGAAGGATTTAGGAAAGGCCGCAGCTGTTTATATAGCTGATATAATCAAAGATGAGTATATAATTGGAGTAACTGGGGGAGGCACCATGGCTAGGGTGGCTGACGAAATGCCCCAGGAAAAGGTTGCTAAGGATGTCTTGGTGATACCAGCCAGGGGAGGCTTAGGAAAGGATGTTGATACCCAGTCCAACAGCATAGCGGCTAAACTGGCAAAGAAGTTAAGAGGAAACTATAGGCTACTTCATGTGCCAGATAGCATAGACAAAAAGACCTTGGAAGCCATGTTGCAAGTTCAGGAAGTAAGAGAAGTAATACAGCTCTTTGATAAAATGAACCTTCTCTTATTTGGCATTGGTAGAGCAGATATTATGGCAAGGAGAAGGCAGCTGTCTGAGGAACAGATAGATATATTGTTACAGAAGGGAGCTGTAGGTGAAGCCTTCGGCCACTATTTTGATATTAATGGTGTAGAAGTATGGAAGTCCTTATCTGTAGGGATAGATTTAGATGTTTTCAAGAAGGTAGAAAATGTAATAGGAGTTGCAGGAGGAGAGAAGAAAGCAGAAGCTATTATGTCCGTAGCCTCACTAAGGGAAGGCATGACTCTGGTAATGGATGAAGCAGCTGCAAAGAAGATAATTGAGATTGCTGATGAAGCTACTAAGTAGCTTTTATATAAAAAATGTTAAAGGAGGAATTCTAATGAGCATGAAAGTTGGCTTAAGTGGATTTGGAAGAATTGGTAGAGAAGTAATGAGAATTTACTTCGAAGAAAATCATACGGAAGATTTTGATCTAGTAGCCTTAAATGCATCAGGAGATTTAAATACATTAGCACATCTGTTTAAATACGATTCATTATATGGCAAATTTAATGGAACTGTAGAAGTAGCAGATGATGGACTGATTATCAACGGGAAGAAGATTAAGGTTGTAGCTCACAGAGATCCAGCAGAAATCCCATGGAAAGAACTAGGAGTGGACCTTGTAATTGATTCTACAGGAGCTTTCAGAGACAGAGATGGATTGATGAAGCATATAAATGCAGGAGCTAAGAAGGTAATTCTTACTGCTCCAGGTAAAAAAGAGGATGTAACAATAGTAATGGGAGTTAATGAAAAGGATTACGATCCAGAAAACCACCACATAATTTCCAATGCCTCCTGTACAACAAACTGCCTTGCACCAGTAGCAAAGGTGATTCATGAGAATTTCGGAATTAAAAAGGGATTGATGACAACTGTTCATTCATACACTAACGACCAACAAATATTAGATAAGAGACATAAGGATTTAAGAAGGGCTAGAGCAGCTGCTGAGTCCATTATCCCAACTACAACTGGAGCAGCAAAAGCAGTTGCCTTGGTACTACCAGAATTAAAAGGAAAGATAAACGGATTTGCTATGAGGGTGCCAACACCAACAGTTTCAATAGTAGACTTTGTGTGTGAAGTTGAAAAAGAAACAACAGCTGAAGAAGTAAACAGAGTATTAAAGGAAGCAAGCGAAAATGAATTGAAGGGAATACTTGGATATTCTGAGGAACCACTTGTATCCATGGATTACAAAGGAGATTCACGTTCTTCAATAGTAGATGGTCTTTTAACTATGGTAATGGAAGGTAACATGGTTAAAGTAGTTGCATGGTATGATAATGAGTGGGGTTATTCTTGCAGAGTTATTGACTTGGCTAAAATGGTTGCAAATAGCTAATAATACCTTTACAAATGTTCAGGATGATAATTTTTATCATCCTGAACATTAGTTAATACCAAATTTATTAAATTTGTAAGGGGTGATTCTTATGTTGAATAAAAGGACATTGAAAGATTTAGATGTTAGAGGAAAGAGAGTATTGGTCAGGTGTGATTTTAACGTTCCTATAGATGAAAATGGCCATATTACTGATGATAGAAGAATCACAAGCTCTTTACCAACAATAAATTACTTAATGGAAAATGGAGCTAAGGTTATTTTGATGTCCCATTTGGGAAGGCCAAAGGGAGAGGCAAATCCTAAATTCAGTTTAGCACCAGTAGCAAAGAGACTATCAGAACTATTGAACAAAGAAGTAATCTTTGCTAAGGATGATAAGGTAGTAAGCGATCAAGTAAAAGAAATAGTTGAAAACATGAAGGAAACAGATGTTGTTCTACTAGAAAACACCAGGTTTAGAAAAGAAGAAACTAAAAATGAAGAAAACTTTGCTAAGGAATTAGCTTCCTTGGGAGACCTATATGTAAACGATGCCTTTGGAACCTGTCATAGGGCTCATGCTTCTAATGTAGGAGTTTCGAGTCATCTACCCTCAGCAGTAGGCTTTTTAGTTGAAAAGGAAATCTCAGTAATGGGTAAGGCTTTAGAGAATCCAGAAAGGCCTTTCGTTGCCATTTTGGGAGGAGCTAAGGTATCCGATAAAATAGGAGTAATAGAGAACCTATTGAACAAGGTTGATTCCATATTAATTGGAGGAGGAATGTCCTATACCTTCCTTAAAGCCCAAGGCTATGAAATAGGTACGTCTATAGTTGAAGATGAGAAGTTGGACTTAGCTAATGAATTAATGAAGAAAGCTCAGGAGAAGAATGTTAAGCTTTTATTGCCAGAAGATGTAGTTGTAGCTAAGGAATTCAAAAATGATACAGAGTTTAAGACTGTTCCAATAGACCAAATTCCTGCCGATATGATGGGTATGGATATGGGCCAAAAGAGCATAGAGGCTTTTTCAGAAGAGATCAAAAATGCAAAAACTGTAATCTGGAATGGACCCTTGGGAGTATTTGAAATGGAAAACTTCAAAAAAGGTACCGATGCCATAGCTAGGGTTATGGCAGAAACAAATGCAACTACCATAGTTGGTGGTGGAGATAGTGCATCAGCTGTTGAGAAAGCAGGATTTGCTAGCAAGATGACTCATATTTCCACCGGAGGAGGAGCCTCCCTTGAGTTCTTAGAAGGAAAGGTGTTGCCAGGAATTGCTGCTATAGATGATAAATAGGAGGGATTAGATTGCGCATACCCATAATAGCTGGAAACTGGAAAATGAATAAGACTATATCAGAATCTACTTATCTGGTAAATGAAATAAAAGAAAGCCATTTAAGGGAAGATGTTGAAGTTGTAGTGGCAGTGCCTTTTACTAGCCTAACAGAGGTTAAAAAGGCTATAGAAGGTACTAGGATAAAGTTGGCTGCTCAAAATATGCATTGGGAAGGTCAGGGAGCCTATACTGGAGAAATATCTCCCTTGATGTTAAAGGAAATAGGTATTGATTACTGTATAATTGGACATTCTGAAAGAAGACAATATTTTAATGAGACTGATGAGACGGTAAACAAAAAAGCAATAGCTGCTTTAAGCTACAGCATAAAGCCCATAATTTGCGTAGGAGAAACTCTAGAACAGAGGGAAAAGAATGAAGAAGAAAAGGTTGTAGAAGAACAGATTTTAAAAGCCTTTGAAGGCATAGAGGAAGGACAGATAAAGGATATAGTAATTGCCTATGAACCTGTTTGGGCAATAGGAACAGGTAGGACTGCTTCTAGTGAAGATGCAAACAAAATGTGTGGTTTTATAAGAAAGATAATTGGATATAAATATGGAGAGCAAGCTGCAAAAACTATTAGAATACAATATGGTGGAAGTGTAAAGCCAACCAATATAAAAGAACTTATGGACATGGATCACATAGATGGAGCATTGGTTGGTGGTGCTAGTCTTGTAGCTGATGACTTTGTAAAAATAGTAAATTATTAATGGGGGAACAAATATGAACAAAACACCAGTAATGCTTATAGTACTAGATGGTTGGGGAATAGGCAGAGAATATGAGGGAAATGCAGTATATAAAGCCAATACTCCTAATTTTGATAGATTAATGGATAGCTTTCCCAATACTGTGCTAAAAGCTAGTGGTTTAGCTGTAGGTTTGCCTGAAGGACAGATGGGCAACTCAGAAGTTGGACATTTAAACATTGGTGCTGGAAGGATTGTATATCAGGAATTAACAAAAATAACCAAGTCCATACAAGATGGAGATTTCTTTAAGAAGGAAGAGTTTTTACAAGCTATAGATAATGCTAAGAAAAATAATTCAAAACTTCATTTAATGGGCTTGGTTTCAGATGGTGGCGTCCATAGTCACAATACCCACCTATATGCATTATTAGAATTGTGCGCAAAAGAGAATTTTGATAGTGTATATATCCACGCCTTTTTAGATGGAAGGGATGTACCACCTACCATAGGGAAAAAGCATCTTCAAGAACTTCAAGAAAAGATAGAGGAAATTGGCGTTGGTAAGATAGCTACGGTATCAGGAAGATATTATGCCATGGACAGGGATAAAAGGTGGGATAGGACAAAATTAGCTTATGAGGCAATGGTTCTTGGAAAGGGTAATACCCATAACTACCCAATTGAAGCTGTACAGAAATCCTATGATGATGGAATAAATGATGAATTCATTATACCAACTGTGATAACAGAAGAAGGTAGCCCCATTGCTACTATTGACAGGGGTGATTCTATAATATTTTTCAACTTCAGGCCAGATAGGGCAAGGCAGATTACCAGGGCAATAGTGGATGAAGATTTCGATGGCTTTGAAAGAGTTAAGAGGGTAGAAACCTTCTATGTGACTATGACTGAATATGATAAAACTATAAAGAATGTCCATGTAGCCTTTAAAACAGAAATCCCAACTAATACCTTAGGGGAGTATGTAAGCAAGCTAGGTTTAACCCAGCTAAGAATTGCTGAAACTGAAAAATATGCCCATGTTACTTTCTTCTTCAATGGGGGAAGGGAAGTACCTTTTGAAAATGAAGATAGGGTATTAATACCTTCACCAAAGGTTGCCACCTATGATTTAAAACCTGAAATGAGTGCCATTGAAGTAAAAGATGAAGTTTTAAATAGATTAAATCAAGACAAATATGATCTGATAATATTAAACTTTGCAAATCCAGACATGGTTGGCCATACTGGTAAGGTAGATGCTGCTATTATGGCTGTTGAAACGGTAGATACTTGTTTGGGAGAAATAGTGGATTTACTATTGGAAAAGGGTGGCAAAGCTATCATTACAGCAGATCACGGAAATGCTGAAATGATGAAAGATGAAAGGGATAATAGCCCTATAACATCCCACACTACCAATAAGGTTCCTTTAATATTAGTAGGAGAGGAAAATATAAAATTAAGAGAGGGAATATTGGCTGATATAGCTCCTACTATACTTGATATGATGGGCATAGAAAAGCCTAAGGAGATGATAGGAGAAACATTAATAATTGCCAATTGATAATAGACTAAGGGAAATTGAAAAAACATTAAGCTATAAGGAGGATTAAGTATGAGTTTAATTACAGATGTGTATGCAAGAGAAGTTTTAGATTCAAGAGGAAATCCAACTGTTGAAGTAGAAGTATGGACTGAATTAGATGCATATGGTAGAGCTATAGTTCCATCAGGAGCCAGCACAGGTGCTTTTGAAGCTGTAGAGTTAAGAGATAATGAAAAGGATAGATATCTTGGCAAAGGTGTATTAAAAGCGGTAGAAAATGTCAATAATATTATTGCAGAAGAAATTATAGGAATGGACGTATTTGATCAAGTAGGTATTGACAGCTTGCTTATTGAATTAGATGGTACAGACAACAAAGGCAAACTAGGAGCCAATGCTATATTAGGAGTATCCCTTGCAGTAGCTAAGGCAGCAGCTGATGAGTTAGGAATACCTTTATACCAATATATTGGAGGAGTAAACGCAAAAGTTCTTCCAGTTCCAATGATGAATATCTTAAATGGTGGAGAACATGCAGATAATAATGTAGACATTCAAGAGTTTATGGTAATGCCAGTTGGAGCCGTAAACTTTAGGGAAGCCTTAAGAATGGGTGCAGAAGTGTTCCATAACCTAAAGGCAGTGTTAAAAGAAAAGGGATTGAATACTGCTGTTGGTGATGAGGGAGGCTTTGCTCCAAATCTATCAAGCAATGAAGAAGCCTTAAAGACAATAATAGAAGCAATTGAAAGAGCAGGATATGAGCCAGGAAAGGATGTAGTATTAGCCCTTGATGTGGCAGCAACAGAACTATATAACCAGGAGAAAAACATATATGTACTAGCTGGGGAAGGAAGAGAGTTAACTTCTGATGAGATGATAGGCTACTATGCAGAATTAGTTGAAAAGTATCCAATTATATCCATAGAAGACGGATTAGCAGAGGAAGATTGGGATGGATGGAAAAAGCTAACTGAAAGGCTTGGCAATAAAATTCAGCTAGTTGGAGATGATTTGTTTGTAACCAATACAAGCAGATTGAAAAAAGGAATAGAGCTAGGTGTAGCTAATTCAGTTTTAGTAAAACTAAACCAAATAGGTACTTTAACAGAAACACTTAACACTATTGAAATGGCAAAAACACATGGGTACACAGCTGTAATATCTCATAGATCAGGTGAAACAGAAGATTCTACAATAGCTGATTTAGCTGTGGCAACAAATGCAGGACAAATTAAGACAGGTGCTCCTTCAAGAACCGATCGAACAGCAAAATACAATCAGCTGTTAAGAATTGAAGATATGCTAGGTTATGTATCAGAATATAGAGGGAAAGATGTATTTTACAATATAAAGAAATAGTAAGGATGTTTCTATCCTTACTATTCTTTATAATTGCCAGTACTAGTTTAACATTCTATTATAGCCTTCTCTTATTAATTACATAATATTAATAATGTTGATTTTATAGGACCAGTATGTTAAAATAATCTTGTTTAGCAATTATTGATAAGTTTTATCATGCCTTTAGGAGGTGTAAAGGTGACTACATTTATTACAGTAATATTTATGATATCTAGTATAGCTTTAATCGTGTCTGTTGTATTACAAGATGAAAAATCCCAAGGATTAGGAGCTATCAGTGGAGAAAGAGATAGCTTTTTTAATAAGTCAAGAGCTGGGAGTAAGGAAGCCATATTAGAAAAAGTAACTACAATATCAGCAGCTGTATTTATGATTTCTGCATTAGCTTTAGCAGCATTTTAAATAATGAGTAAACAAGGGAGGAATGCTTAAATGGATTACGTGTTGATATCTGCTCCTATAATTGGAATACTAGCTCTTATTTTCGCATTTTATAAAGCGAAATATGTTGAAAGCATAGATCCAGGAAATGAAAGAATGAAGGAAATTGCTTCATACATAGAGCAGGGAGCAATGGCATTTTTAAGAAGAGAATACAAATCAGTTGTAATATTTGTTGTCGTTCTATTTGCAATTTTAATATTTGCTATTAATTGGCAAACAGCTGTATGCTTTGTAATTGGTGCTATTTTTTCACTTCTTGCAGGATATAATGGAATGAAAGTAGCTACTAAAGCTAATGTAAGAACAGCAAATGCAGCTAGGGAAGAAGGAGCAACAAAGGCATTAAATGTTGCTTTTTCAGGTGGCACAGTAATGGGCATGAGCGTTGTAGGACTAGGTTTACTAGGAGTTGGAGCCCTATATTTTATATTTAAGTCTGATGCTATAGTTACTGGTTTTAGTTTAGGGGCTTCATCAGTTGCATTATTTGCACGTGTTGGCGGTGGAATATATACTAAAGCTGCCGATGTTGGTGCAGACTTAGTAGGTAAAGTTGAAGCAGGAATACCTGAAGATGACCCAAGAAATCCTGCGGTAATTGCAGACAACGTAGGAGACAATGTAGGAGACGTAGCAGGAATGGGTGCTGACCTATTTGAATCCTACGTAGGAGCTATTATTTCAGCTATTACACTAGGATTAGTTGCCTATGGAGAAAATGGGGTTAAGTTTGCATTGGCCTTATCAGGAGTTGGAATTCTTGCATCCATATTAGGAGTTTATTTTGTTAGAGGAGACAAGGATCCACAAAAAGCTCTTAATAGCGGAACACTAGCAAGCTCAGTAATTACTATAATTGCTGCATTTTTATTGAGCAACTACTTATTAGCTTCTTTAAAACCATTTATAGCTATTCTAGCCGGTTTAGTTGTAGGCCTTATAATAGGTAGAGTTACAGAGTATTATACTTCAGGAGATTACAACCCAGTTAAGAAAATTGCTAAAGAATCTGAAACTGGTTCTAGTACAAATATAATTGGTGGGCTATCTGTTGGTATGATGTCTACAGGTATACCAATAATAGTAATTTGTATTGGTATATTAGTTTCTTACTTTGTTGCAGGTTCTACTGCAGAGGGTGTTGACGTAAGCGCAGGCCTATATGGTATAGCATTAGCTGCTGTAGGAATGCTTTCAACAACTGGTATGACAGTAGCAGTTGATGCCTATGGTCCAATATCTGATAATGCTGGTGGTATTGCTGAAATGTGCGATCTTCCAGAAGAAGTAAGACAGATTACAGATAAACTAGATGCGGTTGGTAATACAACTGCGGCAGTAGGTAAAGGATTTGCTATAGGTTCTGCAGCCTTGACAGCTTTATCCTTATTCTCATCCTATACACAAGTAGTTAAATTGAGTGGTATTAACTTAACTAACCCAACAGTAATAGTAGGTGCCTTTATAGGTGGAGTATTGCCATTCATATTCTCAGCTATGACTATGGATGCAGTTGGTAAGGCAGCAAATGATATGATTGAAGAGGTAAGAAGACAGTTTAGAGAAATACCAGGAATAATGGAAGGAAAAGCAAAACCTGAATACAGTACTTGTGTTGATATCAGTACAAAAGCAGCTTTGAGAGAAATGATTATTCCAGGTGTTATGGCAGTTGTTGTTCCTGTACTAGTTGGAATACTATTAGGTGCAGAGGCTCTAGGCGGTTTACTTGCTGGATCATTGATTACTGGAGTCCTTATGGCAATATTTATGTCAAACTCTGGTGGAGCTTGGGATAATGCAAAGAAATATATAGAAGAAGGACACCATGGAGGAAAAGGTAGCGATGCTCATAAGGCGGCAGTAGTTGGTGATACAGTAGGAGACCCCTTCAAGGATACATCAGGACCATCACTAAACATTTTAATGAAATTGATGACAATAGTGTCATTAGTATTTGCTCAAGTATTCCTAAATTTTGGTGGAATATTATTCTAACTAAGATAGCAAAATGCCCTCTTATTAGGGGGCATTTTTATTTTTTGAAATAATAACTAAAATTGTTATATTAGCATATATATAGTTAATAATAGTATCTATAGAATATGAAATACCAATCTGTCCCCTTTCTGATTATAATTTTGGGGGTGAAAAGGTTTGGACAAGAATGTATTGCTAATAATACTCCTACTAGGCTGGTTATACTTTGCTACAGAAAGGTCTAAATTTTTTTTGCATGTCTTACAATTAGAGAGCTATGAAGAAAGAAGATACATTAAATGGCTGATAAAAGGAAGAAAACTATTTTCGGATAAATATAAGAAAACCCTGTTATTATTATCTATGGTTACATGCATATATGGTATTTTTGTGTATGCATTAGATAGTTCTAATATCATAGTTGTTTTGAGAATTATTTACTATTTAATCTGGACTATTTGTCTTTTAATGTTTTCCTCTATTGAAGTAGAAGAATTAGAGGAGTCTTTAGCCTTTATAAATAGAGCCAAAAGGCTTTTTGTCGCCAATGGCATCCTGAATTTTCTACTTGCCCTGCTAGTCCTAATACTATATAGACAATATATAGGCTTCAGTCTCATCTATTTTCCTATGGTCCTATATTTGTACTTCCTCCTCTATATCTTTCAGCCCTATATCATATACCTGTCCAGTCTGATAATTAAGCCATTAGAGAACAGCATAAACAAGTACTATTATCAGAAAGCCCAGAAAAAAATTAATAGTATGGGCACACTACAAGTAGTTGGAATTACAGGTAGTTTTGGTAAAACAAGCACCAGGCTTATAACAGAAGCAATATTAAAACAAAGATATAGAATATTAAGTACTAATGAAAACTGCAATACTTCAATAGATCTAAGCAAGCTTATAAATGAAGAATTGGATGAAAAGCATCAAGTTTTTATAGTAGAAATGGGAGCTAGAAGAATGGGAGACATAAAAGATTTAGCCAAACTTATAAAACCTAATATTGGGGTGATTACTTCTATTGGCCCTGCCCATCTTGAGACCTTTAAAAATATTGATAGCATAATGAAGACTAAATACGAATTAATAGAAGAACTACAACCAGAGGGTGTAGCCATATTTAATTACGATAATACGTATATAAGAAAGCTTGCAGACAAGACTTTTAAGGAAAAGATCCTTTTTGGTATGAAGGATATTGAGAAACTAGATCTATATGCAGACAATGTAGAAATATCAGAAGAGGGCTCAACCTTCACTATTAAAGACAAAAAAGGCAATAGTATAGATTTTAAAACACAATTAGTGGGAAAATATAATATATACAATATATTAGCAGGAGCTTGTGTTGCAAAGGCGTTAGGGTTGGATTTGGAAGAAATAAAGAGGGCAATTGAAATAAACAGGATTGTTAAGGGAAAGGATTATTGATAAGATAGAGATAGTATTACTTCCAATACATGGAACTAAATGAAAGGCAACAGTGAAATACTTTTATAGTTCTATAAGATGAATGGATTGACAATAAGGAAGATATAATAAATAGAAAACCTGATTAGGAAGAGCAACAAAGGAAAAGAATGGAGGATTAATATGGGAATAAAATCAAATATAATTGACTTTATGGAAGAGAAACTGTATAAGCCAATGCTAAAGGAAGAATTAGCAGTCCAGTTTGGTATAACAGGAAAGGATATAAAAGAGTTCTATAAAGTACTAGATGAAATGGAAAAGGAAGGCATTATAATTCAAACTAAAAGTGGAAGATATGGACTAGTATCTAAGATGAATCTAGTAGTGGGGAAATTAGAAGGCAATGCGAAAGGGTTTGGGTTTTTGATTCCCGATGATAAGGAAAGGGATGATATATTCATACCAGCCGAAGGTACTAATGGAGCAATGGACGGGGATAGGGTAATCGTAAAGATAATCGATACTGGTACTGTAAACAAAAGGGATGAAGGAGAAGTTATAAAAGTATTAGAGAGGGCAAACCATACTATAGTAGGCACCTATGAGGACAGCAAAAACTTTGGCTTTGTTATACCAGACAATTCTAAGATATTCTATGATATATTTGTACCTAAAGAACACAAAAATGGGGCCAAGACAAACCAGAAGGTAGTAGTGGAGATCACAAGATGGCCAGAGAAGAGACGAAACCCAGAAGGGAAAGTAGTTGAAATATTAGGCAATGTAGGAGAAAAGGGTGTAGATATTCTTTCTGTTATTAAAGAGTATAAACTACCTGAAGAGTTTCCCAATAAGGTTAAAACACAAGCTCAGCAGATAGAAGAAAGCATAAGGGAAGAAGAGCTACAAAACAGGGTAGATTTAAGGCATTTAAATACCTTCACCATAGATGGACCAGATGCAAAAGACTTTGATGATGCTGTATCCATTGAGAAAATAGGGGAAAAGTATAGATTAGGAGTCCATATAGCAGATGTATCCTATTATGTAAAGGAGAATACACCCTTAGACAAGGAGGCCTTTAAAAGGGGCAACAGCATATATTTAATAGATAGGGTAATACCTATGCTTCCTGAAAAGCTATCCAATGGAATATGCAGTTTGAAGCCCAATGAGGATAGGCTTACCCTTTCAGTCTTTATGGAGATTGATAAAAGGGGTAATGTATTAAACCATGAAATAGTAGAAGGGGTAATAAGGAGTAAAGCAAGGCTAATATATGATGATGTTTCAGACTTATTGGAAAATGGAGATTCAAGTGCCTTTGAGGGCATGGATCAAATAGTTGAAGACCTAAAGTTAATGGAAGAACTCTGCCACATTTTAAATGAAAGAAGGGAAAGAAGGGGCAGTATAGATTTTAATTTTCCCGAAGCTAGAATCATACTTGATGATGATGGCAAGCCCATAGACATAGTTCAAGAGGAGAGGAGAATAGCCAATAGGATAATTGAAGAGTTCATGTTGATCTGTAATGAAACCATAGCAGAAGAAATGTATTGGGCTCAGGTACCCTTCTTATATAGAATCCACGAAGAGCCAGATGAGGAAAAGATTGAAGGTTTGAGTAAGTTCATTCATAACTTTGGATATATGATTAAGGGAAACCAAGAAATACACCCTAAGGAGCTGCAGAAGATTACTAAGGAAGTAAAAGGGAAAAAAGAAGAAGCACTTATAAACACTATGATGCTAAGGTCCCTGAAAAAAGCACGCTATAGCAGTGAACACGATATTCATTTTGGCTTGGCAGCTAAATATTATAGCCATTTCACTTCCCCCATAAGACGTTATCCGGACTTGCAAATCCATAGAATAGTAAAGAAGTTCCATAAAGGTGGGTTAAGTCCTAGGGAAGAAGAAAGGTTACATTCCATATTACCAAGGGTAGCAGACCATACATCTCAAACTGAGAGAATGGCAGAGGAAGTAGAAAGAGAAGTAGACGACTTAAAGATGACAGAATATATGGCAGAAAGGATTGGAAACATATACGAAGGCATGATTTCATCCCTTACATCCTATGGAATGTATGTTCAGCTTGAAAACACAGTAGAAGGATTAGTTCACTTCGAAAATATGATAGACGACTATTATGAATTCGATGAGGAAAACTACTATGTAATTGGAAAGGGCACTAAAAAAATATATAGATTAGGTGATATTGTTAAAGTGAAAGTTATAGATGCTAATTTGGTTAGAAGAACAATAGATTTTACCCTTGTACCCTAAGACTACATTCAGGATGAGCTTATCATCCTGAATGTATAATACTTATCTATTGACAAGCTTTCCAAAGGTTGATAAACTATTTTATACTTAATATTTGTGTGGTGATTATGATGAAAAAACAAGAAATACGAAAAGTTGCTACAAACAGGAAGGCAAGGCATGAATATTTTATTGAAGAAACCTTTGAAACGGGTATAGTTTTAAAGGGTACGGAAGTCAAATCTATAAGGCAAGGCAAAGTAAATATAAAGGACAGCTACGCAACTATTAAAAATGGAGAAGTATTTATAAATGGAATGCACATAAGCCCATACGAACAGGGAAATATTTATAATGTGGATCCATTAAGGCAAAGGAAGCTTTTGCTTAATAAAAGAGAAATTAGGAAACTCAACTCTTATATAATGCAAAAAGGGTATACCTTAATACCTTTAAGCATATATATTAAGAATGGCTTAGTAAAAGTTGAATTGGCAGTAGCCAAAGGTAAGAAGATCTATGATAAAAGGGAAGATATAGCCAAAAGGGATGCAGAAAGAAGGATGAGACAACACCTTTCACCAAAGTACGAGTAGGTTTATATTGGGTTTGACGGGACCCAAGAAGGACAAATTTGGTTGACATAATGGATATTATTTGCTATAATATATGCTGCACTCTAATAAACAATACGGGGGCGAACTTGGTTTCGACGGGGATATTGAAGCAGGAGTAGCGGGTCGTTGTCGCCAAGCAACGTAAAAAGTGGCACCTAAATATAATCGCAGACGAAAATTACGCTTTAGCTGCTTAATAAAGCAGCTCGTCCTACCTAAAGTGCCCACGCTTTAGGCCGGGGCGTCAACTAAGTGGGGAACTGTTCTTAGCTTTGCTTCGGGCTAGGAACGGAACTTATGAAGCTACCAAGGCTTAAATCCTGTCAGTAGGAGTTAAGCCGAGGGAATGTTAAAATACTGACTGCACTCGGAGAAGCTCCTGTGGATGTATTTTCGGACGTGGGTTCGACTCCCACCGCCTCCACCATACATAAAAGCCTTGGTTTCTTATGAAATCAAGGCTTTTTAATCTTTTATAGAATAATAAAGTAGACCATTTTCCTCCTCTACATTTAATTCTCCTAAAGCTCTAAGATGTTCTAAATGGGCGTGGGCTTCTCCAGCGGCAAACCATTTCTGGGAATCTGGAAAGTCATCCCAGCTTTTGCTTTTAATATCCCATTGTAGCTCTTTGGTTACTGTTCTTACAGTAGATCTTCCAAGCTTTCTTAATATATATCTTGCTTCTTCTAGTCTTTTAGCGTGATGCTGATAAAGTTCTTTTATTCTTTCCCTATGGTTATCTACCAAATGACGGTGGGAAGGAAACAAATGCTTAATATCCATATTATAAACCAAATCTAGGCTTTTAAAATAAGTTCCAAGCATATCCCCATATTGGAAACCCCAAAATGTAATATTGGGAGTTATTTTCCCCAAAATATGATCTCCGCAGAATAGTATCTCGTGTTCCCGTTCATAAAAACCAACTATGCCAGGTGTATGACCCTTTAAATCCACAATTTCAAAATGATACTCTCCAATTTGAATAAATTCACCGGGATTTGCAGGATTATAGTTTAAGCTAGTTGTTGGGCGAAACTTATATCCAGGATGATCTTCTATATCTAACTGATCTTCTTCCAATCATTGCAGTTTTGCATTCTCAATTACATTTTGCCACATCTGGTCTGATTTATTTACACTATTATTTAATAAATCTCCATCTATTTTACTAATGTATATAGTTAGACCAATTTCTTCAAAATAAGAAGCTAATCCTGTGTGGTCTGAATGTAGGTGGGTAAGAAAGAGAATCGTATTTTCTGGCTTTATATTCAACTCTTCAAAAGCTTTCGTTATTTCTTCCTTTGTATCCTCTCGATTGAAACCTGTATCAATAATCATTGATTTATCTTTACCTTTTACAAGATAAAAGTTCAAGTATTTCAATGGATTATTTGGCAGCGGTAGTTCTTTCATGTATATATCCTTGTATACTTCTCTCATAATTGCTATCCCCTTTCTTCTTACAATGATAATGTATTATCTCCATTAAATCAAGGGAACTGGTAGATCTCAAATTATTGGTGTTCACTATTTCTACATAGTAAAGGATAATAAAATGCAAGTTACTTATAAATTTTGCTAATTTAGTGATATAATATTGTTATGAGCTTGTTACATCATTAACAGGGGGGATAGAGGATGGATGTTTTTACTGCCATACAGAATAGAAGAAGTATAAGAAAATATATGGATAAGCCTGTAGAGGAAGAAAAGCTATATAAAGTACTAGAAGCAGCAAGACTTTCTCCATCAGCAAAAAATCAGCAGAATTGGAAGTTTATTGTTGTAAAGGACAAAGAGATCAAAAGCAAACTGGTTAAAGAAGCAATAAAGCAGCCCTTTGTTGAACAGGCACCAATAATCTTAGTCAGTTGTGGCACAGAACCAGACAGTATTATGAAATGCGGCCAACCAAGATATACTGTGGATTTATCCATAGCCACTGCTTATATGATATTGGAAGCTTATGAACAAGGATTGGGAACATGCTGGCTTGGTAGCTTTGATGAAGACAAGGTAAAGGAGATCTTAGGTATACCCGATAAGGTAAGGGTAGTTGCAATTACACCCTTAGGTTATCCTGCTGAAACACCTTTTATGAGACCTAGAAAAGATATTAAGGAGATAGTATGTTATAATAAATACGAATAGAATCTGCCCCTTATGAATTTTATCAGGTAAAATCTATGAAGAGGCTCTGATTAGTCAGAGCTTTTTTGTATCCATAGGCTGGTCCATGCACCCCTTATCCTATTGAAATTCTAATCATTCCTGTTTACAAAAATAATATAAAATAGTATATTATATCTGTTGGACATAAATAGTATAAGGCGGTGTAGTATATGGGCATTAGTAATTTAGGAGAATTAGCAGCTTTATCAACTGCCTTCTGCTGGACTATTAGTAGCATTGTATTTGAAATGGCAGGTAAGAGGGTAGGATCTATAGTTGTTAACTACATAAAGCTTATAATAGCCATTGTATTTGTAAGCCTGTATTCATTAGTTTCTAGAGGATATTTATTTCCTGTTGATGCCACTTATCATAACTGGATTTGGTTAGGGCTATCAGGATTGGTAGGGATTTTGCTGGGAGACTTATTTCTCTTTCAAGCTTATGTAGAAGTAGGTTCTAGAATTTCTTCCCTTGTCATGGCTTCTAGTCCTCCCCTTACAGCCTTATTTGAATTTATTTTACTGGGAGAAAGACTGGATAAGCTCAGCTTGCTGGGTATGTTGATTAACATTTCTGGAATTGCCCTAGTAATCCTAGGTAAGGAGGAGGGTAATAACAAGTTCAAGTTAAACCATTCTAAAAGAGGCCTTCTCTATGCCTTTTTCGGTTCCCTTTCTCAGGCTTTAGGCTTGATAATAAGCAAGGTTGGTATGAGAGACTACAATCCCATAGCCTCTACACAGATAAGACTTATAGCAGGTTTTATTGGCTTTGCAATAATTGTATCCCTTATGAAAAAGTTTGGAGATGTGAAAAGCGCAGCAAAAAACAAAAGCGCAATGAAGCAGATAGCTATAGGAGCATTGTTTGGACCCTTTATAGGAGTCACTCTATCTTTGGTGTCATTAAAGTATACAAGTGCAGGCATTTCATCTACTATTACATCTATTACACCAGTAACCATAATTCCATTTTCAGTCTTTATTCTTAAGGAAAAAGTAAAGGCTAAAGAAATTATAGGTGCCATAATATCAGTCATAGGTGTTGCTATTCTATTCCTGTAATCCCTTAAGTTTGCAATAATTATATATTATATAGTTGTTTTTTCTAATCTTTGGGTATCATCATAAATATATTAAGGAGAGTGAGAAAAGCATATGATAAAAGAGCTAAAAGGGGTAAAACCACAGATCCATGAAGATTCTTTTATAGCAGAGACTGCAGTACTTATTGGAGATGTGAACATTTGTGAAGGTTCTAGTGTATGGTATGGAGCTGTTTTAAGGGGTGATTTAGACAATATTACCCTTGGAAAGTATTCTAATATTCAGGATAATTGTGTTGTCCACACTGAAATAGGAGTACCTACCAAAATAGGAGAATATACAGTAATTGGACATGGTACTATACTTCATGGATGTAACATTGGCAACAACTGTCTTGTAGGCATGGGTGCAATTGTATTAAACAATGCTGTAATTGGTGATAATTGCATAATTGGTGCAGGAGCCCTAGTGCCAGAAGGCAAAGTAATACCACCAAACTCCCTAGTATTAGGAGTGCCAGGAAAGGTAGTAAGAGATGTTACTGAAGAAGAGGTTGCTGCCATCAAGAAAAGCGCTATAGCATATAATGAGACTTATAAAAGATATATAGAAGAGGACTAGAAGCTTTGATAC
Organism: Tissierellia bacterium; assembly: GCA_012735215.1. Classification (GTDB taxonomy): domain Bacteria; phylum Bacillota; class Clostridia; order Tissierellales; family Tepidimicrobiaceae; genus JAAYHX01. The sequence goes on from JAAYHX010000016.1 coordinate 126,419, forward strand.
TTTATCAAAGCTTCTAGTCTAAATTTATACAACTATCTATATGAGGTTGACAATGATTGACCATTGTAGTAACATACAGTCAATTTTAAAAGAAAATAATAATAAAGGAGTGGCCATATGAAAATAGTTGTGCTTGAGGGTTTAGGCATACCTGAATCAGAAGTTCGAAAGATTGCAAAGCCAATTACTGATGAAGGGCATGAATTAGTATTATATGAAAGAACAGAGGATGTTGATTTACAAAAACAGTATGTTAAGGATGCTGATATACTAGTTATAGCAAATATGCCCTTAAAAGGAGAGGTAATAAGGGCAGCAGAAAACTTAAAATACATTTCAATAGCCTTTACAGGATATGATCATGTGGATTTAGAAGCATGTAAAGAAAAAAACATACAGGTGTCAAATGCAGCAGGGTATTCCACAATATCTGTACCAGAGCTAGTGTTTGGCATGGTTATTTCTTATCTAAGAAGTGTCCCTGCTCTTGATAGGAAAACAAGAGAGGGAATGACCAAGGCTGGATCCACCCAAAGAGAGATATATGGTAAGAAATTTGGCATAATTGGTACTGGTGCCATTGGATCAAGAGTAGCAGAACTAGCCTTGGCCTTTGGTGCAACCGTATTAGCCTACAGCAGAAGGGAAAAAGAAGAACTAAAATCCCTAGGGGTCAAGTATGTGTCCTTAGATGAATTGTTATCAGAATCAGATATCATATCTATACATACTCCATTAACTAAAGAGACAAAAGGTTTAATCAATCAGGAAAGAATTGCCATGATGAAGCCTACAGCAATATTGGTAAATACAGCTAGAGGCCCCATAGTGGATACTAAAGCCCTTGTAGATGCTCTCAATGAAGGGAAAATTGCAGGAGCGTGCTTAGATGTATTTGATCAGGAACCTCCACTGCCAAAGGATTATCAAATACTGTCTTTACCAAATACCTTGCTTACACCCCATATAGGATTTGCTACAGAAGAAGCCATGGTGAGGAGAGCCCATATAACTTTTAATGAAAATATTTATAATTGGCTGAAGGGTGAACACAAAAATAAGGTTGAGTTTTAATCACATTAATGGATAGTATAAACTCCTTTTCAATAAAGTTGGAAGGGAGTTTTACATTTGTGATATAATATATGATACCCATCTAGGGAAACACATGGTAAATGATGAATATTTTTTATCTAATAACAAATAATATCTAATTGGCCTAATAAATAGATAGGAGGTATACTATGGATTATATTGAAAAGTACAAGTATTGGGCAACTAATGAGTTTTTTGATCTGGAAACAAGGAAAGAGTTAGAAGCTATAAAAGATGATGAAGAAGAAATTAAAAGTAGATTTTATACAGACCTTACCTTTGGTACTGCCGGCTTAAGGGGAATAATTGGAGCAGGCACAAACAGGATGAACAAATACACTGTTGCCCTAGCAACTCAAGGCTTAGCAGACACCATAATAGATAAGGGAAACCTTGCCATGAAAAGGGGAGTTGCCATAGCCTATGATGTAAGGCATTTTTCAAAGGATTTTGCAGAAGTAGCTGCTAGGGTTTTAGCAGCTAATGGAATAAGGGTATATATATTTGATGACATAAGACCAACTCCACTATTATCATATACAATAAGGAAGCTAAATACTATATCTGGCATTGTAGTAACTGCAAGCCACAATCCTAAGGATTATAATGGCTACAAGGTTTATTGGGAAGAAGGCTCACAGATTCTTGACGATATAGCCAATGAAATACTTGACAATATTAACAGTATTAAGGATTTTTCAGAGATAAAGATAATGGATTTCCAAGAAGGTGTTGAGAAAGGGTTAATAAACTATATTGGTCAAGAAATAGATGATGACTATGTGGAAGAAGTTAAGAATTTAAGTTTGAATGATGATATAGATAAGGATATTAATATTGTCTACACTCCTTTAAATGGAACTGGCAATAAGCTGGTAAGGCGTGTATTAAGGGAAAGAGGTTTTACTCATGTATTTGTAGTTCCTGAACAGGAAAATCCCGATCCAGATTTTACAACAGTAGGCTATCCTAATCCAGAAGATGTGAAAGCCTTTGAATATGCTATAAAACTTGGCAAAGAAAAGGATGCCCATATACTAATAGCAACAGACCCAGATTGTGACAGAGTTGCTTGTATGGTTAAGGACAGGGATGGAAATTACACAGAGCTTAATGGTAACCAAATAGGTGCCTTGCTAGTTAATTACATCCTGGGGTCAAGATTTAAACATAATAGCTTACCTGAGAATGCTGCCATTGTAAAAAGTATCGTAACTGGAGACTTGAGCAAGGCTATTGCTGATAGGTACAAGGTAAAAACCATAGAGACATTGACTGGATTTAAACACATATGTGGTAAGGCTAATGAGTTTGACAAAACTAAAGAGCATACTTTTATATTTGGCTATGAGGAAAGCATAGGATATGTCTACGGTACCATTGTAAGAGATAAAGATGCGGTTAACTCATCTATGTTAATAGCAGAAATGGCTGCTTATTATAAGAAGAGAGGCAAATCTTTACTTGATGTACTAGAAGACTTATATCAGGAGTATGGATACTACTTGAGCAATCTCATATCCATTGTGCTAGAAGGTATTGAAGGCCGTGAGAGAATCCAGAGAATTATGGAATCATTTAGAAACAGACCAATTGAAAATATAGGCAACATGAAGCTAGAAAGAACCATTGACTATCTAAAGGATGATACAGGAAATCCTAAGTCAAATGTATTAAAATACTACTTAGATGATGGCTCATGGTATGCCATTAGACCATCAGGCACCGAACCAAAGTTTAAGATCTATATTTATTCAAAAGCAAACTGCAAAGAGCTAAGTGAAGACAAAATAAAGCAAATAGAAAAAGCCGTCCTGGAAAGAATAGAATCTGTAAAATAGAGTCAAGTGAAGCTCCACACAAAACCTTGTGTGGAGCTTCTTATTTATATAATCAGTAAGTTAGTAGAGGGAAGATTTACATTTATCATGTATAAAATAAAAGTCTAATCCACAAAATAGGTTTGTAAATACATATCAAAGGAGTGATTGTCATCAAAGGAGTTATAATGTCAGGAGGACTTGGTACCAGACTTAGACCATTAACTTGTGACATACCTAAGCCTATGGTACCTATTTTTAATAGACCAGTTATGGAATATAGTGTAAACCTGTTAAGAAAACACAATATAAAGGATATTGCAGTAACCTTATACTACTTGCCAAATACCATAATTGACTACTTTGGTGACGGGAAGAATCACCATGTTAATATAGATTACTTTGTGGAGGATAGACCCTTAGGTACAGGGGGCAGTGTAAGAAATACTCATGGCTTTATAGATAGCACAATAGTTGTCATAAGCGGAGATGCTTTTACAGATGTAGACCTAAATAGAGCAATAGGCTTCCACAGAGAAAGGGGTTCTAAAGCCACTTTGGTGTTAAAAAAAGAGCCTGTTCCACTAGAATACGGGGTAGTGATTACAGATGATGCAGGTAGGATAATCAGATTTTTGGAAAAGCCCAGCTGGGGAGAGGTATTTAGTGACACAATTAATACTGGCATATATATCCTAGAACCTGAGGTCTTTGATTATTATGATCAAGGAGAAAACTTTGATTTCAGTAAGGACCTATTTCCAAAGCTATTGGAGGACAATGTGCCTATCTATGGATACGTTACTGATGAATATTGGTGTGATGTGGGAGATATAAACAGCTACATACAAACCCATTTGGATATCCTTTCAGATGAAAGCAGGCACTACCTGATTGGTAGTGAACAGGGGGAAAGGGTTTGGATAGGGGAGGGCACTATAATTGAAAAGGGAGCTAAACTATATCCTCCCCTAGTAATAGGAGAAAATACCACTATCAAATCAAATGCTATAATTGGCCCCTATACTGTAATTGGCAACAATTGCTTTATAGACCAAGGGGTTTCTATAAAGAAAAGTATCATATGGGATCATGTAAATATATTCAAAAACAGCGAAATAAGGAAAGCCATAATCTGTGACAATGTAAACATTGACCAACAGAGTAGAGTTTTTGAAGGGGCAGCTATAGGCTCCTATTCAAGGATTTCAAAAAATAGTACCATAAAGCCAAAGGTGAAGATTTGGCCTTATAAGGTTGTTGAAGAGGATACAACTGTGGCTGGGAATTTAATATGGGAAGAGAGAGTATCTAAAAAGCTTTTTGGTTACAGAGGCGTATCTGGGAGACTAAATGAGACTATAACACCGGAAGTTGCTACAAAGTTAGGAGCATCTTTTGCTTCTGTATTAAAACCAGGGGGAACATTCGTTGTAAATGGGGATGAACATAAAACATCATCTATAGTGAAGAATTCAATAGTATCCGGCATAGCCAATACTGGTGGATTGGTTATAGACATCAATAACAGCACCATGCCCATGTGTAGATTTGGAGTAAGATTCTTTAAAGCTGATGGAGGCATACAAATTAGAATGGATGATTTTGACCGGACCTTAGTCCATATTGAGTTTATAGATAATATGGGGGCGAATATTGATAATAGCCTTGAGAAGAAAGTGGAAAATTGCTTCTTACAGGAAGACTTCAAAAGATGTTATGAAAATGAAATTAGAGATCTTATAAATATATGCAATTTTTCAGAACTCTATTTAAAAGAGGGGATAAATCAACTTGAAAATGTTGACAAAACATTGAGCATTAAACCCAAGATAGTCATGTCATCCCCATCGAAAAACATATTGGATCTAGCAGACAGGTTTTTAAAAAGCATTGGCTGCCAAGTCAAAATAGTTGAATATGACAAAAGAGTGACTATAGATACCCTTAGAAATATTGTTTTAGATGAAGAAGCCTTTCTTGGAATCTTATATAGTAGTGACGGTGAAAAAATGTCCCTAACAGATGGATTTAACCTTGTTGAAGATGATAGATACTATATGTTGACTATACTGTTGGGATTTAAAACAGGCTCTATGAAGGAAGCAGTAGTTCCATATAGTTTTCCAAGGGCATTGGAAAAATTAGCTAAAGAATATAAGGGAAAGACTATTTATAGCAAATCCAACGTATCAGATCTAATAAAAACTTTAGTGGATAAAAACATAGATTTTCAGTATATCCTTAACTTTGATTCCATTTGGGCTACAGGGAAAATAATCGATTACCTAATCGGTAATGATATTACAATGAACAAGTTAATACAAGATCTTCCTCAGTACTATTATTTTAAAAGGGAAATCCCCTGTAGGTGGGATGACAAGGGGAAAGTCATCAGAAAACTAGCAGAAGACAGGAAAGATGGTATAGAACTCAAGCAGGGAGTCAGATTTATAGATGAAAAAGGATGGGTTTTGATTATCCCCGATGAGGAAAAGCCTAAATTCAATTTATACATTGAAGGCTATAATGAAGAATATGCAGAGGAACTATGGTTAGAGTATGATAAGAAAATAAGGGAGCTGTTAAAAAAGAAATAGAATTACAATAGATGAAAGGAAGATAGGTAGCATGGTGGAAAGAGGACAGAAAAACATTCCTGTTCTTAAAGAGGAGATCTATGTTTTATGCAAGACAGATAGAAAATTGAATACAAGGAACTTTATGCTAGATAAGCTGGATGGTAGTTTCAGAAATATTGAGAGAGTATATGCAAATTTTAATAATTATCAAATAAATAGCCAATCCTTGCCTAAAGGCACTGATTGGCTATTAGACAATTTTTATTTTATTGAACTAGCATATAAGCAGTTGAGACAGGAGGTGGAGAGAGAAAAGAAGATAGTATTAAATGTCATAAAGGATGGTCTTTATAAGGATTATCCTAGAATATACATTTTAGCATTGGATTTGATCAATAATTTTACTGGGAACATTAGTGAAGATAAGATAATAAAATACGTAAACGATTTTCAAAAGGAAGAAATACTATCTCTAGAGGAGATTAATTACTTACCCAAATACCTAACTCTAGGGTTAATTGAATATATAGAGACTAAAGTTGCCAATCTACAATATATAAAAGAAATATGGGATCAGGTTGACAGCATAGATTTCACATCAAAAGAGGATTTAGAAAGGACAATAGAAAACATAGATTTGGCAGATTCCATAAGGGTAGAGAGGATAATAAGGAAAATAAGAGAGGGAAACAGTGAGTATGAAGAGATTTTTAAGCTGATAGATGAGAAACTAGAGTTTTTGGACAAAAGCATAGAATTAGTATTAGAAAGGGAATACACTCTTCAATCAAAAAATAAGGTTTCCCTAGGATACGGTATAACATCTTTAAGGAATATTTCCTCACTAGACTGGGAGAAGATACTGGATTCTATAAGAGCCATAGATAAAGTATTGGGAGAAGATCCATTAGATATCTATGACAAAATGGACCGAGAATCAAAAGACTATTATAGGTACCAGGTAAAAATATTGGCTGAAAGGTTTCAAGTGCAGGAAATCAGCCTATGCAAAAAGCTGCTAGAATTAGCCTATGAACAGTGGAATAGAGGTATTAGAGACAAGCAAGCTCATATTGGCTATTACTTAATAGATAAGGGAAGGGAGAAGCTTTTTAAACATTATAAAAACAATGGCAAATGGAACATATATTTAGGAAGCTTAAGACTGTATCTTCTGCCTATAGTTGGAATTTCCTTCCTCATTACTCTTTTGCTGAGTATTTTTTACCCTGATGAAGCTAACAGCATCTTGAGCACCTTAATATTTTTGACAGTGATCATACCCCTACTATCTCTTGTATTAAACATTACTAACTATATATATTCCAATAGGTTCCCTCCTAAACTTATACCAAAGTTGAATTTTAAAGATGAAATACCAGAAGAGTTTTCCACCTTAGTTGTAGTTCCAACATTAATTACCGATGAAGACAGGGTAGTTGAGCTAATAAAAAGTTTGGAAGTCCACTACCTATCAAACAGGCAGAAAAATATTTATTATGCCTTGTTAGGTGATTTTAAGGATATAGATGAGAAACAAGCTCCTGAAGATGAAAGAATAATAGAAAAAGGAACAGAGCTAATTAGTCAACTCAACAGGAAATATGCAGCTGATGAGGATATATTCTTCTACCTTCATAGGGAGAGGACCTATTCAAAAACTCAAAACAGCTGGATGGGATGGGAGAGAAAAAGAGGAGCCCTAGTTGAACTAAACAGGCTATTGCAAGGAGATAAAAACACTAGTTACAAAATAATATGTGGGGATATTTCTAAAATAATAGGCAGGATAAGATACGTTATCACCTTAGATGCAGATACAAAACTACCTATTGAAGGAGCCAAGAAACTAATAGGAGCCATAGCCCATCCTCTTAACAGGCCAGTGGTAGATGAAGACAAAAATATAGTCGTAGAAGGCTATGGTATCATTCAGCCTCGAATATTGATAGATATTGAAAGCAGCACTAAATCCTTATTTACAAAGATATTTGCTGGGCAAGGGGGCATAGATCCCTATAGTACTGCTGTTTCGGATATATATCAGGATTTATTTGGTGAAGGCATATTTACGGGGAAAGGCATATATGATATAAGAGTTTTCCATAGATGTCTAGACAGTAGACTGCCAGAAAACACAATATTAAGCCATGACCTTCTAGAAGGAAGTTACGTAAGGGTAGGCTTGGCCACTGATATTCAGTTGGTTGATGGATATCCAGAAAAGTATAGTTCCTATGTAAAGAGACAGCATAGATGGGTCAGGGGAGATTGGCAGCTTATAAAATGGCTAACTTCCTTAGGCAAACCCCTATCCTACTTATCAAAATGGAAGATCCTCGACAACATGAGGAGGAGCTTATTACCTATAGCCTTGCTTATGACCTTGATAATGGGCATAGTATTTTTCCCTAGCAATATGTTAGTCTGGTTAGGGCTAGTTTTATTGAACTTGTTTTTCCCTATTATCACTAAAGGAATTGATGATTTAAGGAATAAAAGATTTAATTACCAACCTATTAGATTCAACGACCCTATAATACCAGAATACAAAAGGATTATCTACCACGGAACACTAATGCTTGCTTTTTTACCTAGTGAAGCCTATACCATGGTTGATGCTATCCTGAGAAGCCTTTATAGGGTATATGTTTCCAAGAAAAACCTATTGGAATGGACTACCGCCTTTGATATGGAAAAGAAGCTGAAAAATGACATATTAAGCTATTTCAGTTTAATGAAGGCAAACCTTGTTGTTTCAGTCCTAATGCTTACCCTTACATTTGCATTTAATGTTAGAAATCTATTTATAGCTATGCTTTTTAGTATATTGTGGCTATTAGGGCCAGTAATTGCTTATAGGATTAGTAGGGAAGATAAGGATCTAATTGAAGTTCAAGAGGAGGATTTAGAATTACTTAAAGAAATAGCAAATAAAACCTGGAAGTATTATGCCCAGTTTACAGATGCTAAAAATAACTATCTTCCCCCTGACAACTATCAGGAGTATCCCTACAATGGGGTTGCCAACAGAACTTCACCAACAAATATTGGGTTTTACCTTTTAGCTGTTTTATCTAGCAGGGATTTTAACTTTATTGATACTACAGTGATGATAAACTTGATCAAACAGACCTTAGATACCCTAGATAAGATGGAAAAATGGGAGGGACACCTATATAATTGGTATGATACAACTAACCTAGAACCCTTAAGACCTATCTTTGTTTCAACAGTAGATAGTGGCAACTTCATATCCTATTTAATAGTACTAAAAGAAGGGTTAAAGGAATATATTGAAGGGGCCACTGAAAAGGAAAAAGAGGACATTGAATCCCTTATTGGAAGAATTGAAAATATAATCGATAATACAAATTTTTCACCCTTATATGATAATAGTAGAAGCCTATTCTATATTGGATATAATGTGGAAGAAGACAAGGTGTTAAATAATTATTATGATTTATTGGCATCAGAAGCCAGAATATCAAGTTACATTGCAATATCTAGGGGAGAGGTACCAGCAAAACATTGGAATATGTTAGGGAAGTCCTTGATCATTAAGGATAACCATGTTGGGCTAGCATCTTGGTCAGGAACAATGTTTGAATACTTAATGCCTACCCTAGTGTTAAAAAGCTATAAGAATACTCTATTGAGCGAAACCTACAAGACAATTATAAAAGTACAGAAAGCTTATGGAAGAAAAAATGAAGTACCATGGGGTATTTCAGAGTCGGGCTTCTTCGCCTTTGACAACCACTTAAACTATCAATATAAGGCTTTTGGAGTTCCCTCCCTAGGTTTTAAAAGGGGATTAAGGGAAGAGTTGGTAGTATCACCCTATTCTACATTTTTGGCCTTAAGGTTTGACTATAAAGGGGTTTTGGAGAACATTAAAAGACTAAGAGAAGAAGGTATGGAAGGCCCCTATGGCTTCTATGAGGCAGTAGATTACACAATAAAAAGACTTCCAGCCCATCTGGATAAAGGTATAGTAAAGTCTTATATGAGCCATCACCAAGGCATGATACTTGCCGCAATAAACAACTTTCTTAACGATGATATTCTGGTAAAAAGATTTCATAGGGATACACAGATGAAATGTGCTGAACTCTTATTACAAGAAAGCATACCTTTAAATCCTATAATATCTAAGGAAAAGGATAATGCCCAACCAGTTGAGTTCCTAAGAAGAAAAGAGGAAGGTTGGGAGAAAAAAGTCTACTTGAAAGACAGTTTAGAGGATATTAAATGTCATCTACTATCTTCAGGGACCTATACCCTTATGATAACCAACAGGGGTGAGGGTTTTTCCAAAAATGGAAGCCTGTTTGTAAACAGATGGAGAAAGGACTATCTGCTTAACCCCTACGGACAATTTATATATATTAAGGATATAAAGAAAAATAAATATTGGTCAACTACTTATGCACCAGTTTACAAAGAACCTGATGATTACAAGGTAGAATTTCTCACTTATAAGGTAAGCTTTGCTAGAAAAGACGATAATATAGAAACTAAAATGGATGTTTACCTGCTTCCTGAGGAAGCTGGGGAGATTAGAAGAGTAAGGTTAACAAATAATGGAGAAGAAGAAGCCCTATTAGAGGTTATGAGCTATCTTGAAATAGTAGGAGATAACATTAATTCTGACCTTGCCCATCAAACCTTTAACAACTTGTTTGTAAGAACAGAAGCTGTAGAGGAAAAAGAAGCTTTACTTGCTAATAGAAGAAAAAGGCAAGAGGATCAAACAGAACTATGGCTGCTTCATCAAATAAAGGCCTTTGATTGCGGAGAGGAAAACTTCCAGTATGAAACTAGTAGATTAGATTTTCTGGGAAGGGGCAATACTCTAAAATCTCCCAAAGCTTTAGAAATAGGTTTAACCAATACTGTAGGCGTAGTATTAGATCCCATATTCAGTATAGGCAAAAAGGTAAGGATACCCCCAAAGGAAGCAGTAGAAATATATTACATTACAGCCTTAACCAATAGCAAAGAAGAAGCAATCCATATGATGACCAAATATAGCGATAAAGGGAACCTACAACTAGCCATAGACTTGTTTAAAACTAAATCCCAAACAGAAATGGGATATTTGATGCTGAACAGATCTAAGGTTGAACCCTTTGAAGGCCTGTTACCCTATCTGTTCTATATTAAAGACAATATAAAGTATGAATATAAGTCTTTAATAGAATTAAATGAAAGAGGTAAGGAAGGCTTATGGGCAAAGGGAATATCAGGAGATCATCCTATAGTATTAGTAACCATCAATACTATGAAGGGTTTAGAGAATGTATTGAGATTGCTCAATGCGCATGAATACTGGTCCTATAAAGGTTTGACTGTTGATTTAGTGATACTTAACAAGGATGAGAGCATCTATTATCAACCAATATTTGAAAGCATAAGGGAGGAAGTGTACGATAGAAGAAATATGCTAAATAGGCCGGGAGGCATATATATAATAAGTGAAAATACCTTATCAAGAGAGGACAAAAGCCTATTATACAGTTTTGCAAACATAATAATAGATGCGGAAAAAGGATTTAGTGTTAAAGCTTACAGCTATTTGGAAATCCCTAATAAAGATTTTGTAAAGTCCAGACAAGATTATGATAAAAAAGAATATGAAATAGAATTAGATTACTTCAATGGGTATGGTGGCTTTTCAAAGGACGGCAAGAAGTATGTAATTAAACTTAAGGAAGGTATCAACACTCCAATGCCTTGGGTAAATGTAATGGCCAATGACAGCTTTGGATCCATAGTCACGGAACAAGGAGCTGGATTTACTTGGGCTGATAACAGTAGAGAGAACAAACTGACTCCTTGGTACAACGACCCAATAGCCCCACCTCTGGGTGAGATTATCTACATGATAGATAATGAAACCGGTGAACTTTGGAGTGTTACCCCTAAACCTGTTAGGGATGAAAATGAGTACATCATATCCCATGGATTGGGTTATACGGAGTTCTATCACAATAGCAATGGCATAGAACAAGAGCTTACCATATTTGTACCAAAAAAAGATAGAATTAAGGTCAATATGTTGAGATTGAAAAATGAATCCAAGGATAAGCACAACATAAGTCTATACTACTATATAAGACCAGTACTTGGTGTCACCGATGAGGAGACGGAAAAGTTTATAGAAACAGAAGTGAAGGATAATATATTCATTGTTAAGAACTCAGCAAATACAGAATTTAAAGGAAGTAGGCTATTTATAGGAAGCTCAGAAAGCATAAAATCCTATACAGGAAATAGAAATGAGTTTTTTGGTACAATTCCAAATTATGAATTTCCAGAAGGAATAAGGAAAGTGAGGCTTTCCAACACAGTTGGAATAGGCTATAATCCCTGTGCAGCTTTAGAAGTAAATATTACTCTTGAGCCTAATGGAGAAAAGGAAATAATATTCTTGTTGGCTGAAGCTAAGAATGAAGAGGATGGATTTAAGCTAGTAAAGAAATACAGTAATGTAGCCTTTGCTAGAAAGGCTTTCAATGCTACAAAGGAATTTTGGGAAAGCATGGTATCTAAAATTCAAGTGGATACCCCAGATGGCACCATGAACTACATGATGAATCAGTGGCTTGTGTATCAGACTATAGCATCTAGGATTTGGGCAAGGGCTGGTTTTTACCAAGTAGGAGGAGCTTATGGTGCAAGAGATCAAATGCAGGATGCAACAAACCTAGTATATCTCTTGCCAGAAGTAACAAGAAAACAGATATTGAATAATTGTGCCCATCAGTATAAAGAGGGAGATCTGCAGCATTGGTGGCATCCTGCACCAGCTACTCATGTTAATAAGGGTATTAGGAGTAGGTATTCAGATGACCTGTTGTGGTTACCCTTGGCAGTGGCTAAGTATATTAAGGTTACAGATGATGTAAGCCTATTAAAGGAAGAAGTACCTTTTATAGAAAGCACACCTCTAAAAGAACATGAAATGGAAAGGTATGAGATTCCAAAAGTTTCAGATGAAGTAGCTACAGTATATGAGCACTGCACTAGGGCTATTGATAGAGCCATAAACTTTGGAGATAAAGGCCTGCCCTTGATGGGTGGGGGAGATTGGAATGATGGAATGAATAAGGTTGGCTACCAAGGCAAAGGGCAGTCTGTCTGGTTAGGATGGTTTTTAGCCACAGTCTTAAAGGAATTCATTCCAGTATGTGAGATAATGGAGGATAATACTAGGGTTGCAAAATACAGGCAAGTTGTTGATCAATTAAAAGCAGCTCTTGAGGAATATGCTTGGGATGGTCAGTGGTATAAAAGGGCATTCTTTGACCAGGGTACCCCACTAGGTTCAAAGGAAAATAGCGAATGCACTATAGATTCTATAGCCCAATCCTGGTCTGTAATATCCGGCTTAGGAGATAAAGAACGGAGTAAGACAGCCCTAGAATCAGTGGAAAAGTATCTTATAAATGAAGAAGAAGGAATAATTGCCTTACTGACTCCTCCCTTTTCAGATAGCGAACTGGATCCTGGCTATATTAAATCCTATGTTCCAGGGGTACGAGAAAATGGTGGTCAGTATACCCATGCAGCAACTTGGGTAATCAAGGCCTTTGCCATCTTGGGAGAAGGTGATAAGGCATATAGTCTATTTAGTCTTATCAATCCAATAAACCACTCTCGAACCCAGATAGAATCTGCTAAATACAAGGTGGAACCATATGTTATAGCTGCCGATGTTTATACCAATTCTCAACATCTGGGCAGGGGAGGTTGGACCTGGTATACTGGATCTTCAGGCTGGATGTATATTGTTGGACTGGAAGATATATTAGGCTTTAAAGTAGAAAAGGATAAATTGATAATGGATCCATGTATTCCCAAGGCTTGGGAAGAATATAGCATTAGATACAGTTATAAAAACACAAAGTACCTAATAAAAGTAATCAACCCACATGGGGTCAACAAGGGAGTAAGAAAAATATACTATGATGGTAAACCATTTTTTGATAAATATATATGCCTAGTAGATGATGGAAAAGAACATGAGATATATGTAGAAATGGGCTAAAAATAAGTTCCCTATACAACTTATAGGGAACTTATTATATGTGCTAAAAAGGGATAAAATGGTTAAAATATCTACAAAGTTAGACAAGGTATAGCAAAAAGAGAGGTTATGCTATTATAAGCTCAAATTGTCTAAATATTGTGAAACAAAAAATCACAGTTAACTCTATTGAATTGTATTTTTGTTTGTGATATATTTATTCTGAGGTAAATTGTTAATTGTATGACGAGGGTTAAAAAATTAACACTCTAGTACATAGTTTCATGTAACCACCACACTTAATCAATCGTACCAAATTATGTATAACTTTAAATATAGTATAAATAATTAAGAGGGAGGAGTTAATGTTGTTTAAAATTGTAAAGAAAAAATTCTTAGCCCCAACCATTGTTTCAATGGACATATTAGCTCCAAGAGTAGCAAGTTCAGCACAGCCTGGACAATTCGTAATAGTAATCATCGACGAATTTGGAGAAAGGATACCTTTGACTATTTGTGACTATGACAGAGAAGAAGGAACGGTAAACATAGTTATACAAACAATAGGTGCATCCACTAAGAAATTAGCTGTACTTGAAGAAGGAGATTACGTAAAGGATTTTGTTGGCCCCCTAGGAAGACCATCCGACTATGTATCAGAAGATTTAGAAGAGGTTAAGAAGAGAAAATACCTATTTGTAGCCGGTGGGGTAGGTGCAGCACCAGTATATCCACAGGTGAGATGGTTTAAAGAACATGGTATTGATGTAGACGTAATAGTAGGAGCCAAAACAAAAGAGCTAGTGATTTTAGAAGAAGAGATGAAAGAAGTAGCAGGCAATCTAATGATCTGTACGGACGATGGATCCTATGGCTTCCATGGTATGGTAACTGCAGCCATTGAAGAACTTGTTAAGAATCAAGGAAAAGAATACGATGTAGTTATTGCAATTGGTCCAATGATAATGATGAAATTCGTATGCTTGCTGACAAAAGAACTTGGAATAAAGACTATAGTAAGTCTTAACCCAATAATGGTAGATGGAACAGGTATGTGCGGCGCTTGTAGAGTAACTGTAGGTGGAGAAACTAAATTTGCATGTGTAGATGGACCTGAGTTTGATGGACATCTTGTGGATTTTGATGAAGCTTTGAAGAGACAAGCTCAGTACAAGAAAGAAGAAGAGGAATTGGCAAAAAAAGGTGAAACCAAAGTTTGTCAATGCCAACATGGAGGTGCTAAGTAATGGATATGATGAAGAAAGTACCAATTTCAGAACAGGATCCTAAGGTAAGAGCAACAAACTTTGATGAAGTTTGTTTAGGATATACGGCAGAAGAAGCTATGGCTGAAGCAAGTAGATGCTTGCAATGTAAACATCATCCATGTGTAGGTAATTGTCCTGTTGGTATAGATATTCCTGGTTTTATAAAAGAAATTGCAGAAGGGAACTTTGAAAAGGCAGCTCACGTATTAGCTGAGTATACTGCCTTACCAGCTGTTTGTGGTAGAGTATGTCCTCAAGAGCTTCAATGCGAGCAAAAATGTGTACGCGGAATAAAAGGAGAACCTGTAGCTATAGGAAAGCTAGAAAGATTTGCTGCTGACTGGGCTCGTGAGAACAATGTACAAGTAGGCAAGACAAAGGAAAAGAATGGTTTTAAAGTTGCAGTTATAGGTTCTGGTCCAGCTGGAATTACTTGTGCAGGTGACCTAGCTAAAGAAGGTTATGATGTAACTATATTTGAAGCTCTACATGAACCAGGTGGAGTATTAGTATATGGTATTCCAGAATTTAGGCTACCTAAGGATAAGGTAGTAAAGCCAGAAATTGAAAACCTAAAGAGATTAGGTGTAAAAATCGAAACTGACGTTATTGTAGGTAGGACAGTAACTATAGATACCCTATTAAATAAAGAAGGATTCCATGC
The DNA here is from genome assembly GCA_012735215.1 of Tissierellia bacterium. GTDB lineage: Bacteria > Bacillota > Clostridia > Tissierellales > Tepidimicrobiaceae > JAAYHX01. Next base: position 141,883 of record JAAYHX010000016.1, read on the forward strand.
AGTATTTATAGGCTCTGGTGCAGGTCTTCCAATGTTTATGGGAATACCAGGTGAAAACTATAATGGTGTATTCTCTGCAAACGAATTCCTAACCCGAAACAACTTGATGAAGGCTTATAGAGATGATTATGATACTCCTATTAAAGTTGGAAAGAAAGTAGCAGTTGTAGGTGGAGGAAACGTTGCAATGGACGCTGCTAGAACTGCCTTAAGGCTTGGAGCAGATGTTACAATTGTCTACAGAAGAACTGAAAAAGAATTGCCAGCTAGAGTAGAAGAAGTTCACCATGCTAAGGAAGAAGGAGTTAAGTTTGAACTATTAACTAACCCTATAGAGATCCTAGGAGATGAAAAAGGATGGGTTAGAGGTATGAGATGTATAAGGATGGAATTAGGAGAACCTGATTCATCTGGAAGAAGAAGACCAATACCTATAGAAGGTTCCGAATTTGAAATAGAAGTAGATACAGTAATCATGGCTCTAGGTACATCTCCAAATCCATTAATTGCTTCAACTACAGCAGGCTTGGAAGTTAATAAGAGAGGCTGTATAGTAGTTGATGAAAATGGACAAACTACAAGAGAAGGAGTATTTGCTGGTGGGGATATAGTAACTGGAGCAGCCACAGTTATATTAGCAATGGGAGCTGGTAAAGTAGCAGCACAAGGTATAGATAAATATATAAAAGAAAAATATGGACAAAAAGCCGATGCATAGATAAGTCCTTGTAGGATATAAAAGCTACAAGCTAGTTTATAAACTAGCTTGTAGCTTTTTACTTCATAATATTATTATTAATATTTTTTGCAAACTCTTCTGCCAGCTCTTCTATATGAGGAACTTTGTTTATAGTTCCTCTATCATTTGCTGTAGCCATTAATGAAAAGTACGGTGGCAATCTGAAAGTTTTATTTATATTTAAGGCACTGATAAGCTGTTTTGCTAGAGCATCCCCACCAGAATAGCCTGAAACGATTATAGAAAAGAGGTTTTTATCATAGAATTTAATCTTCCTAAATAGAGCAGTAAGCCTATTTATTACAGCTACCAGATTGGCTGAGATCATGTCATTGTAATTGGGGCAGATAAATAATACAGCATCCGAATCCAGTAGAGCAGGATATACTTCTTCCACTATAATACCACCATAGAAGCATTTGCTCTGCTGGCCAAAATGTTTACAGGTTGTGTATGGACAGCCGGCACAGTCAACTATATTACCCTTACCCACATTGATTTCTACAATATTATCATGATTTAAGTGGGATTTTACCATTTTCCATAGCAGCAAGGAGTTGGAAGTATTCCAGTTGCTTGAATGAAGTACTAGGATTTTAGGGTTTTCTATAGGATATATATAATCCTTTATAAAACGCTTCCCTAACTCCCTACACTGCTTATAGCATATTTCTTCCTCTGATAGCTTATATATTTTTACTAAGGGGGTTAGGTTATCCATATTTCCTGTTGCTTCTACTAGTGGCCTTCCTGGAAATCTGCACCCTAGTAAGTTGTTTTGAAATATAATAGCCTGGGCGGCAGTTTTAGTATGTAGTTGATAATTGCTGTGGATGAGCAGGATGGCTTCCGAACCAGCTAGGGAATCCTTACCAGCCTTAAAAAGCTCTAGGAAGAACTTGTTTATATTATTGCTAACTCCCGTAATAGGTAGCTCCACAGCAAATATAATTTTCTTGCTCTTAAGATCAGGTAGATTTGCAAAACTATCTATGGTCTTGTAGTTAACACCCTCTGTAGCGCAATCTATCATGTTTTTTAAAATAGGGGAGGGGGCTTCAGGTAAAATTAGATAGCACTCTTTCACAGAATACTCACTAACCTTTCATGGGTTGATTGTATTTTTTCAAAAAGCCTGTCAGGCAAGTCTAGCTGTTCAACTTCCAGCTGGCCATTAATCAGCTTACATCTAGATCCCATATAAGCCCCTCCCATATATGTGGATCCATAGAACCAGTCCCCATTCATGGTAGCTATTAAAGATAGGGCTCCGGAGGATAAGCTAGGTGCTACATAAGGCTTATATCCTAATTTCCTCATTTCTAGGTTTGCCTTTAATGTTTTATCTGTTAAGTATTGTGAAATGCTTTCATTATAGTTATGTATACTATTTGCTACAATTAGCCCTTGCCCATGGGGACCAAATACTCTTCCTTCTTCTAAATAATGGGCAGTTTCCTCAGACATTTTAGCATAGTAGCAGGCCCTTGCATTCATAACTCCCAGGCCATAGCCTATTATCTGGTTTGAAGCCAATCCCATAAAATCAAAATTATCATTCTTATCCTTGTTGCTTTCTAAGAAGGCTACTTTACACAAGAGATCTACAGGATCGGAGACAACTGCAAAGATGCCTTTAAAGTTTTTATTTCTTGCCATGATTGCATAATCCCTTATTACTTGGCTATTTGCTTGGTACTGAACCATCCTCACATCCTCTACCTGGCTGCCTACTGGCGGCACTCCCTTTGAAGCACAAAACACGAATACATGGCAGTTGAACAATTCATCCTTTGATATAGGTACAACTGGAGGAAACTCATTTGGGTTTGAAGGGGTAACAATTTGATTCAACTCCTGTTCCCATCGTTTTAATCTGCTTTCATTCCTATCATATATACCAATTCTTTTAATAGATTTTCCTCCCAAAAGCCTCAGGCCTATTAATAGGGTACTCCCCACATCACCTAGGGCTACTAGGTTCACAGTCCAGCTTTTGATGGCTTCGCTTTTCAGCACTTCCTCCCACTTAGGGTAGAAGGTGTTTACTGCTATGACCAGCTTATTCTCAATCTTTTCCGATATCCAGTCTGGTAGCATGGAGGAGTAGTCTTTATTATCATAAAGCAGCAAGTCAACCCCTTCATTATTAATAAAGAGCAGTGAGGGGCTACTTACTAGAAAGCTTCTTCTGGATAGTAGCGGATCCTTTTCATGGAGAAAATATATTTCTTTACTATTTGTTTTTGCTTCTCCTTCACTGATCATGTGTAGTTCCTCATATTCCTTGAAGGAGAAGAGATACTTGCTTTTATGCTTATAAAAGTAAACCATATTATCCTTCCTTTATCTAAATTCTATCTAGTAACTTTGTTATTCTATTGAGTTGCTCCAGATTTTCTATAAGATAATCTGAAGGCTTTAGGTTTTTCATCAGATCTGTTGAGTTTAATGTATCTGGTTTTCTAGGCCCAATGATAACATGACCTAAGTTTCTAATTACTAAATTCTTGCCGTTTATCTGCTGATAAGTTTCCTCTATTTCCTTGAATATGTCTACTGCATTTCTAAGGCAGACTTCTGATAAACTGTATATGGCTTCTAGTGATGAATTCTTGATAAAGGGTGGAAATACATAAGGGAGTATCAGATTTATGCTAGGTATTAAATAATCCTGATTAAATTCTTCTCTTAAAACAGCATCTCCACCAATAAAGGGATACTGAAGGCTTTCATTAAACCATAATTTCAGATTTGGAACAAAATAAGCACTATCTACATCTATATTCTTTATGGTACCTAGCTCTTTCCCTCGGCCTGTAAGTATTCCTACCACTAATTTCTTAATTTCAATATTGCTCTTCCTTAATATAGGCTCTATTACATTTAACCTATACCCCTTGTGAAGCAGATCATCCACTAGTATTATTGGCCTGTTAAAGGATGATATTATTTGTGCTTGGCTTTCCAAGCTTAAATAGTTGGGGAAGGATGCGATGGTAAAGCCCTTTATATCTGGATTAAATACTTTCTCACTATGCAAGGATTTAGTTACGGTATTGGGTAGTATCCTACCATTTAAAATGGAACCAAAGGGTACACACATATTAGGTCCCAATATCCTTTTTTCTCCTTCCACTGTTGGAACTTTATTAATATCACATATTTTTTGGATTAGTTTGCTATAAACCATATCCCTATTAAAGACTATGACCAGTTCTCCAGGATAAAGATTGGATATGGCCTTCTTCAGCTTTTCCCTAGTCTTACCAATTACTTTTTTTACATCTGAATTAATATCGAAGGGTGGCTTTAATAGAGTTTCCAAATCTAGGCTTAGGGTTAAGGGATTCCTCATATCTACTATATAAATAGGATTATCGTCAAGCCTTAAAGGAGTTTCTACAAAGCCCTGTAGCTTTATGTTTTTCTCAATCAATTTTGCATCTTTCTGACTTAATCTATTGTAGTAGATGGCATGATCATAATCTGTATTTAAACACTGGGCTAAGGTTTCATTTAGTACAACTTCTATGGAATAACTATCCCCATTCTTTACAAATATTCCAGATATAAGGGCTGTTTTCCCACTTAATCTGTCCCTAAGGTAATTGGTAACACTGGTATTTTCAAACTCATCATAGAGGGTGTAATTTTTTACTGAATGGAAAACAGCAAATCCAATTATTTCATTCTCATTTACATCTCTTACTACAAGTATGGTTGGCTCCAGCTTATGCTTTAATTGAAGAATTGTATTAAAATTGATTTCATCATCAAAATGTCTTTTCAACCTATCAATAAGATCATCATCTACATTTTTTATTACTTCTAAGTCAAAAGTTTTGGTCTGGATTACCGATTTGTATCTTGGTTCATTATAGTATAGGCCGTATTTGTAGATGTATTTAAGAGCCAGTGGATCCATTTCTTTAGATATATCCATATTTAAATCTATTGATCTTCTTATTTGACTGGAACTTATATCTTCATATTGAGCTGGGAGAGTGAGCCTTAACACTTTTCCACTTATTTCCTGTAGTCTTTCTTCAATGATTGCTTTATCCTCATCTTTTGATGTGATAGTTTTCCTATCAAAGACAATATGGGAGAAGCTGTTTAGAAGACTACCTTTTTTATAGGCACTGGCATTGGCTATAACATCTGTACCTACAACTATGTATACTTCCTTATTTTCAAACAAGCTTTTAAGTTTGTCTAGGTCCTGGTCGTTACTTATATTTATTGGGATTGAACTGGGGAATAGGTATATGTCCTTTTCAAAAGCTATGGTCATGTTAACTATATTCTTTCTAAATCTATGAGGTTGTACTCTCTTGGACCAGGAAAACTCATCAACAGCAAGATATACTTCAAAGCCCAAGTTTCTTATCTCCAAAGCTATTTCCTTATGGCTGAGGGAGAAAGGGTCGAAGCTTCCTGGGAAAAAGGCCACTTTATTACATATATCTAGTTGAATATCACCATGATCAATTTCATAGTCTAATATGAACCTATATAAGTGGTTTAAGGATGCGGAGTTGCTCAAAAATATAAATTCGCTATCCTCTTTATCGGGAAGAATTGTAAGTATTTTTTTTGCAATTAACTTAAATATTTTCATCTTATATCTTAGGCTGAGTTGTTTAGAGTTAAAAATAAGGCTTCCAATTATTCTAAAGGATTCAGCTTGTATTTCTTCTTCAAAGGTAACCATTCCGTTTAAGATGATACCAATAAGTCTTATTAGCCTATCCTGATTTTTCTTATCATCTTCTTTAAACCTTTCAATATAATCAGGATAGCCTACTATAGCTATTCCTATGGTTTTTAATAGCAGGGATACAACTTGACTACTAGACTGCTTTATTTTTTCTTCAAAATCATCTATAGCCTCGTCCAATTCTATAGGATGTAGATATAATAAGAGTTGGCCTAAATATTCAGGAATGAACTTAGTAAATTGATAGTTCTGCATTTCTAATGCCCTCAACAATTCTATAACTATTTCATTTCTTTGTTCAAGGCTTAAGAAATCAACTATCTTTAACAAGGTTGCTCCTGCGTGATTTCTTACCTTTTCAGCAGCACTTACCTTTAATAGATTACAAAAATGCATACCTGTGTGAAATCCTACAATTTTAGGAGATTTCTTTACTTGTTCATAGAGTATATCAATATTTATCTTCTTATCTATCCACTCTGTTGCAGTTTTTAAATTCTTTAGGAATATTTCCGATGTATTTTCCTCATTAGTCTTGTAATTGGCTTCAAGCCTTGATATGATATCCTTGTCCATCATAAGTTTGATGGCAATTTTGTATTTTAGATAATTCTCTGATGCATATAGAGAAGGTTGCAAGTTATTAAGCAGCCATTCTATAAGGATGATTTTTAAATCTTGGATTTTTATGATACTAGGGTACATTTCATTGATTATGTCAAGAATGGCTAGTCTAACTTCTAAAATGGTAGAATCTAGCTGATTGATTATATAACTATGAAGTTTTTCGAGCTCTTCATCTCTCAATTCTTCTATTGGAAGGTAGTATAATGTCTGACACAGATATAGCTGACCCTGTGGAGAAATGGACTTAGAAGCATCGTAATATTTCATCAATACTTTTGAATATTTTAAGCAGTGTTCTTTTCTACAGTTTTCAAATAAAGATTTTATGATATTCTGTAGATTATACTGCCATTCTATTAGGGATTCTGTTATTTGAGGATGTGGATATAATAGGTTTCCGATTAAATTGTCAAGTATTTTTTCACTAGGCAGTTTAGAAGTGTCTAATATAGATGTTTTTGGTATTTCCTTTCTGTACTCTTCATCATATTTGCTTATCAGAAGCCCTATTAATTCAGATGCTTCTCTTCTGATATCATCTTCCTTATGGAGTAGAAGATCCTTAAAGAAATTAAGGGTTGCAATTTTTTGATCCTGGGTTAAGTAGGTAGAATACTCTCTAAACATCTGCAAATACATGCGAATTTTTGTCCAATTAGTCTCATTTCTGGCCATATCCAGTATATTGTTGAAACCAGTATCGTCTGACAGCTTTGCCATTAGTTCTATATTGTGTTCAATTGCAAAATACTTTACATTGTTTACTATTTCATAGCCATCCATTAGAGAATAGGGCTTTTTTTTCACTCTTTCAGTAGGCAGGTCTGTTAATGTGGTATCTACCCCAAGGTCTATCATATAGTTTTCAAAGTCTTTTAGTTTATTATATACTTTTTCGTATCTTCTCTTTTTAGCTTCATCTACATTATCTAACTTATTAAGAATCACATCATAAGATTCATCTAAAGTAAAGATGTGCATATTTTGTCCCTTGTTTTTTACCCTAAAATCAGCATATATAAGAACTAGGGATTCTAAAGGCAAGTTTTCTAATTCTAAATCCCATGTGGAGTGGTTAGTAGCAATATGACCAATTTTACTTAATCCAAATTTATTAAACCATTCCTCAGTATAATAATAATGAAGATAAGGAACTCGATCCATATCTTCATCTCTTACACCATACTTTCCAATATCGTGACCTAGGGCAGCACCTACTACTATCCCTAGGTCTATAGGCAAGTTTAGCTTCTTCAACTGCCTTCCTATGTTTAGACTAACTTTATTAACGCCCATCACATGCTCTACTGTATTATGGCCTGTAATTGCATAATCCAATTTCATCAGTTCATAAACCCAATTGTCAACAAATATTTTCTTAAATTTTAAGTATTCTTCTTTACTTTTACAGCCTTCTACTTCTTCTTCTGTTAAGAATTCAAGATAGAAGTTGCTGCTGGAATTATCTTTGACATATTCTACTTCGTAATCTGATAGGTTTCTCATAAGGTTAAGGTAGAACAAAACTAATGGTTCTAAGTCCTTATCAAAAAATCTCTTTACTTTTTCTGGATAGGATAGACTTAGAACCCAATCAAATATATATTTTAGAATATCCTCATCAGTGCTATGCCAGTATTTTTTATAGACAGGCATAAACAGCTTTGACAATGAAGGAAAATCGTATTTATTACTATATATTGATTTTCTCAATGAATACTCAAAGCTTTCAGTACTGATCAGATCCAGAAGATCTTCCCTATATAGGTTTACATAGTCTTTATCAACCTCATTGTAAATAATAGCTAAGATTTCATTATAGATTTTAATCATAGAAATCTTTTCTTAACCTCCTTTCCTGTTAAGGTATCTGCTACACCTCCTAGTGCAGTTTCCCTTAAGGACTCTGGAAGTGCTTTTCCTACCTTATACATAGCTTCCACAACTTCATCAAAAGGAATCAGAGATTCAATCCCTGCTAAGGCTAAGTCAGCAGACAACAAGGCATTTGCTACTCCAGACGCATTTCTTAGAGCACATGGAAATTCCACTAATCCAGCTACTGGGTCGCAAACTAAGCCCATGATATTAATTAAGGCAAAAGATGCAGCATGTAATGACTGATTAATATCGCCACCTGCCAGCTCTACTATAGCAGCAGCAGCCATAGCACTTGCTGCACCACATTCTGCCTGACATCCTCCCTCTGCACCAGATATGGTTGCATTTTTGGCAATTATTTGTCCTATTCCAGATGCAGTGAATAGTCCCTTTATTAAATCCTCATCGGAAAGATCAAACCTCTCCTTGATGGTTAACATGGCTGCAGGAATTATGCCTGAAGCTCCTGCTGTAGGTGCAGCAACTATTCTGCCCATGGAAGCATTAACCTCTGAAGTTGATAAAGCCATTGCCATGGCTGAATTGATTATTTCTCCACATACAGTTTTTCCTTTATTGGTATAATCCTGCATTTTTTTAGCATTTCCACCAGTTAATTTGCTTACTGACATTACACTTTTATCTAAGGCAGAACTTGCAGAATTTTTCATAGTATCTAAGATGCTTTTCATCCTATCCATTAATTGGTCATAGGAAATATTAGATTCTTGTAATTCCTTCTCTATAACTATTTCATATATTTTCTTATTATTGTCCGTACATAATTTTACTAACTCACAAGCTTTATTAAACATAGATTCACCTCTTTATTGGATTTATTGCTGTTAAATAGATTATCTCCTTAATTGCTGATATCTCTTCTATTATTCTTTCATCAATAGGGCTATCTAATTCAGTTACCATGGTAGCAATATTATTTTCCCTGGTAACATTCATGGTTGCAATATTCATGTTATTGTTAGAAAGAATAGTACTTATTTCGCTGATAACTCCTTTTCTATCCTTATATTTAGCTAGGATAGTTGGATAGTCTCCAGTAAAGTTTACTTCGTTGCCATTTATGTTTGTTATTACAACGTTTCCTCCACCTATTGATGAACCTATAACATAATAGTTTTCCCTATTCTTGTAGTGGAACAATATTTTTACTGTATTAGGATGAACATACCCTAAATCTTCTTCTACAAACTCTATATGAATATTATTTTTCTTTGCTATTTCAATAGAATCTTTGATTCTCTCATCGGATGGATCCATGCCAAGGACTCCTGCAACCAGTGCCTTATCTGTACCATGGCCTTTATAGGTTTTAGCAAAGGAACCATGTAAATAAAAGGTAACTTTATGAAAGGAATCATCTGCCAATTCCCTTGCAATCTTTCCAATTCTAGCTGCTCCAGCAGTGTGGGAACTAGAAGGTCCTATCATAACAGGTCCAAGAATATCAAATACGCTGTAGTTTTTCATTTTTACTCCTCCTAAAAATATGGTTATTTAATTTTAGCATTTAACAGATAATTATTCAACAAAAGGAGGTTTAACCTCCTTTTGAAATTTCCAGATATTGCTATTTTTGTGTGGTGTTTATATTCTTACAGTATTGAAGAAACTGTTTATTTGTTTCTCTGCTTAACTATAATATATATACCCCCAATTATAAGAAGAACAGGCCAGTACTTTAATACATTGAACATTCTTAGCATGTGATAAAACTTAGGAAACATAATATCAAGCAGCTTTAAAGCACCTATAACAATCAAGGCAACTCCTATAATGATAGGAAGATTACTGTGGCTTTGGTGTCTTTGATTATTGTCTTCGTATATTACACCATCATCTTCAGGTATAATTAAGGTACAAATGATATAGGATAACAATCCTGGAGCTCCAGGGGCAAATGTTAGTACTAGCCAAATAACTCTGACAATCACTGGATCCATGTTAAAGTATTCACCTATCCCACCACAAACTCCAGCAAGAACCCTATTAGATTTTGATCTTTTCAACTTGTTCATTCAACAACCTCCCAATCTACAGTTACTATTATTCTATCAAATATGCTAGTAAAGTTGAATAATAGAATCCTACTTATATCAAAAAATTATGTAACACATAATCCATATAGAGTAATTCAATAAAAACAAAAGAGCCCATATGTATTATTTTAGCTACATATGCTAGATAATAAATATTGTAGATTTTTGAATAAACCTATATAATTTATGTGTAGAAAATAATAATTTGGTAGGGAGAGGCCATGAAATTGATTGAGATTTTACTGTCAACAGTAGGCATTTCCTTTGATACTTTTGCCATCATGACTTGTAAGGGTGCTATGCTATATAGAATAAACAAGTCTAAATTAATAGGCATAGGCCTAATATTTGGAGGCTGGCAAGCTTTAGTATTACTGTTAAGCAACTATATCCTAGTACATTATCAGGACAACCTAATTGGACTAGGTATTTTGCTTGAAATATTGGCCGTTTTAATCTTTTTTGGACTAGGCATATATATGATTGGCAAAGCCTTAAAAAATAAGATTGTCCATGAGAGAAGAGAAGAAGATTTTCCTATAAAGGAAATCATAATACTTGCTATCGTCACTAGCATTGACGCTTTATTAGCTGGCATAGGCTTATCCTTTTTAAAGATTAACCTGTCTGAATCTTTAATCCCTATCATAGTCATCAATATTTTGTTGGTAATATTGGGAATATATACGGGATATTTTTATGGATATGAACAGAAAACAAAAGCTTACACAGTGGGAGGAGTAATGTTGGTGAGTATTGGTCTTAGGGTACTTTTTAAAAATATTCTATATGTTATTTAACACCTTGTTAGAAATGACAAGGTGTTATTTTTATCAAGTATTTTTAATACTTTATTAAGTTTTTCTTTGGTTTAAAATTTTATTAATTTAGATTATAATATGATTAAACAGGTATATCTGGAGAGATTATCATGCTAAATAATGAAAACAAGAACACAAAAAAGCTTTTAGCAGAAAGCTTTAAAAAACAATTGTTAAAACATCCCTTTGAAAAGATTACCATTAAAATGATTACAGATGATGCTGGAGTTATTAGACCAACCTTTTATAATTACTATAGAGACAAGTATGAAGTATTTGAGCACATAATAGATGAGGAACTCATGGGTGTTGCATATGCACTAATTGACAATTCCATGGAAAGGGAAGCCATCAAGATGGTGTTTACTTATTTTGACAGGAACAGGTTCTTTTATCAGGAAGCCTTTAAGGTAGAAGGGCAAAATTCCTTTGAAGGGATACTATTTAATAGGATAACTGGCTTGTTTAAAAAGATCATTAAAAAGCATACTACTACAATAGAAAATGATTCCATTCTAACAGTAGAAAACTTAGCCAGATATTATTCAACTGGCATGGTCTATATCTTAAAGATGTGGCTGTTTGAAGAAAGATTTTTGAAGGTTACTCCAGAAGAAATGTTTAATGCCTATATGTTCATAATAACCCACTCAATCTTGGAAATCATACATCAACAGGCTTGATTATCACTATATAAGTTGTTATATTTATAACATACTAAAGCTGCAATAATATAATTTAGAAGATCTATAACTTTAGGAGGATAATATGTTCAACATAGTATCGGTAATATTTAAATATATATTTATATTCATCATATATGTGTTTATATTGAGCATAATCAGACTAATATATCTTGACATTAAAGGAATCTATCCAATAGCTGTTAATAATAGTGCTTACTTAAAGTTAATCAACAGGAAGGATACTTTGCCCTTTAAAGTCAGAGAATACTATCCCTTGGGTGATAAGGTAACTTTGGGAAGATCAAACAATAACCAGATAGTAATAAAGGACCCATACATATCTAAGCAACATTTGAGGGTAATCAAGGATGAAGATAAGTACTATTTAGAGGATACCAATAGCGCTAATGGTACCTTTTTAAACGGAGAAAGGGTTATGGATGCTGTATGTTTAAAAAATGGAGATAGAATTTCTGTAGGGCAAGTAGACTTTCTATTTGTCAATAAAGAATAGGGGTAATGCTCATGTTTAATGGCAGAATAAATTATAGACTTCCAAGAAATCTACTTTTTGTTTTTGAACTTTTGGCTTTAATGCTGATTTTTTTATATTATAGGCACACCTTAAACAGGATCACTGTTATATATAGTTTGGCCCTCATATTGTTAGTATATATATCCAACTTCCTGCTTTTAAAGATCACCTCTGGTGACAATTTTATATTTTTGATTGTAACCATGTTGGTAAGCATTGGGGTAATTATGATATATAGAATTGATCCGGAATTAGGAATAAAGCAGATCCTATGGATAGGAATGGGTATCATGCTCTTTTTTATGACCTACCTAGTATTTAAGAGAATCAGAGGATGGGAAAATTGGTTCTTGCTATATGCCCTTGCTTCTATAGCTTTGTTCATACTGACATTAGTATTAGGTACCAATATAAAAGGAGCTACCAACTGGATCAGGATTGGCTCATTTGGCCTGCAGCCTTCTGAGATTATAAAGATTTTGGCTATTTTTTTAATCGCTTCATATTATACTAATCATGAAAAGTTTACTAGGATGAAATTTGGCAAATACTATTTACTGGGGATCATATATGTTTTTGTTCTATTCTTATTCTTGCAAAAGGATTTAGGTAGTGTTTTAATCTTCTTATCAGTTTTTATAGCCCTTCAATTTATCTATGAAGAAGATAGAAAACTGGTGCTTATTAACTTATCTATTCTAGTGGTCTGTGCCATAGCTGGTTACTTTTTGTTTTCCCATGTACAGAGCAGGGTTCATACTTGGCTAGACCCATGGAAATATATAGATACAAGAGGATATCAGATAACCCAATCCTTGTTTGCCATAGCTGAAGGAGGATTTTTTGGAACTGGCCTAGGTTTAGGATATCCAGAGTTTATACCAGAAGTCCATACTGACTTCATATTTCCAGCAATATGTGAAGAAATGGGCATATTCACTGGAATAGGGATTATTATGCTATTTTTAATACTGGTCTATCGGGGCTTTAAAATTGCCATAAACCAAAAATACAAATCCTATAGAATAGTGGCCTTAGGAATAAGCATATTATTTGGGATTCAATCCTTTATCATATTTGGAGGGGTACTTAATATGATCCCTCTAACAGGGATTACTATACCTTTTGTAAGCTATGGGGGCAGCTCCATGTTGTCTAGTTTCATAGCCCTAGGTATACTTCAAGTTGCATCTGAGGAGTTGGATTTAGATGAAGAATAACAGTATAAATAAGGAGATAAGAAGAGTAATAGTAGTACTGGTTATGATCTGTGTCTTATTTGTAAGTCTAATGGTTTATTTGACCTATTTTCAAGTATTTAGAGCCGAATCTGTAAAGATGAATAGCTATAATAAAAGGCTATGGATAAACGAGGAAAAGATATTGAGGGGTTCTATAATAGATAGAAATGGAAAGATATTAGCTTACAGCGAAAAGGATGGAGAAACCTATAAGAGGGTCTATAATTATGGAAATCTCTACGGCCATATAATAGGCTATAGCTACAGAGAATTAGGAAAGGCAGGATTAGAGTTAAGATACAATAATGAACTGTTGAATATCAGCAAATCCTCAGCCTTGAATGAACTGAAGAATATAGTGGCACCAAACACAGAAGGGAATACTCTAAAGCTTACTATTGACCATCACCTACAGGAGCTTTCAAGAAGTCTCCTGCAGGGCAAAAAAGGAGCAATAGTTGCTATGAATCCTACTACTGGAGAAATATACTCAATGGTAAGTATGCCTGACTTTAACCCTTCAGCCCTTAGAGAATCTTGGTCAGATATTGTAGAAGATGAAAACAGTCCCTTGTTGAACAGGGCAATATCAGGCTTATATCAACCAGGCTCTACCTTTAAGGTCATAACAGCAATAGCAGCCATAGAAACGGGTACAGCAGAAAAAGGCTATACTTGCAAAGGCAGCACCACTATAGGAGGGGCTCCCTTTAGCTGCTATAACAAAACTGTCCATGGCAATCTTCAATTAACGGAGGCGCTGGTTAAGTCCTGCAACCTATATTTTGCTGAAAAGGGAGTAGAAGTTGGAATTGAAAAGCTAGAAGAGGTTTCGGAAAGGTTCTATATGAATAAGACAATTCCCTTTGATCTGCCCGTAGTAAAATCTTCTTTTCCTAATAGGATGAACATGGATAAGGCAAGTGTTGCTGCAGCCAGCATGGGGCAAGGAGAGGTTCTTATAAGCCCTCTAAACATGGCTATGATTGCTTCAGCCATAGCAAATAATGGGGAAGTAGTAAAGCCCATCCTGGTTAAAGAGATAATATCCCCTGAAGGTAGCATAGTGGATTTTGCAGAGAGGGAAGTTCTTTCCAATGGAACCGATGGATTTACAGCCAGTGAATTAACAAATATGATGGTTGAGGTAGTGCAAAGAGGAACAGGTAAAAATGCACGAATTAGTGGTGTAAAAGTAGCAGGGAAGACTGGCACTGCTGAAAACCATACTGGTAAAGACCATGCTTGGTTTATAGGCTTTGCTCCAGCAGACAACCCAAAAGTAGCCCTAGCGGTAGTGTTAGAGGAAGAGGGTTCATCAGGAGGAACAGCAGCAGCTCCTATTGCCAAGAAGATTATTCTAGAAGCATTAAATACTATAGAATAGAGGAAAGGAGGAAGGACTAATGCCCGAGGGGAAAAGGGACCTAAAGGAAAGAAAGGATATACCGCTTGAGTATACTTGGGACTTAGAATCTATGTATGAAAGTATAGAAGAGTGGGAGAAGGATTTTGGAGATTTGCTTTCCAAGGCAGAGGGAATAGAAAAGCACAGGGGTAGGGTAGGAGAATCTGCTGCAAGCCTTTTAAGGGTGTTAAGACATATGGAAGAAGTGTATAGGATAGTTGGCAATCTTTATGCCTATGCTAATATGAAGTTGGATGAGGACACTAGGATTAATTCATCTCAAGCCCTATTTGACAAAGCCTTAGGAGCTTATGTTATGGTACAGGAAAAGACCTCTTTTATAACTCCAGAGATTCTTAAAATTGATGAAAAGGTCCTAGAAGAGTTCTATAAGGAAGAGGAAGATTTAAAGCTGTATAAACATTATTTAGATAATATGTTTAGGAAAAAAGAACATGTTCTCTCAGAGGATATGGAAAATCTTTTGGCTCAAATGGGAGAGATTGCAAGTGCTCCAGAAAACATCTACAGCATGTTAAACGATGCGGATTTGAAATTTCCAACAATAAAAGATGAAAATGGCCAGGATGTGGAGATAACTCAGGGGAATTTCATCCCCCTCATGGAAAGCAAAGATAGAAGGGTGCGGAAGGCAGCCTTTGAGGGTCTGTATTCTACATATGAAAGCTTTAAAAATACCTTTGCACAAACCCTAAGTGGAAATATAAAAGCAAATATCTTTAATGCAAGAGTTCGAAAGTATGAATCAGCCTTAGAAGCCTCTCTAGATGAGAACAATATACCAATATCAGTTTACGACAATCTGATAAAAGCAATTCACAATAACCTGGACAGCATGTATAAGTATATGGACATAAGGAAAAGGGCCTTAGGGGTAGAAGAGCTGCACATGTATGACCTGTATACACCCATTGTGAAGGATGTAGATTTTAATATTCCATATGAAGAATGTAAGGAATTGATTATAAGAGGACTGCAGCCCCTTAAGGATGAATATATAGATGTGGTAAAGGAAGGTTTTGAGGATCGCTGGATAGATGTTTACGAAAATATAGGTAAGCGTTCAGGAGCTTATTCCAGTGGCTCTTATGATTCAAAGCCTTTTATATTAACTAACTATCACAACACTTTAGACAGCGTATTTACTGTTGCCCATGAAATGGGGCACTCTATCCACAGCTATTTTACAAAGAAGAATCAGCCTTTTATCTATGGCAATTACAGTATTTTCCTAGCAGAGGTAGCTTCCACCTGCAATGAAGCACTGCTTTTAAACTATATGCTTGATCATGTGAAAGACGAGAAGGAGAAGCTCTACTTACTAAATCATTACCTAGAGCAATTTAGGACCACTGTCTTTAGACAGACCATGTTTGCTGAATTTGAAAGGACCATATATGAACATGTGGAAAGCAGAGAAGCCCTTACAGCAGATTACTTATGTGATACCTACAAGAAATTAAATGAAAAATATTATGGTCCCAATATAGTAGTAGATGATCCTATTGCTATAGAATGGGCACGGATACCCCATTTCTATTACAACTTCTATGTCTACCAATATGCAACTGGTTTTTCTGCAGCCATAGCCCTATCTCAGAAGATACTTAATGATGGAGATACTGCAGTAGAAAGATATATTTACTTTTTAAAGAGTGGATCTTCAGACTACCCAATTAATGTATTAAAGTTAGCTGGAGTTGATATGACAACAGAGGAACCAGTTAATAATGCACTAGAAGTATTTAGGCAATTAGTGGATGACATGGATAGGTTAATATAAAAGACAGGTCCTAGAGGTATCATATCATCTCTTGGACCTGCCTTTTATAAGAATTTGCTCTTTAAGTTGTTCCAGTACATGTTTTTATCGAAGTTCAGTCTTGAAATAGTCTTTTCTGATATTGAATAGCTGATCTTATTGATGTTCTTATATTTAAATTCAACCCCGTCTACCACAATTAAAATAGAATTTTCATATAAAAACTCTGGTTCTATGGTAATGGGAATGTCTCCAGGTATGATAATGCTGTTAAGCAAGGACCTGTAAACCCTTGAACTGATTGGGGATAGGGGTGTTATCTGTAATGCCTTTAGGGAAGGATATATGATACTGCCTCCACTGGAAAAATTGTATCCGGTACTTCCTGCAGGAGTGGCTACAATAATCCCATCACCAGAGAATTTTTCCAGATGATTATCATTGATAAAAACTTCTAAGTGTACTACCTTAGATTTTATTCCCTTTATTACTATTTCGTTTACCCCTAACAATTGAAAGCTATTATCCCTTGTGTGTACATCTGCCTTTACTAGAAAAATCTTTTCGATAGTATAATAGCCCTTAACATATTTTTCAATAAATCCATCGATATCTTTTGGAAGAATTTCTTGATAAAAACCTAAATGGCCTGTGTTGATGCCTACAAAGGGTATGTTTGGGAAATTATACCTGTGAACAGTTCTTAAAAAAGCTCCATCTCCACCGATGCAGATATTCAATTCAGCATTTGTGTCATAATTCTTAGGAACATAGAAACCTCTAGCAGATAGCTTTTCTATTAGTAAGTTGGCAGTCTTTATAGAGGCATCATTTCTATTTGAAATAACATTTATAATTCTATTCCCTTTAGAGCTCAACGGATTCTCCTCCAAAATTCTTATTTAAATGGTTTTACAATTTGATATAATTATCTATAATATATTATACACAAAACTATGCAAGATTTGGAGGAATATATGGATTTATTAAAAAATAGTGAAAAAGTAATTGTTATAAAAGTAGATGCAGAAGGGAAGACCTTGAAAGAATATTTATTTGACCAGGATATATCTACAAGGCTATTTAGGAAGCTTTTTAAGCAAAAGAACATATATGTAAATGGTAAAAATGTAAGGATGGAACATGTTTTAAAAAATGGAGATCTGATATCCATATTAATAGAGGACGAAAAGGAGAACTCCACTCCAGAACCTATGGATTTACATATCATATACGAAGATTACGATATTTTAGTACTTAATAAACAGCCTTATGTAGTAGTACATCCTACAAAGAGTCACCAGCAGAATACCATTTCTAATGGATTAAGCTATTATTTTAAATCCAACGGTATAAATAGGAAGATAAGATTTGTAAACCGATTAGATATGAACACATCGGGAATCCTTATTGTAGCCAAGTCTGCATTTGCCCATCAACAGATGGCTTTGCAATTTGAAAGAAATCAGGTAGAAAAGAAGTATATTGCAGTAGTAGATGGTGTAGTTAGAAAAGATGAAGATATTATTGAACTGCCTGTAGGAAGGGAAGAGGAAGGAAGCATAAAAAAGGTGGTTACAGAAGATGGGAAGAACGCCATTACTAAATACAGAGTATTGGAAAGATATGAGGCTGCTACCTTGTTAGATGTCCAAATATTTACAGGGAAATCCCATCAGATTAGGGTACATCTTAACCATATTGGACATCCTATAATTGGGGATTCCTTATACAATAGAACCAGTGATATTATAGGAAGACAGGCACTACATTCCTATTATATGAAGATTAAACTACCTAGAGACAAGAGGGAAATGGAGTTTAAAGCCCCAATTCCTGAAGACATACAGAACTTAATAGATAGCCTAAAAGTATCAAAACTATAAAATTCTTAGTACGAATTAGTACTAAGAATTTTTTCCTTCTTCCTTGGGCTTTTGTGGGGAATCGAGGGCCTTTATGATATCTAGCATTCTCATCATATCCTTTATCTTTTTCTTCTCTTCTTGGCTCTTCCCTTGAGAAAACTGCTCCATGATCCTTAAGAGACTCTCCTTATCGTTAAGATTTTCTGGACTTTCCATAATTATGCTCATCATATTCATCATCTTATTTAGCCTATCTATTTTTAATACCATGTCCACAGCTTTACCCAATTCCTTTATTTGCTCCCTAGTAAACTCCTTTTCAATAACATCTACTATGTAGTTTAAACGTTCTTTGTTATTTTTTACAGGAATGGTCCTTTTAATGTAGTTCGACTCTTTTATGCTCAAATACTCCATTGCATCGTATAGTCTAATAATTTTCTCAGTTACTCCTATAGCCTTATTTATACAATGCAAGTATTCTTCAGGGAAGTATGGTCCTACTTTTTTTATCAATTTGATCTTTTCCCTAGAATGTTTAGTATCTAGTTTTAGTGCAAAGCTTCTATTTGGTGTAGGCAAGGCAATCCTATCTTCCTTTATCATCAATAGCAGCAGTAACAGAACAATATTACTCATTATAAGTCCTCCTATTATTTATCCATATAATTATTTTATGCTCTCTTTCCATGAATGTTGATAAATTATTTGTAATATGTGGCAGGGGGAAGTCATAGATTTTAATAGAATAGATTAAGGGGGGTACCTAATGGATAGAGATGACAAGATTAAAAGGGCAATGGAAGATTTTAAGGATTACCAGCCAACAGAGGAACAAATTGAAATCATAAATCAATTTGCTGAAGACTACTCTGACAAATCTGAAGAGGATATATTCGTTGAAATAATAAATCTTAACGAAAAGATGGAAGCAGAAATGGATCCAGATGAATATGAAGCAATTTTTGAAAAGCTGGAAAGCATTAGACCTTTCCTAGATGAAGAGCAAGAAGAAAAGTTGGATAGGATTCTCAAGGCTTTAGGTAAGAAGTAAAATCACCAAGCTGGTTAAAAAACGAGATTCTTAAAATTATAACAGGGAATCTCGTTTTTGTGTCAAAAGAAAATTAATAATCCATATTGCTATTTAATGGGAAACCCTTTTTTGACAAATTTATGAAATGGACATGGGGATGTAACAGGTGTTATAATTGATAATAGAATTATGTAAACCAAGGAGGAAGTTACATGAATATAGAGGGGAAAAAGAAGTTACTCCTGATTTCCACAATAATACTTCTACTAGTTGTAACAGCTTATACAATTGTTAGTTACTATAAGGGAGAAGATTATAAGGAAATTTCATATGCTACATTTATAGAATATGCAAAAGATGGACAAGTATCAGAGATTGAACTGAAGGATTCACCCAAATTAACAGGCAAGTTAAGCAATAAAACAGCATTTGTTACTGACAATCCCCGGGCTGAAAATTTTAAAGAGCAGATGCTTTTATACGATATAAAGGTGATAGAAAGTGAGAATATGGGCCTAATTGATCGAATAATTCCCCTAATATTAATGGTAGGCTCTATAGGGATGGTTGTGTATTTGGTAAAGAATGGTTCAAAACAGGCAGAGAGGGAAATGGAAAATATGGCAAATAACATTGATGTAGTCAACTCAATGAGCCAAAAAGTGACTTTCAATGATATTGCTGGCAATGAAGAAGCTAAGGAATCCTTGAAAGAACTAGTAGATTTTATAAGGGAGCCAGAAAAATATTCCAGATACGGAGCAAGGCTTCCTAGAGGAGTAATGCTATACGGACCTCCAGGGACAGGTAAAACCCTATTAGCCAAGGCTTTAGCCTCTGAAGCAGCTGTCCCCTTCTATGCAGCAACTGGCTCTGACTTTGTACAGGTATATGCTGGATTGGGAGCAAGCAGGATAAGGGAGCTATTTAAAAAGGCAAAAAAGACAGGCAAAAGTGTAATCTTCATCGATGAAATTGATGCCTTGGGAAAGGCAAGAAAAGGTGCAAACTCCAATATGGGCAGTGAAGAAGGGGACAGGACCTTAAATGCTTTATTAACTGAAATGTCCGGCTTTAAGGAAAATGAAGGCATAATAGTGCTGGCTGCAACCAATAGAATTGATACACTGGATGAGGCCTTATTAAGACCAGGAAGGTTTGATAGGCAAATAGAAGTAGGCCTACCAGATATAAATGGCAGATTAGCAATTTTGAAAATCCACAGTAGGAACAAACCACTTTCAAAAGATGTGGATCTAGAAAAATTAGCAAGGGAAACAGTATACTTTAGTGGAGCTAAGCTTGAAAACCTTATGAATGAATCAGCTATGATAGCGGCAAGAAACAAAGATAAACTGATAACTATGGAACATATTGAAAAAGCCTTCTTAAATGTCTTAGTAGGAGAAGAAAAGAAGGATAGGAGTTTTATCTCCCTAAGGGATAAGAAGATTACAGCCTACCATGAGGCAGGACATGCCCTAGTGGCTAAGAAGATATCCCCAAACAACAGGGTAACTAGGGTAAGCATCATTCCTAGCACAAGAGGAATGGGAGGATTTAGCTTAAACATACCTCCTGATAGAATCTATAAAAGCAAAAAGGACATTATAGAAAACATAATGATTGCCTTAGGAGGAAGGGCAGCTGAAGAAATCATATTTGGCAAAGACAATATTACAACGGGAGCTTCATCTGATTTGAAAAAGGCCACAGAGATGGTATTGGCCATGATTGGTTCCTATGGAATGGATGATGAATTAGGGCTAATAAACTATGAAGTAGTAGCCAATACCAATTTATCCATGGATACCTCCTTGATTAAAAGGGGAGAAGAGATCTTACGTCACTTCTACTCACAAACCAAAACAGTCCTTTTAGACAATATTGAGCATCTACACGCATTAGCTAATCAGTTGATAAGAAAAGAATCCTTAAATGAAGAAGAAATTGAAGAGCTTGTTAATGGTATACAAAATATAACAAAATGCAGTTAATGGCAAAAAATACTATGTCAAAATTTTAATGTTCCTTGCATATTATGTTTATAGAGGATATAATAAAATTAACAGCTCTGCGATGTGCGTTAATCCGGATAATTCAACCGACATAGTAGATAAGGGAGTTCGGGTTCGATAGTGGATAACAGGCCTTTATTAAAGGAAGTTTGAAGCTATCGGCAGGGCACCCACCTTGTGAGAGGCGGGTGTGAATTAGATCGGAAACCGGCATTGCGGAGCAAAAATCCCTTAGGATTTAATCCTAAGGGATTTTTGTATATTATATTATATTTACGCAATAATAAATTTATATCAACAATTTGGTAGGTGATGAGCCAAGTGAAGTTAGTCTGTCCTCTATGTAATGGACTTTATCCAGTAGAGTTTAACTGTGAGAAATGCAATAGCCTAATGGAAGATCAAGGGGCTAAAGTAAACTTCTATGATGACTATAGCCCTTATCTATTAGACGAAATAACTAGTAGGGCTGATGGTGTTAGCAGTGAAAAATGTATTCATATCTTCCTTTGCCCTAACTGCGGATATAAAAATGATTATGTTATAGAAAGAAAAGAGATTTAATCAAAAGCTATTGGTATTTGCTAGTTTAAGTTATAGTTCCTACATAAAGGGTATAAAATGAAATGATATATAAAAATAAAGGGGGAGTAGCTTTGGCTAAGCAAACAGTTTTTGTCAAGGAGTTTACCGATGGCATACTTGATCCTAATGGGAAGATGCTAGGTCCTGTTAAAGATGGAGGCACCATTATAGCTAATACAGCACCAGGCTGTTGGGGACCAATGATAACTCCAGAATTAAAAGGAGGCCATGAGGTAACAGTTCCAGTCTATGTTGAAGGGGCAGAAGTAGGAGATGCAATTGCCATTTATATTCAATCCATAACACCAACTTCATCAGTTGTAGCTTCAGGAAATGATATAACCATAGACAATAACTTCAATGGGGATCCCTTTGTTGCTGGGAAATGCCCTCATTGTGGCATAATAAATCCTGCAACGGAGCTAAAGGGTATAGGAGAAGATTCAGTAAGATGTAAGAATTGCAATGAGGATATTTCACCCTTCAAGTTCACTAATGGCTACACCATGGCCTTTGACGAAAACAAACAAGTGGGGATAACCTTAAGCAAAGAAGCTGCTTATGAAGCTGCTAAAAATGCCAGAGACAACATGTGCATACCCGACAATTCAATCCAAAATCCTATCGTCAACTTTGCACCCCACCATATGGCAGGAAATATCTCCAGACTAAGACCATTTTTAGGCCAGTTAGGAACAACTCCTTCTAAAGCAATTCCTGACTCTCATAATGCAGGGGATTTTGGGTCCTTCTTAATAGGAGCACCTCATGATTATTCATTTACAGAGGAGGAGCTTAAAAAGCACAAAACCGATGGACATATGGATATCAATAGAGTTAGGGCAGGTGCTATACTAATAGCTCCTGTGAAAGTAAAGGGCGGAGGCGTATATGTTGGAGATGCTCATGCTATGCAGGGAGATGGAGAAATTGCAGGCCATACAGCAGATATTGCAGCCTTGGTAACCCTAAAAGTAAAAGTATTAAAGAATTTAAACATAGACGGTCCAATTCTAATCCCATTAGAAGAAGACCTACCCTATTTAGCTAAGACAATAAGCAAAAGAGAGTACAAAATAGCTCTAGATTTAGGTAAAAAATGGGGAGTAGAGAACTTTGAAAAAACAGCACCTATATCTTTTATAGGCACTGGAGTAAATTTGAACCAAGCTATTGAAAATGGTCTTCAGAGGGCAGCAGATGTATTGGACCTATCAGTTCCTGAGGTTATGAATAGAGCTACTATTAATGGGGCCATTGAAATAGGAAGAGCACCTGGAACAGTAACTGTAACCTTCCTAGCGCCTGTAGATTCTCTTAAAAAAGCAGGGTTATACCATATTATCAAGGAACACTATGGATTATATGATTAAAGTTTATAAAACCTGTAACCCAACTGGGTTACAGGTTTTTATATATCTATAAATATCTATAAATTTTATTACATAATAATAAGGGAATTACATAAAATAAATCTAATGAAAAATAAGTACAGGAGGGAAAGTCTATGGAACTAAACACAAAGGAAATTTTAAAGAAGAAGATACTAGATGCCCAAGAGATGGTCAGAGATTATGAAATGCACGCAAAAAATGTTCAAGACGAGGAAGTAGCCGATTTATTTAGGACTTTTGCAGAAGAATCAGGTTATCAAGCAAGAAAACTGCAAGAGATGTTAAAGAAGATTGATAAGAAATAGCTTATGACTCCCTTAAGATTTAATGTTTTAGATTATTATGGCAGAATATGGGTATAAGAAATATAAATTATTTAAAGGGAGGCATACTATGAAGTTAGCAGATATTATCAAGGAAAGAAAAAGAGCAGAAAGAAGAAGGCAAAAGGTAGATACTGCCAAGAAGATAGCAATAGGGTCAGCCATTGGTGCCCTAGCAGGTTTGCTTTTTGCACCTAAATCTGGCAAAGAAACTAGACAGGATATAGTTGATAAGACAAAAAAAGCTGCTGAAAGCACTACAAAGACACTAAAGAATTTGGAAGAGAAGGTAAAGGATGAAGTAAAATCTAAAGTAGAAGATATTAAAGAGAGAAAGATGTTTGAAATAGATTTAAATAAAGATGATGACCAAGATGAAGAAATAGAAAAAGATGAAGTAGCAGGTGAATAGTATGACAGTTACCTTGACAGTGCAAGATCTATTTAGATTTATTTTGTATTCTTTGGGCATCGGGGTCTTGATCTATTTAATAGTTCTTATAAAGAACATAAACAGCATCGCCTCTGACCTAAAATTTATATTGAAGTCTAATAGAAAGGAAATCGATTCCATCATAAAGGACCTATCAGAAACTGCTCAAAATGCCAATGTAATAAGTGAAGAATCAAAGGAATTAATAGAATCATTGTCTCCTGATGCTAAGAAGTTAGTTAGCAACATCAGTTCCATTTCTGGTCGAGTGGATTCCACTACTGAGACAGTATCCCAATTTGTTGGACAGGTTAGTGAAAGCTTTAACTCAACTGCCCATACTATAAGGAGTATTAACGACTACATAGATATAATTGTGGAAATAGCAGATATAGTTAAAAATACTATCAGAAAGATTAGATCATAAGAGAGAACCATTAGGGTTCTCCTTTTATTAATTATTTTTATGGATTAATCTAAACAGAATGAATTTATAGTCTATTGTCAAAAGGGTTGCCCTTGGTATACTATATTATTAATAGTTTATAATTTATCATAGTAATTAATCTAATAATAAAATGGTGGTATAAGGTCATAATTATAGCATTAAGAGAGGTTGATATAGATGAGAAAGGTTAAAGTAATATGCAATCCTTCATCAGGCAGGCAGAATACACAGAGAAAAGTAGATCAATTATGTTCCATGTTAATCAATGAAGGATATATAGTAGGTAAATATAATACTAGTGCAAAGGACGATGCTATGCATGAAACTATAAAGACCTGTAAAGAGGAATGGGATCTTATCATTGCATCTGGAGGAGATGGAACGATAAATGAAATTGTCAAGGGGATCATTAAGGGCGGTAGAAAAATTCCTGTAGCAATTTTAGCCTCAGGGACAGTAAATGATTTTGCAAACTATATGAGGATACCAAGGGACGTAGAGGAGTTCTTCCAAATGATAAAAAAGGAAAGGACAATAGATGTTGATCTTGGAAAGGTTAACGACGAGTACTTTATCAATGTGGCTGCCAGTGGCCTGCTTACGGATATAGGGTATAAAGTTCCTTCTGAAATAAAAGCTATTTTTGGTAAAATGGCCTACTATATAGAAGGGCTTAAGGAGATCCCAAGAAGCAAAATCCAACCCATTCAATTAAGTTTTAAGAGTGAAGAATTTAGCGGCCAAGAAAGTGTATTATTATATCTAATATCAAATACTGCTTCTATAGGTGGTTTCAAAAGGATTGCACCAGATGCAGATGTTCAAGATGGATATTTGGATGTTGTCATAATAAAGAAGTCAGAAGTACAGGATTTAGCGCAGATATTTATAAACATCTTCAGGGGAGAACACATAAACCATCCAAATGTAATCTATTTTAAAACAAAGAAGATTACAGTGGAATCGGAAGAAGAGGATATTACCATTGATATTGATGGGGAGTATGGGGGTAAATTACCAGCTACATATGAAGTTATCCCAAGCGCTTTTAGGATTATTTTACCTTGATTATAGGCCGGATAATCTTAATGATTATATAAGATATAAAAATGGGGATAAGCAAAAAGCTTGCTTAAGTTAATAGAAATATGAGATTAAATTATTTTACTTAAGAAGGTAAACAGTGAAGCTATTCTGGGATAAAAGGGGAGTTTCTTATGAAACTAGTTGATAATAGGTATAAAGTTAACAAGCTGGTTAAGGATACAAACTATTATACTATTTATGAAGTAGTAGACTTATGGGACAGTGATAGGAAACTGCTGATGAAAGTATACATAACAGAAAAGCAATCGAAAGTTATTGATTATTTCATCAATAACTTTATAAGCATGTCCCGCATAAAACATCCATATTTACTTTCCTGCAAGCAATTTTCTATTATGAAAAGCATAGATGGTAAAATGCTAAAATTCAAGCAATACTATAGTACTGCAGAACTCTTAGATGCACCTTGCCTAGAAGATATCTATAACGATTTAAGTTTGAAGGAAAAAATCCAAACTATATTAAAGGTGTGTAGCATACTTGATTACCTACACTATAAGGGAATAGTGTACAAGCTGTTAAGTCCAACCCATATCTTTGTTGATGATGCGATAAATATAAAATTGATGGATATGGCTAGTATATACGAAAGGATTGCAAATGTAGACTATGACAATATAGCTAGATTTTTTATTGCACCAGAAGTGCTGTTGCAAAATGAGGACAATATTAGTCCTAGTGCAGATAAATACTCATTGGGTATGCTGATGGCCTATTTGTTAACTGACAATTTTTATAAGGATGAACAAGTGCCGTATACCTACAAACCTAGGTTGAAATTGACTAAAGATCAAATAGATTTTTTGAATCAGGTTATAAGCATCTTAACCAATAAGAACCCATTTGTCAGAGACATAAGGATACATGACCTAATTGAGGATATAATAAATGTTTTTGACATAGATTACAAGTATGATTTAGTAAAAGAAAGAGGCACCCTAGACTTTGAGACTACAATCATTGGCCGAGATAAAGAGCTGCAAAGAATAATGGATTACGATGCCCAGATTCTAAAAGAGAATAAATATGGAAACAGCTTTACAAAGATGTTCTTGATCTGTGGCGATGAAGGAGTAGGTAAAAGCAGGTTACTGAAGGAAGTTGCATATAGGTTGAGGATGAGAGGGAGGGAGGTTTACAGCTTAGAAATAAATGATAGCAATAATTCCAATCTAATGCCAATATCAGAAATTCTAAGGCAAACCTTCAAAAACACTCCCAAAAATATTTATGAAAAATACGCCAAAGAATTTATAGGTATTTTACCTGAGCTGGAATTAAAAATAGGAAAGAACCTGACTAACAATATAAGTGATCAGAGAAACAGATTTAGGTTATATGATAGAATTACTAAATATTTTGAGGATTTCACCAGCTCAAAGGAAGATACAGTATATTTAATTATTGATAATATAGAAGAAACAAGCATAGATTTTCTTTTCCTTATAGATTATTTGTTACACAGAATTACCTATGGGAATGTGGAGTTGATAGTTTCTTTTAATGAGAAAAGGGCGTCTAAATTCTCCGATAAGTATGATATCTTCACTAGATGGATGGAGAATAATTATATAGAAACAATTAAAATTGGGAATTTCAATTTAGATGAAATAGGCCAGTTTGTAAGACAGATATTAGGTATAAACTATAGGCCTGTAAAGTTTTCTGCTGTTTTACTCAAAGAGTGCAGGGGCAATCCCAAGTATATGGAATATATGATTAGAGACTTATATGCTAAGGGAGATCTTTATTTTGCAGAGGAAGGTTTCTGGGAAGTAAAGAATAAGAGCTTTTCAGGTGTAGGCTTTCCATCTAGCTTAGATGATGCTCTAATAAATCAATTGAAAAAAACTAAAAGAGAACACATGTATATAATGAAGATACTTTCAGCTTCCCAATTCTCAGTTGCAAAAGCTGTACTATATAAAATGGCAAATATGGACCAAGAAGAACTAGATAAAGTTTTAGAAGAATTGGTCACCATGAGATTAGTGGATGAGGCCTTTTCAGATTGGGGATTTAGCTATAGCATCTTCAATGTGGAATTGAAAAAGTATATTTATAATAGGATTTCTGAAAGTGAAAAGGTAGAAATACATACAAAATTAGCCCAACTGTTAGAGGATAACTACAGCAATAGCCATGAGACCATGATGGATGAGTTAATTCATCAACTTGTGTCATCAAATAAAAGGGAAAAGGCAATTAGCCTTCTAGTAGATTTAGCCAATAAACAAAGCAGTATATATGGATCTAAAAGTCTGCTTCTTTGGGAAACGGCTTATGAGATCTGCAAGAATACAGATCTAGTTCATATATTTTCTATACTTGAATCCCTGGGACAAATATACTTTGTAAGAGGGAAAAACGATGAAGCCTTAAAGATCTATTCAGAACTATATGAGAAAGCTTTGAAGTCAAACCAGATGAAGTACTGTATAATTGCCAATCTTGGCATTGCAGAAATATATTATCAAAAGGGCTTAAGCGACAAAGCCTTAGAAAAAACTAAAGAAACCATAGAATTAGCAGAAAAAATAGAGTGTTTAAGAGGGATAGCTGAATCAAGATTGCTATATTGTAAGATACTATGCTTTAGCAGTAAATTTGAAACCCTATATACACGCTTAGATGAAACAAAAGAGTTTGTGTTAAAGCACAATATAAGGGAAACTTTTGGAAAACTATACAACTTAATAGGTCTCTATCACTACTATAATGGGAATACTATGGAGGCTATTAAGAATTTTCAAAAAAGTTATCAATACTTTGTTGAGCATGGGCAGGTAATAGATTCCACGAGACCTTTAAATAATATAGCTATTATTAACTTTGATAATGGACTATATGATGAGGCTATGCAGTATTATAAGGCTGCTTTAGACATAGCGGATAAGCATGAAGTATTAAACCTAAAGATTGTATACTTAAACAATATTGGCGAAGTATACATGAATAAATGTGAATATGAAAAGGCCAAAAACTATTTTGAAGAGTCTGGAGAAATTGCTGCACTTGTAGATGACATAAGAGGAATAATATTGGCAAATATAAATTTAGGTTTAATATATCTAAACACATGTAGATACAACAAGGCCTATGATTGTTATAAAGCCTTGGAAGAATACTATCCTAAATATAAAGACGTAAGCGTAGATTTAGAGACCCAATATTTTAATTTTCTAGGATCCTTTTACTTATTCTTCGGCAAATGGGATGAGGCTAAAAAGTGGAATTTCAAGGCCATGAAACAGTTTCATCAATATGATAATGTTTCTGGTTACCTAGCAGCCAAATTCAAGCTTGCTTTAACTGATTATTTTAGCAAAAGGACATTTGATAAAGAACAACTTGAAGAAATTAGGAAGGAATTGAAGAGTAAGAAAATAAACTATATTAGGAGAAAAGCCTTAATATACTTAGGAATAATATCATTATTGGAAGAAGATTACGGCTACCTTAAGGATATATTAGCAGAAGACGAGGAAATGAAAGAATATAGTACAAAGAACTTTGACTATATACGTGAAATGCTGGAATATGCCGTAACAGATGACAAAAAAAGCCGTACAGACCTCATTATCTTAGAAGAAAAGTTGAAGCAATACAATTTCTTGGACTCAGCTATGATAGTCAGTTTACTGTTAGCCTTTAGAGCCTATGAAAGGGGAAATTATTTTCAATCCTTTAATTACTATGTAGAAGCCTTAGATTTGATATACACCTTGATTAAAGATGTATCTGTGAGAGAACTGCAAATAAGCTTTATCAAGGCTAGAAGATCTGATTTCATCAAGGACAAGTTGGCCAAGGTGATATTGGAAGTTTTTGGTGAAGAAATAAATTGGACAAGAATTGATGAATTAAAGGACAAGGATAGCATAGAAAGATACTTTGACTATTCTTCCCTATTAGAGCTGATGGATAAGGTTCAATATTCAAAGCTTGTAGCCAATAGTGTTTTATATAGGGATATAGTATATGTTATGGATATTCCAGCTCTAATTAATGAGTTAACAGATGATTATAGATACAATTTAGAATTCATACTAAAATTCCTATGTAAAGAAACCTTAGCTCAGAGAGGATACATCCTAGTTTACGAAGAGTCGAAGAATGAATATATTCCCCTCATCCAATTTCCTCAAGAAGCAAATAGAAGGGCTAATCAAAATCTTTTAGCCCTAGCTAACAGGTACGAAGAAGGGATACTATTAAGCACCTCCATGGAGTCAAATATAATAGGCTTGTACAAGGAGCTGCTGCCTAAAAACACTAAGGCCCTCATATGTGTACCTATAAAAGTTAAGGGGAAAAAGGTTAAGGTTGATAAAGAAAGAAGAAAAAATAATGATAATACCCAAGCCAGTGATGGCTTTATATTACTGGAGACCAACAGATTGTTTAATAGATTTGATCAAAAAAGTATTCTCTTAATAAGAAATCTAACTAACATAGTACACTTTAATATTGAGAATTATAAATTAAGGTCCTTATCTACTATAGATAGATTAACCGGAACCTATACAAGAAAATATTTCGAAAATGAATTGACTAAGAGAATAAATGAATCTAAGATGAATCATAAGTCATTTGCTGTAGTTATGGGAGACATTGACAATTTTAAGGCTGTAAATGATACCTATGGTCATAATGTAGGGGATATAGTCTTGTCCAAGATTGGAAGACATATAATGGACAATGTTAGGAAAACAGATGTTGTTGCTAGATACGGTGGTGAGGAGTTTGTAATCCTGCTTAATAATGTAACCGAAGAACAAGCAATTAGAGTTGCAGACAACTTAAGAGAAGGTATATCTAAACTCAATATTCATAGTATTGATAATAGTATTACCATAAGCCTTGGGGTCTCCATGTTCCCCAAACACAGCCAGTTTAAAGAAGAATTGATAATTAAAGCAGACCAGGCTTTATATAGTGCTAAGGAAAAGGGTAAAAACAGGGTAGTAATGTGGAACCCTAATTTATCAAATGCCTTAAATAGATTAGATAAACTAGCAGGAATCCTAACAGGAAATATCAATAATGATCAAGCTAATGTATTAGCCCTACTGGATACCATAGGTATCGTAAAAGAAAACATTAGTAAGGACAAAAAGATATTTTCCTTCTTAGGTAAAGTAATAGAAGCCCTACAGGCTGAATACTGTACCCTAATTGAACTAGGGGAGAAGGGGAAAGTGTTATCAAACTATTCAAGGAAAAGACTAAATAAGCATTGGACAGATAATACTAACATAAACTACGAAATAGTTAAAAGGGTTATTGCAAGTAAAAGAGGAGAGTTTTTGATAGATTGGGATATTGGGAATGAAGCTCTTATGAACCAAAAGATACCTAATTGGCAATCGGTTATTGTACTACCCTTGATGAAAAACAATCACATTAAAGGCGTTGGTTACATGACTGTGCCTATAAAAGAGAAAGAATTTGACTACAATTCCTACAATCTTGCAAAAGCCTTATGGGATATTTTTTCAACCATTATGTAGCCATATAGTATATTGGATTCTTAATTAGAAATGGGGAGATCTATATGACAACAACAATAAAAGACGTTGCCAGGCTTGCGGGGGTATCCATATCCACAGTATCTAGGGTTATAAACAACTCAAAACCCGTCAGTCCTGAGGTAAGAAAAAGGGTTTTAGAAGCAATTGAGCTGCTTGATTATAAGCCCAATGAAGTTGCAAGAAGTCTAGTTACAAGGAAGTCCAACCTGATAGGTGTAATAGTTACAGACATAGGAAACTTTTATGTAGCTGAAATGGTTAGAGGCATAGAGGAAATAGGCAGAATGTATAATTATGATATTATACTTTCAAGCAGCTATGGAAACATAGATGCTGAGTTGAAATTTGTAAAGTTCTTAACCAGGAAACAAGTTGAAGGAATTCTTTTGATTTCCGAGAGAGATGATAATGAGGTAGTAGATGAAATACAGAATTATAAAATACCCTTTATATATATCAATAGATATTACAATAGATACAACCTGCCTACCGTATCCATAGACAATAGCCGAGCCAGCACTGCTATGACAGAGTACCTAATAGAATTAGGCCATGAAAACTTACTATATGTTACCTACGGGAATGATGACAATTATTCAGTTGAAAGGAAGAAGATAGAAGGATATAATAAAGCTATAAAGGATAAAGGCAAGAATGGGCTCATATACTATGCTAAGGGCTTTACAATCGAAGATGGTTATAATATGGGTGATTCCATAATAGACTTTACTAGAAAAAATAATATAAGTGTTATTTTCTGTGGTCACGATGAACTGGCCATAGGGCTGATGAGCTACTGTTACGACAAAGGTATTTCAGTACCAGAAGATATTTCAATTTGCGGATATGGAGATGAAAGAATAGCTTCAATATACAGACCTAGGCTTACAACGGTAAGGGAACCCTTCTACGATACTGGGGCAGTAGCCATTAGGAGTGTTATCAAACAGATAAATGGTGAACAGTTAGAAGATAACAAGCTACTGTTGCCATTCCAAATTATGAAAAGAGAAAGCTGTGCAAGAATAAAAGATAAGTAATTAGCAAGCATCTTTCTAGTATGATGGATTGATAGGAGAGAAAAAATGAGAGCATTTATTGGATTTGATTTTTCAGAGGAATTAAAAAAACGTTTGACCGACATCCAAGCAAAACTAATCCATAAGACGGAGAAGGGTAGCTGGGTAAGCAATTCAAATTTTCATCTGACCTTAAAATTCTTAGGGGAAATTGATGAAAACCAGATTGATTCCATCGATGAAATATTAAAAAAACTATCTACAACTAGGTTTCCTATCAATGTCTATTTAGATGACTTAGGATATTTTAATAAAAAAGGCAATGAATACCGGGTAGTATGGTTAGGTCTAAAGGGTCAAATAGATGATATTGATTCCATGTACCATGAACTGGAGAAAGAAATGCATAATATAGGTTTTGAAAAGGAAGGCAGAAGATTTAGCCCTCACATTACTTTAGGCAGAAGAGTTAGAACAAAGGTAGACTTTAATGAGCTAAAGGTTCTTGTTGAACCACTATTAGGAGAAAGATTTATACTAGACAACTTAGTACTTATGAAGAGCCAGGTTAAAATGGGGAAAAGGGTATATACTCCAATCCTATCCCATAAGCTAAAAAATATATAAATACTAACCACAGACAATCTCTGTGGTTTTTGTGCTTGTACCTTCAGAGCTAGTTCAAAGGCTAGTCTAAAGGAAAAAATAAAAACAAAAGGGGGATGAATATGGCAAGATTAATCGAATGCATACCAAACTTTAGTGAAGGCAGAGACAAGGAAGTAGTTGAAAAGATAGTTGATGAAATAAGAAATACAGATAATGTAAAACTATTAGACTACTCTATGGATGCAGATCATAATCGCTGTGTGGTAACCTTTGTTGGGGAACCAGATCAAGTTATTGAAGCTGCCTTTAAAGCTGCTAAGGCCGCAGCAGAATTAATAGACATGACCAAGCACACTGGCGGTCATCCAAGAATGGGAGCTACAGATGTAATACCCCTAGTTCCCATATCTGATGTTACCATGGAGGAATGCATTGAGTATTCTAAATTACTAGGCAAGAGAATAGGGGAAGAATTAAATATTCCCGTATTTCTATATGAGAGATCAGCCACATCAAGAGAAAGAGAAAATCTAGCAGACATAAGAAGGGGACAATATGAAGGCATGGCAGAAAAATTACAACAAGAAGAATGGAAGCCAGACTTTGGGCCAGCTGAGCTTAATGTAAAGGCAGGAGTTACTGCTGTAGGAGCTAGACCACCCCTTATTGCATATAACGTAAACCTAGGAACCAATGATTTAGAAATCGCTAAGAAGATTGCAAAAGTTGTAAGAGCTAAAACTGGAGGATTTACCTACTGTAAAGCCATTGGATTGGAAATTAAGGAAAGAAATATTGTTCAAGTATCCATGAATCTGGTTGATTATACTAAGACTTCTATTTTCAGAGTTTTTGATACGATAGAGAGGGAAGCAAGAAGATATGGGGTAAATGTTATTGGCAGTGAAATAATAGGCCTAGTACCAATGCAAGCCTTGGTAGATGTAGCTGATTATTATTTAAGACTAGAGAACTTCAGCTCAGATCAGATACTTGAAACTAAAATATATGAATAGGGTGATCCTATGAAAGCAGATATTATTATTAAGAATATAGATAAGCTATATACTTTAAAGGGGCCAAACAGGCCTAGAGTCAAGGATGAAATGAGGCAGGTCGGTCTAATAGAGGACGGGGTAGTTGCCATAGAAGATGGCAAAATAATATATGTTGGGCAAGGACAATTGCCAGAAGATATTAAAACTGACGAGACTACTGTAATTATAGATGGACGTGGAAAGGTTGTAACCCCAGGTCTAGTAGACTCTCATACCCATTTAGTCCATGGGGGGTCTAGGGAAAACGAGCTAGCCATGAAATTAAAGGGAGTAAAATATCTAGATATTTTAGCCGCTGGGGGAGGAATACTAAGTACAGTAAATGCTACTAGAAATGCAACTTTTCAAGAACTCTATGATCAGGCTAAAAAGAGTCTGGATCGCATGCTTTCATATGGTGTTACAACCGTAGAAGCTAAAAGTGGATATGGCCTTGATGATTTTGATACAGAAATAAAACAGATGGAGGTAGCAATAAAGTTAGGTGAAGATCACCCAATAGATGTAATATCTACATTTATGGGAGCTCACGCCATTCCATCAAGATATAAGGATAATCCAGATCTATTTGTTGATGTAATAAAAAATGAGATGATTCCAGAAGTAGCAAAAAGAGGCCTTGCAAAGTTTTGCGATGTCTTCTGTGAAAAAGGTGTATTTACAGTAGAACAGACTAAGGACATACTAGAAACAGGAAAGCAATGGGGACTACTACCAAAGGTACATGCTGATGAAATAGAAACCTTAGGTGGAGCAGAATTAGCTGCTGAAATAGGATGTGTTTCTGCAGACCACCTGATAGCTGCCAGCGATAAGGGCATTAAGATGATGGCTGAAAAAGGGGTAATAGGGAATCTCCTTCCAGGCACATCTTTTAATCTACAATCTGGCAAACTAGCAAATGCTAGGAAGATGATTGAAGAAGGGGTCGCAGTAGCCCTATCAACCGATTATAACCCAGGAAGCTGTCCAACAGAAAACATGCAGCTAATAATGAGTTTTGCTTCTATAATGTTAAAGATGACCCCAGAAGAGGTATTGACAGCAGCAACCATAAATGGAGCAGCCTCTCTTAAGCTTGAAGAAGAGATAGGCAGTATAGAGGTTGGTAAAAAGGCAGATATAGTTGTATTTGATGTTCCAAATTTTGAGTATATAATTTATCATTTTGGAGTAAATCATACAGATAAGGTAATAAAAGACGGAAAAGTAGTTTTTAGTAAATAGACAACTAATACAGGTGGTTTTATGGACCTTAAGCCTGTTCCTAGATAGGGCTTAAGGTCCATTTCCTTTGAAATTATTTCATTTATTTCGACATTTTACTCTATCATTGATAAAATATGAAATTAGAGAAGGAAATTCGTATTTTCTGTAGAATATTATTAGAGTGTATTGAAATTATAGGGAAAGGAAGGGTGATAAGCTGTGGCTGAAATGCAATATGTGGTTTTTAATATAAATAAAGAAGAATTCGGCATTGATATCATGAAGGTGAAAGAAATCATAACCTATAAAGAACCTACCCATATACCAAACTGTCCAGACTTTGTTGAAGGTGTATTGAACTATAGGGGCAAGGTAATTCCAGTAATAAATTTAAAGAAGAGATTCCAAATGGGAGATACTGACCTTACAAAGGAGACAAGAATAATAGTAATAAGCTTAAATGATAGAGAAATTGGTTTTATAGTTGATGAAGCTTCTCAAACTATAAGGTTAGACGAAGATCAGATTGATCCTGCACCTGATGTAATTTCAAAAGTTGATAGAAGATTTATAAGTGGAGTAGGTAAAATCAACGAAAGTAGACTGTTGATTATATTGAATTTACACAATGTA
Source organism: Tissierellia bacterium (assembly GCA_012735215.1). Classification (GTDB taxonomy): domain Bacteria; phylum Bacillota; class Clostridia; order Tissierellales; family Tepidimicrobiaceae; genus JAAYHX01. Next base: position 177,658 of record JAAYHX010000016.1, read on the forward strand.
CTAACAGATGCAGAAAAGGATGTAATAGAAGAAATGGAATTATAAAAATGGGGGATTAAAGTGGAAGGTGCTACTCCTAACATTGAAAGAATAAACGACATATTAAATAGGGCTATTGATTCTATTGAAGGTTGCAAAGAGGAAATAGTGGACATAGTAGAGCAGGCTAGAAATGATGTAATTTTAGCTGAAAAGGAGCTAAACTCCATAAATGAGCAAGTGAAGCAGATCACTATGCTAGTTGATAGGTTGGAAATAGAAGAGAAAAAACACAGGATACTTCTCTCTAATGTAAATAAAAATTTCAATGTTTACTCAGAAATAGATTTTAAAGAAGCCTATGACAAAGCCAATAATATTAGAATCCAACTTCTATTAAAAAGGGAAGAAGAAAAAAACTTAATCAAAAAGAGAAGGGAACAGGAAATACGTCTTAAATCAGCCCTTAATGTATATAACCAAGCCAAGAAAGTGTGGAAATCAGTAAGTGTAGTAAATGAGTACTTAAAGGGCAATCTTGGGGAAATATTAGATACTGTAGATCATCTAAAGAAAAAGCAAGCTTTAGTCATAAGGATGATTGAAGCCCAGGAAGAAGAAAGGCATAAGCTGGCTATGGATATACATGACGGACCAGCTCAAGAAATGGCACATCTGCTGATTAAGGCAGAACTATGTGAAAGATTAGCAGAGATAGATAAGGACAGGTTCAAAGAGGAAATGGACAATTTTAAGTCCTTAGCAAGGGCAACATTAAAGGACTTGAGAAAGACAATTTTTGATTTAAGGCCCATGTCCTTGGATGACCTAGGCTTAATTTCTACATTAGAAAGATACATTGAAAACTTTGTTGAATATTCTGGAATCCCAGTGGACTTTAAAGTAGTCGGTCATACCTATTCCATGAACAAGGCCATAGAAGTAGCTATTTTTAGAATGGTTCAAGAAGCTTTGAACAATATAAGCAAACATTCCAAAGCAACAGAAGCAAAAGTTATAGTGGAGTTTACCCCAACTAGATTAAATGTAAGCATAATAGATAATGGAATTGGCTTTGATATGGATAAGTTGACCAAAAATGATAGTAGATCTATTACAGGATATGGATTAGCTAATATGAGAGAAAGAGCAGAACTTTTAGGAGGGAGCTTGACAATAAAATCAGCTCCATCTAAGGGAACAAGGATCAGTTTCCATATATTGTTATCTAAGGAGGAGAACAAAAGTGACAGATACTAACAAGATAACCCTTATAATAGCAGATGATCATATGCTGATTAGGGAAGGATTAAAGCAGCTATTAGAACTAGAAGGCGACATATCCGTTGTAGCACAGGCTGGAAACGGACAAGAGGCCATAGAAAAAACTTTAGAATATAAACCTGATATACTCCTATTAGATATAAATATGCCAGAGATAAATGGCATAGATGTCTTAAGGCGACTGAAAGATGTTGGAGCAAACACTAAGGTAATAATATTAACGATACATGATGATAAAGAGTATTTGTTTGCTACTATGAAAATAAGAGCTGATGGGTACATATTAAAGGATTCTGATGCCAATAGTTTAATAAGAGCTATTAGGGATGTTAATAGTGGCAGAACTTATATACAACCAAACCTTGCTAAAATGATGGTAGATGAGTTGAATTACAAGGACGAGGAATCCAATGGTATGTTAAAAAAGATACGTTCCCTTACTAAAAGAGAATATGAAGTGTTGACATTAATAGCCGAAGGTCTAAACAACAAAGATATTGCTGATAAGCTATTCATAAGCGAGAAGACAGTAAAGAACCATGTATCCAGTATATTCAAGAAAATAGGGGTTAATGATAGAATACAGGCAGCTATTTTTGCATTCAAAAACAATATAAAGAAGATATAAGAAGAATGTTATAAATTAATTTAAGGAAAGTTCTATAATAATTACTCCTTAAAAAGAACTTTCCTCTTACCAATAAAAAAGAAACCTTTTTGGGTTTCTTATTTTAACTCAAGCATATTATTATCTTCTTATTAAATGGAATGGGTTTTAATATAATCAAGTATAAAGGATTTAAAGGTTTCATTAAGAGGAGATAGCTGCCTCTTATTATGATATACAAAATAAAACTTTCTTGTCAGATCAAGCCCTTCCACATAATAAGCCTTATACTTACCTAGTTTTATATCTGATTCAATTCCTCTGTTTGATACAAAACTAATGCCTACGCCTAAGGACACTAAATTTTTTATAACTTCTGTGTCTTCAATATATCCAACTATATTTAGGCTGTCCATATCAACATTGTTCTTTTCTAGTTCACTAACTACCAGGTGCCTAGTACCAGAACCTGCTTCCCTAAAAATTATATTTTCCTCTATTAACTCTTTAACATTTATAGTTGAATAGTTGGGTTTTGTGAATCTATTATTAGGAGCAATAACTACCAGTTTGTCCACTACCAGATCAATATAATTTAGCTTTTTGGAAGGATACTTAGCTCCTACTATACCAAAATCCGATTCCCCTTCTAGTATATTGGTTACTGTTTCTTTTGAATCCTTGTTTTCAAGGGAGAAGGTAACACTGGGATAATTTTTTAAGAACTCACTTAATATAGTGGGCAATATATACTTTCTTGGTACAGAACTAGAGAATATATGTAAATGACCTTGAATCTGCCCTTTAAAAGAAGCCAGGTCAAACTTGGCCATCTCACAAGAGTTTAATATGTTTATTGCATGTTTATAGAACAATGACCCTGCATCTGTTAAAGTGATATTCTTTCCAGAACGATTGATCAATATAGTTCCTAGCTCTTTCTCAAGATTTTGAATATGGTTAGTAACAGTAGGTTGAGTTATATAAAGTTTTCTAGCAGCTTTTGAAAAACTCTTCAGATTAGCTACATGAATAAAAGTTTCCACTTGCCTAATATCCAATTTCGAAACATCCCTTTCTGTTGATGATATTAATCATAATTACATTCTATCAAAATATATTATAGTTTACCAACTAAAATAAGTCAGTTATTGAAGAAATAGCATAAGAATAGTTTATGAATATACATTAAGTGATAAAGAAATCTTATACATAGCTATTCAGATAGCAACTATTAATTGTGTAGTGATATGTTTTACAATATAAGGAAAGGGAATATATATAAAAAACTTGAAAATCAGTTGACAAAAATAAAAAAATTTGATATATTAAAATGGCCATAGTATTCCCATGGCATAAACACTAAAAATCAGATTCGAAAAAAATTAAAAAAAGTAGTTGACAGATGATTTGAAATCTGGTATAGTGAATAAGTCGGCTGCGAGAGCGGTCGCAAATGAACCTTAAAAACTAAACAGTGTGAAGTACTTTGAGAAGAAAAAGTCAGCGAGAGCAGACAAACTTAAATATTTTTAATGAGAGTTTGATCCTGGCTCAGGACGAACGCTGGCGGCGTGCCTAACAC
>JAAYHX010000017.1 GCA_012735215.1 Tissierellia bacterium
ACTTACAAATATATACTTGGAGTATTGGCTTTGGTGCTTATACTGACTATAGCATTGTACAGCTTAGTAGGAAATATAATAACTAACCCAATAGCAAGGAATATGTTTGTTGGCTTATCCATGATGATATTATTTGGTACAGCACTAGCTACATTTTTATATATTGTTGGTTCCTTTAGAAAGGAACTTTATGAAGACAGAGGTTATCTAACATTTACTCTTCCTATAACAGGGAATCAAATAGTTGGCGCAAAGCTTATCGTAGCTTTGTTTTGGATACTTGTTATACTTACAAGCATTATGATATACAATTTTATTGCTATGTTAATATATATGACAGGTTCTGAGATCTCAGGCTTTTTAGAGAAAATTTTTACTATGGATGTTGTAAAAAGAATACTCGTAGGCATTTTCATGACTATTTTGAACATGATACAAATGTTGACCATTATATACTTTTCTATGGCATTAGGCAGAATTACCTTTAAAAACAAGAAAATAGGAGGATTGTGGTTTATAATATTCCTAATTTTAAGCTGGTTGATTTCCTATGGACATTTAAAAGTAGTTGAACTAATTCCATACTACTTTGATCTGAATGGATTTGGTGTTCAAAATAGTGATTCAATGATGTATCAGATGAATATGAATCATAATGGTTTTTTCTCATTTTCATTAACTATTGATTCACTCATTACAAACATAGCAGGATTCATATACGATATTCTAGTAACTACTGGTTTGTTCTTAGGAACTGGTTATCTGGTGGAAAAGAAAATAGATTTATAAAAGTCCCCACTTTTGGGGATTTTTTCATTATAAGTACAAATTAGAAATTGTTTGCATAATACAAGTTCATATTGTATATAGATATTAGGTGGGTAAATATTATTTTGGGGGAGTAATATGACAAGAAAGTTATCACTATCTATTGTTGCTTTTTTTGTTTTCCTTTTATTCTTTATAGCCATATTGATTATAAGTGAATATAGGAATATGGAGGATTTAAGAGTTGAATACCCTGATATATCAGGTAAAGTATATGACTATAGAAAGTCTATTCTAAAGATATGGGCTATAAACCTATTACTTAAGTTCTTAGTTCCTCTTTTATTACTGACTACTGGACTGGCTAAAAGAATTGAAATCCTTGCAGGAGGAAATGGAAGGGGGCTGTTCTTAACTGGAATCATATGCGTAGTGATTTTTTCAATAATAGATTTTTTAATATACTTACCCATGAGCTTTTATGGAGGATTTGTATTAGGTCACAGGTTTGGCCTATCAAACCAGACCATATACAGGTGGCTGGAGTTAGAATTAAAGAGCTTTGCCTTAAATACTATAGTCCTTGCTCTAATAGTCTGGTTTCCCTATTATCTTATGAAAGTTAGCCCTAATAGATGGTGGTTGTATTTGGGACTGCTTGCCATACCAGCAATTGCATTTGTTACCTTTATTTCTCCTACTTATATTGATCCCATATTTAACAAATATACTTACTTGGAAGATGAGGAGTTAGTGAAGGATATAGGCAAACTCTTAGATAAGGCTGGGGTGGGGGATGCTGAGATCTTTCAAGTTGATAAGAGCAGGGATACCAAAACTATGAATGCCTACATGACAGGGGTTTTTTCTTCTAAGAGAATAGTTTTATGGGATACTACTATTAATAACTTGGAGAGGGATGAAGTATTAGCTGTTAGTGCCCATGAAATAGGCCATTATGTAAAGGGACATATATGGAAATCCATAATACTTGGAGGGTTGGGGTCTCTATTTATAATGTATTTATTATATATTACTTCCACTTGGATTTTATCAAATTCTAAGGGGAACTTTGGCTTTAATAACCTTCATGATTTGGCATCATTACCTTTAATAATACTGGTGATGAACTTTTATATGTTTTTTGCTAATCCAATTATGAACTTTGCTTCTAGACAGATGGAAAGGGAAGCAGATGCCTATGAAATATATCTGACAGAGGATAGGAAAGCGGCTATTTCTGCCATGCTAAAGCTAAGTGAGGGTAATTTAAGTATTCCTCGACCAAGCAGGATATATAAGATGTGGTACTATACTCACCCGCCCGTCGAGGAAAGAATTGAATTTTTCAAAAATGTTAACATTCCAGAAGATAATCCTTAAGTTCCTTGTTTGAATTAAGCTTTCTTATTTTGTTTAGGGCCTTATTTTCTATTTGCCTAATCCTTTCACGGGTTAAATTATATTTATTGCCTATGGCCTCTAAGGTTAATGGTTCTTCACCATTTAATCCATACCTAAGCTTTAACACTTCCCTTTCTTTGGGAGTCAATGAGTTGAGTATTTTTTTAATTTGTTCTTGTAAATCATAGGAAATTATTATATCTTCAATGGATTGATCCTGACAGGGGATATAGTCTTGAAGTTCTACATAACTTTCATCGGAATCTATATTGGTAACTGAGTTGAGAGAAGTAAAATGAGAATAGCGAGTTTTGTAGGAATTGATTATTCGATATTCTTGTTCTGTGATGTTGGTTTGGCTGCACAGAATCTCCAAATCAATTTCTTCATTTTGTGTTAGATAGTTATTTTCAATACGCAATATGGTATTGAGCTTTTCGTAGATATATGCAGGTAATCGTATTAAATATCCATTATTCATTATAGCTCTATCCATCTGCTGACAAATCCAATAATAAGCATAAGTTGAAAAGCTGGTGTTTTTTGTTATATCGAACTTTTCTATGCTCTTTATCATGCCTATGATGCCTTCTTGCACTAGGTCTTCTACGGTGAAACAACTATAGCTTTTTATTTTCTTTTTTGCTGCAGAGTAGACTAGGCCAATATTGTTTATTATTATCTTATTTCTAATGTTTAAGTCTCCACTTTTTTGATATTGAGCTATGAGTTCTTCGTTTGATATGTATTTTTGATTTTTCGATTTTATTTTATTTGTATTAATCATATTCATCACCTGCTATATTATATTCTATATGGGAAAATAAAATCCTTCTTTTTTAGAAACATGGGCTACAAAATAACATAGTGGTATAATGGAATTGGTGTATATAAAAGAGGACTTTCTATCCTTATAAATAACAAGGTGATAGACTCTAAAGTCTATCACCTTAATTATGTCTTCTTGACAACTCTTCCAACAGATCAGATGTTAGTTTATTTATATCCTCTATCTTGCTGTTTAATTCTTCAAATTTTTGACTTAGTCTATCGTCCTTGGGTTTTCCCAGATCATTAGATGTAAGCAGCATATTTATGCTGTTTAAGCATTGAATATTATGGAAGTTGTTTTCATCTATCTTTTTCGTTTGGTCTATTATCTCTTTTAAAGACCTTGGATTTTCCATGATCTTCATCCTCTCTCATAATCCTTATATTCCTATATAGTATGTGTCAAATCCTAATAAAATATAAGACTAAATTTTGTAAAGAAACCATTTGCAGGTATCAATTTCATATTTTAACTCGTATATTACTCTAAAATTGCTGATGGTGCTTTCACATCTGTAAAGAATCATCCTATTGCCTGCTAATTTCTCTTCCTGAGAGAATATTACTCGATCTACCTTTATCACCTTGTATGTATTGTTTTCATCCAAAATCCTGTACTTTAATGGTATGGGCTTCTCCTTTGAGTTGAACCAGGCTATAATCTCTATTGGCTTCATCAGTATTTTCACACCACATCACTCCTAAATAATACTGGACATCATAGGATATTCTTCCTCTGTTGTCACTCCGCCAATAATGGGCTTTATGCCAGAGTGTAGGAAACAGGAACGAATTATGGAATTATATCCATACTTATATCTTATTGCATCTATAACTTTTTCCAACTTTTCTTCCCTTTGGTTATAGTTCTTTAATAAGGATAGCTGGTATAACTCATTGGAACAAAATTCAGATATACTGACAGCAAAGCGCCTAATAGGTTTTCCATCCCAGATTTCATCAAATAGTTTTCTGGCGGTTTCATATATTACTTTGGTAGAATCCGTAGCCACATCTAGTTTTTTCTGGTGGGAGCAGGAATAAAAGTCCTTATCCTTTATGGATACGGATATTACTCTTCCCATCTTTCCTATATTTCTAGTCCTCATAGCTACCATTTCTGATAAGGCTAATAAAAACATGTGAGCTTCTTTCCTATTATCCACATCATAGGAAGTGGTAGTTGAGTTGCCTATGGATTTAACAGGATCAGGGTCCTTTCTTACTTGGGAATTCTCTATACCATTAGCATATTCCCAAATCATTATTCCTGGCTTTTTTAACCAGGAGTATATATATTCTCTGTCCAGTTTGGCTAGCTGTCCTATGGTGAATATTCCTCTTCCATTTAGTTTTTTTTGGGTCCTAGAACCAACCATGAACAGTTTTTCTACAGGAAGAGGCCACATTTTTTCCTGTATTTCATCTGGGAATAGGGTATGTATCCTATCTGGCTTTTTAAAGTCGGAAGCCATTTTTGCCAAAAGCTTATTTGAACTTATGCCTATGTTTACTGTGAATCCTAGCTCCTTCTTTATCCTTTCCTTTATTTCATAGGCCACATCTAAAACAGGCCTATCCTTAATGTGGGATAGATCCATGAATACTTCATCAACAGAGTATCTTTGTATAAGGGGTGAATATTCCTTTAACAGATCCACCATACTATTGCTGGCCTTCATGTATCTTTCGTAGTTAGGGGGTACCACTGTTAGATTAGGACATTTTTGCCTGGCTGAATATAGGCTTTCTCCCGTTTTGATCTTGTATCTTTTTGCAGGTATGGATTTGGCTAGGACTATTCCATGGCGTTTCGATTCATCTCCTCCTACAACAGCAGGTATTTCCCTCAGATCTATTTTTTCTCCATGCTGTAGTCTGTAAACTGCCTCCCAGGAAAGATAGGCAGAATTAACATCAATGTGAAATATAATCCTCTTATTCATATTAATTCCTCCTAGGCTTATTATAACAGAACACATGTTCTGTGTAAAGGATAAAATTTTTTATGTTGATAAGTAATCAGAAGTATAGTATCATTAAGTTAGTGAAAAATTAAAAACAGGCAGTATAGGTTGCTTATTAGCATTAATAGGGAAACAGGTGAAAGTCCTGTGCGGTCCCGCCGCCGTAAGGTGTTTATGTAGTTTACTATGCCACTGGGAAACTGGGAAGGCAAACTACATTTAAAAGCCGAGCCGGAAGACCTGCCTATGCTGAGACAACTAACTTCACGAGGAATGGAGGGGTTGTTATGTGATGAGGCTATGCTTTGTACTTATGGCTAGCTGATATTAGCATATTTAACCTTTCAACGGAAGTTGGAAGGTTTTTTTAAATTTAAAGGAGGTATAGTGATGAACAGAAAGATTATTGCAATTCTTATTGTTTTAGCTTTAGCAGTGGCTGGTACCTTTGGATACAAGAAATTTATAGTCCCAAAGGGAGTTGAAGGGGAGAAGGAAGTTACAATCCAAGTAATAAATAGTAATGAAAATGTGGATGAAAGCTTTACCTATAATACAGATCATGAGTATTTAATTGAGCTATTGGAAGAAAAGCAGGAGGAATTAGGAGTATCCTTCCAAGAGTATGATTTCGGCAAAATGGTAACAGGTATGATGGATTATGTAGTTGATGAAGGCAACAATGAGTATTTTCATATTTACGTTAATGGAGAGGATGCAACTACAGGTCCTGGAGAGATACCTCTAAATGATAAAGACACATATACCTTTGAGCTGAAGACTTACTAATTATGAAAGTAAGAGATGTAGTACTTATAGGGATTTTAAGTGCTTCTATAACAGCAGGAAAGCTTGCCTTAAGCTTTATACCAAATGTGGAAATTGTAACTTTGCTTTTCATGGCTTATACGGCTGTATTTGGATATAGAAAGATCTTATTAGTATCTCTAATATTTACAACTACTGAAATATTTATATATGGCTTTGCCACATGGCTTTTAGGATACTATATCCTTTGGCCCCTTCTTATACTCATAACGGAAGCAATGGGTAAAAGGTTCAAATCCGAATACATATATGCAGCTATTGGGGCTGTATTTGGTTATGCTTTTGGGCTTTTCTTTGCTGTTGTGGAGTCTTTCTTCTATGGTATAGCCTATGGATGGGTATATTGGGTTAGAGGCTTGCTCTTCGACCTGATTCATGGAACTTCAAATTTTATAATCATACTACTGCTTTTCAATCCTTTAAAGAATTTACTTGGAAAATTAAAAAGAAATTATTATACTATATAAAGCTGAGGACTTCCTCAGCTTTTATCAATTGTGTAGAAAAATGATTTCATATGTGTTAAAATTATTAGAATAGGACAAGGATATATTAAAAATAAGGGATAGCTACAGTTTACCTTTATACATATATGGAAAAAATAGATTATGAGGTGAAAATAATGAAAAATAAAGCAGTAATTCTTGGTGCAAACTATTATATAGGATTGAGCATAATAAGATGCTTGGGAATTCATGGAATACATACTACAGCTATAGATTATTCAAGAAAAGGCACCTATGGTTTTCATTCAAAATACTGCTCTGAGACTTTGATTGGTCCCAATAGTAAAGAGGATCCAGAAGGGCTTTTGCAATTCCTAATAGACTATGCTAAGAAGCAAGAGGAAAAGCCTGTATTATTTCCATCAGCAGACGGATATGTGGAATTCATAGATAGATATGCTTCTATTTTGAAGGACTATTATCTTTTTAATCAGACAGAAGAGAATATACATACAAAAGTCATGGACAAAAAAACCTTACATTCCATAGCAAAAGAGCATGGAGTTTTGGTACCAGAGACAGTTAATGTAGGTGAAGAGGATTTTAAGGAAAAGATAGAAAAGATAATCAAATTTCCCTGCATAGTGAAGCCTACTGATTCTCCAGCTTTTGTAGCTAAGTTCAGAAGAAAAATATTTAAGGTAAACAACATGGAGGAGTTGGAAGAAGCTCTAAGAAAGGCTCAAGAGGCTAATTTAGAAGTTATAGTGCAGAGAATTATACCTGGATTTGATGATCACATGTATACTTTCGATGCTTATCTCAATCAGGATTCCCAAATAACCCATTGGACAACTTGTCAAAAATATAGGCAATGGCCTATAAATTTCGGAGCTAGTGTATACACTGGTCAAAAATATGTGCCAGAGCTTTATGACATAGGAAGCAAGTTTTTAGAATCCATTGGATATAAGGGTTTTGGTGAGATAGAATTTAAGAAGGATGCTGAAACAGGGAGGTTCTACTTAATAGAAATAAATACAAGAACTACCAACTTAAATAGTCTATTGTACAAGGTAGGCCTCAATATGCCCTATATTGCCTACTGCGAACTGACAGGAAATCCTCTTGATCCTTATGTAGTAGATAGGGATACTGGCTATGTATTCTGGTATGCCTATGAAGATCTATTTGCTGTAAGAGAATATATAAGGACTGGCCAGCTAAGGCTAAAGGATGTTCTACATTCTTATAGAAAACCTAAGGCCTATGCCATATGGGATTACAAGGATCCAAAGCCTGCCTTTGCTTTTATAGGATCCAAACTAAAACGCATATTTGAAAAGGTATTTAAATAAACGGAAATATTTAGATTGGAGTTGATAGACTTATGATGAGCTTGTATGAACTGCTAAAGTCTATAGATGTAATTAAGAGTTTAAATGAGAAGGATATTGAAATAAAGGGTATAGCTTATCACTCTGGGAAGGTAAGACCAGGAGATCTGTTTGTGTGTATTAAGGGATATAAAACTGATGGCCATAGATATATACCTGATGCTATTAAAAAGGGAGCAGTAGCTGTTGTGGTGGAAGATTTACAACCAGATTTAGACATACCTCAATTCTGCGTATCAGACAGCCGAAAGGCTTTAGCAGCTTTAAGTGCTGTTTATTATGATAATCCTTCTCAAGCACTAGAGGTAATTGGTATAAGTGCAACCAATGGGAAGACATCTACTGCATTTATGACCAATGCTATTTTAGAAAAGCATAGATTGAAAACCGGCCTTATAGGAACGGTTATGGTAAAATTCGGAAACTATATCGAGCCTTCCATATTGACCACACCAGAGTCCTTGGACCTTCAACGATATTTTTCACAGATGAGGGACCAAGAAATATCTCATGTAGTGATGGAAGTTTCATCTTCTGCCTTAGAGCTTAACCGAGTTGCTAATGTTGATTTTGATATAGTGACTTTAAATAATATAAACAGAGAGCATATAGATTTGCACGGTTCCTTTGAAAAGTATTTTGAAGCCAAATCCAGCTTGATAAGGGAGGCCAAACCTGAAGCATGGGCCATACTTAATTTAGATGATTCGCATTCTAAATCTTTAATAAATAAAACCAAGGCCCAAGTGCTGACTTATGGTATTAAGGATAAAACAGGACACTTAACCATAAAGGATCTAGACCTATCCACTGGAAGGGCAAGGTTTACAGTAATAATTCAAAAACCAATTAAGGCTAATGGAGCAGAGTATGAGCCTCAGGAATTTGATATAAACTTATCAGTTTCTGGATATCATTCAGTATACAATTCCTTGGTAGCTATATCCATTGGACTATTGTGCGGAGTTCCTGTTGCTACAATACAAGAAGCTATCAATTCCTTTAAGGGAGTAGAAAGGCGATTCCAAATAATATACGATAAGGGCTTTAAGATAATAGATGATCATTTTGCTAATCCTGGTAATATAAATGTTACCTTGGAAACCCTAAGTATGATGGATTACAACAAGCTTCATTTAATCTATGCAATAAGAGGTAGTAGAGGAGTAACTACCAATAGAGAAAGTGCAGAAGCTATGGCAAGATGGGCTGATAGGCTAAATATAAAAGAGGTAATAGCAACCTTAAGCAAATCCCATGTTATGGAAAAGGATAAGGTAACCCAAGAAGAAGTAGAGGTCTTTATGGAAGTAATGGAGGAAAAGGGAATTAAAGTCCATTTGTTTGATGAATTAAGAGATGCTATAGCAAGTGGACTATCTAAAGCAGAGCAAGATGATGTAGTTCTTCTTGCAGGCTGTCAAGGCATGGACTATGGAGCTAAGATTGCCTTAGAGGAGCTGCATAAGTTAAAGCCATACATTGATAAGAAGGAGCTATTTAAAGCTATAGAAGATAGAATTGCTGGAATTTCATAGAAAGTAGAAAAGGGCTGGATTTTGATTCAGCCCTTTAAATTTTTCAAGAGCAGCATTTGTTAAATAATTGAACAAATTAATTGCATAGATGGCCCTTTTACTATATTATACATATAACAGGAGTTTGAAAGGAGTGAAGAGATGTTAAAGATTAGGGATTTGTCCAAGACTTATAGCAAAGGACAGGTAAAGGCAGTAGATAATATTAACTTGGAAGTAAGATCAGGGGAGATTTTTGGCTTTTTAGGGCCTAATGGTGCTGGAAAGACTACAACAATAAAGATGATGGTGGGGCTTTTAAAGCCAGATAGTGGCCATGTGTATATTGATGGCATAGACGTATGGGAAAATCCTCTAGAGGCTAAAAAGAAAATATCCTTTGTACCAGATACCCCGGAAATTTACGATAAGCTAAAGGGTATAGAATACCTTAACTTCTTTGCAGACATATATGGTATTCCTAAGGATGTAAGGCAGGAGAGAATTGAAAGATATTTGGATATATTTGAACTTAAGGATGCAGTTGGAAACATAATAGGAAGCTATTCCCACGGTATGAAACAGAAATTGGTGCTTATTTCAGCTTTAATCCATGATCCACAGCTTTTCATCCTAGATGAACCCATGGTAGGCCTTGACCCTAAATCCTCCTTTAAATTGAAGGAGATTATGAGGGAAAGGTGCAATGAGGGTAAAACTGTATTTTTCTCCACCCATGTGCTAGATGTGGCAGAAAAACTATGTGATAGAATTGCTATTATAAACAAGGGTAAGATAATCGCCTTAGGGACTATGAGTGAGCTTCGCAATAGGGCAGGGGATAATGAGTCCTTGGAAAGAATTTTCTTGGAGTTGACCGATGATGAATAGAATACTATCCCTAATAAAGATTGATATAAATAACACCTATGGCTTGTCTGCTATTAAGTATAGGCTAAAAAGTAAAAAGGACAGGTGGCAAATTATCCTCTTTCCTATTATAATTCTATCCCTATTGCCAAGCTATTATCTCTTAGTTTCTGGAATTTATAAAATGTATGATACATTTTTGGTTATTGGACAGAAATCCATGTTCCTTTTATATGGGATTTTGATAAGTCAGTTAATTTTGACCTTTACTGGATTTTTATATGTATTATCCAAATACTATTTTTCCAATGATATGAACATACTTATTCCCCTACCCCTTAGACCCAGGGATATCATATCAGCTAAATTTTTTACCATGATGATCCATGAGTATTTGACTTCACTTCCAATTGTACTCCCCTTTATAATAACTTATGGAGTAAAAGGAAATGAAGGTCTAATATACTGGATCTACTCATTAATCATATTACTATTTATTCCCGTTATCCCTTTAGTTTTAGCTTCTATAATAGTTATGGCATTTATGAAGTTTACTAACATTAAGGGCAAGAAGGATTTGGTGCGAATAGTTGGATATGCTATTATGATGATTTTGCTTATAGGATTTCAATTGAAGATTCAATCCATGGCAGGAAGTAGTATGATGAATGATGAGGACTTTTTATATAGGCTGGTTACAGATTCTAATCTGTTTGTGAGAAAGCTGGGAGTATCATTTCCACCAAGCATGTGGGCTACCTTGGCTTTATATAATTATATGAGCCTAACAGGATTCTTGTATACTATATTGTTCGTAGGTCTTTCACTCATAGGTTTTGCCTTTATGGCATTTCTAAGTGAAAGGGTATTCTTTGACGGACTAATTGGAAGTATAGAGGTTCATACATCACAAGGAAGTGGCAGGGTTAAGGCTTCAGATTTCAGCAAGAACTATTCGGCATATATAGCCCTTGGATTAAAAGAGGTAAAGCTCCTATTACGAACTCCCATATATCTTTTAAACTCTGTAGGAGGAGTAGTCATTTTTCCCATATTGATGATTATGTCAATTTTCTTAGAAGAAGCAGTTCCCATGGGAGAATTAAATATGTTGATTGGCCAAAATTATCACATAATTAATCTAGTAGGGATAGGCTATGTAACTATGTTAGGAATACTAAATTGCGTAGGCTGTACTACTTTTTCTAGGGAAGGGAAAAACCTATGGATTCACAGGACTATGCCTATTGAAGTCAAGGATCAGATTTTTGGCAGAGTGCTGTCCTCCTTATTTGTTCAGCTAATTGGGATTATAGTTTTATTAGGCTGCTTGGCCTATATGGGTCTGATTAATTTGCAGGGGATATTCTTGATAACAATACTAGGCTTATTAGGCAGCATTGCTATGACTGAACTGGGCATGATAATAGATATTTACAGACCCCTACTTGAGTGGGACAATCCACAAAAGCCTATGAAACAGAATTTAAATGTGCTAATTGCTATGGGAGTTGGATCTCTTTACCTGTTGGCAATAGGTTTTTTAACATATAAGCTAATGGAGATAATAGACATTATTTTCATTTATGGAATATTAGCGGTAGTATTAATAGTATCTTCATACATCTTCTACAGTATTCTACTGAGATTAATAAAGAGACAGTTTGAAGTTTTAGAATAAAAAAGACTATCGGGGCTTTATAAAATTGCCCCGATAGTCTTTTGTTTGAAAAGCATTGCTGTTTATATAATGTTTTCTGCCCTTTTTCTTATCTCTTTATCTTCTTCGTCTATTGGGTCCTCTAAAACAATATTATGAGGAATTGGCTTCCCTTTTTCATCTACAAATACGAAGGTTATGAATCCGTCTGACAGAACAATATCTGAGTTATTCTTGGTTATCTTTCCATAGACAACAAAACTTGTTCTACCTGCTTTAGCTATTCTAGCTTCAAAGTTTAATATATCACCCTTATTTGCAGGCTCAGTGAAGGTCAAACCATGAATTTTTAAGCATACTATATTTTCAGCCCTTTCTGTTGCTTTGGCACCGCATATAAAGCAAGCTTCTACAAACCATTCAGCTACTCTACCTGCAAATAGGGTTCCATGATGGTTTAAATCTTCAGATTTGACCAATCTTGATATCATAGCTTTACTCATAGTATCTTCCTCCTTTGTTTAGTAAAAAAATCAATCCTATACTCTATTCATCTTCCATTCACCCTTTTTATAGTGATAATGGATTGTTAATAGCTCACTTGCTTCGGCAGCTATAAAGCTAAGCCAAGCATATAAGATTGGAAGATGTAGTAAACTAGTAATTATATATAGCATTGGAATCTGGACTATCCATCTGGATATGATACTGGATATTAGGTAGGGAATATTGTGGCCAGAACCAGTAAAGACAGAGCCTAAACCAATTGCCCATCCTGCCAATATCATAGATGGAATTACTATTCTAATCATTGGAATACCCGTTTCAATGACTGATTTAACATCAGTAAATAGTTTCATTATTCCTTGGGGTATTGACATGGCAATAATTGAAAATATGAACAAGACTATTATGTTTACTCTAGCTGAGAACTTGGCCGATTCTTCGGCAATATCCACCTGTTCTGATCAAAGAGCTTGACCCACCATGGTACTAGAGCCTATGGATATTCCAAAAATAGGTGTAAAGGCAAAATTCATCAATTTGCTCCCTATACCCACTGCTGCAACAGCATCAGTTCCATATATGGATACGAATTTTAGTGTAAGCATGTTGGATAAGTTTCTCATTAGGACCTCTATACCGGTAGGTAGCCCTATGGTTAGGAGTTTTTTATCTATTTCCCAATCCAGTTTACACAGACCCTTTAAGGAGATCTTAATTATACTATCACCTTTTAGCAACACATAAAAACCTAATGAAAAGGCTAGGACAGTAGATATTACTGTAGCTAAAGCAGCACCAAAAACTCCCATGTTTAGACCTGGTATACCTATATAAGGAATCCTTTCAAACATGAATATAGGATCTAGAATCATGTTGACTAGGGTTGCTATTATCATTATATTCATGGGGGTCTTAGAATCTCCTAAGCATCTTAAAGCAGTGTTTACTGAATAGGATGCAAACATGATAGGAAGAAAAAAGATCCGTATGTATCCATATTCTAAAGCAGCCTCTATTACATCTTTATCCTTAGAAAAAAACCATAAAAGAGGTTCTAGAATTAAGGATATGATTATTGCAGCTATAATGGCCACAAATATTTTAAAAGTGAGAGTTTGCTCCAAGACTCTTTTGGTTCTTTCTAGATCTTTTCTCCCATAGCTTTGAGTTATCAAGGATACGGAGCTGGTACCTATGATTTCATTTAAAACTATAACTATCCAAAAGATTGTTGAAAAGATAGTAACTCCTGCTATTGCAGAAGCTGAAATTCTTCCAACCCACATCATGTCTACCATATCGTACATGGATTGTAGTGCAAAACTGAGGCTAGTAGGTAAAGATAGTTTAAGGAGATTTTTTTTAATGTTTCCCCCTAATAGCTGATTGCTGTCCATTTTTATTCCTCCAAGGCTTTAGAGTCTGACTATATACTATTATACTACAATTAAAATAACAATTTGTATATTAAAAATAGGACTGGGAAGGGGATAAATTTATTAAATATATTTATGAATACTGTTATAATGAATGTAGAAGTAAATACTTTAAAGGGATCTGATACTACTATCCCTAAGAGATGCTTATTTGGTTATATGTTTAGCCTTTGGCCTAGATTTAGCACTTAGATTAGTAATATTTAAGAAAAGGCTTATCCATAACATAGAAAGAAAAATTGTTGGAGCTGAATATAAATAAAGGAGTGATCTATATGAATTTACTTATAAAAGATGTTACTTTAGTGCCTATGGATGGAAATAGAGATGTAATTGAAAATACAAATATATACATACAAGGAGACAGAATAGTTCATATAGGAGATATTGATGAAAACCGTAAGGTTGACAGGGTCATTGATGGAAAAGGTAAAGTTGCCATGCCTGGTCTTGTTAATGCCCATACCCATCTGGCCATGTCCCTTCTTAGAAACTATGCTGATGACCTGCCATTACAGGAGTGGTTAACTGAGAAAATATGGCCCATAGAGGCTAAATTGACATCAGAAGATGTGTACTGGGGTTCCCTACTTAGCATGGTTGAGATGATACAGTCTGGCACTACTACCTTCTGTGACATGTATTTCTTTATGGAAGAAGTAGGAAGGGGCATGGAAGAAGCAGGCATACGTGGGGTATTAACTAGAGGAATCATAGAGGAAAAGGGCTTAGAAAAGGAGAAAATAGAATATACTAGGAAGCTGCACGAGGATTGGAATGGAAGAGCTAATGGAAGAATCAAGGTAATGGTAGCTCCCCATGCTCCCTATACCTGTAGTCCATCCTATTTAAAGGAGCTATTAGATTTAGCAGTGGAGTTAAACTCAGAAATACACATTCACTTATCGGAAACCAAGAAAGAGGTAGAAGATAGCTTTAAAGAGCATGGCAAATCCCCCATAAAACATGTATACGACCTTGGTTTATTCAAACAGCCTACAGTTGCTGCCCACTGTGTACATGTAGATGATGAAGATATGAATATTTTGAAGGGGAACAAGGTAACTGTTGTATATAACCCCAGCAGCAATTTAAAACTAGCAAGTGGTTTTACGCCAGTAGACAAAATGTTAAAGAAGGGTATAAATGTTGCTTTAGGAACAGATGGACCATCAAGCAACAACAACCTGAATATGTTTGAAGAAATCCATTTAGCTTCAATTGTAAACAAGGCTGTCAATATGGAGGCTACTTCTGTAACTGCCAAGGATGCTTTGAAGATGGCTACTATAAATGGTGCTAGAGGACTAAATTGGGATAATGAAATAGGTTCCATCCAAGTGAATAAAAAAGCTGATATAATATTAATTGATATGGATAAACCACATCTTTATCCGTTACACAATGTAATATCAGCCCTAGCCTATTCAGCACAAGGGTCAGATGTGGATACAGTAATAATAGATGGAAATATAGTAATGGAAAAAAGGGAGATAAAGACTTTAGATGTGGAAAGGATAAAATACCAGGTTCAAAAAGCTACAAAAAGTTTGATTAACAGATAGTTTCCAGATTGGGACAAAGGAGAAATCGAAATGTCATATAAGGATATACAATTAGATGAAAGTATAATCATAAAGAATAGGATTCCCTTATTGATAAAGGATAAAAACTGGATTAATCTATTTGGCAAGTCCTCCAACAAGCTGATTAGAAATCTTTCAGATGAATTGACAGAACTAATAAACAAAAGAAGACAGCTAACAAGAGAAGAAGATAGGCTAAAGGAAGAAAAACTATTAGCTATGAAGATGATACTAGGCATATCCGATTCTATAAACAATGAAAACAAAACCTACAATCTAGATCTTTTGGATGAATATAAGGAAAAAGTTGAAAGTATTAATGAAAGATTGGATGAAATTTCCCATGAGCAAGAGAGGATACAAGAGGAAATCAAGGAGCTAAATTTTGACCTGTTAAGAGCTACTGTATATTATGGCTATAAAGAGCTGAAAAAAAAGGAAAAAGTCATCAAGGATATTGACGAAGAGTTAGAGAGCATAAGGAAGAGAACAAAAGAATTGATCAACAAGAAATATGATTATCAGGAATGGGTTCAATCTGCTTATTTATTGCTACATGGATTCCTTGGAAGAGAAGAAATTGAAAAACTAGATAATAAAATACTTGAGTAAAGGAGAATATCCGTGATCTTAGGTAGTGGTGTAGATATTGTTGAGGTTTCAAGGATTGAAAGGATAATAGAAGAAAAGAGAGATAGTTTCTTAGAAAAGATCTTTACAGCAGAGGAAATAGAGCATATTAAGAAAAAAAATTACAGCGCCCAGACTATATCTGGGCTGTTTGCTGCTAAAGAAGCTGTATCTAAGCTTTTAGGTACAGGTATAGGAAAGGTAAACTGGAAGCACATACAGGTCTGCCATGATGAAATAGGGAAGCCCTATGTCAAATTGAAGGGGGAAGGTCTTCAGAGGGCTAGCAAATTAAATATAGATCAAATCCATCTTTCAATAAGCCATGAGAAAGAATATGCCCTTGCCTTCGCCCTAGGGGAAGGCTGCCAGTCGGGGAAAAACATTGTGGTTCCCCCCTTTATTAAGGAGATGCTTCCTAAAAGGGAAAAGGATTCCCATAAGGGGACCTATGGACGAGTTGGTATTATTTCAGGAAGCAAAGGAATGACTGGAGCACCATATTTAACTAGCATGGCCTGTTTAAGAACAGGCAGTGGTCTTGTTTATACAATAGTTCCTGATAGTATCAGCCCTATTCTTTCTACTAAGCTCATTGAAGCTATTGTAAAACCAGTCCCGGACAAAAACACAGGTTATTTTACGCTGGATTCCCTAGATTATATTAAAAATATGGTAAGGGATATGGATGTACTGGCTATTGGGCCAGGTATGGGACTTGATGAGGAAAGGGCAGAAGTGGTAAAAGACATATTGTTGGATTTTAATGGACCTATAGTATTAGATGCCGATGGGATAAATTGCATATCTAAAATTGGTTTACATATATTTAATAAAAGGGGGTACCCTACTGTCATAACACCTCATCCGGGAGAGTTTTCAAGACTAATAGGGAAAAGCATAAAGGAAGTACAAAGGGATAGGGTTAAATATTCAAAGTACCTATCAGAAAAGTATAATATTGTGACTGTCCTAAAGGGGGCAGATACTGTAGTTTCCAATCCAAAGGGAGAAGTCTATGTTAATACTACTGGGAATCCAGGAATGGCTACTGCTGGTAGTGGAGATCTATTAACGGGAATAATAGCCAGCTTCATTGGCCAGGGAATTGATGCTTACAAGGCATCAATATTAGGGGTTTATTGTCATGGTTTGGCAGGAGATATGGCTAAAGAGATAAGGGGAGAGTATGGCATGATAGCGCGGGATATTTTAGAAATGATACCTTCCAGTATAAATGCCATCATAGATTAGTCTTATCATTTGGATTGTTTCAAAAAAATTCTGAAAGAAGAAGGAATTCTCTTTTGAAAATAGAATATATATTTATCAGTGCAAGTTAATAAGAGGGGGTGCACATGAAAACAAAGGAAGAAGCAAGACCTGTATGGGCTGAAATAGATTTGGATAATTTAGCCCATAATGTAAGGGAAGTTAAAAGAATTGTCAAAGAAGGAACTCTAATAACTGCTGTTATAAAGGCCAATGCATATGGTCATGGAGCCCTAGAAGTAGCTAATGCTTTTTTAGAAAATGGAGTGGATAGATTGGCTGTAGCTACACTATCTGAAGCAATTGAACTTAGAAAATCAGGTATTGATGCACCTATACTCATACTAGGACACACTCCTAAATCCCAATATCCTCTAACTATCAAGTATAATATATCTCAGACAATATATGATTATGAAAGTGCCTTAGCATTTTCACAAGCAGCTTCTAATTTGAATAAGGTGGGAACTATACATATTAAAATTGATACAGGTATGGGAAGGATTGGTTTCTTACCTAGAGACGAATCGGTAGCTGCAATAATCAATATTTCTCACTTGCCTAATGTATATATAGAAGGGATATTCACCCACTTTGCAACAGCTGATGAAAAGGATAAAACCTATACTAGATTACAGTATGAAAGATTTTCCACAGTTGTGAAGAAACTTGAGGACAAGGGTCTATATATACCAATCAAGCACGTTTCCAGTAGTGCTGCAATTATAGACCTACCAGAATATGATCTTAATATGGTAAGGCCAGGAATAATGTTGTACGGATATTATCCATCAAAGGAAGTAAACAGGGACAGGGTCAAATTAAAGCCAGCTATGACACTTAAAGCTAAAATTTCCAATTTAAAAACTGTTCCTAAAGGTGTGGGAATTAGCTATGGACAAATCTTTGTTACTGAAAGGGAGTCAAAGATTGCTACCATCCCCATAGGATATGGAGATGGTTTTACAAGGATGTTAACTTCTAAGACAGAAGTCATTGTAAAGGGGAAACGGGTACCTGTAGTGGGGAAAATATGTATGGATCAGTGTATGTTAGATGTAACAGATGTGGACCATGTAAGTATAGGTGATGAAGTAATACTTATAGGCCACGAAGAAGGTTATCCCAATGCTGATGAAATAGCTGAAAAGTTAAACACTATTAGTTATGAAATACTATGTATGATAAGTAGAAGGGTACCCAGAGTTTATATTCAAGATGGGGCAATAGTAAGCATTAAGGATTACTTGCTAAATGAGTAAAATATTGTATAATAGAATGGCCTTATTGACATAATTAGAATAAAACAATATAATTTATCTATGCTATTATTTGGGGATTATTCATGGTGATTGAGTTGTAGGGAAACTTTTCTTGGGGGTGCAGGTTTAATGGCTGAAACGAAGGAAATTATGATCAGTTTACCAGATAGTCTATTAAAAGAGGTAGATTTTATTGTTTCTATGGAGAAGAAAAATCGGAGCGAATTTGTTAAAGAAGCTATGAAGTTTTATCTCCGTGAAAAAAGGCGTATGGAAGTCTCCGAAAGGCTAAAGGATGGATACCTGGAAATGAGCAAGATCAATGCAGCTTTGGCAGAGATAGGTTTAGAACAGGATGTGAAGGAGTTATGTATGTATGAAATTAATCTAACTGGGTGTGAAAAAATGTGAATGTAAGAAGAGGAGATGTTTTTTACGCCGATTTAAGTCCTGTGGTTGGTTCAGAACAAGGCGGGATTAGGCCTGTACTTGTAATACAAAATGATATTGGTAACAAGTACAGCCCTACGGTGATTGTTGCGGCTATAACATCTCAGATCAATAAAGCAAAATTACCTACTCATGTAGAGATTAAGGCTTCGGAGTATGGATTACCTAAGGATTCGGTAGTTTTGCTTGAACAGATCAAGACTATTGATAAAAAGAGACTGAGAGAAAAAGTTGGAAGATTTAATGACGAAATGATGGATAAAGTAGATGAGTGTTTAAAAATTAGTTTGGGGTTGATGGATCTATAGAATAAGCATTTTTTTGATGCTTATTTTCTTTTTATTTCTTTAAAAGTTAGTCAAACTATAGTATAATCAATGAAAGATGGATAATTACATATTTAGACAAGTTTTAATTAATTAAGCAAAATACAATTGAATATATAGATTAATATATGAGGGGGAGGTAATAATACTATGAAGAAGGTAAAATTTAGAAAGGTTTTATTTATTATCGGGATTTGTGTTGTATTACTAGGTGCAGCTGTTATTTATGCATCACCAGGTACTAGCAGTGATCCATTAGTTTCACTAGGCTATTTGGAGAAGGTTGCAAAGTTCAATGTAGTAGAGGTAAAGGCTGGAAAGATCCTTACAGGTAAAGGCGGAACTGAGATCATATTAAGAGGAAGTCCAAGCTCTAGTAAAACAGTTGGAAAGGCTGTAATATATAGCACCGATAAGGACGGCTTGTCAGATATTACTGCTGGTAAGGATTTGCGTAATGGGGCAAATGTTCCTCTTAACCATCTTCTGATAGTTCCTAGAGATGGTAGAGGAGTTAGAGCTGTAACTGATACAATCTATTTGATCAAGGGAGAATATACTATAAAGTAAATAGTGCATAATATTCATGGTAATATACTTTTAGTGCTTTTTACATGCGAAAGGGAGGACAAATATGAAAATCGCAGTAATTGGATTAGGTTACATTGGATTACCAACAGCAGCTATGTTTGCAAGAGCAGGTTTAGATGTAATCGGCTATGATATAAACAAAGAAGTAGTGGAGGCTTTAAACAAAGGAAAGATTTTAATATCAGAGCCAGGACTAGGTGAATTGGTAAAAGAAGTAGTAGAAAATAAAAAACTAAGAGGAGTATCATGTATGGAAGAATCAGATGCTTTTATTATTTGTGTACCTACACCAATAAATGAGGACAAAACAGCTAACTTGGATTATGTAAAGGATGCGGCAAGATCCATTAGCAAGTTCTTAAGAAAGGGTAATGCTGTTGTCCTTGAGTCCACTTCTCCTCCAGGCACAGTTGAGGATGTGGTAGTACCTATATTAGCTGAAAGTGGTTTAGCAATTGGTGAAGAGGTTTATGTTGCTTATACCCCAGAAAGAGTACTTCCTGGCAAAATAATTCAGGAAATAGTACAAAATGACAGGGTCGTAGGGGGTATTAACGAAAAATCAGCCCATGTGGTAAGAGATATCTATAGTGCATTTGTAAAAGGGAATATCTATACGACAGATTCGAAGACAGCAGAGTTATGTAAGTTAATGGAAAATACTTACAGAGATGTCAATATTGCCCTAGCTAATGAGCTAGCAATCTTTTGTGAGGAAATGGGGATTAATGCCTGGAAAGTGGTAGAGCTTGCTAATAAACATCCTAGAGTTAATATACATCTTCCAGGACCTGGAGTGGGGGGACACTGTTTAGCAGTAGACCCTTGGTTTATTGTGGAAAAACAGAAGGAAACTGGGATTATTAAAAAATCCAGGGAAATCAATGACAGCATGCCTAAGCATGTATTTAATAAGTTAATAAATTTATTACCTGATAATGCAAAAATAAGCATTTTAGGAATAACATATAAGCCAAATATAGATGATTTAAGAGAGAGTCCAATAGTTGAACTAATCAACCTGTTAATTGAAAAAACTAACTATAGGCTATCAATTCATGACCCCTATGCTCACAAGGACATGGTTAGCTTTAGCCATTTAATGACTGACTCTATTGAAGATGTTGTAAGGGATGCAGACATACTTGTTTTAGGGGTAAATCACGATGATTATAAAGACATGGATTTTGAAAGAATATCCAACCTTATGAGGACAAAACACGTATACGATACCAGAAACTTTTTCTGTGAAGAGAAGTTGATAAACTATGGATTCAAGACTACTCTGTTAGGTAGGGATTAGCATGGAAAAGATACTGATAATTGCCAATGAATTTCCCCCTATGGGAGGAAGTGGAGTCCAAAGGACTACAAAATTTGTTAAATATCTGCCTGATTTTGGCATAGAGCCAATAGTCGTAACAAAGAACTATTTGGGAAGTTTAAGGGATGACACCCTGCTGGAAGAATTGCCAGATGATTTAAAGATATATAGACTTAAACCCTACGACATGCTAAATAAAAAAGGCATACTTAAACTTCCTCTTAAATTCATAGGAACAAGATTAATTTCTCCGGATGGAGAATTTTTCTGGTACTATTTCAATAAGGAGAAGGTATCTCAAATAGTAAGGGAGCATAAAATAAAATGCATCTATACTACTTCCTACCCTTACAGTTCCCATTTAATGGGCTTGTATTTAAAAAGGAAGTTCTCAGATTTAGCATGGATAGCTGATTTTAGGGATGAATGGACTAACAATCCCTATCATCTAGATGATTTCTATAGAAGGGTTCGATTTAAATTTGAAAAGAAGAAAGAATTAGAGATTACCAGTGAATGTGATTTTTTAATCACCAATACCCAATTTATGTTAGATAATTTCATCAAGGATAATCCGTCATTAAAGGGAAGTTCTACCTACATTCCAAATGGCTATGATGAAGAAGATTTTGTTGGGTTAATTAACAAAAGAAATGGACAAGATAAATTTGTTATAACTCATACAGGCTCATTATATGGCAGGAGAAATTTAACAGAATTCCTAGATGGGTTAAGGATTGCAATAGAAAGCAATTCCATAGATAAAAATGATATAGAGATTAGAATTGTAGGAAATGTTTATAAAAAGGTAATAGATGAGTATGCACAGAAATACAACTTGGTGGGCAATATTAAGGGTTTTGGTTATGTGCCCCATAGGGATAGTATACAGATGCTATACTATTCTGATATACTACTGCTGCTTATAGGAAAAGGAAAAGGTTCTGAAAACTTCTATACTGGCAAGCTGTTTGAATATATTAAAGCCGACAGACCAATTCTAGGGATAGTTCCTGAGCAAGGTGCAGCAGCACAAGTTATAAAGGATACCAAGACTGGACTTGTTGTGGAACCTGAGAACATAGAAGCAATTGGAGAGGCTTTAATATACTACTACAGACAGTGGAAGAAGGGGCATATTGAGCATAATCCAGATTGGAATGAGATTGGGAAATACAGTAGGAGATCTCAAACAAAAGATTTAGCTGATATCATTTATAAGCTTCTAAAGTAGAAGAGGATGGTGTTTAATGAAGAAAAAGTGGAATTGGATAGACATTACTATTTTGCTTATAATAATCCTTTTAATTGTTGGATTTTTAAATAGAGATAAAATTATTAGAGTAGGAGAAAAAGTTACTGAATCAAATGTAAAGGATCTAGTAATAACCTTGGAAGCAAAGGAACTTACTGAGGATATGGTTACAGATTTGTCAGTTGGGGATAAAATTTTTTCTCAGTATAATTTTCAAAATGCTACAATAAAGGAAGTAGTGGTAGAACCTTTGCTTAGGTCAGAAGCTGGATCTGATGGCAAGATGAGAGTTTATGAGGATTCAGAAGAAGTAAAGGTAACTATAAAAATAGATGCCCAAGTTACATATAGTGGACCCTATATGGAATTAGGAGGGCAGGTAGTAAAGGCAGGAAATTCATTTGTCTTAAAAACTACAAAAGTTGAATTTCCAAGCACAATAAAGCATATAGAGGTGAAGTAATTGAAACTGATAGATGAAAATGGAAGAATTTTTGGTAAAGTAAACCTTTTGGATTTTATTGCTATTATAGTTGTCCTAGCATTAGTACTTTTGACGTTTTTTAAGATGTTCAATAAACAGCTATCAGATATAACTTCACAGGAAGAGTTGGTTAAAGTTCAGGTTAAATTTCAAGTTGTAGGAGATAAAGGCTATTTTGATGTTGTACAAGTTGGAGATAAGCTAGGAGAAGGTAAAAAATACTTGGATGGTAGTGTTATAGACGTGGACCTGCTGCCTGTAGAAGTGACTAACTTGGATGCAGAAGGAAATGTTGTAGTTTCAGAAGATCCGTTGCAAGAGAAAGCTGTAATAACAATAGAAGCAACAGTACCCTATGAAGATTACTGTTATAAACTTGGAACACAAGAGTTAAGACAAGGAAAAACTATCTTTCTAGAATCTGATTTATATAAATACATGGCACAAATAATTAGCATAAAGGTAGTGGAATAGCATGAGTCTAATAAAAGCTATAAGGGATAGTTATTTTTTCAATATGTTAATATGGATCAAGGATTTAGCTTCTAATAGTTTCCTTTTTAGTATTAGAAAATTTAATAGAGATAATACTTTTAGAGTTAATAAAGAGTATACTAGCTGGATTGACAGTAGTTTAATATATAAGATTTTGATGAGTTTAGAAGGTAACATTAGAAGGTTGGAAAGCTTATTATATGATTCTATAGCAAATAGCAGAATTTTAACCATAATCAATAGCAGATTATTGAACAGGATAAACAAACCAAAGATTAGATCAAATAATCCACTTTTAAACAACAGCTATGTATACAATTGGTTAGCAAAAGCTGTAGAAGCTACAACTATGAAGGATATCCTATTAATCCTTACTGTACTCTATATTTTTGTGGATACCTTTATCAGAAAGGTAAGTATCTTATCTGCTGTAAGCCCAATATGGGATGAACTGTTGTTAATTATACTATATATATATATCATATTTAAAAGAATTGCTTCTAAAGGAAATATAAGGTACAATTATACGCCTATGGGATTACCAGCAGCTCTATTTATATTAGCTGGTATTATTCACGTTATGATAATAGCACCTGAGCTTTCCATAGCAATTGAAGGATACAGGGCTGTCTTCCAACAAGTATTTTGGTATTTTGCATTAACTCAGCTAATAAGGAATACAGAGGATTCTAAAAAGGTTATTAATCTTATGATTGGGATGGGCTTATTCCTAGGCTTACATGCTACCTATCAATATGTTGCTAAGGTTCCTATGTTAGGTAATTGGGTAGATGTGTCAGAAAATGTAAGGACAAGAGCATATTCAATAGTTGGAAGCCCTAATATACTCGGTTCCTTATTTGTGTTATTAATACCACTTGCAGTCTCCATGTTCTTCACCAATAAAGATAAAAGGTTGAAAAGCTTCTATTTAATTTCTGGCTTGTTTATGTTATTAGGATTGTTCTTTACAATGTCTAGGGGAGCTTGGTTAGCCTTTGGCTTTTCAGTATTTATATTCATAATTATGATTAATCCCAAGTTCATACTACATTTCACTGTGTTAGGGATAGGCTTATTGCTGCTAGGGGGTTCTATGAGTCAGAGATTGCTATATATACTTACCCCTACCTACTTGAGCAAATCTGCTACTGATGGCAGACTTTATAGGTGGAAGGTAGGATTTGAACTATGGAAGGAAAATAAAGCTTTTGGAGTAGGCCTTGGAAGGTTCGGTGGAGCAGTAGCAATAAATAATAATCTTGCACCTTTCTATATGGATAACTATTATTTGAAAACTATGACGGAAATGGGCCTGTTTGGTATATTTGCAATGGCTTTTGTGATCCTTTGTTTTATTATATCAACGGTTAAGATAATAAGATTTCAGGAAGATTTTGATAAAGAACTGGTAGTACTAGGACTTTTTGTAGGTGGAATAGGCGTATTAGTCCAAAACTTCGTAGAAAATATATTTGAAGTACCTGCAATGATAATTTATTTTTGGACGTTAATAGCTTTAATAGCTACCTATATTCCTCAAAAAGGACAGTTTATAAAGGGCGAAGGAGGGGCTCTTAAATAGAGCATTATAGCTATGAAAGTACTTCATTTGATTAGTGGCGGAGATACGGGTGGGGCTAAAACCCACATTATTTCCCTAATGAAACAACTGAAGAAGTTGATGGATGCAAAGGTTATTTGCTTTATGAAGGATACTTTTTATGAAGATGCATTAAAGGCAGGAATAGATATTCAAGTTTTTGAGCAAAAGAAAAGAACAGACTTATCTATTGTAGAGAAGTTAACTAAAGAAATACTAAGAGAAGAATATGATATAATTCACTGTCATGGAGCTCGGGCAAACTTTATTGGAATGTTTTTAAAGAAAAAAATAAGCAAACCTATGATAACAACAATCCATAGTGATTACCGCTTAGATTTTAAGGATAACTTATATAAGAGATTTATATTTACTCCATTAAATGCTATTGCCTTGAGAAAGTTTGATTACTATGTAGCTATATCCCAAGATTTTAAAGAAATGCTTGAAGCTAGAGGATTTGATAGTAAAAAAATATTTATTGTATACAATGGAATTGATTTAGATTCTCAACCAGATTATGTAAGTAAGGAGGATTTTTTCCATAGATATAATATAGACTTTAAGGGCAAGAAGATAATTGGCATAATGGCTAGATTGGATGCAGTAAAGGATCATGAGACTTTCATCAAAGCTGCCCAAAAGGTACTCACAAAAAGAAAGGATGTTCTTTTTCTAATTGCAGGTTCAGGAAATGAAGAGGATAGGCTAAAAACATTGGCAAATGAGCTAGGTGTAGGGGATAGGGTTCATTTTTTGGGATATGTAAGGGATCCTTATTCTTTTTATAATGCAATCGACATTAATGTGCTTACTTCTATAAGTGAGAGCTTTCCCTATGTTATATTGGAAGGGGCCAGGTTTAAAAAGCCTATTATAACAACTAATGTTGGGGGTATCAGTCACCTTGTAAAGGATGGCTACAATGGATATTTGATTAAGGCTAAGGATAGTGAATCCTTGGCATATAGAATAATAAGCTTAATAGGAAATGAAGAAAATATTGAAACAATGGGCAGAAACTTATACCAATGCGTAAGCGATAGTTTTTCATCTAGAAATATGGCTGAGAAACATAAGGAAATATATGAATACATAATTGAAAAGTTCCACTAGTCTACTATTTCATATACTCACTTAGATTGATGATTGAGGAGAATACTTATGAACATAAAGAAAAAAGTTGTAATCTCTGGATACTACGGTTTCAACAATAGTGGTGACGACGCCATATTAAAAGCCATAGTTAAAGAATTAAGAAAGGCAGATTCATCCCTAGAAATCACTGTATTATCAAAAAACCCTTCCGAAACAGAACAGGTTTACAAGATCAATGCTGTAAATAGGTTTAAACCCATAGAGATTATAAAGGCTATAAAAGGCTGTGATCTGTTTATAAGTGGAGGGGGCAGTTTGCTGCAGGATGTGACTAGTACCCGATCTATTCTGTATTATTTAGGGCTAATGAGGATAGCTAAATTCTTTAGAAAACCCGTTATGGTCTATGCAAATGGAATAGGACCTATCAATAGAAGAATAAATAGGTTATGGACTAAAAACATATTAAACAAAGTGGACTTCATCACCTTAAGAGATGAAAATTCTAGGATATTTTTAGAGGAACTAGAAGTTACAAACAAGCGCATAAAGGTGACTGCAGATCCTGTTTTTACCCTGGAAGCCAGCCAGGATAGCGTGGTAGATAATATATTTAAAACTGAAAGAATACCACAGGACAAACCTTTAGTGGGAGTTTCAATTAGAAGCTGGGAGAATGAGGAGAAAATACTTGATGTTGTATCTAAAGCAATAGATTATATGATATCCAATTATGATGTAAATGTGGTCTTGATTCCCATGCATTATCCAGAAGATTTATCTGTTAGTATAGAACTACTCAAAAGGGTAAATAGTGGAAGGTGCTTTGTTATCAGAAACACTTATAGTGTAGAAGACACCATGGGAATAATAGGAAGACTAGATATGATCATTGCTATGAGACTACATTCATTGATATATGCGGCTAGTCAGTTGGTACCAATGATTGGCATAATATATGACCCTAAAGTAGAAGGATTTTTAAAGTCAATCCACATGGATAGGATGTTAAAGGTAGAGAATATAGGCTACTCTCAGATGGTTGATCATATAGATTTTGTATGGAATAACAGAAAGGAGCTTAAGAGCCACTTATGGGCCTTTGAAGAGAAGCTAGAACAGGAGGCTTTAACAAATGTTTCTATAGTTATGGAGCTTTTAAACAGTAGGTGGTGTTATGCATAAGGTAAAGATATTTGGGGTGGAAATAGATAATGTAAGCTTTGATGAAGCAACAGAAATATTGGAAGGATTTTTGACAAGTGATAGATTAAATACCATATGTACTCCTAATACGGAAATAGTAATGGCAGCTAAAGATAATCCAAGCTTGAAGGATCTAATTAACCAAAACGACCTAATCATACCCGATGGTATAGGCCTTATTTATGGTTCTAAAATTAGGAACAAGCCCTTAAAGGAAAGGGTTACTGGATTTGATCTATCTGTTAAGATGCTAGAGATGGCAGATGAAAAAGGGTATAGCCTATTTTTGCTTGGTGGCAAAGAAGGAGTAGCGAAGAAAGCTTCAGAGAACATTGTAAGTGAGTATCCAAACATCAGAATTGCAGGTTATCATCATGGTTATTTTAAAGGAAGCCATATTGGGCATGATAATCACCAAGAAGAAAAAAAGATTGTTGAGATGATAAATGAGTCCAAAACAGACATCATATTTGTTGGCCTTGGTTTTCCAAAACAGGAAATTTGGATAGCAAAGAACAAGGAGAGAATCCATGGGAAGGTCATCATTGGCAATGGCGGCACAATGGATATTCTAGCTGGAGTCAGCAAAAGAGCACCAGAGATATTTCAAAGGCTAGGTTTGGAATGGTTTTATAGACTAATAAGAGAGCCTACAAGAATTAAGCGACAACTAGCAATACCTAAATTTGTATTGTCTGTACTATTAGATAAAGAAGCAATTGAATGAGGAGGAGTAGACATGACACGAAGAAAGATATATGATTTAATAGGTTTAACCATCGGAACACTTTTATTAGCATTTGCCTTAGCACTATTTCAAGAACCAAATATGATTGCCCCAGGTGGAGTAACTGGCTTTGCCATTGTCTTGAAAAAATTGACAGGTATACCTGTATATTTAACTAACCTGCTGGTAAATATTCCATTATTTATAATAGGAATTATTCTACTTGGGAAGAATTTTGGATGGAAGACCTTATATTCAACAGTTTTATTGTCTTTATTTTTGAAGATAATACCAGAAACTGCATTAACCAAGGATTTGCTTTTAGCTTCAATCTTTGGAGGACTTGTAGCAGGGGCTGGGCTAGGTATAGTGTTTAAGTTTGGTGGTACTACTGGGGGTACCGATCTGGCCGGCTCAATACTGAATAAACTATTTCCAGCCTTCAGCACATCACGATTTATGATGGGCATAGACCTGATGGTAGTTGCATTTGCAGGTATAGTAGACCAGAAAGTAGAAACATCTCTATATTCTGTAATATCCTTGTTCATTACAGTTAAAGTTATTGACCTAGTCTTAGAAGGATTTGACAATTTAAAGGCCTTTATGATAATCACTGATAAACCTATGGAAATCAGTAGCAAAATAATGAAGGACTTAGATAGAGGTGTTACACTATTTAATGCTAAGGGTATGTATACTATGGAAGATAGGAATGTTCTCTTATGTGTAGTAAACAGGTATCAGTTTACAAAGATTAGAAACATAGTCTATGAAATAGACGAAGATGCCTTTGTAATGGTTGCTGATGTTTATGAAGTATTAGGGGAAGGTTTTAAAGAAATTGAAAAACTATAGGAGGTCAAATATGGCTAGCTATGAGAATTTAGAAAAGATTGCAAACAACTTAAGAGTAGAAGTTATAAAAATGCTTAAGGAAGCAAAGTCTGGTCATCCTGGAGGATCTCTTTCAGCCTGTGAAATACTTACGGCTCTATACTTTAAGGAAATGAATGTGGATAGCAACAACCCAAACTGGCCAGAAAGAGACCGATTTGTTCTTTCAAAGGGTCATGCAGCTCCCATCCTTTATGCTGCACTAGCTGAGAAGGGCTTTTTCCCAAAAGAAGAGTTAATGACTTTAAGAAAGATAGACTCTATGTTACAAGGCCATCCTGACATGAAGGGCACACCAGGTGTAGATATGACTACCGGCTCTCTAGGCCAAGGCCTTGCAGCAGCTAATGGGATGGCTATAGCAGGAAAGCTTGATAGTAAAGAGTATAGGGTATATGCCTTGCTTGGTGATGGAGAAGTTCAGGAAGGAATCATTTGGGAAGCAGCCATGCTTGCAGCCCACTATCAATTGGATAATTTAACCGTATTTTTAGATCACAATGGTTTGCAAATAGATGGTTGGAACAGGGATGTAATGAATATAGAACCAATAGATGAAAAATTTAAGGCCTTTGGTTGGTATGTAATTAATATAGATGGTCATTCCTTTGAAGAGATTTTTATGGCCTTGGAGGAAGCTAAGAACACAAAAGGAAAACCAACCATTATCATAGCAAAAACTGTTAAAGGGAAAGGTGTTTCTTTTATGGAAGATCAGGTTGACTGGCATGGCAAAGCACCTTCAGAAGAAGAAGCAGCTAAAGCCCTAGAAGAACTAGGAGGTGTGTTTTAGATGGCTAATATGATAGCTACAAGAGACGCATATGGTGAAGCTTTAAAGGAACTAGGAGAGATCAATAAGGATATAGTAGTACTAGATGCAGATCTTTCAGGTTCTACTAAGACTGCCGTGTTTAAAAAGGCTTTTCCTGAGAGATTCTTTAATGTAGGTATTGCAGAGCAAAATCTAATGGCTACAGCTGCAGGTTTGGCTACTACTGGCAAGATACCATTTGCTAGTACCTTTGCTATCTTTGCAACTGGAAGAGCCTATGAAATAATAAGGAATTCTGTTGCATACCCAAAGCTAAATGTAAAAATTGCAGCAACCCATGCTGGATTGACTGTTGGTGAGGATGGGGCAACCCATCAAGCCCTTGAGGATATCAGCCTAATGAGAAGCATACCAAATATGGTTGTTCTATGTCCAGCAGATGCAGTGGAGACAAAAAAATGTGTATTCAAGGCGGCAGAACACAATGGACCAGTATACATTAGATTAGGTAGAAGCAAGGTGCCTGTAATCTTAGATGAAGATTATGAATTTGAGATAGGAAAAAGTGTCCAGTTAAGAAACGGAAGTGATGTGACTATAATAGCTACAGGGGTTATGGTTGCTAAGGCCTTAGAAGCATGTGATAAGTTGGCAGAAGAAAATATATCTGCAAGAGTAATAAATATATCAACCATAAAGCCCATTGATAAAGATATCATCATAAAGGCTGCAAAGGAAACTAAAGGAATTGTTACAGTAGAGGAGCACAATATAATTGGTGGCCTTGGCAGTGCAGTAGCAGAAGTACTTGCTGAGAATCATCCTGCTCATATAGTCAGGATTGGTACAATGGATACTTTTGGAGAATCAGGAGATGGAAACAAGCTTTTAGATAAATATGGTTTAAATGCAGAAAACATAGTTGCTAAGGCAAAGGAACTATTAAATAAATAAAGAGATATAGATGAAATAGCACCGATATTTTGGTGCTATTTTTCAATTGTAAAACATAAACCCCAATCCTATAGAATATGATGAATTAAGAGAGCTATTAGGAGGGGTTTATGTGAAAAAACGGAATACCATTATTGCCGGAATAGTAATAATACTATTATTGAGCATATTGATTGCTATAAAATTATTGAATAAGGGTGATAATGAAGTGAGATTTAAAGTTTTGAGTTCATCGGAGATTCCTGAGAAGATAAAGGAGATCCTTCCCAAATACCTATCAGAGGAAAAGGCTTTAACCTGTAGATTGAATAAAGAAATATATGTGGTTGTCACTAGGGGTGAGAAGAAAACAGGAGGATATGGTGTAGAGGTGGAAAAGATAATCAAGGAGGAAAAGGACAATGGAGATTTTGACCTAACTGTAGTAGCTAAATATTATGATCCTGACCCTGATGAAATAGTAACCCAAGGATTTGATTATCCATTTACAATTGTTAAGACTGAATTGGAAGAGATGCCAAAGAGAATAAACTTAAAAGTAGAGTATGAAGAATAATTTAACCTTCTTAGACGACCAAGGGAAAATATTGGTCGTCATTTTATTAACATTATCAATACTAGGAAGTGGGGCATATTATGCATACAAGAAAACACTGATGTATACTACAATATTTGGGTATATATCTCATAACCGGGGGTGAGTAGATGAAGGAGAATTTTGTAGTTCCAAAAGAAAAGTTGAAGAAGGAATGCCAATGTGAAATATTCAATGGGATAACCACTAAGGACTTACCGGCATCCAGTGAGCTAATAGGTCAAGAAAGGGCAATGGAAGCTTTAAAGTATGGTCTTTCTATCAATAGAAAAGGCTACAATATATATGTTTCAGGCCTTACAGGCACTGGTAAAAACAGCTATTCTCTTTTAGTAGCCAATGAATTTGCTAGTAAGAAAGAGCCTCCAAAAGATTGGTGCTATGTATATAATTTTAAAAGGCCAGATGCACCTAGAGCAATAAGCATGGCCAATGGACAAGGAAAAATATTTAAGAAGGACGTAGAAAATGCCATTGAAAATTTAAAAATAGAAATCCCTAAAGCATTAACCTCAAAGGAATATGAAAACAGGAGGAGTTTGATTTACTCATCTTATCAGTCTAAAGCCCAAGAGATCTTGGAGGAGTTAAATGAACTGGCTAAAGAATATAATTTCATGTTTAGACAAACAGATAAGGGCATATTAAACATTCCCATGAAGGATGGCAGACCTATGACAGATGAAGAGTTAGACAATCTTTCTGAGGAAGAAGTACAGAAGCTGATGAACGACTCCAACGAGTTAAACCAAGAATCCTATGAGTACATTAAAAGAATTAGGGAGTTGGAGAAAAAGCTAATTAAGGAAATAGAAAAGCTTAGAGAAAGCAAAGTCATGGAAGTATTAGATGTATACTTGGAGTCACTAATTGACAAGTATAGGGAAAACAAGGAAGTATGTGAGTATTTGAAGGATTTTAAGATAGATATTGTTAACAATTATGACTTGTTTCTAGGAAAGGATGAAAAGAAGACCCTATCCAAGTTTGGCTTAATGGAAAGCTCCACCGATGACATCATGAAAAGGTATGAAGTAAATCTTTTCATGAGCAATAATGGTAAAACTCATGCCCCTGTTATCAGGGAGATGAACCCCACCTATTACAATCTGTTTGGAAAGATTGAATATGTAAATGAAATGGGAGGATTTAAGACCGATCACACAAAGATTAGACCTGGAGCTTTACATGAGGCTAATGGTGGATATATCATATTACAGGCTAAAGACGTTCTAATGAGTCCACATGCTTGGGATGGATTAAAAAGGGCCTTGATTACTGAAAAGATTAGGGTGGAGAATATAACTGGACTAAATATAATATCTGAAACTTTGACTCCAGAACCAATCCCCTTAGATGTAAAGGTAATACTGATTGGAGACCCTTATACCTATCAGTTGCTATATGCATATGATGATGATTTTAAGAAACTATTCAAAATAAGGGCGGATTTTGATTTGGAAATGGATAGAAATGAAGAAAATATTAGAAAGATAGGCTCCTTTGTAGCATACCAATGTAAAGAGCAGAACCTAAAACCCTTTGACAAAACAGCCTTATCAGCTATTATTGAATACAGCAGCAGACTTGCAGCCCATCAGAATAAGCTTACTGCAAAGTTTAACCAATTGGTAGAAGTTATATATGAAGCTGACCAATGGGCAAGTATAAATAATAAATCCATAGTAACTAGGGATGAAATCAAACTAGCCATTGATAAGAAAAACTTCAGAAGCAGCATATATGAGGAAAAAATAATAGAAGCCATTGAAAACGGATCAATAATCATAGACACTAAGGGAGAAAAGATTGGAGAGATAAATGGCTTATCTGTAATCAATGTAGGACAATATGTATTTGGTAGACCTAGCAAAATAACAGTAAATACTTTTGCCGGTAAGGAAGGCATTATAAACATAGAAAGAGAAGTGAACCAGTCTGGGAGCATACACGATAAGGGAGTTTTAATATTGGGAGGTTACTTGGGAGAAAAATACGCTCAAGACTTTCCTTTAACTCTTACTGCAAGTATAACCTTCGAACAATCCTATAGTGGAGTAGATGGGGACAGTGCTTCTAGTACAGAATTGTATGCATTGCTATCCAGCTTGGCGGAAAAGCCAATAAAACAATCCATAGCAGTAACAGGATCCGTAAACCAAAAAGGATTGATACAGCCAATTGGTGGAGTAAATGAAAAAATTGAAGGCTTCTACAAAATATGTAAGCTGAAAGGGCTTACAGGAGAGGAAGGAGTTATCATTCCTTATCAGAACATAGTAAATCTAATGTTAGATGATGAAGTGATAGACGCGGTTGATAAGGGAAGGTTTAAGATATATGCTGTCAAGACCATAGATGAAGGCATAGAAATATTAACAGGTGTTAAAGCAGGCAAGCAAAATGAAAAAGGCCAATATGAAAAAGGTACCATAAACTATCTTGTACAGGAGAAGCTAAGATATTATTCTCAACTGAGCAAAAGTTATGAGTAAGGGTAGACTCTAATCTACCCTTATTTTTTATTGCCTTTACAGTCTATAAGCCTTTCTTCTGTGATAATATAGTTTACAGGAATATCATAGGTATCTATAGGTATATCTTCAGAGAGCTGCATTTCATAACACAGTCCGATTTTGATAACAGAATCTATTCCCCCTAAAAACCTATCGTAATACCCTCCTCCATAGCCTATCCTATATCCATCTTCTCTAAATATCAATCCAGGGACTAATACCATATCAATTTCTTCTGGGTCAACTTCTCTAATGTATTCTTTCTTTGGAGTTAGGATATTGTAATAGCCTATTTCCAACTCACTAGCAAAATCTTGAATTTCTGAGACCATCATTCTCTTTTCTTTAGATAGGGTTATAGGTACTCCTATTCTCTTCCCCATATTAATGGATTCTTTGATTATTTCATGAGTGTCTACTTCTTCTTCTGTGCTTATGAAGGTAAAAATAAAATTAGCTTTTTTAAACAGTTCTAAACTAAAGAGTCTCTCTTTAATCCTATTAGATTTTTCCTTTCTTTCCTCTTGGGGAATATTTTTTCTTCTTTCCATCATTGCTTTCCTTAAGGCTTTTTTATCCAAAAACACCACCCTTTACTGTTTATTTATTGTTTTCTTTATATTATAATATATAATTAAAGTAAAGCATTAACTGATTTAAAATCTTATAAAATGTTTAATAGTTTCAAACTAACACTTGTTTAGAATGTGTTATAATTATATTATTGGCAAAATAAACGGTAAATATCGAGGTGAAATACATTGATCAAATTTATAAATGTAGATAAAGAGTATGCAAATGGAGTAAAGGCATTGTCTAATATTAACCTGTCAATAGGAAAGGGAGATTTTGTTTTTCTAGTTGGCCCAAGTGGAGCAGGTAAATCTACTTTAATAAAGTTGATTTTAAAGGAGGAAAATCCTTCTTCAGGTAGAATATATTTAAATAATATGGATATCACCAATGTAAAGAATAGGAGGATACCATACATAAGAAGAAATGTTGGAGTAGTTTTCCAAGACTTTAGGCTTTTACCCAATAAAACCGTATATGAAAATGTAGCCTTTGCCATGGAAATAGTTGGCTCCCACCCCAAGGAAATAAGAAGAAGTGTTCCTACAGTACTAGGTATGGTAAATTTAAGCAAAAAGGCGGACTGTTATCCTGATCAGCTATCAGGAGGAGAACATCAAAGAGTTGCAATAGCAAGGGCTATAGTAAACAATCCACCAGTATTGATTGCTGACGAACCTACCGGAAACTTAGATCCTGATACTGCATGGGAAATAATGAAACTGCTAAGAGATATAAATAGACGTGGGACAACCGTTCTGATGGCAACCCATGCCAAAGATATAGTAGATGCTATGCAGAAGAGGGTTATAGAGATTGAAAAAGGGGTCATAGTAAGAGACGAAGAAAAGGGTGTGTATGAGCATGAAATTTAGAGTCTTAAAAAATATTATCAAACAGGGTTTTCAAGGAATGTGGCGTAATAAGGGTATGGGACTGGCTTCTATTACATCAATTACAGCGGTTTTGGTAATACTTGGATTAGTATTTATTATAATATTAAGCCTTAACAATCTAGTAGTAGATACCAAAGATAAATTTGATGAAATACAAGTATTTCTAGAAGACGATATTAATGATGAGCAAATATCTACCATCCAAAACAGGCTGGAAAACCAAAATGGCGTTTCTTCAGTTACATTTCAATCCAAAAATGAAGCTTTGGAAAAAATGAAAAATGACTGGGGAGAGGAAGGATATCTTTTAGAAGGCTTAGAAACTAATCCTCTACCAGACACCTTCATAGTAAAGTTAAAAGATATTGAATATGCAGATGAAATAGCTGAGGACATAAAAGACTTAGATGGCATAGATGAGGTACAGTATAACCAGGACATTATTGAAAAGCTAGTATTAGTTGCTAACTATGTAAAAACAGGCGGAATGATAATTGTCTCTATACTGATATTTGTATCTATATTTATTATCTCAAATACCATAAAATTAACGGTAACTGCTAGAAAAAGAGAAATCAACATAATGAAATATGTAGGGGCAACTAACGGATATATAAGAGGACCTTTTATAATTGAAGGGGTTTTATTTGGATTAATTGGCGCAATGTTATCAATTGCAGCAGTTTATTATGGCTATGAATACTTTTTCAATACTGTAAGCGATAGGCTGTATGTATTATTTACAATATATTTAGTACCTCCTACAATACTGTTAAAGGATATAATGACCATTTTTATAGCTATAGGGGCTGGAATAGGGGCCTTGGGAAGTCTGGTTTCTCTAAGGAAATTCTTGAATGTTTAGAAGGAGGCGACACGTGGCATGGGTAGTAATAAGAGAAGAGTATTTCTAATACTAGCTATACTTCTGTTGTTAAACTGTTTTTATGCTTTTGCACAAAGTGATGTGGACAAGCTAAAAGAAAAGAAGCAGAATACAGAAAAGCAGATGGAAAATGTAAAGGATCAAATAGACAATTTAAAGAAGGAAGCTAAAGATATAAATGTTCAAATGGAAGAATTGGACAAACAGATTGAAACGGCTGCTAGCGAGCTAAGTCAAGTTGAAAATGAATTGACAAGGTTAAATGCTGAAATAAATAAGACTGTTGCTGAGCTGGAAAAAGCAGAAAGAAACATAAAGGAAAAAGAGGAAGTATTTAATGACAGACTTAGAGTCATGTATAAAAAGGGGAATGTAGGCTTGTTAGAAGTACTTCTTTCCTCATCTAATATTAGCGAACTACTATCCAGGAGAGAGATGATACAAGCCATTGTGGACCATGATGTGGAATTGATTAAATACATGAAAGAGCAAAGAGAAATAATAAATAAAAAGAATATAGAGTTAAAGGCCCAAAGGGCTTCAGTAGAGGCTGCAAAATCTGAACTGGAAAAAAAGAGAAATAATTTGGAGACGGCATCAAGGGCCAAAGAGCTTTATATGAAAGATTTAGAGAAAAATTTGGCACAAGCTGAGGCTGAATATGATAAGTTAAATCAGCTGGCTAAAGAAATTGAATCAGAAATTGTAAGAAGACAGAGAGTTCAAACTCCCTATTCTGGAGGGGCTATGGCTTGGCCAGTACCGGGCAATACCAGAATATCATCCTACTTTGGGTATAGAATCCATCCAATTTATAAGGTTAAGAAACTACATACTGGTATAGATATACCAGCAGCTACAGGCACTAATGTAATTGCTGCTTCCAATGGCGTTGTTATATATTCAGGAACTCTTGGAAGCTATGGAAAGGTCGTTATGGTTGATCATGGAGGAGGTATAGTAACTTTATACGCACATAACTCATACCTTACCGTTAGTGAGGGGCAGACAGTTAGCAGAGGAACTGTCATAGCAAAGATAGGTAGTACAGGCGCATCTACAGGACCACATTTGCATTTTGAAGTAAGAAAAAATGGTCAATATGTGGATCCTTTACCATGGTTAAAGGGGAACTAATCCCCTTTTTTGTAATGAATGGGAAATTTTTTGTCTTATAGAAAAGCTTCCTTGGAAGCTTTTCTTATTTTAATGGTATAATGTTTTTGTAAAACTAATAAAATAGAATACATAATACTTGGTTTAGAGGTGAATAGAATGTCAAAGAAGAAAACAGTTATAGTAATGGTAATACTATTAATATTTACCAATGCTATCACTTTTACATTGAGCAACATTGTTAGCCTTAAATATAATGACAAAGTACTTGTACCAGCTAGTGAATATAATATGCTTCTGTCTACTTATGGAAGATATTCCAAGGCTATTGAGCTTGAGAATTATATATTAGAAAATTATTTGGGAGAAGTTGACAAGGACAAACTCCTTGATGGCCAATTAAAAGGTATGTTTGAGGCTTTAGGGGACCCCTATTCTGGATATATGACTATAGATGAGTTTAAGGATTTTGCTGAGGAGACAGAGGGAGTATATGGTGGTATAGGCGTAGTGGTAACTCCTGGAGAGGATAATCTAATAACTGTAGTATCGCCTATTGAGGATACACCAGGAGAAAGGGCAGGTATTAAGCCTGGGGATAAGATAATTAAGGTAGATGGAGAGGAATTTACTGCAGACAAGATGGATGAGGCAGTAAGTAGAATGAAGGGTAAACCAAATACTTCTGTTACTATTACTATTTTAAGAACTAATAAAGATGGCAATAATCAACATATAGACATGAAAATAATCAGGGAGCAAATAAGAATACAAACGGTAAAATCAGATGTAATAGAGGATAATATTGGATATATTAAAATTACCTCCTTTGATGAGTTAACCTATGATGATTTTAAAGAACACTTGACTTCCTTAATGAATAAGGATATTTCTGGACTTATATTAGATTTAAGGAATAATCCAGGTGGACTATTAGATGTTTGTGTAAAGATTGCTGACGAATTGTTGGGAGATGGAGTAATAGTTTATACTCAGACAAAAAATGGTGAAAAACAATACGAGAATTCAGACAAAGACCATGTAGATCTTCCTCTTGTAGTCTTAGTAAATGAAGGTAGTGCTAGTGCTTCCGAGATACTAGCAGGTGCCATAAAGGATCATAATAGGGGAATTTTATTAGGAAATAAGACCTTTGGCAAAGGCATAGTCCAAAGGATAAGACAACTAAAAGATGGATCAGGATTTAAGCTTACAGTATCAGAATATTTTACTCCAAATGGAGTGAATATCCACGGGATAGGCATTGAACCGGACATAAAAGTTGATCTACCAGAGGATATAGAGCAAATAGGCTTAGAGAATCTAAAGGAGGATACACAGCTACAAGAAGCAATTAGTGAAATAAATAAAATAATTAAATAAAGACAAGACCTAAACAAAGGGGAATGGGAATGGATCTATTATTAGAAACAATATATTTTTCTACTGTCAATATATTATCCACTTTGCTATCACCTCTATTTTGGATAGTTGCTTGTATAGTCTTGTTCCAATATATAAAAACAGGAAAAATGGAGAAGGGGATTTTAGGGCAGTATAAAAGGTCCCCTTTTTTAAATACCATTTCTTCCATTGTCTTTGGGTTGGTTGGAGGGATCTTGGGCAGCATAGTATTTATTCATTATAAGGTTTTTATAAGTCAGAGTGACTTTATATTCCTCTTGCCCTTGTCTTTAATTTTATCCATTCTGCATCCAAGATTTATATGTTTTTCCTATGCTGGTGGAATTGTATCTTTATCCAGTTTAATATTAGGGTGGCCAAATATAAATGTTACCGGCATAATGTTTGTAGTTGGAGTATTACATCTCATAGAAAGCATGCTTATTCTACTTGATGGAACTAGCAGTAGGATCCCTATCTTCATGGAAAAGGATAATCACATAATTGGAGGATTTGCCATGAACAGATTTTGGCCAGTTCCCTTTGTTATGTTTTTACAAGGTAAAACTAATCCTATGACCTTAATAGCTATATTAGGCTACGGGGACCTTTCCTTGTCTAGTTTACCAGAGAAAAAAGCAAGGCATACATCTATCTTATTATTTTTCTTCAGCATAATCTTAATTATACTTTCCATTAAGTCTCAACGGGATTATACTTACAAGTATCTAGCAGCAATATTTGCACCAGTTGCCCATGAAATAATTATTGCACTGGGTAGATTGAATGAGGAAAGGGGAAAATATATTTTTAAGCCTTCCAGTAAAGGATTGAAAATATTGGATACATTGCCTGGTAGTATAGGTGAAAAAATAGGCTTTAAATCAGGAGATATATTAATATCCATAAATGGCAGGAGGATTTTTTCCAAGGAAGATGTTGAGGAAATACTATATTATAGGCCTAGAATCCTTTGGATGGATATCCTAGATGTGAAGAAAGGTTATATATCTAAAGAATATAAGAATTCCAAGGGGAAAGGAATTAATAGTTTAGGGCTAATTGTAATATCGGATACTCCCGATTATCAATTGATTGTGGAGGAAAAAGAAAGTTCTATAGCTAGATTTATTAATAGGTTCAGGCAAAAAAGGTCAACCTTTAGAAGTTGAGGAGCTGTAGAGAAAACAAACAGTATGGTGAAGTTCACCATACTGTTTTAATAGAATTGATTAATTTGTGTTAGAATTTACTTTGCTTAAATCGATGCTATATATATTATATACATTCTTTTCCTTTGTTGGTATTGTTAAAGATATATAGGCTTTGTTCTCCTTTTGATTATAGTATAATTTATTGCTATTTATTTGAGAAATAGCCGTTGAGGATTTATATTTCACATTATATTTTCCAAAATTAAATTGGTTGTTTAGATTTAGGTTTTCTATAAATAATAGATTATTATCATCTAATCTATAAAAATCTAGAATATTACAGGAAAAGGTGTCTGTAATAGCATTTTTTTCAATATTGTAGACTTGTAATCTATTTAAATTCTTCTCTTCTAGATTTTCTAGGTAAATAATATGTTTGTCATCGAAAAGAATAGGTTTAAAACCCTTACCAATTAAATTTAACTTATCATCCTTTTCCACAAGATATATATTTTTGTTTATTAAATATTCATCATGCTCTGTAAAGATGATTTTGTCACCAAGTACATCGAAGGATTCAACAATCTTATCCAAATGCATGACTATGTTAAAGGCCTTTTTGCTGACATTATACAGGTACAGTGTAGATTTATCATTGTTGACATCTACTAAATACAGACTGTTTTTATCTTTCCACTTCATCAGTTTTCCATGCAAATTATTGGTAGGAGTTATTTTAATAGTAAGATTTTCTGCCCTATCTATTAAGAAAACATCGCTCTTTGATTCATCACTTTCAATTAGAGATATATATTTTCCGTCAGGACTTATAAGTGAAGATTTAATGGTATGTTTTGTAGTGTACAATTTCTTCTTGGTATCATTTTTTAAACTATAAGTCCACAGACTTTCATGAGGAATACCATTTTCAATATTTTCCTGCTTATAAACCAATAGTTCATTAGGCATGTAATCCAAAATATGTCCATGGTCCAAATATGTGGATACATTGACTTTTTCCTTATCTAATATTTCCCCTGTAGCTGCGTTAGCCTCTACATTTAAATTAAACAATGGAGATTGTATATTTTCCTTGTCTAATTGATATGGGAAATATACATTCC
This sequence comes from Tissierellia bacterium, assembly GCA_012735215.1. Lineage (GTDB taxonomy): Bacteria > Bacillota > Clostridia > Tissierellales > Tepidimicrobiaceae > JAAYHX01. The sequence goes on from JAAYHX010000017.1 coordinate 40,831, forward strand.
ATAGTATATTATTGTCTGCCTTATATAATGTTGCCTTTGGAACCGTTGTAGGTTCAATTTTTAATTCTGTGCATATTCTATCTATAATTTGATTCTTATTGAATTTTAAAGATATAGGTTCATAATTATTAGCAATAATATTGAAATTTATATCCTCGGGATGGCTATTCAAATCAGTGTTGATTTCAAGAGTAATCTGAGGAACTGCTAACTGAACTTTATCCTCTTCCATCTTTCTTGTTAGGTATATATTTAAAGTATTCCCTGTCATTGTTATCCTATCTACATCAACTCCAGAGCTTTCAACTACTCCTGCAGTTACCAGCAGCTTCAAATTAGTGCCTTTTTCTATAATATCCACATTGGTATCTGTTATTTGGAAGCCTTTTGATAATACTATTTGATCTATCTTATAATCAATAGGTTTTTCTTCTATTGATTCACTTTTCTCACTTAATTCTTGAACGGAATTCTTTTCTTCTTGAGAACAGGAAGTTAATACCATGGTGAATATGGATATAATGATAACTAGAAATATTTTTTTATACATTCATCGTCCTCCTTTTATGGCCATAAAAAAGTTTGTGCTGTGTTTAATACCCTATATTTTACATTCTACTGCTTAACAAGTCCTTTTTCTAATAGTTTATAATAATTATAAAAATTGTTCAACTTTTTTGATGCGATAAATTGACAAGATATAATATTGTAATATAATAAGATAAGAACAAACGTTCATCAAGAGGTGAAATATATGTCTAGATTTAAAATAGAATCAGATTTTAAGCCAACTGGGGATCAACCTCAGGCTATAGATAGACTATCCAATGGAATACTAAACAATCTCAAACATCAAACCCTATTGGGGGTAACAGGATCAGGTAAAACCTTTACTATGGCCAATGTAATAGAAAGAGTACAAAAACCTACGTTAGTAATTGCTCACAATAAGACATTGGCCTATCAATTGGCTAGCGAGTTTAAGGAGTTTTTTCCAAATAATGCAGTGGAATATTTTGTATCCTATTATGATTATTACCAGCCGGAAGCATATGTACCCCAGTCGGATACCTATATAGAAAAGGATGCTTCAATAAATGATGAAATAGATAAGCTCAGGCACTCGGCTACAGCAGCTTTATTTGAGAGAAAAGATGTGATTATAGTAGCTAGTGTTTCCTGTATATATGGCCTAGGGGACCCTATTGATTATGAGAACTTAGTAATATCCCTAAGACCTGGAATGGTTAAGGATAGGGATGAAATAATGAAAAAGCTGATAGATATTCAATATATGAGAAATGACATAAATTTTGAAAGAGGTACCTTTAGGGTTAGGGGGGATGTTTTGGAAATATTCCCGGCAGCCTCTAGTGAACAGGTTATAAGAGTGGAATTTTTTGGAGATGAAATAGATAGGATTGTTGAACTAAACCACATTACTGGAGAAATAATTGGTGCTAGAAATCATGTATCCATATTCCCAGCCTCCCACTATGCTACATCCAAGGAGAAAATAGATAAGGCAGTTATAAGTATAGAGGAGGAGCTTGAGGAAAGATTAAAGGAACTAAGAGGTCAAAACAAGCTACTGGAAGCTCAAAGACTTGAACAGAGAACCAGATATGATATTGAAATGTTAAAAGAAATGGGCTTCTGTCAAGGTATAGAAAACTATTCAAGGCACCTTAGCGGTAGACCACCAGGAAGCAGGCCTTTTACTCTAATTGATTACTTTCCAGATGACTTCTTGATAATTGTAGATGAATCCCATGTGACCCTACCCCAGATAAGGGGTATGTATGAGGGGGATAGATCCAGAAAGCAAACTCTAGTGGAGTATGGTTTCAGGCTACCATCAGCTCTGGATAATAGGCCCCTTAAGTTTGAAGAGTTTGAAAGCCTTATTAATCAGATAGTATATGTGTCTGCCACTCCTGGACCTTATGAAAGGGAACATTCACAGCAGATAGTAGAACAGCTTATTAGACCAACGGGTCTTTTAGATCCCGAAATTGATATAAGACCTATAGAGCATCAGGTTGATGATTTAGTAAAGGAGATTAGGATTAGGGCAGAAAGGAAAGAAAGGGTACTGGTTACCACACTAACTAAGAAAATGGCAGAGGACTTAACTGATTACTTTAAAGAAATAGGAATTAAGGTAACCTACCTTCATTCGGATATAGATACTTTAGAAAGAATGCAAATCATTAGGGATTTAAGGTTAGGCAAGTATGACGTATTAGTTGGTATAAATCTGTTAAGAGAAGGATTAGATTTGCCAGAAGTCTCTTTAGTAGCCATCTTGGAAGCCGACAAGGAAGGCTTTTTAAGATCAGAAACTTCCCTGATACAGACCATAGGTAGGGCAGCTAGAAATGCCTCTGGTCAGGTTATAATGTACGCAGACACCATAACCAAATCTATGAAAAGGGCTATAGATGAAACTAACAGGAGAAGGGAAATCCAAGCAAGATACAATAAAGAGCACAATATTACTCCAAAGACCATTGTAAAAGGAATAAGGGATGTTATAGAGGCAACAGTAGCCTTGGAGGACCAAGAAGTATACAAAGTAGAATCCTTTAAGGCAGAAGACTTGGATTCCATGATAGAAGGATTAAAGGAAGCTATGCTAAAGGCAGCAGAAGAGTTAAACTTTGAGAAAGCAGCAGAACTAAGAGATAAGATGATTGAGTTGAAGAAGATAAAAGAAGCAGGTTTGGAGTAAAATACTTTATAAGTTTGAAATTTGATCATGTATACTCCAATGGTCATATTAGTGAAGAGGTGAAAATATTGGGACAAGATAAAATAGTTATTAAAGGCGCAAAAGAGCATAATCTTAAGAATATAGATTTGGAACTTCCTAGAGATAAGTTTATTGTCATTACTGGATTAAGTGGCTCAGGAAAATCTTCTCTAGCCTTTGATACCATATATGCGGAAGGCCAGAGAAGGTATGTGGAAAGCTTATCCAGCTATGCTCGTCAGTTCTTAGGTCAGATGGAGAAACCAGACGTGGAGTATATAGAAGGTTTATCACCTTCTATTTCTATTGACCAAAAGACAACTAGTAGAAATCCTAGATCTACAGTAGGAACAGTTACTGAAATTTATGATTATTTGAGAATACTGTTTGCAAGGATTGGTACCCCTTACTGCTACAAGTGTGGTAAGGAAATAAAAAGCCAAACTGTAGATCAGATGGTAGATAGGATTATGGGGCTTGACGAAAGGACTAGAATCCAAATACTTGCTCCTGTAGTAAGAGGTAAAAAGGGAGAACATAAAAACCTAATTGAGAATATTAAGAAAGAGGGATTTGTAAGAATAATAGTTGACGGGGAAATGTACGAGGTTACAGATGAAATAAAGATAGATAAAAACAAAAAGCACAACATAGAAATCGTGGTAGATAGGATAATTATCAAGGAAGGCATTGAAGGAAGACTTACCGATTCATTGGAGACAGCTTTAAAGCTATCAGAGGGATTGGTCATTGTGGATGTTATAGATAAGGAAAGAATTATGTTTAGTCAAAAACTAGCTTGTCCTGACTGTGGTATAGCTATTGAGGAATTATCTCCAAGGATGTTTTCTTTCAACAATCCTTATGGTATGTGCCCCACCTGTAATGGAATAGGCTATTATAAGAGGATCGATGAACAGCAGCTTATACCAAATCCTGAGTTGAGCATAAAGGAGGGGGGCATTGCTCCCTACAATACAACTAATGACAGCGGATACTATTATCAGATCTTTAAGACCTTGGCAGAAGATAATGGTTTCAATGTGAATACTCCATTAAAGCATGCACCTAAGAAGTTTATGGAGGAGCTACTATATGGAACTGATAGGCCTATTAAATTTACTTTTAATAGTCACTATTCATCGGGGGCTAAAGAGTTTACTGGGACCTTTGAAGGTATTATTAAAAACCTTGAAAGAAGGTACATGGAGACTACTTCTGATTATATGAAGAATAGGATAGAGCAGTATATGGCTGAAATACCCTGCCCTACCTGTGGAGGAAAGAGGCTAAAAAAGGAAGTATTAGCTGTAAAAGTAGGGGGATTAAATATAGCTGAAGTTACAGACTTATCCATAGATAAGGCAATAGAGTTTTTCAACAACTTGGAATTATCTGATACTAAGAAGTTTGTAGCAAACCAAGTGCTACTGGAGATAAATAAAAGGTTGACCTTCTTGAAGGATGTTGGGCTAGAGTATTTAAGCCTATCAAGAAGTGCAGGAACCCTTTCAGGAGGAGAATCTCAAAGGATTAGATTAGCAACCCAAATTGGTTCCAAACTTGTGGGTGTGATATATGTACTAGACGAGCCAAGCATAGGCTTACATCAGAGGGATAATGAAAAGCTAATTAAGGCCTTGAGAGATTTAACCAATATAGGAAATACTCTTATAGTTGTAGAACACGATGAGGACACCATGTATGCTGCCGACCATATAGTAGATATAGGTCCTGGAGCTGGAGTTCATGGAGGATATATAGTTGCTGAAGGAACAGTTGAAGATATAAAGAAAAATCCGAACTCCATCACTGGACAGTATCTATCTGGTATTAAGAGAATAGAAATACCAAAGGAAAGAACAAAACCTAATGGTAAATGGCTGGAAATAGTGGGTGCTAATGAAAATAACTTGAAGGATATCAATGTAAAAATACCTCTAGGAGTACTAACCTGTATAACTGGAGTTTCTGGCTCTGGTAAAAGTACATTGATTAATGAAATACTTTATAAGAGCTTGGCACAAAAGCTAAATGGAGCAAAGGCTAGACCTGGAAAACATAAGGATATTAAAGGAGTAGAAAATCTGGATAAGGTCATAGTAATTGACCAATCTCCAATTGGAAGAACTCCTAGATCAAATCCTGCCACCTATACAGGTGTGTTTGACTACATCAGGGATGTATTTGCTATGACTCCAGAAGCTAAGATGAGAGGATATAATAAAGGGCGCTTTAGTTTCAATGTAAAGGGAGGTAGATGCGAAGCTTGTAAAGGTGACGGGATCCTGAAGATTGAGATGCACTTTTTGCCAGATGTATATGTGCCCTGTGAAGTATGTAAAGGGAAAAGATATAACAGGGAAACACTACAAGTAAAATACAAAGGGAAGAACATCTCTGAAGTCCTAGGCATGACCGTGGAAGAAGCATTGGTATTCTTTGAAAACATACCTCCAATTAAAAGAAAGCTGCAGACTCTATACGATGTAGGATTAGGATATATCAAGTTGGGTCAGTCCTCAACCGAACTGTCCGGTGGGGAAGCCCAAAGGGTTAAACTGGCTACAGAGTTGAGCAAAAAGAGCACAGGAAAGACAATATATATATTAGATGAGCCAACAACTGGACTTCATATGGCTGATATCCATAATCTCATAAAAGTCTTGAATAAATTGGTTGAAGGCGGAAATTCAGTGGTGGTAATAGAACACAACTTAGATGTTATAAAAACTGCTGATTATATAATAGACTTAGGTCCCGAAGGTGGAGATAAGGGTGGAACAGTAGTAGCTACTGGTACTCCTGAGGAAGTAGCTGAGGTAGAAGAATCTTATACAGGAAAGTTTTTAAAGAAGGTACTGGAAAGGGAGAAGGGAAAATAATTACAAGAAGGAATCGGCTAAAAAACCGATTCCTTCTTGTAATTATCCTTTAATATATACTTATTCTGGAACATACGCTTTTATAAAAACACTATCATAACACTTAGTCTACCAATCAAGTCATATACAAGCTATTTTGTTAAATTGCCCTCCAATGTGAAAACCGCTTGTTCTGTAAAGGAGGATAGGCTTACTATAAGGTCCTATATAAAATGTTTATGAAAATATTTTAGAAATAGCATTGTATTTTTTCAAATCTGCCGCTAGTTGTTCATATATGTACTTTTCTAACTCAGCTTCAGTTACCCATTTATAATCTGAATGCTCCTTTGAAAGCTTTACCTTATCACTAATGGCATGACATTTATATACAATGACTACATCATTTCTAGTGGGGCTTGTCCTGTAATTAGTAGCATATAGTATGTCATCTACTTCAATATCTATGGAGGCTTCTTCCTTGATTTCTCTTTTTAATGCATCTTCAAGTTCTTCATTAAAGTTTATTTTACCGCCAACAAATTCCCATTTGCCAGGATTGATCCTGTCCTTTTCAGATCTTTTTAGTATCAAGGCCTTATTGTTAAACAGAACAATTCCCTTTACGATTACTACCATTTTCTTATCCATTTAAACGCCTCCTGTTATAAATAGTATTTTGTCAAGGTTATTTACATATCTATTATAAGACATTTTTGATATAAAAATAAGCCAATATTAATAATACAGTTGATTAGCTGACTATTTAAAATCGAATTCTATATAGCAAGTTCTTGTTATACTATAATTAAGTAAAATGGGCTGACTATTAATGTATATGACACTGGGCTTTGCTTATAGTCAAGAAAGACAGGTGAGCAAGTAGATCTTACTTAGCCTTTAGCCTAGGTAAAATGCATTTTGAAAAAGCCTTTTTAGCATTCCTTTCTATATTTTTTCAGACTTACTTGTTCATTAGCTGGAAATATTTTTATTTTAATAATATGGTATTTTATTCTATCCAAATACTTTGTGATGTAATATAACTCTTTTTGAGTGTTTATTAACTAAATAAGTCTTAACTACTTGTTTTAATACCTTTTCTCTATTAGAATAAATAATTATAAGGGACATAAATGCTGAACGTAATTGTATTATTTACCGTAGGATTTGTTAAGAGAATTTTTAAAACATATGAAAGGAGCCATGTACTATGAAGATAAACGATAAAATCAACAACTTGAGAAGTCTTATGAGGGAAAGGGGAATAAAGGCTTATATAATACCTACTTATGATTCTCACCAATCAGAATATATAGCTGATTACTACAAGGCTAGAGTGTGGATTTCAGGATTTACTGGATCTGCTGGCACAGTAGTTGTTACTGAAGATGAAGCTATCCTTTGGGCTGATGGTAGGTATTGGATACAGGCAGAAAACGAAATTTCAGGAAGTGAAATCAAGCTTTATAAAATGGGGGTTCCAGGAGTTCCTAACTATATAGAGTGGCTAAGGGACAATTTGAACAGGGAGGATGCTGTTGGATTTGATGGAAAGATTTTCCCCCAATCTGATTATAGACAGCTTGAAGAGTCTCTAAAGAACAAGGATATTAAATTTGTAGAAGAATATGACCTAGTAGGAGAGCTTTGGACTGATAGGCCTGCACTACCTAGTTCTAAGGCTTTTGTTCTTGATGTAAAATATGCAGGGAAAACTGCAAAGGAAAAAATAGACGAAGTTAGAGAAGAAATGAATAAAAAGGAAGTAGATTATTTCCTATTAGGCAGTTTAGATGATATTGCCTGGGTTTACAATATTAGGGGTAACGATGTAGCTTGCAATCCTGTAATAATATCCTATGCCCTAATATCAAAGGATAAGGCTTTACTATTTGTGGATAAGGCAAAGATAGACAACGAGGCAGAAGCTTACCTAAAGGAAAATGGAGTAGAAATAGAAGAATATGATAGGGTAATAGATTATGTAAGGAATATTGAAAAAGAAAGCAAGGTATTTCTAGATCCTTCTAGAATAAACAGATGGCTATATAAAGGCATACCTGAAAGCTGTGAAATTGTTGAAGGGACTAACATAACTACTGATTTGAAAGCTAAGAAAAATAGTGTAGAAATAGAAAACCAGAAGAAGGCATATATTAAAGATGGACTAGCCTTAGTTAAATTCTTTTATTGGTTGGATAAAAATGTTGGTAATGAAAAAATCACAGAGGTGTCTGCTGCTGAAAAGCTTGAAGAATTTAGAAGAGAGCAGGAAGGCTTCATTGAACCAAGTTTTGACACCATAGCAGCTTATAAAGAAAATGCAGCTATGATGCACTATAAGGCTGAAGAGGGCAAATCAAACTATGAACTAGAAAGAGAAGGAATGTTCCTAGTGGATTCAGGAGGTCAGTATTTAGAAGGAACAACAGATATAACCAGAACTATTGTATTAGGACCTATTACAGAAGAAGAAAAGAAAGACTTTACTCTTACATTGAAGGGACACATTAATCTAATTAGTGCTAGGTTCTTATATGGTTCTACAGGGACCCATTTAGATGCATTGTCCCGCTATCCATTATGGCAGGAAGGATTAGATTATAAGTGCGGCACAGGTCACGGAATAGGATACTTACTAAATGTACATGAAGGACCTCATAGGATATCTACAGTCTTGAATGATGTTAAATTAGAAAAGGGAATGGTAGTAACTATAGAACCAGGAGTATATAAGGCAGGTAAACACGGGATTAGGATAGAGAATGTGGCAGTAGTAGAAGATGATATTGAAACAGAACATGGTGGAAAGTTTATGAAATTTGAAGTTCTATCCTATGTTCCAATAGATTTAGAGGCAGTAGATGTGAATATGCTTACTGACAAGGAAAGACAATGGCTTAATGACTATCATGAAATGGTATACAATAAGCTTTCACCCTATTTAGATGATGAAGAAAAGGCTTGGTTAAAGAATGAAACCAGGAGGATATAAAAAAACGAGGGGGAAGATGCATATTGAAGTTAATAGATGAAAGAAATGAGGAATTGGAAATCATATTGGATAGTATCAAGGAGGCAGTGTGTATTGTTGATGCAAATGGTGTAACAAAATATTGGAATAAGGGCAGTGAAAAGTTATACGGCATAAAAAGGGAAGAGATAATAGGAAGACCGATAACCGAATTTTTCCCTTCAGCCCTTATCCAAAGGATCCTAGACGAAAAGAGGGCTTATGAGGATATATACAATATGCCTAGAGAGGATAACTACAATATTTCAAGTGCTTCTCCCATATATTACAATGGCAAAATAGTCGGAGGAACTAGTGTAGATAGGGATATTACAGAGTTTATGAAGACTACAGAGCAACTTAATAAAACAAAATCTAACTTACAAGCTCTCAAACAAGAACTGGCAATCCTAAACAGTCAAAAAACACCTTTTTCAACAATTTTAGGCAATAACAAGAAACTTCGAAATGCTATTCAGCTGGCTAAAAGCGTATCTCCGTCAAACTTGAATGTCTTGATTAGAGGGGAAAGTGGGACTGGCAAGGATCTATTTGCTCGAGCTATACATTTAGCTAGTGGAAGAGGAGGTAACTTTGTTCCAATAAATTGTAGTGCAATACCTAATGAATTGATAGAAAGTGAATTGTTTGGATATTCAGCAGGAGCCTTTACTGGAGCCTTAAAGGAAGGTAAAATAGGGAAGATAGAGCTAGCCCACAAAGGAACCCTGTTTCTAGACGAAATAGGGGATATGCCTTTGCAAATGCAACCTAAGATACTAAGAGTTATTGAGGATGGAGAAGTAACCCCTGTTGGCAGCGAGAAGAGCATAAAGGTGGATATTAGAGTTATTGCTGCAACTAATAGGGATTTGGAGAAGATGGTAGAGGAAGGAACCTTCAGGAAGGATTTGTACTACAGGTTGAACTCTGTAATAATAGAAATACCTCCTTTAAGGGAAAGAAAAGATGATATACAATTTCTAGCCAATAGATTTGTTCAGGATTACTGTATGGAATATGGTGTTAACATATTAAACTTTTCCCATGAGGTAATGGAGATCTTTAAGTATTATGACTGGGAAGGTAATGTTAGGGAGCTTAAAAACCTTATAGAAACCTTAGTAATCTTAGCAAGAAACAATAATAGCAAGATAATAGACTTGGATCTATTACCCGATTATGTAATAAAGAACAGCTCAGCTAAAGTGAAGAATAAGAAGGATAATCCTTATGATTTAACTTCTATAATAGCAGAAGTAGAGAGGGATACTATTATAAAAGCCTTGAAGGTTTCTGGTTACAATAAGCAAAGGGCGGCAAAGCTGCTTAATATACCTAGAAGTACCCTTTATTTTAAAATGGATAAGTATGGTATTAGGGATGAAGGAATGTAGGAAGCTGTCAGCTATGACGGCTTCTTATTTTTATAAATATAAATTATATGAAATAAGAGCATAAGAATAATAATATTATCAATAAAATAAGTATAGTATGGTATTATACTAATAGGAGAACAAATGTCAGCGAAAGGGGATATTATGTTCAACATAGATGAAGAGCTAAAAAAATTACCAGACGAACCAGGAGTCTATATAATGAAGGATGTAAGTGGAGAAATCATATATGTAGGTAAAGCTATTAGCTTAAAGAAGAGGGTAAGGCAGTATTTCCAGTCTTCCAAGAACAACTCTCCTAAAGTCAATGCTATGGTAAGCCACATACATGAATTTGAATATATAATTGTTGACAATGAAATAGAAGCCTTGATCTTAGAGGCTAACTTAATTAAAAAGCACAGACCTAAGTACAATATTCTGTTAAGGGATGACAAACAATATCCATATATAAAGATCACAAGTGAGAAATATCCTCGAGTTATAAAGACTAGGACGGTTCTAAAGGATGGAGGCAAGTACTTTGGCCCCTATCCCAATGCTTATGCTGTAAACGATACTTTAGATATTATCAGAAATCTATATACTATAAGGTCATGTAAAATAAATTTTGATAAGGGTAATAAAAAGCATAGACCTTGCCTTAACTACTATATAGGAAGATGCCTGGGCCCCTGTATGGGAAATGTAGACCATGATAAGTATATGGAAATGATAGATGAAATAATTATGTTTTTAAGTGGTAAAGAAGATAAACTGATTGAGGTTATAGAAAACAGAATGAAAAAAGCATCAGAAAATTTAGATTTTGAAAGTGCTGCAAAATATAGGGATCAGATAAATTCCTTGAAGCTAATACTGGAAAAGCAGAAAGTAGTTAGCTCTAATATAGTGGATCAGGATGTTATTGGTATGGCAAGGGGGATAGAGGAAGTTTGCATACAGGTGTTTTTTATAAGAAGCGGTAAGATAATGGGCAGAGAACATTTCATTATATCTGATACCTTTGGAGAGGATAGAAAGGAAATCTTAAGCTCCTTTATAAAGCAATTCTATTTGGGGACTGCCTATGTGCCTAAGGAGATATATATAGAGGAAGAAATTGATGATTTGGAAGTAATTTCAAGGTGGTTAAGTGAAAAGAGAGGTAATAAGGTAAGTATACATGTTCCTAAGAGGGGAGAGAAATCCCAGCTTATGGACATGGTTAAGAAAAATGCAATGGACATGTTAAACCAGTATGGAGATAGGCTGTTGAGAGAGAAGGAAAAAAATCAAAAATCATTACAGGGATTAAAGAACCTGTTGGACTTAACTAGTATACCTAATAGAATAGAGGCCTATGATATATCCAATATATCTGGGGTATATGCTGTTGGTTCTATGGTGGTGTTTGAAAAGGGGAGCCCCAAAAAAAGTGATTATAGGCGTTTTAGAATAAGATCTACAAGTACTCCTGATGATTACAAGAGTATGAAAGAGGTTATTAGCAGGAGATTCACTAGGGGTTTAAAGGAAAAAGAGATGGCAAAGGATAGCCAAATAGGCTTAGAAGGCTTTTCTATTTTTCCTGATTTAGTAATGATAGATGGCGGCAAGGGACAAGTAAATGCAGCCTTGGAAGTACTAGAGGAACTAAATCTTTCAATTCCCGTATGTGGTTTAGTAAAGGATGATTTTCACAAGACAAGGGGTATAATTTATAATAACGAAGAAATACATCTTGATAAGGACAGCCTTGAGTTCAAATTAATATATAGGATACAAGAAGAAGCCCACAGATTTGCCATATCCTATCATAGGAGTTTAAGAGGCAAGGAGATGCTCAAGTCTGAACTAGACCACATAAAAGGTATTGGCAAGAAGAGAAAGGCAGCTCTTCTTAAGCATTTTAGAACCGTAGACAATATAAAAAATGCTTCAGTAGAAGAGTTAGTACAAGTGGATGGAATGAACAGAAAGGTTGCTGAAGACCTATATAATTATTTTCGTAACAATAAGGGGAGATAATCATGGAATATGTTACACTCCAACAGTTAGTAGAGGACTTAGATCTGAAAATAATACACAGATCTAAACAAATGGAAGAAATCAGAATATCCGCATGTGAAGTAAACCGTCCAGGCCTACAGCTAGCAGGATATTTTGGTCTATTTGCCCACGATAGGATACAGATTATCGGCAAGGTTGAGTGGCATTACTGTAATAGCCTAAAGGAAAGCTTACGTTTTGAAAGATTTAAAAAGATATTTTCTTATCCTATACCTGCTATGATATTTGCCAGGGGCTTACCAATATTTGATGAAGCAATTGAATTGGCTAAAGAATACGACAGGACCATACTCACAACCAATATTACTACCACTAAGCTTGAGAATTCCATCATAAACTATTTAGATTATCAGTTGGCTTTAGAAACGGTCGTCCATGGGGTACTGGTAGAAGTTTATGGATTAGGAATCCTCATCATAGGGGAAAGTGGAGTAGGAAAAAGTGAAACAGCTTTGGAGTTGATTAAAAGGGGGCATAGGCTAGTAGCAGATGATGTGGTCGAAATAAGAAAAATAGATGGAAAGCTTAGGGGGGAAGCACCAGAGCTGATTAGATATTTCATGGAAGTAAGGGGAATAGGGATACTCAATGTTGAAAGGCTCTTTGGCATTGATGCAATTAAAAGCTATGAAAACATAGATCTGGTAATAGAATTAGAGCTTTGGGATGAAAAAAAGGAATATGATAGGATTGGACTAGATGAAGATTATTATGAACTCTTAGGAGAAAAGGTACCTAAGCTTGTAATACCTGTAAGACCAGGACGTAATATTGCTATGATTGTGGAAGTTGCTGCAAGAAACTTAAGGCAAAAGAAGTTAGGATATAATGCTGCCGCAGATTTAGATAATAAGATTAAGGAGCAGAGTATTAGACGGATCCAAAAACTACCAGAGTAGTGTAAAGGGCATAAAACCAATCCTTGTTAACATTTTAGCTATTCACTTTTATTCAGTTGACTTTATTATTCTGGTTTAATATACTATAGGTTACAGGATTAAACATAAGAGGTATATCTAAAGAAAACCATTTAGATATGCTGATTATTTTCATAATATTCCAACACATTGAAATGCTATGAAAATATTTAAACCTAACTAACTTACTAACAAATAAAAGAGGGGGGAGCTTGACATATGTCAAAGGTTATGAAAACCATGGATGGTAATACTGCTGCTGCTTACATTGCTTACGCCTTTACAGATGTTGCAGCCATATATCCAATTACACCATCTTCAAACATGGCTGAATTGGTTGATGAATGGGCAGCAAGCGGTAAAAAGAACATTTTTGGACAGGAAGTCACAGTTACTGAAATGCAGTCAGAAGCAGGTGCTGCAGGCGCTGTTCACGGATCCTTATCTGCAGGAGCATTAACAACAACATTCACAGCATCACAGGGTTTAATGCTCATGCTTCCCAATATGTATAAAATAGCAGGAGAGCTTTTACCAGGAGTTTTCCATGTATCTGCAAGGGCATTAGCAAGTCATGCCTTGAGCATATTTGGGGACCATCAGGATGTGATGGCTGCAAGGCAAACGGGATTTGCACTCCTTTGTTCAGCAAGTGTACAAGAAGTAATGGATTTAGCCGGAGTGGCACACCTTTCCGCAATTAAGGGCAAAGTTCCATTCTTACATTTCTTTGATGGATTTAGAACAAGTCACGAAATACAGAAGATAGAAACAATAGACTATGAAGACTTAAAGAAACTAGTGGACTACGATGCACTTAATGAGTTCAGAAAGAGATCCTTAAACCCAGAAAACCCATATACAAAGGGAACTGCACAAAATCCAGATATCTACTTCCAAATGGTAGAGTCTGCTAATCCATATTATGAAAACATAATAAATGTTGTAGAAGAGTATATGGATGAAATCAACAAGATTACTGGTAGGGACTACAAGTTGTTTAACTACTACGGACATCCAGAAGCAGATAGAATAATAGTTGCTATGGGTTCAGTTACTGAAGCTATAGAAGAGACTATTGACTACCTAATGAATCAAGGAGAAAAAGTAGGTGTAATAAAAGTTCATCTATATAGACCATTCTCAGCAAAACACTTCTTTGATGTATTACCAAGTACTGTAAAGAAGATTGCTGTTTTAGATAGAACTAAGGAGAAGGGATCAGTAGGAGAACCACTGTACTTAGATGTTAAGAATATATTCTATGATAGAGAAGAAAGGCCACTAATAGTAGGTGGAAGATATGGTTTAGGTTCAAAGGATATTAATCCATCCCAGATTAAAGCTGTATTTGACAACTTAAATGAAGAAAATCCAAAGAATGGATTTACAGTTGGTATTATAGATGATGTTACTTATACCTCACTAGAAGTAGAAGAAAAGATTAATACTACACCAGAAGGCACTATAAGATGCAAGTTCTGGGGCTTTGGCTCTGATGGTACAGTTGGCGCAAATAAGAGTGCAATTAAGATCATTGGCGATAATACAGACATGTACGCTCAAGGATACTTCTCCTATGACAGTAAGAAATCTGGTGGAGTTACAGTATCCCATTTGAGATTTGGACATAAGCCAATAAAGTCAACTTATCTAATCGATGAAGCTGATTTTATATCTTGTTCAAAACAATCCTATGTACATCAATATAATGTACTTGAAGGCTTGAAAGATGGAGGAACATTTTTACTTAACTGTACTTGGACAGAAGATGAGTTAGATAAGCACTTACCAGCTTCAGTAAAGAGATACTTAGCGGAGCACAATATTAACTTCTATATAATAAATGCCACAAAGATAGCTGAAGAAATAGGTCTTGGCGGAAGAATTAACATGATAATGCAATCAGCCTTCTTCAAGCTATCCAATGTAATACCAATAGAGGATGCAGTAAAATATCTAAAGGATTCCATACTAGCTTCCTATGGCAAGAAGGGCGATGAAATAGTTAAAATGAACTATGAAGCAGTTGATAAGGGAATCAATGCTCTAGTTAAAGTGGATGTTCCAGAATCATGGAAGCAGGCTGCAGATGAAGAGGTAGAAGAAAAGGAAGTACCTGATTTCATAAAGAATGTTGTATTCACAATGAACAGACAAGAAGGGGATAAATTACCAGTAAGTACTTTTGTTGGAAGAGAAGATGGATCATGGCCTAATGGGACTTCAGCTTATGAAAAACGTGGTATAGCTGTGCATGTTCCAGAGTGGCAGGTAGATAAGTGTATCCAGTGTAATCAATGTGCATTAGTATGTCCTCATGCAGTAATAAGGCCATTCTTGTTAAATGAGGAAGAAAAGAAAAATGCACCAGAAACCTTTGTAACTAAGAAAGCAATTGGTAAGGGCTTACAAGGATTAGAATTTAGAATTCAAATAAGTCCATTAGATTGTACAGGTTGTGGAGCATGTGCAAATACTTGTCCAGCTAAGGAAAAAGCGTTGATAATGAAGCCCTTCGAAGAACAATATGAAGTACAATCTAAGAACTGGGATTATGCTATAGAGAAGGTAGAGCCAAAAGAAGACTTAGCAGACACTACTGTAAAAGGCAGCCAATTTAAGCAACCATTGTTGGAGTTTTCTGGAGCATGTGCTGGTTGTGGTGAAACACCATACGCTAGACTTGTAACACAACTATTTGGAGATAGAATGATTATAGCTAATGCTACAGGTTGTTCATCCATATGGGGAGCAAGTGCACCAGCTACACCATATTGTACCAATAAAGAAGGTAAAGGGCCTGCTTGGGCTAACTCTCTATTTGAAGACAATGCAGAGTACGGATATGGTATGGCAGTAGCAGTTAAAAAGATTAGAAGCAAGATTGAAGACCTAATGAAGGAATTCATAGAGTTAAATATAGATGATGAACTTAATGGCTTATTCAAACAGTGGCTAGAGGGCAAAGATGATGCTAAAGCCTCTAAAGCTGCAGCAGGACTTATAATTCCAAAATTAGACAAGGATGTGGCAGATGAAAGAGGAAACAAAATCCTTAAGTCTATAAAGGAATTTAAAGATTACCTAATTAAGAAGTCTATTTGGATCTATGGTGGAGACGGTTGGGCATATGATATAGGATTTGGTGGATTGGATCACGTATTAGCTTCAGGAGAAGATGTTAACGTATTGGTGTTTGATACTGAAGTTTACTCCAATACTGGCGGTCAATCATCAAAGGCTACTCCAAGGGCAGCAGTTGCTAAATTTGCAGCTTCAGGTAAGAAGGTTAGGAAAAAAGACCTTGGAATGATAGCTGCTTCCTATGGCTATGTATATGTAGCTCAAGTAGCTATGGGCGCAAATATGAACCAATTGATGAAGGCTCTTGTAGAAGCTGAATCCTATGATGGACCATCACTGATTATAGCTTATGCACCATGTATCAACCACGGTATTAAAGGTGGCATGGGTAACAGCATAGAACAGGAAAAGAGAGCAGTAGAAAGTGGATATTGGCATCTATACAGATTTGACCCAAGACGCAAGGAAGAAGGAAAAAATCCATTTGTATTAGACTCTAAAGAGCCAACCAGACCATTTAGAGACTTCTTGGAAACTGAAGTAAGGTATACTTCCTTGAAACGTACCTTCCCAGAAATAGCTGAAGAGCTATTCAAAGTAGCAGAAGAAGATGCCAAGGACAGATATGAAAAATATAAGAGAATGGCAGAAGAAGGTACTGTAAAAGCTGAATAAGATATTAACAAAAGGTAGGAGCATATTAGCTTCCTACCTTTTGTATCTGATATCCATATATTACATAATGGCTCCTTCTATTGAATAATCATATAATAGGAGGTGGCCAGGTATGAAAAAAATACTTTTTATTATTTTAGTTGGATTTATAATGATTTGGACTTATAATTTATTTATAGATAATATCATATTTACAGAAGAAGTAGAAGAAGAAGCTTATAGAGGAATAATAAGGATATGGGATATTCCACGTACTAATGTCAGCACAGGAAGTCTGTATCCATGGCTTAATGATGCAATTAGGGCCTTTGAAAAGACCAATCCAGGCGTTTATATAGAATTTGTTGAGACCGATATGGAAAACATATATAAGGCTATTATAGGTAAAGGCCAAGACCATGAGTTGCCGGATATTATTCCTATAGATTCAAACTTTTTATACTTTGATAAATTAGAACCTTTGGATGAGTACTTTTCAGATCATGATATTGATGGATTTAAACATCAGGTATTAAAATCCGTAATTTATAAAGAGAATATGGTTGCAGTTCCTCTTGCTATGAGCACTAATGTATTATATATTAACCTAGATAAGTTTAATGAAAGGGGAATATCTACTCCTGCAAATGGGAACTGGACTTATGATGAGTTTGTTGATTCTTTGAAAAATCTCAATTACGATGCTGATGGGGATGGAACAGTAGATGAATTTGGATTTATTTCATATGTTGGAGAAGGTTGCTATAATATTTGGAGTCTACTCCTGTCAGATGGAGCCGAATTTATAAATCCCAAAAGATTGGAATATAACTTCTATGGAGAAAAGGCCATTAAGGGTCTTAACAGATTGGTCCAATTGAAGGAATATAAGGTGGTACCTGATTCTTTCGGAAGCCTTAGCTTACAGGAGGCCTGGGATATGTTCTATAAGGATCAAAAGGCAGCAGCCATTATTGCCGGAGCGTGGGCAAACCATATTCTAGATGGATTATATAATAGGGGAGAGGGCTTCAATTACGACATAGCTAATTTTCCAACGGGGGACAAAAACTTGCCTGTAATCTTAAGTGATGATATATTTTCTTATGGGGTATTAAAAAATGGAGATCAAAAGAAAACTGCCATGTGTGTAAAGTTCCTAAAGTTTTTAACTAGTGATTATAACCAGCGTTCTTTAGAAAAGGTTGGGTTGTTTACAGCAAAAAGAGGAATAAATGATATGTATTTAGATAATCCAAAAATGAAGAAAATAGAGGATTGTTTAGATTATACTGAATACATACCTTATATAGATAATAAGAGAAAAATCGATGAGATAATTCATAATGAAATTGTCAATGCTATTTTAGGAAACAAGTCTACTTCTCAAGCTGTAGAAGATGCAAAAAAAGAAATAGATAAGTTAAACAACGAAAATTAAGGAAATAGGAGTGGTATTTTGGATAAATCATGTCTTTATCAATTATTTAAAGATAAGAAATTCGGAAAAGTATTGTTCGACGAACCCATGAAGAATCATACCTCATTTAAAATTGGGGGACCAGCAGATGTTTTAATTATTCCTGATAAGGAAGAGGAAATAGTAGAGGCTATCAAGTTCTGCAGAGAAAACAATGTGAAACATTTTGTAATGGGAAATGGAAGCAATCTATTAGTTAAAGATTCAGGCATAAGAGGAGTAGTAATAAAGATAGCTAATGGATTTGATAGAATAGATGTAGTGGGAGAAAAAATAATATGTGAAAGTGGGGCCTTGCTTTCTAAAGTAGCCAAACACGCATTAAAGAGTTCCTTAACAGGTTTTGAATTTGCCAGCGGCATACCTGGTACTATAGGAGGAGCCATTACCATGAATGCTGGGGCTTATGGTGGTGAGATGAAGGATGTAGTTTCGAAGGTTAGGGTCCTTGACGGGAACAACAATGTAATAGAGCTGACAAATGATGAGATGAATTTCAGATATAGAGGCAGCCTAATCGGAGATGAAAATCTAATAGTACTAGGAGTGGAATTAAAACTTAGTAGTGGAGATCCTGCATTGATAGACCAAAAAATGAAGGATTTAACTAACAGAAGGGTTACAAAACAGCCCTTAGAATATCCTAGCGCTGGAAGTACATTTAAAAGGCCAGAGGGATATTTTGCAGGTAAGTTAATAGAAGACGCTGGACTTAGAGGAGTAAGGTATGGTGATGCTCAGGTTTCAGAAAAACACTGTGGATTCATTATCAATGTAGGAGAAGCAAATTTCCATCATGTTATAACTCTTATAAAGATGATTCAAAAGGTAGTTTATGATAAATTCAATGTAAGGTTGGAGCCTGAGGTAAGAATAATAGGAGATGATTAGAGGGATAGTACTATGAGAATAACAGCAGATTATCATACCCATACCATATACAGCCACGGAAAGGGTACCATAAGGGAAAATGTAGAAGAGGCTATAAAAAAAGGATTGAAGGCAATAGGAATATGTGATCATGGACCTGGCCATTTCTTATATGGTATAAAGAGGGATAAAATTTATCAGATGAGAAAAGAAGTAGACAGGTTAAATAAGGAATATAAGGAAATAGATATTCTATTAGGGGTGGAAGCAAATATAATAGGCTTTGATGGTACCATAGATGTAGATGAAGAAGTAATAGATATGCTGGACATATTGCTCCTTGGATTTCACTATGGAGTCTTATTTAAGTCCATGGGAGGATATATGTTCATGAATGTGGTCAACCCCCTATCAAAGCTGTTACCTATCTGTAAAGATAAGGTAATAGAAAGGAATACTGCAGCCATTATTAAAGCTATAGAAAGATATCCTGTAGATCTCATTACCCATCCTGGTGACAAGGTAAGGCTGAATACGAAAAAAGTAGCTGAAGCAGCTTATAAAAAAGGAGTAGCCCTAGAAATAAATAGCAAGCACAATGAGCTATCCGTAGAAAACCTAAAAATTGCATTGGAAACACAAGTTGAATTCTGCATAAGCAGTGATGCTCACAGACCAGAAGATGTAGGTAGTGTAGATGAGGCGATAGATAGGATAATAAAAGCTAATGTTCCTTTAGTTAGAATAAAAAATATTGTAGGTAAACAATAGGAGTGAATTATATGGAATTTGTTATAATTACAGGCATGTCTGGCGCAGGCAAAAGCCATGCCATGAAGGCTATGGAAGATATGGGATATTATTGTATGGATAATTTACCTCCAGCCCTTTTACTGAAGTTTGCCCAGCTGTGCCAAAATTCAAAGAAAGAAATAGATAAAGTAGCTATAGTTGCTGATATAAGGGGAGGAATCTTCTTTGACGACCTGTTTATAAGCTTAGATGAGCTGAACAAGGAAGGTATAGGCTATAAGATACTTTTCCTAGATGCCTCTAATGAAGTCCTAATAAACAGGTTTAAAGAGATGAGAAGGCCCCATCCTCTGGCCCACAATGGAAGAGCTATAGATGGGATAATAGAGGAAAGAAAGCTACTTTCTGAGGTAAAGAGAAGGGCAGATTATGTAATAAACACATCTAGGCTCACTATAAGTATGCTGAGGGAAGAAATATCTAAGATATTTCTTCAAGGGGTAGAATTAAGAAAGTTAACCATATCAGTAGTCTCTTTTGGCTTTAAAAATGGTATCCTATTGGATGCAGACCTGGTTTTTGATGTAAGGTTTATCACCAATCCCCACTATATACCAGAACTAAGAGATTTAACTGGAGAAGATGATAGGGTTAAGGAATATGTATTTCGATGGGAACAGACCAATGTGTTTGTAGAGAAAACAATTGACCTGCTGGAGTTCCTAATTCCAAACTATATTAAAGAAGGCAAGACTCAGCTAGTAATAGGCATAGGCTGTACTGGTGGCAAACATCGATCTGTAGCTATTGCTTATGAGATCAAGGATAGGCTCAATAAAAATGGCCATAGGGCTATTGTGTCTCATCGGGATTATAAGTTAGAGTAAAGGAGTATTCTTATGAAGAAAATTGATAATTCCTTGCATATGGAACCAAAAGTAGTAGTTGTTGGTGGAGGAACAGGTTTATCTGTATTGTTGAGGGGGTTAAAAAGGTTTACTCCAAATATAACTGCAATAGTAACAGTGGCTGATGATGGTGGTGGATCTGGGGTACTCCGAGAGGATCTTGGCATGCTTCCACCGGGAGATATCAGGTCCTGCTTGTTAGCCCTTGCCAACACAGAACCGACCATGGAGAAACTTTTTCAATTTAGGTTTAAGGAAGGAAGACTAAAGGGACAGAGCTTTGGAAACCTATTCATTGCTGCCATGAATGAAATATATGGTAGTTTTGAGTTAGCAATTAAGGAAGCCAGCAATGTATTGGCTGTTACTGGTAAAGTACTGCCGATGACCTTGGAAAATGTAACCTTATACGCCATTTTAAAAAATGGACAGGTAGTCAAAGGAGAGTCAGAAATTCCATTGAAAAATAAGGAAGTAGGCAGTAGGATAGAACGTATATACATGGAACCCAAGGTTAGTTATCCTCTAGATGAAGCCATTGTTGCTATTGAAGAAGCAGATGTTATAGTTTTAGGACCTGGAAGCCTCTATACCAGTATAATTCCAAACCTATTAGTAAATAACATAGTAGGTACCATATTTGATGCAAGGGCGCCAAAGGTGTATATTTCCAATATTATGACTCAGCCAGGAGAAACAGATGGCTATACGGTACTTGATCACGTTGAGGCTATATTAAAGCATAGTAGAGAGGATTTTTTGGATTATGCTATTGTAAATACTGAAACAATACCAGTAGACTCTTTGGAAAAATATATACATGATGGTTCAGAGCCTGTTATATTAGGAGATAAGGATGAAGAGATATTAAATAGGAAAGGGATAAAACTGATTAAAGACAACCTAGTAGATATTAAAAAGGATTATATAAGACATGATTCTGTTAGGCTGAGCAAGATTTTGATGAAGATAGCAAATAAGGACGACATATAGCCGTCCTAAGTATAAGAGCTTATTTTTTGATTTCATCGATCATTTTCGATATGAGGTTCCCTGCTGATTTTTTTGTCAGTTGATCATAGTTTACTGGCATATTTAACTCTCCAGCTAGTTTTTTTATAGTATCAAGCTGCCTCTTAGTTGGAGGTTCTTCTTCAGTGGCAATATTTATATTTTTACTTTCTACCATGCTGTCATCTAGGGTTAATTCTTCAATGGCAGTCATGCCTACATTGGTTAGGTCTCTCAAGGCTCTAGCCTTGGCTCTAGTAGAGGCCATCCTTATAATATGTGGAACTATGTTGGTGTTTACTGACTGAGGACTTGCATCACCTATGTCGGTAAAGCTTTCCTTTTCAGTTGCTGCTGTTGCTTTGCATATAGCTGTCATGTTGTTATCAGCAGTAGGAGCTTGTATAAGCTCTACCACTATGGATTTTAGATTCTTTTGGTGTGCTAGGTCTAAAAGTCCTTCATAAGTGACATAGGATTTGCCTTGTAAGTTTATAATAAATTTTTCATTAATATTCATTAAACCACCCCATCTATATTTTGCTAAACTTGTTTAAATTTAAACCTGGGAAAATGAAGCAATGCAGGTGGTTTGATGGAAAAACTATTTAGTCAAGTAATAGATTCCTAGCTTAATGGTATTTTCCAAAGCTTCCTTGTGGGTTCTTTCAAAGGAATGGGAAGCATCAATACCAGGCCCAAATAAGCCTGCTTTGATATCGTATCCTGCCCTTAGGGCAGCAGAAGCATCTGAGCCATAGCTTGGATATATATCTATTTTATAATTTAAGTTATTTTCTTCTGCTAATTTTACCAGCTTCTTCTTAAGATCTAGATCATAGGGTCCTGTACTATCCTTGGCACATACTGTAACACTATATTCATCTGAAGTCTGGCCTTGACCTGGAGCAGCCATGTCTATGGGTACAAATTCAAAGGTCTTTTTAGGAATAGAAGCGCTGGCACCATGACCAACTTCTTCATAGTTGCTTATATAAAAATTGGTCGTATAATTTGGCACAAGATTGTTATCAACCAAATATTTTGCTATTCCTAAAAGGCATGCAACGCCAGCCTTATCGTCTAAATGCCTGGACTTGACAAAACCACTGTCTGTAACAGTTGTTCTTGGATCTAGGAAGATATAGTCCCCAACATTTATGCCAAGTTCTTCCACATCCTCTTTAGTAGAAACCTTTTCATCTATTCTAATCTCCATGTTTTCTATATCCCTTTTTAAATCCTTGGTTTCTTGACCATGGACATGTACTGAGGATTTTGTAGTCAATATGGTTCCTGAGTATAATTTTCCACTGCTACTTTCTATATGCACATATTCTCCTTCAACAGTGTTTAATGCATAGCCTCCTATTGGAGTAAACTTGATCCTGCCGTTTGCTTTTATCTCCTTTACCATTGCTCCAAGGGTGTCTACGTGGCCAGACAAGGTTACTTCTTTATTCTGATCTTTACCAGCTATAGTAGCAATTAAAGCTCCCTTGTTAGTTTTGTAAGAGGCAATACCAAGAGCTCTGAATTCCTTTTCAACAAAGTTGATAGCTTCTTTGGTGTTACCGGAGGGACTTGGGATGTTTAATAAGGATATTAGCCTATCTATTACATAGTCCATATCTATATGCATAACTCTGCCTCCTTTTTTTAATTATTGTGAATTACTGTAATATTTAAAAATATTTTAGCATATAATCCCTCTTTATAGTATAATAACTTTAACCCCCTTGTATAAATTTTGGGAGATGATGTTGATGCTACAAGAGGTTAGTGCTGGAGGTGTTGTGGTATTTGGCAATACAATATTGCTATTGAAAAAGTTTAACGGTGATTGGGTTCTTCCAAAGGGTAGGGTTAAGCAAAATGAGAATATTGAAGCTACAGCATTAAGAGAAGTGTATGAGGAAAGTGGAATAAGGGCGGAAATAATAACATATATAGGAAAGGTTAACTATAGATATAGGAACATAAAAGGAGATAGGATTGTTTACAAAACTGTTCATTGGTATTTGATGAAAACTGACTGTATAAGATCCATACCCCAAAAAAGAGAGGGTTTTGTAGAGGCAAGATTTGTTCATATGGATAGAGTATTGGATTTGGTTAAATATAAAGATGAGAAGCAAATACTAGATAGGGCTTTAAAGATGATAGGATTAAAATAATTAATATGAAATGGAGAGAATAAAATGTCTTTTTCATCATCAACTAAAAATGAAATATCAAAACTGCCTATGGATAGGGAATGTTGTTTAATAGCAGAATTAGCAGCTATAATTAGGATGAGTGGGACTATTCAACTATCAGGCATGAGAAAGATTAGTCTAAAGTTTGTTACGGAAAACGCTGCCATAGCTAGAAGAATTTTTGTTATTATAAAAAATCTATATGATGCGAATATGGAGGTAATGGTAAGAAGGAACAGGCAGTTAAAGAAGAATAACAATTACATGATTCTTGTTACAGGAATGGATGTTAACAGAAGAATTCTCAATGATGTGGGACTTTTATCTGATGACAATGATGTTAATTTCATAATTGACCATAGAATACCAGATAATATTATTAAAAATAGATGTTGTAAAAGAGCCTATTTAAGAGGGGCCTTTCTTGGTGGAGGATCCATAAGCAATCCAGAAAAATCCTACCATCTAGAGTTTGTAACAAATAGCCAGGAACATAGTAAGGATCTAATGAAACTGATAAATTCCTTTGGGCTGAATGCCAGAATAGTTACTAGAAAGGGCAACTATGTAATCTACCTGAAGGAAGGGGAACAAATATCAGATATACTTAATATTATAGAGGCTCACCAAGCACTATTACAGTTTGAAAATATAAGAGTGGTTAAGGATGTCAGAAACAATGTAAACAGGCTTGTAAACTGTGAAACAGCAAACTTGAATAAGACTATAAACGCATCAATTAAGCAAGTGGAAAATATTGAGTATATCGATAGCAAAATAGGCATTGAAAAGCTACCCAAGAGCTTGCAACAACTAGCAAGATTGAGGTTGGAAAACAAGGACGCAAGCTTAAAAGAGTTGGGAGCAATGATGGATCCACCTATAGGCAAATCTGGTATTAACTACCGCTTCAAAAAGATTGAACAGATAGCAGAAGATTTAAGAAGGAGGGAACAAGGGGGATATGATATCTAAAAAAGTAACATTGAAAAAAGTAGGATTAAATGCAAGACCAGCTGCACTATTTGTAAAGGAAGCTAATAAATTTTCTAGCAATATATATCTAGAGTGTAAGGGTAAAAAGGTAAATGGGAAGAGTATTATAGGGGTCATTTTATTAGGAGCCTTTGGTGGAGAAGAGCTTACTATTTATGCTAATGGGATAGATGAAAAGAAGGCAGTGGAAGCCTTAGCAGATTTACTTGAAAACAGAATGGAAAATTGTAGTTAAATTAATCCCTGACAGGGGATTAATTTTTTATAGGATCCTATTTATTGCATTTTCTATTAAGGATAGATCTATTTCTCTAAAATCATTTAGCACCCTTTCTGTCCAGTGTGGAGTTGGTTTGTTATTTATAAACTTGATTCCAGTAGCTATACTATCCTCTATTATCTTCAAACTGTCATAATCAAGTTGTCCCTTTTCTTTGCTTATTATTATGGATTTGTAGGGTGTTTCGTTTGGTTTTATACTCCCTGATAGGGGATGGGTGATCAATTTGTGTCCTATATGAATTTTATCTCTTACATATTCTAGAATATCTATATAGGTATACTCTTCTAAGTACTCTACCTTATAAAGATCTTTATACTTTTCATATACTAATTTATTGTTAGTGATTATAATACTATCCATATTATATTTAACCTCCAGAATCATATTAATTAAGTCTATTTTAACATATAATGTAAGGCTATAAAAGGATAATTAGTCCGTAAATAATTTCAGTAAGTTCAAGTTTCATTCATTTCCTTTTATGATAAAATATAGTTAAACAAAACAGGAAGGGTTTTAATATGAATGACAAGAAGAAATTTGTTCATCTACATGTTCATACTGAATACAGTTTGCTAGATGGCTCTAGTAGAATAGGAGACCTTCTTGATAGAACCAAGGAATTGGGCATGGACACCATAGCTATAACTGACCATGGGGCCATGTTTGGGGTAGTGGACTTCTACAAGAAGGCTGTAGAGAGAGGAATAAAGCCTATATTAGGCTGTGAAGTATATATTGCTATAAATAAGTATACAGAAAAAGAACCTAAGGACAAGAATCAGTACCACCTGGTGCTACTAGCAGAAAACAACAGGGGATATAAAAATCTGATGAAAATTGTATCAGAGGGATATGTTAATGGCTTCTATTACAAACCAAGAGTAGATCATGATGTTTTAAGGAAGTATAGTGAAGGGATTATAGCCTTAAGTGCATGTTTGGCAGGAGAAGTCCAGAGATATCTACTGGATGGGAATTATGATAAGGCTAAGGAAGTAGCTCTTGAATACAGAGATATATTTGGACAAGACAATTTCTTTTTAGAGCTGCAGGACCATGGATTAAGGGAACAGAAGCTGATAAATGAGGAATTAATCAAGATAAGCAGAGAAACGGGGATTCCTCTAGTAGCTACTAACGATGTTCACTATTTGAAAAAGGAAGATGAGCTAGTTCACGATGTCCTTCTTTGCATTCAAACCGGTAAGACTATTGATGAAGAAGACAGGATGAAATTCCCAACCAATGAATTTTACTTAAAATCCTACGATGAAATGCTGGAACTATTTGGTTATGTAAAGGAAGCCTTAGACAATACTGTTTGGATTGGAGAAAGATGTAATGTAACCTTAGACTTCCACACCCTTCATTTGCCTAAATATGAGGTGCCAGAGGGCTATACAAATGTAGAATACTTAAAGAAATTGTGTATTGAAGGATTAAAAAACAGATATAAAAATATTACCCCGGAAATAGTCGAAAGATTTGAATTTGAATTCAAGACTATTGTAAACATGGGATATGCAGATTATTTTCTTATAGTATGGGATTTTATCAAATTTGCTAAAGATAATGGAATCATGGTTGGGCCTGGTAGGGGTTCAGCTGCCGGCAGCATTATATCCTATGCTTTAGGAATAATCGATATAGATCCATTGAAGCATGATTTGCTTTTTGAAAGGTTTTTAAATCCTGAAAGGGTTTCTATGCCAGATATCGACATAGATTTTTGTTATGAAAGAAGAGAAGAGGTTATAGATTATGTTGTAAAAAAATACGGAAAAGACAAGGTAGCACAAATCGCTACCTTTGGTACCATGGCAGCTAGGGGTTCTATCCGGGATGTAGGAAGAGCCTTGAATATGCCCTATAATGAGGTAGACCAGATAACAAAGCAGGTTCCTATGGAACTGGGTATGACCATTGCTAAGGCTTTAGAGGTAAGTAAATCATTAAAGGAGTCATATGATACCAGAGAGGAAGTAAAACGTTTGATTGATTTGGCCATGGCAGTGGAAGGACTACCAAGACACACTTCAACTCATGCTGCAGGGGTAGTAATATCCAAGGAGCCAATAACCAATTATGTGCCCTTGGCTAGAAACAGTGATGCCATAGTAACCCAGTTCAATATGATAGAATTGGAAGAATTAGGCTTGCTTAAGATGGACTTCCTTGGTCTAAGAACCCTTACAGTAATTAGAGATGCTGTAAATCTAATTGAAAGAAATCATGGAGTAAAGGTTGACTTTAATAGCATAGATTATGAAAACCCTGAAATATTAGAAATGTTTGGAAGAGGGGAAACCTTAGGAATCTTTCAGTTTGAAAGTGCAGGTATGCGTCAAGTCTTGAAGGAATTAAAACCTGATAGATTTGAAGACTTGGTGGCAGCCAATTCCCTTTTTAGGCCAGGACCTATGAGCCAAATCCCCCAATATATTCAAAACAAGAACCACCCAGAAAGCATTGAGTACCTACATCCAAAGTTAAAACCAATACTAGAGGTAACCTATGGCTGTATAGTATATCAGGAACAGGTAATGCAGATAGTAAGAGATATAGGTGGATTTACTATGGGTGGAGCTGACTTGCTAAGACGGGCCATGGGGAAAAAGAAAATGGACATAATGGAAAGGGAAAGAAAAAGGTTTATATATGGAGAAACAGATGAAGAGGGCAATGTGATTGTAAAGGGAGCCATAAGAAACGGAGTAGACGAAAGGACAGCCAACAAGATCTATGATTTGATGATAGACTTTGCTAAATATGCCTTTAACAAATCCCACTCAGTAGCCTATGCAGTGGTAGCCTATAGGACTGCTTGGTTAAAATACTACTATCCAGTAGAGTTTATGGCAGCTTTACTTAGCAGTGTCATGGGAGATACCAACTCCATATCCCTATACATTCAAGAGTGTAAAAGATTAGGATTAGAAATACTTCCACCAGACATAAACGAAAGCTATAAAAAGTTTGCAGTAGTAGATGGAAAGATAAGATTTGGACTGATGGCTGTAAAGAATGTGGGAGAAGGCTTAATAGATGCTATAATCAAGGCAAGGGAAAAAGGACCCTTTACTAGTTTTACAGAGTTTTGTAAAAGGGTTGAAGATATAAATGCTTCTTTGATGAATAAGAGAGCTATAGAAAGTTTAATAAAGTGTGGTGCCATGAGTAGCCTAGGTTGTAACAGGGCCCAGCTTTTGGGTACCTTTGAAAAGATCATGGATGGTATTCACTCAGATAGAAAAAGGAATATAGAAGGGCAGTTTTCCTTTTTTGACAAGATGGATGTAAACCTACCTGAGGAGGATATGCCCGATATAAAGGAATTTCCTCAAAAGATTCTTTTAAGCATGGAAAAGGAAACCTTGGGCATATATATAAGTGGACACCCCCTAAAACCATATGAAGAGGAGTTGAAAAAAATATCCACCATAAGCACTTCAGAATTGTATCAGCCTGTGGATGATATTGAAGAATCTATCCCACAGCAGTTGGATGGGAGAAAAATAACTATTGGTGGAATTATAAATGCTAAGAAGAACAAGATAACTAAGAACAACAATATGATGGCCTTTATTACCTTAGAAGACCTATATGGGAGTATAGAATGTATAGTTTTCCCTGCAACCTACGATAAGTACAGGGAAGTAATTGAAGAAAACAGTATTGTTGTAATTGAAGGGAAAATAAGCATACAGGAAGAGGAAGAACCGAAAATAATCTGCGAAAGTGTATATAAGCTGGAAGAGTACAAAAAAAACAAAGTTTATCTTAAGATATCAAAGGGAAAGCCGATGGATATTTTTGAGTCAATAAAAATAATCCTCTCAAGATATAAGGGGAATACCCCTGTATATATTTACATGGAAGAAAGCAATAGAACCGTAGTGGCCAACAGGGCTCTATGGGTCAATATGGAAAATAGGTCATTAATTGAAGAACTGAGTTATATTTTAGGAAAAGAAAACATTAAAATCTTATAATAATTACCTATGGTTAGGGGAGTGCAGTATGTGGACTACAATTCATCTAGTAACTGGATTAGACAATGCAAAAAAAATCGAAAACATGCTTAAAAATGAGGGCTTCTTAGTAAAAATCAACTTATTCTCTAAAGAAGGGGATGAGGAAATATACGAGATACTAGCACCTGAATTTGAAGCCGAAGAAGTTCAGCAGGTACTAGTGTTGGATTATGGTATTATGTAAATATAAAATAGGAGGAAAACAATGAAGACTATTGGGATTTTAACAAGTGGTGGAGACGCTCCCGGCATGAATGCAGCAATTAGATCAGTTGTAAGAACCTCAATATACAACAAATTAAATGTTTTAGGAATAAAAGAAGGATATAATGGTTTAATAAATGGAAAAATAGAAGAAATGAATTTGTCCTCAGTTGCAGATATCATCCATAGAGGCGGGACTATGTTAAGAAGTGCTAGATCCGATGAATTTATGACAGATGAAGGCTTTAATAAGGCTCTAAACATAATAAGAGTATTTAATATAGATGGCCTTGTTATACTAGGAGGAGATGGTACTTTTAGAGGGGCAAAAAAGTTAAGTGATGCAGGTGTAGCCACTGTATGTATACCATGTACTATAGACAATGATATGGGTTATACCGACTATACCATAGGATTTTTTACTGCAGTAGAAACGGTCATTGATGCAATGAGCAAGCTTAGGGACACCTCCACATCCCATGGTAGAGCCAATGTGGTAGAAGTAATGGGTAGAGCTTGTGGAGATCTGGCCCTATATGCAGGCCTTGCAGGGGGAGCAGAAAGCATTATAGTTCCTGAAATAGATTTTAATATGGATGAAGTATGCAAAAGGGTTATACAAGGAAGAAATAGGGGGAAACTCCACCATATCATTGTATTGGCAGAGGGAGTAGGCAATGCCTATGAGGTAGCTGAAATCATTAAGGAAAGAACTAATACGGACACTAGGGTAACTATACTTGGCCACATACAAAGAGGAGGAGTTCCATCAGCTTTTGATAGAATACTAGCTAGCAAGATGGGGTATAAATCAATTGAATTATTATTAAACAATGAGAAAGGAAAAGCATTGGGTATTAAATGTAATGAAATAATAAGTGTAGATATAGACAAGGCACTTAACACTGAGAAAAAATTTGATATATCCATGTATGAAATCTCTAAAATCCTTTCTATCTGATAAAGGGGTGATAATATGAGAAAAACAAAAATTGTAGCTACTATAGGTCCTGCTTCAGAAAGGGATGATATCTTAAAGGAATTGATGTTAAACGGTTTAAATGTAGCAAGGCTAAATTTTTCCCATGGGACTCACGAGGAACATAGGAAGAGAATCAATACTATAAAAAGGCTAAGGGATGAACTGGACTTACCTATAGCCATAATGTTAGACACTAAGGGACCTGAAATAAGGATTAAGCATTTCAAAGATGGAGAAATAACCTTAGAATCAGAGGACATATTCACCTTAACTACTAGAGATATATTAGGGGACCAGTCCATTGTCAGTGTTACATATGAAGGCCTAGCCAAAGATGTGACTAAGGGCAGCAGAATCCTAATAGATGATGGACTAGTAGAGCTGGAAGTCCTTGAGATAATAGATGGAACAGACATAAAATGTGTTGTACTAAATGGTGGTACAATAAAGGATCGTAAAGGGGTAAATGTACCAAATATTGCCATAAACTTACCTGCTGTAACTGAAAAGGACATAGAGGATATTAAGTTTGGAATAGAGAATGATGTGGATTTCATAGCTGCTTCATTTATCAGGAAAGCAGATGACGTTATAGAAATCAGAAAGGTACTTGAAGAAAATGGTGGACAACATATAGAAATTATTTCTAAGATAGAAAACCAGCAAGGCGTGGATAACATAGATGAGATTATTCAAGCTTCAGACGGAATAATGGTAGCTAGAGGAGACCTAGGAGTAGAAATAGAGGCAGAAAAGATACCCATTTTGCAGAAACAGATAATAAAGAAGTGTAATTTAGCAGGGAAACCTGTAATCACAGCTACTCAAATGCTGGATTCCATGATGAGGAATCCTAGACCTACAAGGGCTGAAGTTACTGATGTGGCCAATGCAATCCTTGATGGTTCAGATGCGGTAATGTTATCAGGAGAAACTGCCTCAGGTAAATATCCTATAGAGGCTGTCAAAACCATGCATAACATTGCCATTAATACTGAATCCTCATCCCAGTACATGGAAACTTTACAGTCTAAAAGGACTTTAGATAATCATATATCTACTACAAACGCTATAAGCAGAGCAACCTGTACAACAGCAGAAGACCTAAAGGCAAGTGCCATTATTACTGCTACTTCTTCAGGATATACATCTAAAGCCGTATCTAAATTTAGGCCACAATCGCCTATTATAGCAGCTACTACAAGTGAACGAGTTATGAGGAAGCTGGCTTTGGTTTGGGGTGTTTATCCAGTATTGTCAGCAAAAAGCGAGAGCACAGACGAAATAATAGATGTATCTATTCATAGTGCCATGTTGAAAGGATATGTTAAGGAGGGGGACTTGATAGTGATTACTGCAGGAATTCCAGTGGGAGTTTCTGGGTCTACCAACTTAATCAAGGTTCATACAGTAGGGAAAGTATTGCTGAAAGGAACAGGAATAGGTAAGAAATCAGCTAGTGGTACCGTATGTGTTGGCAGCAATGTAGAAAAGCTAAGAGACAAGTTTAAAGAAGGTCAAATACTTGTTTGTGAATACACTGATAAGGATATTGTTGAATTCATGGAAAAAGCTTCGGCTATAATAGTTGAGCAGGGAGGATTGACTTCTCATGCAGCTATAGTTGGTTTAAACCTAGGGAAGCCAACTATAGTAGGGGCTGAAAATGCTACCAGCCTATTAAAAGATGGGGATATAGTAACTGTAGATGCTGTTACTGGTTTAGTATATGAAGGAGAGGCTAAGGTATTATAGGAGGGAAAATAGTTGGTAAATTCTACATTGATCAGAGTAAGGTATAAGGATACAGACCAGATGGGAGTAGTATACAATGGTAACTATTTTAATTGGTTTGAGATAGGAAGGGTAGAGCTTCTAAGAGAAATGGGAATAAGTTATAAGGATTTAGAAAAAAGGGGAGTTTTTACAGCTGTATCAGAAGCTTACTGCAAATATATAAAACCAGCCCGATTTGATGATGAAATAATTATAAAAACGAGAATAATAAAGCTTACAGAAACAAGGGTGGAATTTGAATACTCTTTGCATAGAAAAGAAGATAATCAGTTGCTTGCCAAAGGTCATACGATTCATGTATTTGTTGATAGAAATATAAAGCCTATAAGCTTAAAAGATACCCATAAAGATCTTTGGGAACTATTTGAAGGGCAAGCAAAAGATAACGAGTAAATTATTGTGTTTCTATTTGAGTATACAGTAACAAATATTGGATATAATTTATAAAAAAAGGGGAACTGATTCTAGAAGGGCACTGCGGTGCCTTGTTTTTTTGAAAGGAGTATGGATAATGGAATATAAAGTTGGAGAAAAAATTGAAATAGAGATTACAGATATAAGCAATGAAGGTATGGGAGTAGGAAAACACAATGGTTTTACCTTCTTCATTGAAGGCTGCACCATAGGTGACAAGGTCTTGTTTGAAATTATTAAAGTGAAGAAGAATTTTGGAATAGGCAAGACCATTGAGATAATCCAGCCATCCCCATACAGACAGGAACCAGCTTGTGAGTATTTTCATCAATGTGATGGATGCGAGCTTCAGGATTTAAAATATGAAAAGCAGTTGGAATTAAAGAAGGATTTAGTAATAAATAACCTTGAGAGGATTGGAAGGATCAAAGATGTATCAGTCAGGGACACTATTGGTATGGACTACCTCTACAGATATAGAAACAAGGGGGAATTTAAAGTAGGGAAAGCTTATGAAATAGGCTACTATAAAAGGGGAAGCCATGAAATATATCCTATAGACAGATCTATAATTCAAAAGGAAACAGCTGATATAGTTATCAGGTACATTAAGGAATATATGAAAAAATATAAGGTAGAGGGCTATGATAGGAAATCCAAAAAAGGTGTCATAAAGAACTTAATCGTAAGGACAAATAGATACAATCAGGTTATGGTTATCCTTGTAACCATCAGCGAAAGGCTCCCCTATAAAAAAGAGTTAATAGATATGCTGATAAATCAAAAAGAAGTTCAGGTTGTAAGCATATATCAAAATATAAACAAGAAGGATACATCTGTGATATTAGGACCAAAGGATATAAAACTATATGGAGAGGATAGATTAATTGACTATATAGGGGAATATAAATTCTTAATATCTCCTAAATCCTTCTTCCAGGTAAATCCTATTCAGACAGAAATACTATATGACAAAGTAGTAGAATATTTAAATCTAACAGGCAATGAAACTGTAGCAGACTTATACTGCGGCATAGGTACCATTTCCTTGTATATATCAAAATATGCAAGAAAGGTTTATGGAGTAGAAGTAGTCAAAGAAGCTATAGAGGATGCATATGAAAACAAAAGGTTAAATGGGGTAGATAATGTGGAATTCATACTTGGCAAAAGTGAAGATATATTACCCCAGTTAAATGATAAAGGGATAAAAATAGATGCCATAGTGGTAGATCCTCCACGAAAGGGACTGGACAAGTTATTGATAGATTCTATACTAGAAGCTAATCCAGAAAAGATAGTTTACGTATCCTGCAATCCTTCAACCCTAGCCAGAGATTTAGGGTATCTGGTGGAAGAAGGATATAGGGTAGTGGAAGTCCAACCAGTGGATATGTTTCCTCAGACAGCACACGTTGAGACGGTTGTATTGATGTCTAGAAAGTGATGTCCGGAAAGCCTTGAGAATACTGAGTTTTATAAAATGAAAGTAAATCTGTCTACTCGACTTAAGCCCTCGATATGTGTACGTGGAAACATATCGAGGGTGTTTTTTGTGGTAAAAATGAGTCTGAAATTAGGTAAGGTTGAGTGGATAGAATAGATGAATTAGTAGGGTTGAGGAGACAGGATGGATGTAACATTCTATACACCTGAGATTATAGCATAGAATTTAGAAGGATTTGGAGTAAGAATTATTGAATACAAATCAAAAATCATGCGAACGTAAAGAAAATGTTTGCAATATGATGATGCTAATGATATTATGTAATTATACATACATAGAGGTGATTATGATGGCAATTAGTTATAAAAAACTTTGGAAGCTTCTTATTGATAGAGATATGAAAAAGAAAGACTTACAGAAACTTGCAGGCATTAGTTCTGCTACTATCACAAAGCTTGGTAAAAACGAAAATGTTAGTACAGAAATAATACAAAAAATATGCATTGCTCTGAAATGTGATGTCTGCGATATTATGGAAATGGATGATACCAAACGGAGTTAATACTTATTATTGTTAAATATCAAACAAATGGAGGCTTGTTTAATGATAAATATAAGAAAATTAGAATCTGAATTATGGGAATCTGCGGATCTCTTACGTCAAGGTTCTAAATTAAGTTCTCAAGAATATTGCATGCCGGTTCTTGGTTTAATCTTTTTGCGTTATGCATATAGCCGGTTTAAATATGTAGAGGCAGAAATACTAAAAGACCGTCCTGTACGTAATGGTCGTGTACTTCCTGTTGAGTCAAGTGATTTTAAGCAAAAAAGCGCTATCTTTTTACCTGAAAAGGCTCGATATGATTATCTACTCAATTTGCCAGACGATGCTGATTGTGGGAAGGCAGTCAATGAGGCTATGGAATTGATTGAGGCAGAGAGTACTCAATTGAAAGGAATACTACCCAAATCATATACTTCTTTCAGAAATGATTTGTTGAAAGAATTGTTGCGTATTTTTAACAATATTGCATTAATCGAAATCAACGATGATATCCTCGGTCGTATTTATGAGTATTTCTTAAATAAGTTTGCTTCAGCTATCGCATCGGATGATGGAGTTTTCTTTACACCTAAATCTTTAGTAAAGATGAT
>JAAYHX010000018.1 GCA_012735215.1 Tissierellia bacterium
TGGTAATGCCAGGAGACAACGCTAAGTTTACAATAGAGTTAATAACACCAATAGCAATGGAAGCAGGATTAAGATTTGCTATTCGTGAAGGTGGAAGAACAGTAGGAGCAGGAGTTGTTACTAAGATCCTTGCTTAATTAGATTGGGTTGTTAAAAAAACTAGGCCCTAAAGGCCTAGTTTTTTTGGATTGTAGGCTTGCTTATATAATTGGATAATTAACTTGTAAATGAGCAAATTATATTAATATGAGGATAATATTTAACACATTATTATTGACATTAATTTTTATTTATGATAGTTTATATAAAGTAATGGGGTATCATGGATCGTTATGTCCAAAAATAAATCAACGATATCATATATAAAATGGGTACTTCAAGTAGGAGGTGTAGCAAGTGAGAGATAGAGTAACTTTAGCATGTACTGAATGCAAAAATAGAAACTATACAACAACTAAGAATAAAAAGAACAACTCAGAGAGGTTAGAATTAAAGAAGTACTGCAAATTCTGCAAAACTCATACTAACCACAAGGAAACTAAATAGTTGAAAAACATATAAGGATGTGAGTTTATGTCAGCGCGAACCACAACTAAGAGTAAGGGTAAATTGAGAACATATTTTAAAGGAGTAAGGTCTGAACTTAAAAAGGTAATTTGGCCTAGTAGAAAGACTTTGACAAATCATACAGGAATAGTAATATTAATAAGTTTAATTATATCATTATTAGTATGGGCGCTAGACCTTATAATAACTCGGATATTGGCGTTTATTATATAGAACAAGGAGGATAGAAGGGCGGTAGTCCTTGATACTATGGTGGATAAAGAAGATAAGGTTGAAAGTAGAGCAGAAAGGGCTAAAAAAGCTAAATGGTATGTAGTCCATACTTATTCTGGATATGAGAATAAAGTAAAAGCTAATATTGAAAAAGTAGTAGAAAACCGAGGAATGATTGACGACATATTTGAAGTAGTAGTTCCAATGGAAGAGTACGTAGACAACAAGGGTGGAAAGAAGAAGGTCAAGGAAAGAAAGCTATTTCCTGGATATGTTCTAGTAAAGATGATAGTAAATGATGTATCCTGGTATATTGTAAGAAATACAAGAGGAGTAACAGGATTTGTTGGGCCAGGATCAAAGCCTATACCCTTGTCAGATGAAGAAGTTAGGGCTTTAGGAGTTCAAGACAAGACCATGCCTTCTATAGATATAAATGAAGGCGATGTGGTAAAAGTAACTACAGGTCCTTTCGAAAACTTTATGGGTACTGTTGATAGCATCAACCTTGAAAAGAGGAAGATGAAAGTCTACATTTCAATGTTTGGTAGAGAAACTCTTGTAGAATTGGATTTTGATCAAGTAGAAAAGATTTAGTTTTTGTTTCATAAAAGCTAATAAGCTTTTTAATTATAGATTTAATATAAGATATTTAATTTGGCTTATTTTAATTTAGGAGGTGCAAGGAACATGGCGAAAAAAGTTGTAGCTGTAGTAAAATTACAAATACCAGCTGGTAAAGCAACTCCAGCACCACCTGTAGGATCTGCATTAGGTCCTCATGGAGTAAATATAATGCAATTTACTAAGGAGTTTAATGCAAGAACTGCAGATCAGGCTGGAATGATAATACCAGTTGTTCTTACAGTTTATCAAGATAGATCATTTTCATTTATAACTAAGACTCCGCCAGTTGCTGCTTTAATAAAGAAAGCTGTAGGAATTGAATCTGGCTCTGGTGAACCTAATAGAACAAAAGTGGCAAAGATTTCAAAGGACAAGATAAAAGAAATTGCTGAGATAAAGATGCCAGATCTAAACGCTAACAGCATAGAAGCAGCTATGAAGATGGTAATTGGTACAGCTAAGAGCATGGGCGTTGCTGTAGAAGAATAATATAAAACTATAAATAAGATTTTAAAATAAGTGGGAGGAGATTCCGCTAATACCACAAGGAGGTTTTAACTATGAAAAGAGGTAAAAAATATCAAGAAAGTTTAAAGCTAATTGATAGAACTAATCTTTATACACCACAAGAAGCTATTGAATTAGTTGAAAAAACAGCAAAAGCTAATTTTGATGAAACAGTTCAATTGTCAGTTAGACTAGGTGTTGACCCTAGACATGCAGACCAACAAGTAAGAGGTACAGTAGTTTTACCACATGGGACAGGAAAAACTAAAAAGATTTTAGTGTTTGCTAAGGGAGAAAAGGCTAAAGAAGCAGAAGCTGCAGGAGCAGATTATGTTGGAGCAGAAGAATTTGTTGAAAAAATTCAAAATGAAGGTTGGCTTGACTTTGATGTGGTAGTTGCTACACCTGACATGATGGGCGTTGTTGGTAGACTAGGAAGAGTACTTGGACCTAAAGGATTAATGCCTAATCCAAAATCTGGTACAGTTACTTTTGAAGTAGAAAAGGCTGTAAAGGAGATTAAAGCTGGTAAAGTAGAATATAGAGTTGATAAGTCTGCTATAATTAACGTTCCAATAGGAAAGGTTTCCTTTGGAGCAGAAAAGCTATCTGAAAACTTCTTTACTATTATGGAGGCTATTATAAAGGCTAAACCAGCTGCAGCAAAAGGTAAATATTTAAGAAGTGTTGTGCTTTCAAGTACAATGGGGCCAGGAATAAAAGTAAATCCACAAAATCTAATAGACTAATAGAAATTGGAAAATAAGTGTTGACTAATCTATAAATTGTTGATATAATTACCATGTTAATTTAATAGCTTTACCGTAGACAGTAGGAACCACAAAGGTTTAAACTATCCTACCGAGGTAAGAGATTTCGTCTAATTGTTGATTAGAAATTAGGGTCTCTCCATGTCTACGGAGAGACCTTTATTCGTTTGGCCTTCAGGAGGTGAATTGATTGAAAGAAAGAGTATTAGAGGAAAAAAAGCAAATAGTTCAAGAAATTAAAGAAAAAGTTGAAAAAGCTCAAGGAATAGTTCTAGTAGATTACAGAGGCTTAACAGTAGAAGAAGTTACTGAGCTAAGACGTAACTACAGGAATGCTGGTGTTGAGTACAAGGTATACAAGAACACCTTAATGAGATTTGCTTTTAAAGAATTAGGCCTTGAAGAATTCAATGAATATCTAAAAGGACCTAGTGCAATTGCTTTTGGATATGATGATCCAGTACAGCCAGCTAAAGTTACAAGCCAATTTGCTAAAGATCATGAAAAGCTTGAAATCAAAGCTGGTATAGTTGATGGAAAGGTAGTTGGCATAGAGGAAGTTAAAGAACTAGCTAACTTACCATCAAGAGAAGTTCTTATTGCACAAGTACTTGGAGGATTCAACGCACCTATCGCAGGCTTTGCAAATGTCCTTCAAGGAACTATCAGAAAGCTTGTTTATGCATTAAATGCAGTTAAAGAAAAACAGGAAGCTCAAGGAGCTTAATACTTAAAATTAGAAAATATATGGAGGGATATATAATGGCAAGTGAAAAAGTTCTAAATTTAATTGAGGAAGTTAAGAACTTAACAGTATTAGA
The DNA here is from genome assembly GCA_012735215.1 of Tissierellia bacterium. Lineage (GTDB taxonomy): Bacteria > Bacillota > Clostridia > Tissierellales > Tepidimicrobiaceae > JAAYHX01. The sequence continues at coordinate 3,506 of JAAYHX010000018.1, forward strand.
ATTAGCTGAATTAGTAAAGGCTTTGGAAGAAGAATTTGGAGTTAGTGCAGCAGCACCAGTTGCAGCAGTAGCAGCAGCTCCAGTTGCAGGAGCAGCAGCACCAGCAGCTGAAGAAAAGACAGAATTTGATGTAGTATTAGCAAGTGTTGGAAGTGAAAAAATTAAAGTTATAAAAGTTGTTAGAGAGTTAACTGGATTAGGATTAAAAGAAGCAAAAGAACTAGTAGACAATGCACCAAAGCCAATTAAAGAAGGAGCTTCAAAAGAAGAAGCTGAAGAAATTAAGGCAAAATTAGAAGAAGTTGGAGCATCAGTAGAACTTAAGTAATTAAGTAATTAATTTAGAAGGCTTTCATTTGAAAGCCTTCTTTAATTGAAAAGAAGATTTTTGTTTGTACTATATGTCGAAAAACTCGAACTTAGTACAAAGCATATACACTTAGAAAATGGTCAAAAATTTAATAAAAAGTTCTTGACATACCATTATCACTATGATAGCATAAGTAGATGCTATCGTACGAGCATTAGCAAATTGTATAAAATATGATATAGATGTCAATATTATAATATGTTTAGTTTAGATATATTACCAAAAGCGACCCTTTGCTTTTGGCTATTTTAGTTTAATAAGGGGTGAATGTATCATGGTACATCCTGTAAAATACGGCAACCGTGTCAGAATGAGTTATTCCCGCATCAAAGAAGTATTAGACTTACCCGATCTAATTGAAGTCCAAAAAAATTCCTATAATTGGTTTTTAGAAGAAGGATTAAAAGAAGTATTCGAAGACTTTTCCCCTATACAGGACTATACGGGAAACTTAATATTGGAATTTGTGGATTATCAAGTTGGAGAAGAGCCAAAGTATTCTGAAGATGAGGCTAGAGAAAGAGATGCAAACTATTCAGCACCACTAAAAGTTAAAGTTCGTCTAATTAATAAGGAAACTGGGGAAGTAAAAGAACAAGAAGTATTCATGGGAGATCTTCCTCTAATGACCCAAAATGGAACCTTTATAATCAACGGTGCAGAAAGAGTTGTTGTTAGCCAGTTAGTAAGGTCTCCAGGAGTATACTATGCAGAGCAAATTGACAAGTCAGGTAAAAGATTGTATTCAGCCACTGTTATTCCTAATAGAGGAGCTTGGCTAGAGTATGAAACAGATTCCAATGATATTGTCTATGTAAGGATTGATAGAACTAGAAAGCTAACTATTACAACCCTTTTGAGAGCATTGGGATATAAAACTAATCCAGAAATTGTAGAGCTGCTTGGTGAAACAGAACAGATCTTAAAGACCCTAGAAAAGGATAATACTACTTCCGATGAAGAAGCATTAATTGAAATCTATAAAAGATTAAGGCCAGGCGAGCCTCCAACAGTAGAAAGTGCACAAGCCCTATTGACCAATCTGTTCTTTGACCCTAAAAGATACGATTTAGCTAAGGTAGGAAGATATAAATTTAATAAAAAATTATCACTCTATAGCAGGATTGTAGATCAAGTAGCAGCTACTGATATTATGGATATGGAAACTGGTGAGATACTTATAGAAGCCGGCCAAAGAATATCAAGAGATAAAGCCATAGAAATCGAGAACAGCGGTATAAATCAAGTTGATATTGTTACAGAAGACGGCAAGACAATCCGTGTAATAGGAAATAACTTTGTAAGGGCAGAGGCTTTTGATCTACCATTTTCCCTAGAAGAGCTTGGACTAAAGGAAAAAGTCTATTACCCAGTTATGAAGGAATTGATTGATACTTATGATGACCCGGATGAATTAAAGGAAGCAATAGTTGAAAGAATTAAGGATATTTCTCCTAAACACATAATCAAGGATGATATAATTGCAAGCATTAACTATCAGTTTAACCTATTTGATGGAATAGGAAAGACTGATGATATAGATCATTTAGGCAATAGAAGACTTCGTTGCGTTGGTGAGCTTTTGCAAAACCAATTCAGAATTGGACTTTCAAGAATGGAAAGAGTTGTCAGGGAGAGAATGACAATTCAAGACATAGATGTGGTGACTCCACAAGCATTGATTAATATTAGACCAATAGTTGCGGCTATAAAGGAATTCTTCGGCAGTAGCCAGCTATCACAATTCATGGATCAGACCAATCCTCTATCTGAATTGACCCATAAGAGAAGAATGTCAGCCCTTGGTCCAGGTGGATTAAGCAGAGATAGAGCTGGAATAGAAGTAAGAGACGTCCATGATTCACACTATGGTAGGATGTGTCCTATAGAAACACCAGAAGGTCCAAACATTGGTCTTATAACATCTCTTACAACTTATGCAAGGATTAATGAATATGGCTTTTTACAAACACCTTTTAGAGTAGTGGATAAGGAAAGAGGTGTAGTTTTAGATGAAATTGTCTATTTGACTGCAGACGAAGAAGATGAGTTTATAGTTGCCCAGTCCAATGAACAGCTTGATGAGGAAAACAGATTTGTAAATAAGAGAGTAATAGCAAGGGGTAAGAGCGGCAAAATAGATATATACCCAGTCAGTCAAGTAGATTTTATAGACGTTTCACCTAAACAGATTGTATCTGTAGGTACAGCCATGATACCTTTCTTGGAAAATGACGACGCTAACAGAGCCCTAATGGGTGCAAACATGCAGCGTCAGGCAGTTCCATTATTAAAGGCAGAGGCACCAATAATTGGAACAGGAATAGAATATAAGGCAGCTAGGGATTCAGGAGTAGTGGTCCTAGCTAAGCATTCAGGAAGGGTTATAAGAGTTAGTGCAGATGAGATACTGATCAGAAGAGATGAAGATGGTCAAGTTGATAAATATAAATTAGTTAAGTTTAAAAGATCTAACCAAGGTACTACTATAAATCAAAGACCTATAGTTAGAGAAAATGAGAGAGTTGAACAGGGTCAGGTTATAGCGGATGGACCAAGTACAGACCAGGGGGAAATTGCTTTAGGCAAGAACCTGCTAGTAGCATTTATGACCTGGGAAGGCTATAACTACGAAGACGCCATATTGTTGAGTGAGAGATTAGTTATTGATGATACTTTGACTTCTATTCATATTGAAGAACACGAATCCGAAGCTAGAGATACCAAACTAGGTCCTGAAGAGATAACAAGGGATATTCCAAATGTTGGAGAAGATATGCTTAAGGACTTAGACGAAAATGGAATTATAAGAATAGGGGCAGAAGTAAAATCTGGAGACATACTAGTGGGTAAGGTAACTCCAAAGGGAGAAACCGAACTGACAGCTGAGGAAAGACTTCTTAGGGCAATCTTTGGAGAAAAGGCCCGAGAGGTAAGGGATACATCCTTGAGGGTACCCCATGGCGAATCAGGAATAGTAGTAGATGTGAAGATATTCTCTAGAGAAAATGGAGATGAGCTATCTCCTGGCGTTAATAAGATGGTAAGGGTTTATGTGGCAACCAAGAGAAAAATAAATGTTGGAGACAAGATGTGTGGTCGCCATGGAAACAAGGGTGTTGTATCAAGAATACTTCCAGAGGAAGACATGCCATTTTTACCAGATGGAACGCCAGTGGATGTTGTCTTAAACCCATTGGGTGTACCATCCAGAATGAACCTAGGTCAAGTATTAGAAGTCCATCTAGGATTGGCAGCTAAAAAACTTGGCTGGCATGTAGCAACTCCAGTCTTTGATGGTGCAAATGACCAAGATGTAATTGAAGCCCTTGAAAAAGCTGGATTCTCAAAAAGCGGAAAGATATGGCTAAAAGACGGAAGAAGTGGAGAGTATTTTGATAATCCAGTAACTGTTGGCTACATGTACATGCTAAAATTACACCATCTAGTTGACGATAAAATACATGCAAGATCTACAGGACCTTATTCCTTAGTAACCCAGCAGCCTCTTGGTGGTAAAGCACAATTTGGAGGACAGAGATTTGGTGAAATGGAAGTTTGGGCCCTTGAAGCATATGGAGCTGCTTATTCACTACAGGAAATACTAACAGTTAAATCAGACGATATAGTAGGAAGGGTAAAAACCTATGAAGCAATAGTAAAGGGAGAAAATGTACCGGAACCAGGTATACCAGAGTCCTTTAAGGTGCTTATAAAAGAACTTCAAAGTCTTGCCTTAGATGTAAAAGTACTAAGTGAAGAGGACACAGAAATTGAAATTCAAGAGTCTGTTGATGATGATACAAACATGGATTTAATTGGTGAAGAGTTCATCAATGATAGAGGCTTAGAGGACGAGGGTGATTACGACAGCTTTACCGATGAGGATGAAGCAATTTTCGATGACCTAGAAGAGGATGACTTCATAAGCAGCGACTTAACAGATGATGACTTAGATTAATTTTAATATTTACTATAGAAAGGAGAGACTGCTCCTTGTTTGAATTAAATAACTTTGAGTCAATCAGAATTGGCCTTGCTTCTCCTGAAAAAATAAGGCAATGGTCAAGAGGAGAAGTAAAAAAGCCAGAAACTATAAACTACAGGACTTTAAAGCCTGAAAAAGAAGGGCTATTCTGTGAAAAAATATTTGGACCTGTTAAGGATTGGGAATGCCATTGTGGTAAGTACAAGAGAGTAAGATATAAAGGTGTAGTTTGTGATAGATGTGGAGTAGAGGTAACTAAGGCCAAGGTAAGAAGAGAAAGAATGGGGCATATTGAATTAGCAGCCCCTGTATCCCATATTTGGTATTTCAAAGGCATACCAAGCAGGATGGGACTAATACTTGACATGTCCCCTAGAGCTTTAGAGAAGGTACTTTACTTTGCATCATATATAGTAATAGATCCAGGTGATACTCCCCTATATGAAAAACAGCTATTGTCTGAGGCAGAATATGGGGAGGCCATAGAAAAATATCAAAACAAATTCAAGGCCGGCATGGGAGCAGAAGCTATTAAGGAACTATTAAGGAAAATAGATTTAGACGAAGAAGCAGAAGACCTAAGATTGCAGCTAAAAGATGCTACAGGCCAGAAGAAGATTAGAATTATTAGAAGGCTTGAGGTTATAGAGGCCTTTAGAAAATCTGGCAATAAGCCTGAATGGATGATATTAGATGTTATACCAGTATTACCACCAGATTTAAGGCCAATGGTTCAATTGGATGGTGGTAGATTTGCTACATCAGACCTAAACGACCTATATAGAAGGGTAATAAACAGAAACAATCGTCTTAAGAGATTATTAGATCTAGGTGCGCCAGATATTATAGTAAGAAATGAAAAGAGGATGCTTCAAGAAGCAGTAGATGCCTTGATAGATAATGGCCGTAGAGGTCGTCCTGTAACAGGACCTGGAAACAGACCCCTAAAGTCCCTTTCAGATATGCTTAAGGGTAAACAAGGTAGGTTTAGGCAAAACCTATTAGGTAAGAGGGTAGACTATTCTGGTCGTTCTGTTATAGTAGTAGGTCCAGAACTAAAGTTTTATCAATGTGGTTTGCCAAAGAAGATGGCCTTAGAATTGTTCAAACCCTTCGTAATGAAGAAACTAGTTGAAGAAGGATATGCTCATAATATCAAGTCTGCCAAAAGAATGGTAGAGAGAATGAAGCCTGCAGTATGGGATGTATTGGATGAAGTAATTAAAGACCATCCAGTACTATTAAATAGAGCGCCTACCCTTCACAGATTAGGTATTCAAGCCTTTGAACCTGTATTAGTAGAGGGTAAAGCTATAAAGTTACATCCTCTAGTATGTACAGCCTACAATGCTGACTTTGACGGAGACCAAATGGCTGTTCACGTACCATTATCAGCTGAAGCTCAAGCTGAAGCAAGGCTATTGATGCTATCAGTAAATAACATTTTGGCACCTAAGGATGGAAAGCCCATTACAGTGCCAACCCAAGACATGGTATTGGGAAGCTATTATCTAACAGTAGAGAACCCAGGAGAAAAGGGTGAAGGAAAGATCTTTAAGGATTATAATGAAATGCTCCAAGCATATTATAATGGATATGTAGGATTACATGCTAAAGTAAAGGTTAGAGTAAAGCTTGATAAGGATGACAGAGGAAAACTAGTTGAAAGTACTGTAGGAAGATTCATATTTAATGAACATATACCTCAAGATTTGGGATTTGTTGATAGAAGTGTTGATAAGTATTCCTTAGAGATAGATAGACTAGTGGATAAAAAAATGTTAGGCCAGATAGTGGAAAGATGTTATATGAAACATGGCAATACAGTTACATCTGCAGTATTAGACAGGATTAAGGAGCTAGGATTTAGATATTCCACTAAAGGTGCTATCACCATCAGTATAGAAGATGTAGTAGTACCTGAATCTAAAGAAGAACTGATAAGCAAGGCTGAAGAAGAAGTAGATAAGTTCGAAAAATCCTACAGAAGAGGTCTAATTTCAGATGAAGAAAGATATGAAAAAGTAATTGAGGTTTGGAATAACACAACAGAAGAAGTTACTGAAGCTTTGATGAACAATTTAGATCCTCTAAACAACATCTTTATTATGGCCCATTCTGGAGCTAGAGGTAGTAAAAACCAAATTAGACAATTGGCTGGTATGAGAGGTTTGATGGCCAGTGCTGCTGGTAGAACCATAGAGATACCAATCAAGTCTAACTTTAGAGAAGGGCTAAACGTACTTGAGTTTTTCGTATCTACTCACGGTTCAAGAAAGGGATTAGCAGATACAGCTCTAAGAACTGCAGACTCAGGATACTTAACAAGAAGACTGGTAGATGTTAGCCAGGATGTTATAGTAAGAGAAGAAGATTGTGGTACAGAAGAGTATATAGTTGTAAGTGCTTTTAAAGATGGAAATGAGGTCATTGAAGATCTTAAAGATAGGATAATTGGTAGGTACAGTGCTGAAGACATTACAGATCCAGAAACAGGAGAAGTCCTAGTTAATAAGAATGAAATGATTACTGAAGATATAGCAGATAGGATAGAAAAAGCAGGCATTAAGAAGGTAAAAGCAAGATCTGTATTAGGCTGTAAAACAAGACATGGAGTATGCGTTCACTGCTATGGAAGGAATTTAGCTACAGGAGAACCAGTTAATGTTGGTGAGTCAGTTGGTATAATTGCAGCTCAGTCCATTGGTGAACCGGGAACCCAGCTTACAATGCGTACCTTCCACCTTGGTGGAGTTGCAGGAGCAGACATTACCCAAGGTTTGCCAAGGGTAGAAGAGCTATTTGAAGCTAGAAAGCCAAAGGGCCTTGCTATAATTTCAGAGATATCTGGATATGTTACTATTAAGGATAGCAAGAGAAAGAGAGAAGTTGTAATCACTTCAGAAGATGGCGACTCAAAGACCTATACAATACCTTATGGCTCAAGATTAAAAGTTAGCGAGGGTGACTTCATAGAAGCAGGAGACGAAATAACAGAAGGATCAGTAAATCCACATGATATATTGAAGATAAAAGGAGTAAAAGGTGTAGAAAATTATTTAGTAAAAGAAGTTCAAAGGGTATATAGATTACAAGGTGTAGACATAAACGACAAACATATAGAAGTAATAGTAAGGCAGATGTTAGGAAAAGTAAGAATAGAAGAACCAGGAGATACGGACTTACTACCTGGAAGCTTAGTAAATCTATATGAATTTGAAGAAGTCAACAGGCAGGCCATAGAAAAGGGTCAAGAACCTGCTGTTGGAAGAAGAGTTCTCCTAGGTATTACTAAGGCCTCCTTGGTTACAGATTCCTTCTTATCAGCTGCTTCTTTCCAAGAGACTACTAGAGTATTAACCGATGCAGCTATAAAAGGGAAAGAAGATAATCTAATAGGGCTTAAGGAGAATGTAATCATTGGTAAGCTAATTCCTGCAGGAACTGGTATGAGGAGATATAAAAATATCAGTGTAGCCTATGAAGGTGAAGAAGCTTTAGAAAACCAGACAGGTGAAGAAAATCCTGTTGACACTAAAATAGACTGATGATAAAATATATAGGTGTGTAAAAAAGAAGTTGATCTTCAATAACATTTAAGATTATGTGGTTTTAGCCACATAATCTTAAAAATGTTATATAGAGGAGGAAACTCAATATGGCATCTGCTGATACTAGTAAGCGAGTAGTTGGAACCAAACAAGTCAAGAGAGCCCTGAAAAACGACAAGGTAGAAAAAGTGTACGTAGCTAGGGACGCTGAAAAAAGAGTAGTAGAGGAGATAATTGAAATCTGCAAGAATAAAGGGATAGAAGTAGTATATGTGGAAACAATGAAAAAACTAGGACAGCAATGTAATATAGATGTAAGGGCAGCTAGTGCTGCTTTATTAAAATAGCATTGTCAAGGAGGTGTAAAGATGCCAACAATAAACCAATTGATTAGAAAAGGTAGAAAAAAGGTGGAGTACAAATCCAAATCACCTGCATTGGGCATTAACTACAATTCATTGAAAAAGGAAACTAACAAGGTAAACTCACCACAAAAAAGAGGTGTTTGTGTAGCTGTTAGAACAGTTACTCCAAAGAAGCCTAACTCAGCTTTGAGAAAGATTGCAAGAGTTAGACTTACAAACCAAACTGAAGTTAATGCTTATATTCCTGGAATTGGTCACAACCTACAAGAACACAGCGTTGTTCTTATAAGAGGTGGAAGAGTTAAGGACTTACCAGGTGTTAGGTACCACGTAATCAGAGGTACTTTAGATACAGCAGGTGTTGAGAACAGAAAACAAGCTAGATCCAAGTATGGAGCTAAGAGACCTAAAAAATAATTGTGCAATAATGCGTTGGAGTTATTCCATTTTATATAGATGCGCTTAGTGCACAACGGCAGCTTGTACTGTCGAGTACCAATGAATTTACTTTCATATAGTTAAGGAGGGAAGAGAAGTGCCAAGGAAAGGACACGTACCAAAAAGAGAAGTAGCACCAGATCCAATATATAATGATAAGGTTGTTACAAAGCTAATTAACAAAGTTATGTTAGATGGTAAAAAAGGAGTTGCTCAAAAAATCGTATATGGTGCATTTGACATAGTAAGAGAGAAAACTGGCGAAGATCCATTGGAAGTTTTCTACAAGGCTATGAATAATGTAATGCCAGTTTTAGAAGTTAAGGCTAGACGTATTGGTGGAGCAACTTATCAAGTACCAGTTGAAGTTAGACCAGACAGAAGAGAGACTTTAGGAATCCGTTGGCTTGTTAATTATTCAAGACTAAGAGGAGAAAAGACAATGAGAGAAAGGTTAGCTAAGGAAATAATGGATGCGGCTAACAATACTGGTGCAAGTGTTAAGAAGAGAGAAGACACTCATAAGATGGCAGAAGCAAATAAGGCGTTTGCTCATTATAGATGGTAGTTCTGTTATGGTAGAAGATGACAGGCTGAAGGGGGACGTACAATCAGGAAGGAGGAAAAATTGTGCCTAGAACAATAGCATTAGAAAAGACACGAAATATCGGAATAATGGCCCATATAGATGCAGGAAAAACAACTACCACAGAGAGGATATTGTTTTATACTGGTAAGATTCATAGGGTGGGAGAAACCCATGAAGGTGCAGCACAAATGGACTGGATGGAGCAGGAGCAGGAAAGAGGGATCACTATAACTTCTGCTGCTACTACATGTTTTTGGAAAGACCACAGGATCAACGTTATTGATACGCCAGGACACGTGGATTTTACAGCAGAGGTTGAAAGATCTCTAAGAATACTAGATGGCGCAGTAGCAGTATTCTGTGCAAAGGGAGGAGTAGAGCCACAATCAGAAACTGTTTGGAGGCAGGCTGACAAATACCATGTACCTCGTATCTGTTTCGTAAACAAGATGGATATAATTGGGGCTAACTTCTACAGAGTAGTAGATATGATAAGGGATAGATTGAAAGCAAATCCTGTCCCCATACAGCTACCAATTGGAAAGGAAGACACTTTCGTAGGAATGGTAGACTTAATTGAAATGAATGCAGAAGTATATGAAGACGATTTGGGACAAAAGATCAATATCGTTGAAATACCTGACGAAATGAAAGACTTAGCAGAAGAATATAGAGAAAAGCTAATGGACAAAATATCAGAATATGATGATGAGCTGATGATGAAATATCTAGAAGGAGAAGAAATAACTCCTGAAGAGATAAGAAAGGTTATAAGAAAGGCTACAATTGATGGAAACATTACTCCAGTTCTTTGTGGTTCAGCTTACAAGAACAAGGGAGTTCAATTACTACTAGACGCTATAGTAGACTATCTACCTTCACCAATAGATATACCACCAGTAAGAGGTTTATCTGTTGATGGAGATGAAGAATTAGAAAGACATTCATCAGACGAAGAACCATTTTCAGCCTTAGCTTTCAAGATAGTTACAGACCCATATGTTGGAAAGTTAGCATATGTTAGAGTTTATTCAGGAGTTCTTAAGTCAGGATCATATGTATATAACGCTACTAAGGGTAGAAAAGAGAGAATTGGAAGACTTCTTCAAATGCATGCTAATAAGAGAGAAGAAATAGAAGAAGTTTACGCAGGAGATATTGCAGCAATTGTTGGACTTAAGAATACTACTACTGGGGATACCCTATGTGATGAAGGAAATCAAATAGTATTAGAATCCATGGAATTCCCAGATCCAGTTATAGAGGTTGCTATTGAACCTAAGACAAAAGCAAGTCAAGAAAAGATGAGTCAGGCTTTAGGAAAGCTTTCTGAAGAGGACCCAACCTTTAAGACTTATACAAATGAGGAAACAGGCCAGACTATCATTGCAGGTATGGGAGAATTACACTTAGAAATAATCGTTGATAGACTTCTTAGAGAGTTTAGAGTAGAAGCTAATGTAGGAAGTCCACAGGTAGCTTATAGGGAAACTATTACTGCTCCAGTAGAGGTAGAAGGCAAGTATGTAAGACAATCTGGTGGACACGGTCAATATGGTCATGTTAAGATTAAGGTTGAGCCACAAGAACCAGGCAAAGGCTATGAATTTGTAAACCAAATCGTAGGAGGAGTTATACCAAAAGAATATATACCAGCTGTAGATAATGGAATACAAGAAGCTATGGATTCTGGTATTCTTGGCGGCTACCCTGTAGTTGACATTAAGGTAACCCTATACGATGGTTCATACCACGAAGTAGACTCTTCAGAAATGGCCTTTAAGATTGCAGCTTCTATGGCCTTAAAAGAAGCTTTACAAAAAGCAAAACCAGTATTATTAGAACCTATAATGAAGGTAGAAGTTATTGTGCCTGAAGAATATATGGGCGATGTAATAGGCGATATTAATTCAAGACGTGGTAGAATAGAAGGAATGGAACCTAGAGATGGTGTACAGGTAGTTAAAGCTTTTGTACCACTAGGTGAAATGTTTGGGTATGCTACAGATTTAAGATCAAACACTCAAGGTAGAGCTGTTTACTCAATGCAATTTGATCACTATGCTGCAGTACCTAACAATATTGCAGAAAAAATATTAGGAAGCAAATAAAACACAAGGAGGAAGGAAAATGGCTAAAGCTAAATTTGAAAGAAAGAAACCTCACGTAAACATAGGAACAATAGGTCACGTTGACCA
>JAAYHX010000019.1 GCA_012735215.1 Tissierellia bacterium
CATATAGGGAAAAACTATAGAAAGATATATGCTGTAGTACTTTGGATTGCAGTATTTACAACAGCTGTAGCTAATGGATTTGGGTTCATGAACAGAGTATCTAATTCAAAAAGAAAGCTATTATATACAGGATTATTCTGCTTATCTGCTATACCCCTAGCAAAGTTTGGATTTGCCAACCTAGTTGCGACCATATATCCTATATTTGGATTTATAGGAGTTGGAATGATGCTATTTATTCTGCTATGCTTATAGTATGTAATACTTAAGGAGTGGATCAAATGCCATATATACATATACATGATAAGAAATTATATTTTAGAGAATATGGTAAAGGTGAACCTATAGTCTTTCTAAATGGAATGATGATGAGCACATCTTCTTGGATTCCTTTTGCTGATACTGTATCAAAAGGATATAGGATGATTACAGTGGATTTGCTTGATCAGGGAAGATCCGATGACTGTGAAGAGGGATATACTGTTGACACCCAAGCAAGTTATTTAAATAGTTTTCTTGATAAACTGGGGCTTGATAGGGTACACCTTTTGGGCATGTCCTATGGGGGAAAGGTTGCCTTAACCTTTGCTGTTAAATATCCTTCTAAGGTAAAATCCCTAATACTTTCAAATACTGATAGTTTAACACCAAATATAATGAAGGAGATAGGGAAAGGATGGGCCCATGCTGTATCAACCCTTGATGGTGAAGTTTTTTCATCTATTGTATTTCCATATATGTATTCCTACAACTTCTATGAGAATAACCATGAGTTTATAGAATATAATAAAAAAGCGCTTTTTAAGGCTTTAAATGAAAGGTGGAGGGATAGATTTTTAAGGCATTTACATAGTGCCTTAGATTATGACCTATCCCTAGAGATTAATAAGATAAAAGTGCCTACCCTGATTATAAGTTCTGAGCTGGATACCCTAACATTAACTCAGTATCAAGAGTATATTCATAATCAGATAGAAAACTCCCAATGGGTCATTATTAAGGGAGCTGGTCATGCAGTCATATTTGAAAAACCTAAGGAGTATATATCCCTAGTCATGAAGTTTTTGGATAATATTAATAATCAAAAACAGCCCCATATTCCCTAGTAGAATATGGGGCTGGGGTAGTTGAACCTATATAAAGGGGATATACTTATTACTGTTTTTTGTGTACTTCTTTTTAATATTATTTTCTATTATCCTTATACCTTCAATTATTTCATCATTAGAGACATCACCAAAACTCAGTCTTATATAGTTATAATAAGTCTCCTCATCTAGGAAAAATATTTTTCCTGGTACTATGGCAACATTGTTTTTAATACATTCATCGTATAAATCTATAGCATCTATTTCCCTTGGCAGTTTAATCCATACACTAAGGCCTCCCTTAGGTTCATGGAAGGTAATATTGTACTTATTGAGCTTTTCTAATTCTTTTATCATAATACTGTATTTATCTGCATAGACCTTCTTTATGGTTTCCATGTGTTTTTTCCAATACCCTTTTCTTAAATAGAGGTCAAAGGATCTTTGTAAAAATCCTGATGAAGATATGTCTGATGTGTGTTTAGCTCTTATTATGCTGGGAAATAGATTTTTGGGCACTGTCATAAAACCAATTCTCAATCCAGGCATAAAGATCTTTGAAAAACTCTTTATATATATGACCCTATCGGAATCATCTATTGATTTTAATGGAAGTTTAACTTGATGGTCATAATTTAAATCTGTTAAGAAGTCATCCTCAATAATATAGAAATTATGTTTTTCACTTAATTTAATCAATTCCTTCTTTTTCTCTTCACTATAGGAATAGGTGGTGGGGCTCTGGTAGTTAGTCATCATGTATAGGAATTTAGGTTTATACTTTTTAACATATTCATTGAGCAGGTCTATATCAATCCCATCTTCTAAGATAGGAATGCCTATAATATTAGCTCCTCTGGATTTAAAGGAGGCTATAGCTGCAGAATAGGTAGGATTCTCAACGAAAATATAATCTCCATGAGAAATGAGTATTTTTGAAATTATATCAATTCCTTGTTGTCCTCCTGATATTATAACTACCTGATCCTTATCCACATCCATATTATAGTGTATGCTAAGAAAATGTGATATGGACCTTCTAAAGGGTTCATATCCGTTTATTTCTGGGTATACAAAAGCCTTTGCCTTATCCCTATCTAGGACTTCTATTAAAGACTGTTTGAATTCTTCTATTGGAAATAGATCAGGACTAGGGGATACAGATGCAAAATTAATACTATCCTTTGATATAGGAAGAACCCCTTCTGCCATCAGCTGGATATCCCTGTTATCTTCTAAATACACAGTCTCATCATAAGTCCCATATTTTACATAGGTTCCGCTTCCCTTTATGGAAAAGACATATCCTTCCTTCTCTAAAAGCTTATAGGCGTTTACTACTGTTATGTTGTTAACATTTAGTTTCTTTGCTAAACTTCTTATAGAAGGCAGCTTTTCTCCTTCTTTCAATTGATCAGTATCTATCATGTTTTTTATGCTGTTATAGAGTTGTATGTAAAGAGGGATACTTGAATTCTTATCAATTAACATTTTTTACCTCCATATAAATGTATCGATACATTTATTATATCAAATTTTAAAATAACTACAAATATTTTGCAGGAAATGATAAAAAAACAAAGAATTATAAAATAAAATGGGGTGATGTAGTAGTGGATAAAAAAGTAATAAGCAGTTGGATTATAAAGTTGATTATTATTATCCTAATAGGAATCATATTGTTCTTTTCTTATAAGGGAAATCAGCAAAAATTTATAAACTTTATAAACACCTTAACCGCCAGAGAACAGACTTTGGAGGTTGTCAACTCCATTTCAATAGAGAATCCAGTGGAAAAGGTCTTATTCCATGAAGATAAAATATTGGTTTGCGGAAGTGATAATTTATCAATCTATGATTTAGAGGGACAAAGGGAGTGGGAGAAGGAATTTACTTTAGATAGCCCTAAGATGCTATTTGGAAAGGAAAGGATTTATGTTTATGATAGCAGGGTTGGAGATATATATTCATTAAACTTTGAAGGGAATACTCTCGGTAGACTTCCTATGGGCAGTGAGATAAAAAACATGACTGAAAGCAAGGGAAATCTTTTGGTTCACACTGTTGGAGAAAGGGGAGAAGAACTAAAAATACTTAGTTTATCGGGCAATATAGTGGGGACTAAATCGATAGAAGATAGTAGGATACTTACTTATTGTATAGATGATAATAAAAAAATTTATGCCATTTCTACCTTAAGTTTAAGATACGATACCATAAAGACTGAAATTCAAGTGTACGATATGAAGGGGCAACTTGTTTCTACCTTCCCCTTAAATGACGAAATATCAATGTATATGGAATTTCTTGAGGAAAATAAGCTATTAGTAATGACAGATAAGGGCTTATATCTATTAAAAGATGGAACTGCTGTATGGGAAAGGGAAGAGGAAGGAGTTAAGGATATATACGTAGATAAAAGTAATAACATATATATTTTAAAGGATGAAGTCATCGTGGGCATTTTACCAGATGGAAATGTTAAGGATAAACACTATCTTGCCCATGAATATGATAGGATAGTTCCTTTCAAAAACAACCTAGTACTATGGGGATCCAATCACATAATAGGTTTACAAGGAGGAAAGGAAGTATTTAGTTATGAATCCAAGGATGAAATCTATGATGTAGTTGAAGGCAATGGATACTTAATTGTTGTATATTACGATAGAATAGAATTAATGGAAGGTAAATAGGACAAGGTTTGGTGATAGTGGACATGAATTGGGTAGATATGATTATAACAATACTTATGATATATTTTGTTTACAAGGGATCAAAACTTGGTTTAATATCATCTGTGTTTCGTATGATTAGTTTTTTCTTTTCAGCATACCTAGCTTCAAGATACCATAGCTTCATATATGAATTCATTATTAATAACAGATTTCTTTACGGAATCTTTGAAAAGGCTACAGGATTCATATTAAATCTAATTTTACAATCTAGAATCAATGAAAGTTCAGATTCCCTTTTAAGGCTCATGTCTGGGGGGATGGTAAAACCTGTAATTTCATTAGCCTCAATAATTATCATATTTGTTCTTGCTAATATGTTACTAAAGACAGTTTTAGGTATTATCTCCCTATTATTTAGAATTCCTATTTTAAAAAGCCTCAATAAGGCAGGAGGTATGATATTTGGATTTCTTCAAGGTTTTATTATTGTATATTTTTTCAATATGGTCTTTCAGAAATTTGCAGCCTTCATTCCTGATTCTAGGCTGGGGGAGGGAATAGATAGTTCATTGATATTGGCGTATTTGCAGAATATTGATCTTATTGACCTGTTTTTAAACTTTAGTAATAAAAAATTTATTTAGTAAGGAGGGAGGTTCATGGGTAAAAGAGATTATTTGTTTGGAGTGTTTTTAGTCTTTGTGGGTATATTGTTTCTTCTATTGAATTTCAAGGTTATAACACTGGAATGGCTTATGTTTATACTATCAGTTGGAATCTTAATAGGGTATCTATTTAAAAGGTCTATTATGCATTTGGTATTCGGAATCATTCTATTGGGGATTTCTTCTATTTCAATATTGGATAAATATGTATTTGAGGGAATAGATGTTGAGAGATTCTTGTTCTTAACCATTTTGGGTATTGTTTCTTTGATATTTTATGCTAGGGAGAAAAACAAGTCTTTGCTTGCAATTGGTGCCATGTCCATGGCTTTTGGACTGTATAACCTCTTGACAGAAATAGTAGTAAGGGATATAAAATGGATGCTGTATCTACTATTTGGGATCTCTTTTTATATAATGTATTTAGTAGGATATAGGGATTCCAATTCCAAGTGGCCTAGAGAAATAGGTTCAGTGATGATTATTATATCTTTGGTCTTCTTATTGACGTCCCAGACCATGCTTAAGTTTCCAATATGGAGGTATATATTCTACATACTACCAGTCCTTTTAATTGTTGTGGGAGCAATAATCATATACGACAGGCGAAAATAAAGAATAATCCCATCTATTGGGATTATTCTACTGTTATCTCAACTTTTTGTCCATTTTCATTTTCCACATCTACTATTTTTCCTTCTTTTCCATCTCTAATTGCATTAATTATTTCATTTATACTTTCTTTATCAATACCAGCTTCTTTTAAATCTGGAGATATCTTATATTTTGTTTTTCACCTTTGAGAAGCTTAAGGGCTTCTTCTGCAGAAATTTCACCATCACTTAATTTCTTGAGTATTTCTTTTTGGTTTATAGCTGGTTCGTTATATTTAGGGCTATATCCTAGGGCTTTTATAATATCTTCTAGTTTGTTTCTCACTGTTGGATAAGATATTCCCATTTCCTTTTCTATTTATTTAATATTGCCTCTGTTTTTTATGAAGATTTCCACGAAATTTTTCTGTTCATCTGTAAGCTTACAAAATTTACAGGATGTGAAATTCCCTTCAATGGCTGTGTGACAATTATAACAGCTTAGCTTGGATATAGTTAGTTCTTCCCCGCATACGGGACATTTGCCTAGCATTTCCCTTTTCATTTTATTTTTCCTTTCTTTTAGAGTATTGATATTTTGCCATGTAATTTGGAATCCAATAGACTACTTATCATCCCCTATTTATGAAAAGTCAAAAACAGGATATAATATCACAAGAATGATTGTTTATATAATAATTGCTGTTTAACATTATGTTAATGTGCAAAATTAAAAATATAAATATAGAAATAAAAAATATTAAATATAAAATTAAATATATTAATAAAACAAAATTGCTTATCTAAGATAATTTAATATTAAACTATAATAGATATAATTAATAATTGATTGAATACCTATTAAAAATCCCAATAGGCTTTAGCTATAGCAGAGTAGTATAATATACTTGAGATAATCAATGGGAGGTTTATAATTATGAAAAAAATTGAAGTAGATGCAAGAGGACAAGCATGTCCTAAGCCAGTTATTATGACAAAGAAGGAATTAGATAATATTGAAGAAGGCATAATAATAACTATAGTAGATAATGAAGTTGCAAAGAATAATGTTTCAAAGCTTGCAAATAGTCTAGGTTTTGAATATAAAGTAGATGAAGGTGAAAATGAGTATCTTATAACTATAATTAAAGGTAAAGGAGAAGTAAAGGAAGAAGAAAAGGCTAAAGGAGCTGTTTCAGGGGATAAAGTAGTGGTATTTTCTTCCAATACCATGGGCAAGGGTTCTGAGGAGTTAGGAAAGGTTCTTATAAAATCCTTTATATATACCTTAACTGAAACAAATCCTTATCCAGCTACACTCATATTCTATAATGGTGGGGTACATCTAACTTGTGAAGGTTCTCCTGTGCTAGAAGACTTAAAGAAGTTAGAGGATGAAGGAGTAGAGATCATTTCTTGTGGTACTTGTCTAGACTATTTTAACATAAAGGATAAGCTTCAAGTGGGGCAGATTTCCAACATGTACACAATATATGATAAAATGGCTAATGCAGGAAATATTATTAACATAGGGTAGGAGAGTATGCTATAATGAAAGATAAGGAGTACGGCATTATTACTTTTAAATCAACTCACTTTGCAATAAAGGCTGAATCAGTCTTTGGTAGTCAGTCCATCAATACTAGAACCATACCTGTTCCTAGGGAGATATCTCGTAGTTGTGGCTTAGCCATTAGGTTTGATCTAGATGACATGGAAAAGGTAGACCAAATTATCAGTGAGTTCAATCTAGATATTGATGGAATTTATAAGGTTATAAAGGGTGATAACCTTAATAAGGTGGAAAAGCTCAATTAGGAGAGAAATACAATGGATCTAGTGTATATTTATAGGGACCTTGTGCACCTGTTTAATAGCTTTTTTAGGAACAATAGTGGAGAGTTAAATCTAGTAGGTAAGGTTCTAAGCATCTTTATTGTATTTATAGTTATTAAGGTGTTATTAAGGGTCCTAAATGTTTTGATAAATAAGGCTGTTAAAAGAAGAAAGAATAGTAAATTTGCAGTAGATAGTAGGAAATTAAACACTGGAGCCGCTGTATTGAAAAATGTGATTAAATACATCCTCTACTTCATAGGAATAATGATAGTCCTTGATATATTTGGCGTTAATACCACCTCAATAATTGCTACGGCGGGTATTGGTGGTTTAGCTATAAGTTTTGGTGCCCAATCCCTAGTTAAAGATATAATAACAGGTTTTTTTATCCTTTTTGAAGATCAGTTTTCTGTTGGTGATTATGTGAAGATAGCAGATTTAGAAGGTGTCGTTGAAGAAATGGGAATAAGGGTTACTAAGATAAGGGATTTTACAGGGGAACTGCATATTATACCCAATGGGAACATATCATTGGTTACTAACAAGAGCAGGGGCCCCATGTCTTCTTATGTAGATGTGAGGATAGCCTATGAAGAAGATACTGATAGAGCTATTAAAGTGATCCAAGAGGTATGTGATAGGATAAAAAGCAGCAATGACAGTATATTAGAAGGTCCATCAGTATTGGGTATAACTGATTTAGGGGATTCAGGTATAAATATTAAGGTTATAGCCAAAACAAAGCCCATGGAACAGTGGGCTTTGGAAAGACAGATAAGAAAAGAGATAAAGAAGGCCTTTGATGAAGAAAAGATACAGATTGCTTATCCTAAGTTTATAATACAGGATAAAAAAGCTTAGGGGGGAGATGTTCATGCTTGTATATGAGTTAGGAGATGTAGTAACTTTAAAAAAGGCTCACCCTTGTGGGGAAAATCGCTGGGAGATTATGAGAACTGGTGTTGATATCAAGTTAAAGTGTCTTGGATGTAACAGGATGATCTGGATGCCCAGAATAGAATTTGAAAGGAAAGTACGCAAGATTCTAGTGGATGATAAGTGGATAAGCATAGTTCATCACAAGGGCTAAATTGGATAAAGATTGATAAATTTTCTTAAAATAATAGACAAATTTTAAATTAAATAGTAAACTATATACGAAGGCATTTATAATAATCATGGTCAGGAAAACGTTTCTTAAATATTTTAGGAGGTGTATTTATTTATGTCTTTACGCTATGCTAAAAGAATGGACAACATAAAAGCTTCTGAAATAAGGGAATTATTAAAACTTACTCAGAAGCCAGAGGTAATTTCCTTTGCTGGAGGACTACCAGCACCAGAACTATTTCCAATTGAAGAAATGAAAAAGGCAGCAGCTAAAGTAATGGATGAAAGAGGAGCAGCAGCACTACAATATGGTCCTACAGAAGGTTATCAGCCATTAAGAGAAAAAATAGCTAAGAGAATGGCAAAAGTACATGTGGATGCGTCTGCAGATAACATACTTGTAACAAGTGGATCACAACAAGGATTGGACTTTGTTGCTAGAGCATTTATCGATCCAGGTGACGTGATCATTTGTGAAAGCCCAACATACTTAGGAGCTATAAATGCATTTAAAGCTTATGAACCACGTTTTGTTGAAATTAACATGGATGACGAAGGAATGATACTAGAAGACTTAGAAAAAGCTCTTAAAGAAAATGATAATGTTAAGTTCATCTATGTAATTCCTGATTTCCAAAATCCATCAGGAAAGACTTGGAGCATAGAAAGAAGAAAAGGATTACTAGAGTTAGCTAACAAATACAATGTTGCAATAGTAGAAGACAACCCATACGGAGAGTTAAGATTTGAAGGAGAAATATTCCCAGCTCTACAACACTATGACACAGAAGGTAGAGTTGTATTCTTAGGTACATTCTCAAAGATACTTACTCCTGGTGTAAGACTAGGATGGATCTGTGCTAAACCAGAAGTACTTAGCAAGTTCATAATGATCAAGCAAGGTGCTGACCTACAATCCAGTACTACAGCTCAAATGGAAGTAGACCAATTACTTGAAGATTATGACTTAGAAGAACATATTGAAAAGATCAAGGTTGTATATAAGAGAAGAAAAGACTTAATGATTAAGACTATGGAAGAAGAATTCCCAGAAGGAGTAACTTGGACAGACCCAGATGGAGGACTATTTACTTGGGTTGTATTACCAGAACATCTAAACTCCAGAGACTTAGCTGTTAAAGCTTTAGAAAAGAATGTTGCATATGTTCCAGGAGGAGCATTCTTCCCTAATGGTGGACGTGAAAATGCATTCAGAGTAAACTATTCAAATATGGACGAAGAAAGAATAGTTGAAGGAATTAAGAGACTAGGTGAAGTTTTAAGAGAAGCTGTAAAATAATTTAATTGAGTAAAAGACAGGCTCCCTACTTAATAAGAGGGAGCCTAAACTTTTCTTATGGGTATTTTTACTTGTATTTCAGTGCCCTTACCTACTTGACTCTTTAAGGATATATTACCATTGTGATACTTGACTATATGCTTTACAATGGAGAGTCCTAAACCAGAACCACCTAATTTTTTTGACCGACTTTTATCAACCATGTAGAACCTTTCAAATACCTTATCCTGTTCTTCCTCAGGTATCCCAATTCCCGTATCCTTAACCTCTATTACACAGTAATTGTCCTCTTCCATTATATGGACTTCAACCTTACCCCTTGGTTTGTTGTATTTTATTGCATTATCAACTAAGTTGTATAGAAGGTCTTTAATCATCCGCCTATTTCCCAATATGGACACGGATTGGTCTGAGTAAACTAACTCAATGCTCTTGATTTCTGCCTTTATCCTTAGATGGGATATTACTTCCTTGGCTATATCAGATATATTTATTAATTCCATTTCTTGGTCATGGCTTTGGCTTTCTATCCTGGAAAGATTGATGATGGAATCTATTAGCTCCAGTAGCCGCATGCCTTCTCTGTGTATTATATTGGCAAATTTGATTGTATCTTCCCTACTAACCTTTCCAGTGGCAATCATTTCAGCAAAACCGTTTATTGATGTTAGTGGGGTTTTTAGCTCATGACTTACATTTGCAGTAAAATCCCTTCTATATCTTTCTGCTTTTTTCAGTTCAGAAATATAGTTTTCAATTTCTACCCTCTGATTTTGTATGGTTTTTAAGAAGGGTTCCAATTCTTCATATACATCTATATGCTTTACTTCATTACCTGATAATATACTATGGATATTTTCTGCAGCTATATAGATGGGGCTAATTATTTTGTTGGTCAAAATATGGGCTACCATATATAAGACTATCAATATGAAGACTAATATGCCTATAGTGACAGGAATTATGAACAGGATTTTGGCGGTAATGTCGTAGTTATTATATCCAATATCAGAATAGTATATATCAAAAAAAAGCCATGCAACAACACTAGATGTTATAATTGCAGTTATGGTAGCAACCATAGCTAAGCTAAAGTATATTCTTTTTTCCATAGCTAATCCCCCAATTTATAACCGACATTTCTAACAGTTTGGATATACTTTCCTGCCTCTCCTAGTTTCAGCCTTAAGGTCCTAATATGAACATCTATGGTTCTAGTCTCTCCTTCAAAGTCAAATCCCCATATTTCATTCATTATCTTATTCCTTGACAGGACTATTCCTTGGTTTTTCATAAGATAATATAATAATTCAAACTCCTTATGGGTCAAGGATACTTCCTTTTGGTTGACCAAGACTAAGTACTTATCATAGTCAAGGACAATGTTTTTGAAAGTTAATTGCTTGGATGTTTTTCCTCTATTGCTTCTTCTTAGGACTGCCTTGACCCTTGATATGAGTTCCAATATGCCAAAGGGCTTTGCAATATAATCATCTGCTCCCATATCCAATCCTTTTACCTTATCAAATTCACTAGTTTTAGCCGTTAGCATGATGACAGGAATATCTCCAGTCATGGTATTGGATTTTAGCCTTTCTAGTATGGAGTATCCATCTTCCCCTGGCAGCATTATATCCAGTATTATTAAATCAGGATGAGGAGCAGTAAAGAGCTCCTTGCTACTTTCAAAACCCTTGGCTTTAAAGCCGTTGTTCTTTAGTGCATAAACAACCAATTCCCTTATATCCTCATCATCTTCAACACAGTAGATTAAAGGCATACCATCAGCTCCTAGTATACGTAGTGTTCACCTGTTATTGCATAATATACCCATTCGGCAATGTTTTGAGCATGATCTCCAATTCTTTCAAAATATTTTGCTATCATCAATAGGTCTACTACCTGTTCTTTATGTTCAATGTTCTCTCTGACAATATCAACTAGTTCATTTTTAATTATATCAAAAAGGTCATCTACCTGGTCATCCATATGGATGACCTTTTTAACAAGATCTATATCTCTTTTTACAAAGGAGTCTATGCTGTATTTTACCATCTTTATTGTAATCTCTGCCATTTGAGGTATATGAACTATATCCTTTATATAGGGTTCGCCTGCCATCATTATTGTTATTTCAGAGATATCAGCTGCTTGGTCGCCTATTCTCTCCATATCTGTAATCATCTTTAGGGCAGAAGAAATAAACCTTAAATCCTTTGCAACAGGTTGTTGCCTTAATAGGAGTTTCAAACATCTCTCTTCTATTTCCTTTTCCATATCATCTATTTCATTGTCAGCTTCTATGACCCTTTTTGCCAATTCAACATTTTGTTCCTTTAATGCTGATACAGCAGCATTTATTGAGCTTTCAATTAGGTTGCCCATTTCAATCAGCATGTCATTGAGTAAATCCAATTCTCTATCAAATCCACTTCTCACCCTTATCACCTCACTATTATTTAACCAAATCTACCAGTAATATAGTCCTCAGTACGCTTATCCTTTGGAACTGAGAATATATCTTCAGTTTTATCGTATTCCACCAAGTCTCCCTTCAACATGAAGGCTGTGTAATCAGATACTCTGGCAGCCTGTTGCATATTGTGGGTTACTATTACTATTGTATAATCCCTTTTTAATTCCTCAATAAGCTCCTCAATTTTTGCAGTTGATATAGGATCCAGAGCAGAGGTTGGTTCATCCATTAACAATACTTCTGGTTCTACTGCTAAGGCTCTAGCTATACAGATTCTCTGCTGCTGTCCACCAGATATTCTTAAAGCATTTTTTTTGAGATTATCCTTTACCTCATCCCAAATGGCTGCCAACCTAAGGCTTCTTTCTACAATTTCATCTAGCCTTTTTTTGTCTCTTATGCCATGGACCCTAGGGCCATAGGCTATATTATCATATATACTTATGGGAAAGGGATTTGGTCTTTGAAATACCATACCAACTCTTTTTCGAAGTAGGTTTACATCAAAGTCTTCTCCATATATATCTTTTCCATCTAGCAGTATATTCCCTTCTATTCTTAGACCTTCAATTAAATCGTTCATGCGATTTAAACTCTTTAGCAGTGTAGATTTACCACATCCTGAAGGGCCAATTATTGCAGTTATATATTTTTCTTTAATCTTCATATTTATATTTTTCAAAGCATGGAAATCACCATAGTACAAATCCATGTCTTTTATAACGATCTTATCCTTTCTATTCATCATTACTCCCCTTTGCTAATTTATTGCTTAATAATGTGGAAACATAGTTTATAATCAATACTACAGCCAACAGTATAACTCCTGTTGCATAGGATTCATTAATATGCATTCCTTCAGTAGACAGAATATACATGTGAAGGGCCAGAGTACGGCCTGAGGAAAACAATCCTTCTGGTATCTTTGTGGCAGTACCTAGAGTAAACATGAGGGCTGCAGTTTCCCCTACAATACGGCCTATGGAAAGGATAACTCCTGATAGTATTCCAGGCATGGCAGAAGGCAACACTATTTTAAATATTGTATATAGCATACCTGCCCCAAGGGCAAAGCTTCCTTCTCTGAGGGAATCGTCTACAGATAGCAAGGCTTCTTCAGTAGCCCGTATTATCAAAGGTAGTACCATTATTCCCACAGTCAATGTGCCAGCTAGGAGTGAGTATTGAAAATTCAGATATACTACAAAGAATAGCATACCAAAAAGTCCATAAACAATAGAAGGTATTCCGGATAGGGTTTCTGTTGCTATCCTGATAACCTCTACCAACCTATTACCTTTTTTAGCGTATTCTACCAGGTAAAAGCCAGTAAATACTCCTATGGGAGTGGCAATTATCAGGGTAAGGAATACGAGCATTAAGGTAGTAATCATGGCAGGAAATAAGGACACATTTTCTGTAGTATATTCCAAATGAAATAGTGATGGACTTAAATTTGGAATACCCCTAACTAAGATATATCCAATTATGAAAAAAAGCACACCAAAGGTAATATATGCTGATAGTTTTACAACGGATTTTAACAACCTACTCAAGATTAGTCCTCCTTTTTACCACTAAAAATGCACCGTTTATGATCAATATGAATACAAATAGTACTGCAGCAGTTGCAATTAAAGCTTCCCTGTGGGCATCGGCAGCATAGGCCATTTCGATTACTATATTTGTGGTTAATGTTCTAACTCCTTTTGTTATACCTACTGGCATGCGGGCCTGATTACCTGCCACTAGGATTACCGCCATAGTTTCTCCTATAGCCCGGCCTATGGCAAGAATTATGCTGGAAATTATACCTGATTTGGCTGCAGGTACCACAACAGAAAAGATAGACTTTTCATGGGTGGCTCCTAGGGCTATACTTCCTTCATAATAGCTATTTGGAACAGCCCTGATGGCAGCCTCGGACATGCTTATGACTGTAGGTAGTATCATTATTCCAAGAAGTAAGGAAGCCGTTATTACATTCATACCTGTTCCGCCAAATACATCTCTTATAATTGGAACTATGACCACAAGGGCAAAAAAGCCGTATACTATTGAAGGAATCCCTGCCATCAGGTTGATTCCTGGTTTCAAGAATCTATATAACCTTTTACTGGAAAACTTTGCAAGATATATAGCAGTTAGTAAACCAATAGGAACACCAATGATAACGGCTCCCAAGGTTACATAGATGGAACCCAGTATCATTGGCAGTATTCCAAAGGATTGAGGGATGTTACTAGGCTTCCATTCAGTCCCAAGAAGGAAGTTTTTAAATCCATATTCTTGAATAAAGGGGATTCCTCCAGCAAATATGAATATGCACATAAGAAGGATTGCTATAATGGACGTTACTGCACATATTAGGAAGATTCCCTTCATAAAGCTTTCAGTAAAGTTCCCTTTCATATTTACACCACCACTCTATTCTATTACTTCATTCCATTCAGTTATTTCACCAACATAGATTGATTTGATTTGTTCCAAAGATAGATCTTCTACAGGATTGTTATTGTTTACAATTACTGCTATACCATCCATTGCAATAGCTTGTGCTGTAAGTTCAGCTAATTCTGATTCTTTAAGCTCTCTAGAAGCCATACCTATATCAGCAGTGCCTTCTATGGCAGCTTGCATACCTGCTGATGAACCTGTAGATTGAATTTCTATTGTAACCTTTGGATAAATTTCCTTGTATGCTTGAACTAATTCTTCCATAACTGGAGTCACTGATGTAGAACCTGCAATTACTAAAGTTCCTTCCAATTCTTTTCCTCTTTCATAATTGGTCAGATCAGTACCAACTTGTACATAACCAGCATTAACAACTATATCTTGACCTTCAGTACTTAATATGAAGTTTATGAAGTCTTCAGCAAGTGGATTTAAATCTCCCTTATAGGCTATATTAAAGGGTCTTGAAATCTTATAGGATTTATTTTGAACATTTTCTGCTGTAGCTTCTACTCCATCAATCTTTACAGCCTTTACATTTTCATTAAGAGAACCTAAGGATATATATCCTATGCTATATTCATCTCCGGTTACTGAAGTCATGACAGCATCTGTACTGTTTTGCACAATTGCTTCAACATAAGTCCTATCGTTTATTTCTCCATTTTCTCCTCCTTCTAGAATACCAACTATTTCAGTAAAGGCTCCCCTAGTACCTGAACCATCTTCTCTTGTTATGACATTTATTGTTCTACTGCTGTTGAATTCTACGCCATTATCTGTACTACAACCTACTATACTCATGATCATGATTGTTATTATTGTTAAGCCAAATAGTTTTTTCATAGTAAAAAGCCACCTTTCATTTATTTTGATTATAGTTTAAATGGCTTATGTAAAATCCGTTATGGGGATTATGTAAAATTTATGTAAAACTTTCGATAGGTAGAAAAATTATTGTGTTGCATAATTAAAATAATAATGGTATAATGCTATGGATAAATCCTTGTTCTATCTTAGATAGAACCGCTAAGTCCAAAAGGAGGTGAAGAATGTGAGAAAATACGAAGCTATGATTATACTAGTACCTAACTTAGAAGAGGAAAATAGAAATCAATTGTTGGAAAGATTTAAAGGTATCATTGAAAAAGATGGTACTATTACAAATGTTGATGAATGGGGAATTAGAAAGCTAGCATACGAAATAAATGACTACAAGGAAGGGTACTATGTGGTTATGAACTTTGAAGCAAACCCAGATGTAGTTAAAGAGCTAGACAGAGTAAGCAGAATTTCCGACGGCGTAATGAGACACATGGTTATTAGAGAAGATGAATAGTCTAGATTCTTAA
This sequence comes from Tissierellia bacterium, assembly GCA_012735215.1. GTDB lineage: Bacteria > Bacillota > Clostridia > Tissierellales > Tepidimicrobiaceae > JAAYHX01. Next base: position 15,559 of record JAAYHX010000019.1, read on the forward strand.
GGTGGTGTTTTATTTGAACATTGTTATGTTGATTGGAAGGCTTACAAGGGATCCGGAGTTGAGATATGTTGCAAGTACAGCCACTCCAGTGACCACATTTACTCTAGCAGTAGACAAAGAGCTTTCTAAGGAAAAAAAGCAGGAAATGGAATCTAAAGGACAACCAACAGCTGATTTCATAAATGTCGTTGTCTGGGGAAGGCAGGCAGAAAGCTGTGCTAATTATCTAAAAAAAGGGATACTCACTGCAGTTTCAGGAAGACTTCAATCAAGGTCCTATGAAGGTAAAGATGGAATAAGAAGATATGTAACTGAAGTAGTGGCAACAAGGGTTGAGTTTTTAGAATGGGGAAATAGAGAGGATTCATCTTTTGGTTCCCAATTTGGCAGTGGAGATGCAGACTTCCCAGGAATAGATGGATTTGAACCATTAGACGGCGATGACAATATTCCATTCTAAGAAGGAGGGTAGTAAGGTGCAAAAGAAATTTAAATCCAAGAAAAAAGTATGTAATTTCTGTACAGATAACGTTAAGCATATAGATTATAAGGATGTAAACAGTTTGAAAAAGTATATAACTGAAAAAGGTAAAATTCTTCCTAGAAGAATAACTGGAAATTGTGCTAAACACCAAAGACAATTAACAACAGCTATAAAACAAGCTAGACAGGTAGCACTATTACCTTACACAACAGACTAAGAGAGAGGAATAACCTCTCTTTTTTATTTGACATTCAATGATGTACTCTTGTATTATTTTAATAAGACTACTTTAATAAGGGTGAAAGTATGGAAGATAAAAGGGACATGGATATAATAAAAAACATGAGGACAATTGAGTGGTTGAAGAGTGAACTATTATCCTCTGTTGCCTATCTTTATGAGACCCTGGCCAAGGGAGAAGATGATACAAAAGACAATTTGAAGGATGTGGTTTCCAATATCCTTTTAACTACCCTATTATTGAGTAGAAGATTAGGTTTGGACTACGAAGAAGTACTTTCCAGCTTAGAGGATAATATTAAAATAAATATAATAGAACAACATAAAATTGAAAAATGGTATGGAGATTTATCGGAGCTATTAGAATTTGTAAGATCAAAGTAAGATAGGGGTGGAAAATTGAACTCAGAACTAAATAATAGAAACTCAGAAATTATACGCACATTAGTGCTTACCACGATATTAGCCTTGTTTGGTATGTATTATTTTCCATTCATTATGTTCTTATACCCTGTAATGTTTATTGTATTAGGTGTGAGGCATGGAGCAAGATACTCATTGATGGGGCTATTAGCATCTGCCTCCTTGTTAGGATTGATAGTTGACATAATATCTGGTATACTCATGTTTATAGCCTTTATGCCTTTAACCCTTATAATAATTAATAGTATAGTTAGGAGAAGGAAGGCTACCAAAACCTTATTATATTCTACTATAGCATTTTTGGTATCAGTAATAATGATAGTTTCTTTTGTTAATATGAATGGTGTAAGTGTAATTGGTCAGTTAAAGGGAAATATTACACAGATTGTTAATAGTCAAATGGACTTGTTGGGACAGTTGAATTTAACCAAGGAGCAGGTGGCAGAGATCAGAAATTTACAAGGAAGTTATCTTGAAATAGTTTTAGCTGTAATCCCATCAGTTATTATAATATTCTCTCTTGTAATTTCATATTTAAACTATTTAATATCTAGCCTATTGCTGAGAAATAAAGAATATGCAGTAGTATTCATTCCAAGTTTTTCAAATTTTGAGCTGCCAAAAAATATTTTTCTAGGACTAGGCATCATGTTTCTTACCACATTCTTATTACACAATTTTAATTTAATTAATTCCTTTGAAGTGATATTAAACCTTATTGTACTCACCATCTTTGTGTTTTTCGTTCAGGGGATATCAGTTATAGATTACAAGTTAAAAGAAAAGAGAATAAAAATAGGATGGAGAGTATTCCTAATAATATTGATTTTGGATTTTATACCTATAATTGGCTTATTAGCTATTTTGTTAGGTTTGTTTGATGTTATATTTGACTTTAGAAAGTTAAGGAGCTCCAATTAATCCTGTTGGGAGGACAATATGAAGGGTAAACATATATTCAGTTTAAAAGACGGAAAAGTCTATCTAATATTTATAGGAGTTTTAATAGCTATTATTTCTTACTATCAGCCTGTTTTGGCTGTATTGTTGGCTCTAGCCTTGGTATATTTAATATATAAATATGTGCGTACTATTAGGGATAGAGAGAGGGAATGGACAAGATATATAGAAAGCTTAACTGAGGAGTTTGACTCTGTTACTAAACATGCTGTTTTTAATATGCCCTTTCCCCTTGTTATGTTGAATTCAGATTATACCATATCCTGGTATAATACTAGATTCTTTGACATGCTTGGTCAGGAGGACATTTTAAATCAAAAAATAGGTGAGCTTTTACCTAATATGGATATAGAAAAGCTGTCAAAGGACAATGATAAAGGCTATATATATGTAAAGTGTAATGAAGAGCACTATAAGGTATATTTTAATATAGTTGAAAGTAAGAAATCAGTAGTAAATAAGGGCAATACCATTATATTATACTGGGTAAGGGATACAGATTACATTAGATTACTTAAGGATTATATTGATGAAAAGATGGTGGTTTGCCTAGCCTACATCGACAATTATGATGAGGTGAAGAGCAACACTCCTGAGGCTAGCAGGCCCTTGGTATTTGCAGAAATTGATAATATTATCAACCACTTTGCCTCCACCTACAATGGACTTATAAGAAAATATGAAAATGATAAGTATATTATAGTATTTGAGAACAAGTTTTTAAAGGAAGTGGAAGGCAAAAAGTTTGACATACTGGATCAGATAAGGGAAATAGATAAAGGAAATACCATATCTATAACTTTGAGTATGGGTATTGGAGCAAATGGCAAGAATCCTAATGAAAACCACGAGTTTGCCAAAGCTGCCATTGATATTGCCTTAGGAAGAGGTGGAGACCAAGCCGTCGTAAAGGAAGACAACAAGCTGAGATTCTACGGAGGCAAGACTAAGGCGGTAGAAAAGAGAAATAAGGTAAAAGCAAGGGTTATTTCTCATGCCCTAATGCAATTAATAGACCAATCTGAAGAAGTCTTCGTAATGGGTCATACCAATGCAGATATGGATTCCTTTGGAGCATCTGTAGGAATTATAAGTGCAGCTAGAATGAGGGGAAAGAAAGGATATATAGTGCTTAAAGATATTACCCCGGCCATAAAAAATATATATAACAGGATCTTGACGGAAGCGCCTGAGTATTTGAATTGTATTGTGCTGCCAGAAGATGCAGAGGAGATGATCAGTGAGTCCTCTTTAATGGTTGTGGTAGATAATCATAAGCCTAGCTTTACTGAAGCTCCAGAACTGTTGGATTTGACCAATAAGGTAGTTTTAATAGACCACCATAGAAGAGGGGCTGAATTTATCAAGGATCCAGTTTTAACCTATTTGGAACCCTATGCATCCTCAACCAGTGAATTGGTTACGGAAATCTTGTATTATATGGAGGATAAGTTACAGCTAACTCCTTTTGAAGCAGATGCCTTGCTTGCAGGAATAACAGTTGATACTAAAAACTTTACTTTCCAAACAGGGGTAAGGACCTTTGAGGCAGCTTCTATTTTAAGAAGGGCTGGAGCTGATACTGCTAATGTAAGGGAACTATTTAAGGATGATTATGATATATTTGTTAAGAAGGCAGAAATTATCAAAAATTCTAAGATTGTTTTCAATAAAATTGCCATTGGTAGATTAGAAATGAGTTCAGAGGATTCAGTATTAATTGCTGCTCAGTCTGCTAATGACTTGTTGAATATCAATGGAATAGAAGCTTCTTTTGTGTTGACTCTTACTGGAGAAAAAATACACATAAGTGGCAGATCCTTAGGAAGCATATCAGTCCAGTTGATACTAGAAAGCTTAGGTGGTGGAGGCCATCTAACAAGTGCAGGTACTCAAATTGAAGGAAAGACCATGGATCAGGTAGAAAAGATGCTCATAGATGCTATAGATGATTACTTAAAGGAAGGTGAGAAGAAATGAAAGTAATTTTGTTGAAGGATGTAAAAGGACTAGGCAAGGCAGGCGAATTGGTTAATGCCAAGGATGGATATGCAAGAAATTTTCTATTTCCTAAAAAATTAGCCATAGAAGCAACAGAAGCAAATCTAAAAAAGTGGAAAGAGGATATGGCAAAGAAGAAAGAGCAGGAGCAGGCAGAATATGAGGAGGCCTTAAAGTTAAAGAAAAAAATAGAGAGCATATCTGTGGAATTAAAGAGCAAATCCGGGGAAGGTGGAAAGCTGTTTGGTTCTATAACCTCTAAGGATATTGCTGAAGCATTGAAAAAACAACATAAGATAGACATTGACAGAAAGAAGATTGAGATGAAGAACAACATAAAAACCTTAGGTACAGTTAATGTAGAAGTTAAGGTGTATCCAGAAGTTTCAGCTACTTTACAGGTTAATGTAGTTGAAGAATAAGGGGTGATTCATATAGAAGATATAGCATTGGGAAGAATTCCCCCACATAGTCTTGAATCAGAACAATCTGTACTAGGTTCAATGATAAAGGATAAAGAGGCTATTTATGCAGCAGTAGAATGGCTTCATCCTGATGATTTCTATAAGGAAGCAAATAAGGAGATATTTGAAGCTATACTGAGCCTATTCAATAGAAATGAACCAGTAGATATAATAACCCTTGCAGAAGAATTAAAGAAGAGGGGCACCCTAGAAAATGTAGGAGGGGTCTCCTATTTAACGGACTTATCAGGTGGAATTGCTACCACTTCAAACATTAAGTACTATTGTGAAATAGTAAAGGAAAAGTCAACCTTAAGAAGGCTTATTAAAACTTGTGATGAGATAATAACTAAGAGCTATGAATACGATCAAGATGTTAACAGTATCATAGAAGAAGCAGAAAAGGGCATATTTGACATAACTCAAGGCAGAAACAGGGAAAGTTTTCATCCTATAAAAAAGGTGCTATTGGATAGTTTTGCAAAAATAGAGGAATTGGCAGCCAACCAAGGAGAGCTTACTGGCCTTACTACTGGATTTATAGATATTGACAACAAGCTTTCCGGTTTGCAAAAATCAGACCTAGTGCTTTTAGCGGCAAGACCTTCTATGGGAAAAACTGCATTGGGGATAAATATTGCTACCAATGCGGCCATTAAGGCAGGAGCAAGTGTAGCTATTTTTTCCCTAGAGATGTCAAAGGAACAGCTAGTTCAGAGAATGATAAGTTCAGTAGCCCATGTGGATTTGCAAAAAATCATTAGTGGAAGACTGGATGAAGATGAATGGCTTAAGATTATAGACGCTATGGCCCCCTTATCTAAGGCAAAAGTCTTTATAGATGACACTGCAGGCATATCCTTAATGGAGATGAAGGCAAAGTGCAGAAGGCTTAAGCTAGAAAAGGGCTTAGACTTGGTCCTCATAGACTATCTACAGTTGATGCAGCTGGATAGCAGATATGAAAGTAGGCAGCAAGAGATTTCGGCTATATCAAGGGGTCTAAAGGGGCTAGCAAAGGAAATGGACTGTCCAGTAGTAGCCCTATCCCAGCTTTCTCGTGCACCAGAGTTGCGTTCAGATCACAGGCCAATACTTTCTGACTTAAGAGAGTCTGGAGCTATAGAGCAGGATGCTGACGTAGTAATGTTCTTATATAGAGATGAATACTATCACCAAGATTCAGATAAGAAGAATATAGGAGAAGTTATAATAGCTAAGCATAGAAACGGCCCCACAGGGACTGTGGAACTGGTCTGGAAGAAGGAATTTACTAAATTCTTGAATAAAGAGTACATTAGGGAGTAGATTTAAGTACACTAATAGGGGTATATATAGAGGAGAATATACCTAATAAAAACAAGGGGCTTACCCCACATTAGCCCAAATACTGGAATGTATGAAGCTAAGGTTTACCTTGATTATATGTAAATGCACTTGAATATGGAAAAGGATTTGGGAAAAGACTACTAGATAAGCAATACTTGATCCTGAAAACAAGAATACTTCGAAGAAGTAAACCTTTCTTCGAAGTATTCTTAATTAACTACTATTGAAAGAGGGGAATATATGGAGCTAAGGGGAAAGAGGGTAAAAATAGTTCCTATGAAGGCAGAACATATATACAATGTAAAGAAATGGGGGATCCACGAAAATCCACTTCTAGCTGACTATAACTTGCCCCAGTTTAGTAAGCGGGAATTAGAGAATTGGTTTTATTTTAGGATAAACAAGGATAATCAGAAATACTATAGTGTCTTTATTGAAGAAGACAGGATGATTGGATATTTTGGTATTAAGCGGATAAGAAGATTGTTTAGGGATGCTGTATTAGGAATAGTATTTGATCCAAACTATGTAAATCAGGGATATGGTTCAGAAACCCTTGAAGTTTTTTTGAACTATTATTTTAATGAATTGAAGATGAGAAGGATGTACTTGGAAGTTAGCAAGTTTAACAAGAGGGCCTTGAGGTGTTATGAAAAGGCTGGTTTTATAGTAATAGGCGAGTATTTAGTTGAGTTTTTTGATCAGGAAATAGATCTAACCAATCCATACTTTCTTAAGGAGCAATCTTCTTTTGTAATAAGGAATGGAAAGATATATAATTATATATACAAAATGAAACTAGATAAAAAAGCCTACTTAAAAGAGAGGGATACCATTGGTAAATCAAAATTTAAAAACACAGTTAAGCCAACTGTTGAATAGCTTATGTTTTGCCCTGGATATAGCGGAAAATAGATATTTCAACCACTCAAGAAGAACAGCATACATAGCCTATAATATAGCTAAGGAAATGGGATTAAATAAAGATGATGTAGCCAACACCTATTTTGCCTCACTTATCCATGATATAGGCATGGCAGGCCATTTAGCCAGGTATACTATTATGGATATTCACAAATATATGACCTTGAAGAAGGAACACTGCCACTATGGATATGAAATACTAGCAAGTCTTCCAATAGACAAAAACATAAAGGATTATGTGCTCTACCATCATGAACAATGGGATGGTCTGGGACCCTATGGGCTTAAAGGTGATGAAATCCCATTAGTTTCTCAAATAATTCACATTGCAGATTTCTTTGAGATCTACTATCTAAGGAAGCTTGAAGCTACAGGAGATGATCAAAATCTCAATACCATAGATTCGGCTAAAATATGGATTAGCAAGTATGCCAATAATCTTTTTAAGAAAGATCTTTGCGATACTTTTATATCCCTACTAGACAAGGAGAAGTTTTGGTTTGATTTGAACTTCAGAAATATTGAACAGGTTTTAGAATTAATTGAGCCTGTTGAGGACGTATACATAGATATGGATGATCTATATAAGATTTCAGAGACCTTTTCAAAACTAATAGACTATAAAAGCAAGTTTACCTATGAACACTCTCAGGGAATATCCAATATAGCCCATTATTTTGCAACCTTTCTAGGATATGACCTATTGATGGTTAATAAGCTTACTATTGCTGCAAATCTACATGATATTGGCAAGATGGTAGTTCCCCTATCAATACTTGAGAAACCAGGAAAGCTTACTCAAGCAGAATTCCAAATTATCAAATCCCATCCTTATTATACAAAGCTCATACTAAAGCAGATAGAAGGAATTGAAGACATTGCAGAATGGGCAGGAAATCATCATGAAAAGCTCAATGGAAGGGGATATCCTGAAAAACTTAATGGAAGCCGTATAAGTAGAGAAGATGAGATAATAGCCATTGCTGATATTTATCAAGCTCTAACAGAAGATAGACCTTATAGAAAGGGACTGGAACCCCTTACGGCTATAAATAAGATGATAGAAATGGCCAATAGGGGAGAACTTTCAAAGGAAATTATAAATGACTTTAAGCATTTTATTTGCAACTCAGAGGTGTTAGTATGAATTTCTTTTTAGAAACTACTGATATAGATTTAGGCAATACCCCTATAGAGAATATATTTATAAACGACTATATGCCCATGGCTAATGGAACTTATGTTAAGGTGTACTTGTTAGGGTATAAGTATGCTTACGATAAGGATAACAACATATCTGTTGACAATGAAACAATTGCAAAAAATTTAAACATGCCCCTTACAGAGGTTTTAGAAGCTTGGGATTTTTGGGAAGGAAAGGGGATAATTGAGAAGATATATCAGGACGAAAACGACAAGTTTAACTATAGGATAAAATTTTTGAATTTAAAGCAGCTATATATAAAGAATAATTACAAGCCAATCAACACTCAAGATAGCTTAACTAATAAGACCTATACTTCTTCAGTAGATGATTTAGTTGAAGCCAACAGAAATCCTGCTATAAATAACATGTTTAAAAATATCGATTATATAATGAGAAGGCCTTTAGCCCCTAATGAAAAGAATAAGGTTTTAGAATGGATGTTTAACTACAATATGGATCCAGATATAATTGAAAAGGCTTTTTTCTACGGTGTGGAGAAGAAGGGGAGAAGAAGATTAAACTATATTGAAGGGATAATAAGAAATTGGTATGATGAAGGCATAACAAATGTGGAAGCTTTGCAGGAACACTTGAAGGTCAATAATGAGAAGTTCTACAGGTATGAAAGGGTTATGAAGTACCTAGGTAGGGCAAGTAGAAACCCTACTGAAAGCGAGGTAAAGGTTATAGACAAGTGGTTTGATGAGTATAACTTCTCCATGGAAATGGTGCTCAAAGGTTGTGAGAATTCCAAGAAGACTTCAAATCCAAGTATAAACTATATTGACGGCATCTTAACCTCTTGGTATGAAAAGGGAATAAAGAGTGTAGAAGAGATAGAGATAAAGGACAAACTACCTGAAAGAAAAGAGGAAAAGAAGGCCACAAGTTTTGTAAGAAAAGCTGTACCAAACAGGTTTCACAATTTTGAACAGAGAACTTCAAAATATACTGCAGAAGAGCTAGAGGAGATTGCAAGAAGAAAGAGAGAAAAATACTATTTCAACAATAAAGGAGAAGTAAAAGATGTATAGTGAAATCTTGAGGGATGTTTTGAAGGAGTATGAAAGAAAAAGAGATAGGGCTATTTATGAGCAGAAGTTAAGAGTTAAATTGGTACATGAAAAGGTGCCAAAGATTAAGGAAATAGATGAAGATATTACAAAAACAGGTCTTCTAATATCCAAGGCTATCATTCAGAACCCAGATAATTATGAGGAAGATATACACCAAGTTAAAGAACAGCTGAAAAAGCTTAAGATGGAGAAGGCCTATCTCCTTACTGATAACAATATACCAACCGATTACCTAGATGTAAAATATGAATGTTCTAAATGTAATGATACTGGATTTTTAGAAAATGGAGAACAATGCACTTGTCTTAAACAAGCCCTCATAAACAGGGCATATAACATGTCCAACTTAAAAGATGTATTGGAAAAGCAGAACTTTGATACCTTTAACATAAATATATTTCCTGATGAGAAGTTTGAAGATGAATCCATGACTCCAAGAGAAAATATGATGTATATATTAAGCATATGTGAGGGATTTGTAGCAAACTTTGATGTGAATAATGAAGAAAACCTATTGTTCTACGGAACTACAGGTTTAGGCAAGACCTTTATGTGCAGCTGTATTGCCAAGGCTTTATTGGATAAGGGTAAAATAGTAATATATCAAACAGCCTTTAAAATACTGGAGATAATTGAAAAAAGAAAATTTAGCAACAGGGGAGAAAGATTTGATAGCCAGGATTATGAACTACTCTTTGATGCAGACTTACTTATTATAGATGACCTAGGAACGGAACTATCCAATACTTTTACTAATGCTGAAGTATTTAATATCGTAAACACCCGGATATTAGATGGGAAAAAGACCATTATTTCCACCAATCTATCTCCTAAGGAGATATCCGATAGCTATTCAGATAGGATATTTTCCAGAGTATTTGAGAAGTTTGTTCCTCTTAAGTTCTTTGGACCTGATTTAAGGTGGGAAAGCTAATGTATTTGTGAGAGGAGAATCCATGTGAATGCTTGGGAAAGAAGAGAGAAGATACTCAATGCTTTAGTAAAAAGCCATAAGCCAATAAAGGGAACTGAACTTGCGGAAATGCACAAGGTAACCAGACAGGTAATAGTACAAGATATTGCCCTTTTAAGGGCTAGAGGAGAAAACATCTTGGCCACACCCCAAGGTTATTTAATACCAGAAGCGGATAGAGAAAAAAAACTAGTGAAAAGGATAGTATGTAAACACAAATATAATAGCGAAATGGAAGACGAATTGAAAACAATTGTTGATCTAGGAGGAAAAATAATAGATGTAATAGTTGAGCATCCCTTATATGGGGAGATTAGAAGCTTTCTCCAAATCAGTTCCCGATTGGATTTGGAACACTTCATGTCAAGTATAAGGGAAACAGATGCTGAACCTCTATCATCCTTGACAGAAGGACTTCATATTCATACTATAGAAGTAAGGGATGAAAAAGCCTTTAACAGGATAAAGATGGCTCTTAGAGAAAAAGGGTATTTAGCAGATGAAGATTAAAGAGTTTATTGATATTTAAGAGAAAGTGTGGTATACTAATTAGTAAAATTTCACATTATAGCAATGAAGGGACCAAGTAGGTAATAAGACCTTCTTTCCAGAGAGCCAATGGTTGGTGAAAATTGGCAAGGCTTATTATCGAATCCAGCCTGGAGCTAATACTTGCTATGAGTGAACCGAAAGGTTAACTAGGGTGGCAACGCGGGAATAACTCTCGTCCCTAAAGTATAGGGATTGAGAGTTTTTATATTTTATGGAAGACTACGAACTTATAAAATATGTACTAGTACAAGATTTACATATTAATAAAAAAACTTATTTCTGCTGCTTTCATAAACTTTTTAAGAAGATTTATTATTAAATAAAAAAAGATAGGAGGGGTAAATGTGCTTGATATTAAGCGTATAAGAAGCAATCCGGAATATGTAAAAGAAGCTTTAAGAAAAAGACAGGGAGACTATAACATCGATAAAGTGTTGGAAATTGATAAGAATAGAAGAAATGTCATAACTGAAATGGAGCAAATGAAGGCGAAACAGAATCAGGTATCTAAGGAAATTCCCAAACTTAAAAAGGAAGGAAAGGATGTATCTGATGTATTAGAGGAGATGAGAAAGCTATCAGATAACATCAAGGAGTTGGATAATCAGGTTAAGGAATTGGATAATCAGCTAAGGGATGAGCTATTGGGAATTCCTAACATTCCTCATGAATCAGTAGCAGAAGGTAAATCTGATGAGGATAATGTGGAAGTAAGGAAATGGGGAGAACCTACAAGCTTTGATTTTGAACCGAAGGCCCACTGGGATCTAGGAGTGGAATTAAATATACTGGATTTTGAAAGGGCCTCTAAGCTAACAGGAGCAAGATTTTCATTGTTTAAGGGAAAAGGGGCATTGCTAGAAAGAGCTTTAATTAACTTCATGATAGACCTGCATGTGAGCCAGCATGGGTATACGGAAATGCTGCCACCCTTTATGGTAAATAGAGCTAGCATGATAGGTACAGGCCAGCTTCCTAAGTTTGAAAATGATATGTTCCACTTGCCAAGTAAGGATTTCTTCCTAATACCTACTGCAGAAGTGCCGCTGACAAACTATTATAGGGATGAAATACTGGATGAAGATATGCTGCCCATATACTTAACAGCCTATACTCCATGCTTTAGACAGGAGGCAGGATCAGCTGGAAGGGATACAAGGGGGCTTATCAGGAATCACCAGTTTGATAAGGTGGAGATGGTTAAGTTTGCCAAACCAGAAACTTCTTATGAGGAGTTAGAGAGTCTAACCAACAATGCAGAAGATATACTTAAGAAACTTGGCCTTCCCTACAGGGTAGTCATGTTGTGTACTGGAGACTTAGGCTTCTCTGCAGCAAAAACTTATGATGTGGAAGTATGGATGCCAAGTTACGGTAGATATGTGGAAATATCCTCCTGTAGTAATTTTGAAGATTATCAGGCAAGGCGTGCTAATATAAGATTTAGAAGAAAGGATAACAAGAAGGTAGAGTATGTTCACACTCTAAATGGATCAGGCTTGGCTGTTGGTAGAACCTTTGCAGCTTTAATAGAAAACTATCAGCAGGAAGATGGATCTGTTGTAATTCCCGAAGCCTTAAGACCTTATATGGGAGGATTGGAGAGAATAAGTAAATAGTATTGAATTTTAGGCTAGCCTATAGGGTTAGCCTTTTGTTTTGTGCTAAAGTTCTAATTAAAAAATAATTTATGAATATCAGTCCTTTGTTTCTACAGATTGAAAGGGGGAAGCATAGGAGTAAAATATTTGAGCGGAGGCTGGGTCTTTGCTAGTATGCCTTATACTGAAGCAAACTAATAGCATAATATATAAAGCTCAGCCCTCCGTTTACGAAATTTGGAAAGCATCACCACTTGGAAGGTCGATTTGCAAAACCATTCTTATAGTAACAAGTAGTATCAAGATTACATAGAAAGAACGAGTTTATTTATTTAAGATTTCTAAAGTCAGCATGTGTCTATGCTATATGCCAACTCATTCTTTTATAAAGAATAAAAGCAATTGCCCCAGACATATAATATTAAAAAGGTTTCAGGAGGCTATGAATTGAGAAGGAGATACAAACACCTAGTATTAATACTGGCTTTTATCTTGTTGCTTAGTGCTTGTAACAATAAACACCCAACACTGCTTGTAGATGATTTTAATGGAATCCATTTAGATTCTATTAACACATATGAAATGGATGTAATTTTTGATCCTGATAATAGGACCTACGGGGTTAATCAGGAGGTAATCTATATAAATAATTCCAAGGATGAATTATCCCATATATACTTTCATCTGTACCCAAATGCATATAAAGAGTTAGAAACAGCTCCCATATTATTCAAACAGGAAGTCCTATCTAAAGGATATACACCTGGATACATAAAAATCAAGGAACTTACCGTAAATGATCAAAAGGTAGATTTTTCAATACAAGGAGAAGGAGGTACAATTTTAAAAATAGAGCTGCCTAAAAAATTAAATCCTGGTGAGAAAGCTAGGGTTAATTTTGAGTATATAGGAAAACTACCTAAAAATATAGATAGGTTTGGATATGGTGATAAGGTATTCAATTTTGGGAACTGGTACCCTATAGCCTGTGTTTATGATGAAACAGGCTGGAATCTAGATCCCTATTATAGCTTTGGGGATCCCTTCTACAGCCATGTATCAAACTATGATGTAAAAATAACTGTACCGGAAGATATGATAGTAGCTGCCAGTGGCAACATTGTTAAGGAGAAGATAATCAGAGGCCAAAAAACCTATACAATAGAAGGCAGACTTATAAGAGACTTTGCTTGGGTAGCAAGTTCTGATTTTATAGTTGAGGAGTTGAAAGTTGGGGATATATTAGTAAAACTATATGCATTAGAAGATAATCCTACAATGGCAGATTTTGCCTTGGAAGTTGGTAAAAAATCTTTTCAAGTGTTTAATGAGCGTTTTGGGGAATATCCCTACGGAGTATATTCTATAGTTATGACAGAGTTTCCAACAGGCATGGAATATCCTGGAATAGTATTCATTAATAAGGATTACTACAATGAGAAATCAAAGGGTTCTCTCGAACAAGTAATAGTTCATGAAACAGCTCATCAGTGGTGGTATGGGGTGGTGGGCAATGATCAGGTTGATGAAGCTTGGTTAGATGAATCTTTAGCCACCTATTCAGAGGTAATATATGTATATCATGTATATGGACGGGAACAAGGTGAAAGATACTATCAGCACTATTGCCAGTTGCCCTATGAGTATGCCAAAAACCATCTAGATATGGATGTAGGAGTAAGGAAATCCTTAGACCAGTTCAGTGGCTGGGATGATTATGGACTTTTGGTATATACAAAAGGGGCAGTCTTTTTAAATGAAATAAAAGAAGATTTTGGTATGGAAGTTTTATGTAATATATTAAACAAACACTATCAATACCATAAATTCCATAATTGTACCACGGAAGATTTCATTAAAATTTGCCAAGAAGTAACGGGTACATCTTTTGATAAAAGAGCATATGAGTGGATTTATAAGGAATAATAAATGGAGGGACTTGTGTCCCTCCATTAAACTTAATATTTGTGTCCAAATCCACCAAATAGTATTACTAGAAGTAAGAAGAAAAATAATAAGCTGGTATCGTCTTCCCTTCCGAAGAATCCTCCTCTTCTATCAGTCATATATATACCTCCTTTTTTAAGATGTTGCTTTGCCTATTACATTATATAGATTAGGGAGTATAAGTGTTACTTTTAAAGAGCCTATTTGTTAATGAAAAAATAAATTGACAAATGATTTGAGAGGAGTATAATTTTTTTGTTGGAGGATGATGATATATGGATCAAGTCATTAGGGAGATAATAAGTATTGATAAAGAAACCCTGAATATGAAGGAAAGATATGAAGAATTGCTGAAGGAAAAGGAAAGTCAGCTGAAAAAAACCTTAGCAGACCTAGAAAAGGCTTCTATAGAAAATCTTTATAAACCAAGTTCAAATGGTATAGATATGACTGTAGAACTAAAAAACTTAGAGGATATTTATATTGAAAATATGCATAATATTGATAAGGTTTATAAAGAACTAAAGGTTCAATTAATAGAAGACATTTGGAATGATCTATTCTAAGAAAAGAAGGTATTCATATGAATGGACAAAATTTTTCCGCAATCAACACAAAAACAAGAGTTTTAAAATCCAGATTATTAAGTGACCAAGATTATATAAACCTAATGCAATTTGATAGTGTAAAAGAACAAATAGATTATCTAAAAAACAATACAGTATATGGAGATCTATTAGCAGATATAGATGACTCAAATTATGATATTCAAAATGTAGAAATCAATTTAAAAAGATACTTAATAGTTCAAATGGAAAAGATTATAAGATACTTTACAAGGGAATATAAGGAATTTTACAAAACAATGTTACTTAGGTATGAAGTTGAGGATTTAAAGCTATATTTGAGAGCTTTAGAGAGGAAAGAAG
Source organism: Tissierellia bacterium (assembly GCA_012735215.1). Classification (GTDB taxonomy): domain Bacteria; phylum Bacillota; class Clostridia; order Tissierellales; family Tepidimicrobiaceae; genus JAAYHX01. Next base: position 30,669 of record JAAYHX010000019.1, read on the forward strand.
AGATACCTAACGTAGCATGTTTTTTTTTAGAACATTCCACTTTTAACAGCAAGAAATTATCAAAGATTACAGATGTAGGGGAGTTTATAGATGGTTTAAAGGGGACTATATATTATGAAATTTTGATTCCTTATAAGGATGAAGAGGGTCCAAAGACTACCTTCTACATGGAGATGAACCTAGACAGATTATACTTCAATCAGTTAAAAGTCAAGTGTCAGAAGCTAAAGAAAGTTGACAGGAAGGCCTTTGATAATATTTTAGGTGAAAATGTAGATTTGCTGAATATTGAATGGATCTACAGGGGAATCAAATTTTATAATTTAATCCCTGAAGAGCTGATAAACTATCTACTGCCTCATGGTAAGGAGTTCAAGTATAAAGATCTGAAAGATATGTGCTATTCAGATATTGAAACATTAAAAACAATCGTTCTTAATAGCAAATACAGTTTCCTATTCGATACAAAAAAAGATGTGGAACTTTTCATGGAACGAAGGATAGAAAGGTATTTTTATTTTAAGTTTAAGAGTCTACTAAAAAAAGGCCATTTAAACATATTGACTACCATTGCTTATTTCCATCTGTTGGAATTTGAAATAAGGGATATTATTTCCATGTTGGAAGCTAAAAGATATGGTTTTACTTTGGATGAAACAGTTAACTATCTGGTAAAGAAAATCGAAGGAAGTGATTATTAATATGGCTGTTGAAAAGATGGTTATGATGAATGTAATCGGGGATATTTCTCGGGTAGATGATGTTTTAAAGGATATAGCCTTATCCAGCAAAGTGGACTTAGTCTCTGCTATGAGAGAAATTGAAGAAAATAATATGCTGATAAATATAAACCATGAGAATCTAGAGAGAGTTATAGATTTGAATGATATTAAAAGCTTCAGTAAGGATACTAGTTATAGACAGTTAATACAAAAAGCAGAAGAAATTAATAAAGCTTTTAATATTGATATTGGAGAAGCTTCTTTAGATGGAGTATTTCTTGACAAGGACCATGTAAGAGGCAAGATAGATGAAATATACGAACAAGTACAACACTATAATGAAAAAATCAAACAGGTGGAAGATAGATTAGCGGAAATTGATAAGTTCGAGAGAAGCTTTACTATACCAGAAGGCTTTTCTATTTCTATAGATGATTTAAGGAATTTAAAGTATTTTGAACACAAGTTTGGGATTTTATCAAGAGAGGATAGGATCAGGCTTAAGAGAAATTATGAAAACATTTTAGCTGCCATCCTCCATGTGGGAACCAACAAGGATGGGGAAATATATTTAATTATATATCCTCAGATAGTCAAAGATGAGATGAATAGGATATTAAGATCTGTAAACTTTAATGAAATAGTTATACCTGAGACTTACAGAGGAACCATAACTGAAATAAAAGGTCAGCTAGATAATGAGAAGCAAGGACTATTGAAAGAAGCTGAGGATTATAATAAATCCTTGGAAGAATTAAAGGAAAAATATAAGGACCAATTTTCGATTATATTAAATCAGTTAACTATTAAAGAAAAAATTGAAGAGTATAAGGGCTACTTGGCCAGATCTAACAAGTTTTTCTACTTATCAGGCTGGATAGCGGAAAAGGATAGGAGCCAAATTGAAAATATGCTCAAAAAATACGACAGACTGTTGATTACCATTAATGATAAAACAAATGTTAAGCCTCCAACCAAGTTAAGGAATAATTGGCTATTTAGGCCCTTTGAAGTATTGCTAAAGATGTATGGGGTTCCAGCCCATGATGAGTTGGATCCTACTCCCTTTCTAAGTATATCCTACATGCTCTTATTTGGCGCAATGTTTGGGGATCTAGGCCAAGGTTTTATTATCCTACTGGCAGGATTGCTCATGAGCAAGAGAAATAAGCTATTTGGCGGATTGCTGGAGAGATTAGGATTTAGCTCAATGGTATTTGGGGTCCTTTATGGTGAAGTATTTGGAATTGAAGAATTGATACCAGCTCTAGTTATTAAGCCCTTTGAGGAGATAAATACTGTACTAGTAGCAGCAATAATAGTCGGTATAGTATTGATCCTAATATCCTATATACTTGGCATGGTAAATAGCATTAAGCGAAGGGATATTGAAGAAGGTTTATTTGGCAAGGAAGGATTAGTTGGATTCATATTCTATATATGCCTTTTAGCCCTTGTTGGAGGAAAACTAGTTGGTAAGACCATAATGCCTACTGGTTTAGGCATAGTTATTATACTCCTGTGTGTTGTTGGTATGGTTCTTAAGGAGCCTTTGACCAATTTAATTACTGGGAAAAGACCCTTACATGGGGATGATGTATCTGGATACTATATACAATCAGTATTTTCTCTTATAGAGGTAATACTAAGCATGCTAAGTGGTACTATCTCCTTCATAAGAGTTGGAGCATTTACATTAACCCATGTGGGCTTATTTATAGCATTTAAAACAATAGGGGAGATGATAGGTACAAGTACAGGCAACATCATTGTATTGATAATAGGCAATATAGTTGTTATTGGCTTAGAGGGGTTAATAGTATTCATTCAAGGATTAAGGTTACAATACTATGAACTATTTAGCCGATACTATAAAGGCGATGGCAAAGAGTTTAAACCCATAAGTATAAAATAGCAAGTAACAAAAAGAAGATAATTAGGAGGAATGTAAAATGACATTTATATTAATTTCAACTACTATATTAGTTTTATTGACAATTGGAACTGGATTTTTTATGGTCTATAAGGACATGCAAGGAAATAGAAAAAGACTTAAGAAGATTTTAAGAGCAAATTTGTTCATATTTTTGCCTTTACTAATAGCTTCAATAATCATATTAGTACCACAAGGTATAAATGCACAAAATGAAGCTGCAACAACATCTTCACCATCTGGCCTTGGATTCTTATCTGCTGCTTTGTCAACAGGTCTAGCTACTCTAGGTGCAGGGTATGCAGTAGCAGTTGTTGGTTCAGCTGCCTTAGGAGCTGTTTCTGAAGAACCAGGTCTATTAGGTAAGACTTTGATATTTGTTGGTTTAGCTGAAGGTATTGCAATTTACGGTCTTATAGTTTCCATCTTGATAATAGGAAGGTTATAATATGAAATCCTATCTAATAAGTGACAATAAGGATACTTTTATTGGATTGAGACTAGCTGGAATTCAGGGAGTTTTAGCTAAAACCCCTGAAGAGATGAAGGAGTATTTTTCAAAAGCCGCAGAGGATAAAAATATAGGTATTATTATAGTTACAGAAAAAATACTTGAAGAAATAGGGGAAGAAGCTATGAAGCTTAAAAAAAGTGGCAGTTCTAAACTTGTTGTCACAATACCAGACAGATGGGGTTTAAGGGATAAGGACTTTATCATGAAGTATATTAAAGAATCCATAGGCTTAAAAGTTTAGGTGGTGATTCAATGACAACTATTAAGGATAAATTAGATATATTTCGTAAGCTTATATATGAACAGGAAGAGGAAAAGTATAAAAAGTCCCTAGAGGATTTAGAAGAGAGGATAAGGAATCTAGTTGAAAGCAAAAAGTTAGAAATCAAAAAGAAGCAAGAAGAATTGGCAGAAAGAGAAGCTTTATTAAAGGAAGCAGAAAAGAATAGGATTATATCAGAAAAACGTCAGGAGCTAAACTCAAAGCTTTTGTTGAAAAGGGAAGAAATACTTGAAGACTTAATAGCTTCATTAAAAGAAAAGGCTATTATATTTACTTTAACGGATGAATATGGTGATCTTTTAGTTAGGAATATTTCTGAAGCTTTTTTAAAGGTAGATGATATAGATTTGGTTATCACTATAACTGAAGAAGATAAGGAGAAGTTTGAAGCTTCCCTTTTAAAAGCAGCAAAGAAATGCAAGAAAAATATTACTATAGATAGCCTACCAAAAACCAAAATGATTGGGGGATTTATACTAACTGATAAGGATAGAACCTATAATATAGACAATAGCTATAAGACAATAATTGATGAAAATAGATATGAAATAGGCAAGAGGCTTTACAAGGCTCTTGAAGAAGCAGGTGATTTTCAATGGAAAATATAAGGGGCAAGGTAGCAGCAATAAACGGTCCAGTAATAGTTGGAGAAAATATGACTGGATTTAAGATGAGGGAAATGGTATTAGTAGGCCACAAAAAACTTATAGGAGAAATCATATCCATAGATGGAGATTTGGGAACCATTCAGGTTTATGAGGAAACAGAAGGGCTAACAGTAGGAGAGGACATAAGATCTACAGGAAAACCCCTTTCCTTAAAATTGGGACCTGGCTTGTTGGGAAACATGTTTGATGGAATTGAGAGGCCATTAAACAGGATAAGAGATGAATTTGGTACTTTTATTCCGGAGGGCATAGGACTAATATCCCTTGATGAAGAAAAGCTGTGGGATGTTTCTTTAAATGTAAAGCCAGGAGATTATGTAAAGGAAGGCCAAGTGTTTGGAAGTGTACAAGAAACTCCTTTAATAAACCACAAACTATTGGTTCCTATAGGTGCAAAGGGCAAAGTAATTAAGGTTGAAAAGGATGGAAAATACAATATAAACCACACATTAGTTGAAGTTGAAGATGAGTCAGGTAATATTCATGAACTCAAAATGTATCAGGAGTGGCCTGTAAGAATAGCAAGACCAGTAGATAGAAGGCTTCCTATTGGGAAAATACTCATAACAGGCCAAAGAGTTCTTGATATATTCTTTCCTATAGCTAAGGGTGGTACAGCTGCAATACCTGGAGGATTTGGAACTGGTAAGACCATGCTTCAACACCAATTGGCAAAATGGTCAGATGCAGATATCATCATATACGTAGGCTGTGGTGAAAGAGGAAACGAGATGACAGAAGTTTTGGAGGATTTTCCTAAGCTTATAGATCCAAAAACTAATAGACCACTGATGGAAAGAACAGTGCTTATTGCCAATACTTCAAACATGCCTGTTGCTGCAAGGGAAGCAAGTATATATACAGGTATTACTATGGCAGAATACTATAGGGATATGGGCTATAATGTAGCCATAATGGCAGATTCCACATCCCGTTGGGCAGAGGCACTAAGAGAGATATCAGGAAGGCTAGAGGAGATGCCTGCAGAAGAAGGATATCCTGCATACTTGCAATCAAGACTTGCTCAATTCTATGAAAGAGCTGGCTATGTGAATACTCTATCAGGAGAAGAAGGATCAGTAACCATTATTGGAGCTGTTTCACCTGCAGGAGGAGATTTCTCTGAACCTGTTACAGAAAATACTAGAAGGCTTGTTAATGTATTCTTAGGATTAGATAGAGAACTGGCTTATTCTAGACACTATCCATCCATAAACTGGCTAAACAGCTATAGTGGATATGCGGATATGCTAAAAAGCTATTATGAATCCATGATTCATGAGGATATTAGTCCTTTAAGAGCTAAGATGTTGAGATTGCTGTTTGAAGAGAGCAAATTACAGGATGTAGTTGCTCTAGTAGGTGAAGATGTTCTTCCTGATGAGCAGAGACTGATACTTGAAATTGCAAGAGTTATCAAAGTTGGATACTTACAACAAAATGCTTTCCACAAAGAAGATACCTATGTTCCATTGAAAAAGCAAGTGGAGATGCTTAAAACTATAGATTTGCTATATGAAAGAGGATTAAGTGCTATAAAGAAGAAGATACCAATTTCTAAAGTTAGAGATGGAGAGCTTTACGATAAAGTAATGAAGATGAAGTATACTATACCTAACGATAGATTAGAAGATATAGATGAACTCAAGAATATAATAAACGAATTTTATGATGAATTAGAATCTTATTATTCAAGCTAACGGGTGATTATATGAAAAAAGAGTATTTAAAACTGGATAAAGTAGAAGGAGCTTTAATAGAGCTATCAGACGTTCATGGAGTTAAATATGGAGAAGTGGTAGAAGTAGAAAATAATCTAGGGGAAAAGGTACTTGGTAGGGTAATCAAGATATATAAGAACAGGGTAGTGATACAGATATTTGGTACCACATTGGGAATGTCCATTAATAATACTAAGGTCAGCTTTAAAGGGAAACCCTTTGAAATACCCCTATCCAAGGATATATTAGGCCGTGTTTTTAACGGAGTAGGCATACCTATTGATGGGGGCGGAGATATATATTCAGATAAATTCTATAATGTGAACGGAAGACCAATTAATCCTGTATCTAGAGAATATCCAAGGGATTATATTCAAACGGGCATATCTTCCATAGATGCATTGACAACCTTAATTAGGGGACAAAAGCTTCCTATTTTCTCAGGAGCAGGACTACCTCATAATGAGTTGGCTGCACAAATAGTAAGACAGGCCAAAATTAAGAGCCATGGTAATGAATCAAGCAATTTCTCAATAGTATTTGCTGCAATTGGGGTAAAGAGAGATGAGGCTTTCTACTTCACTGAAGAGTTTAGAAAAGCAGGAGTTCAAGATAGGCTAATAATGTATTTGAACTATGCAGATGATCCAATCATGGAGAGAATAATAGCTCCAAAATGTGCTTTAACAGCTGCAGAATATCTAGCCTTTGAAGAAAATCAGCACGTATTAGTCATAATGACGGACATAACAAGCTACTGTGAAGCCCTTAGGGAGATTTCTTCCTTAAGAGAAGAAGTTCCTAGCAGAAAAGGCTATCCAGGTTATCTCTATTCAGATCTAGCTAGCTTGTACGAAAGGGCAGGTATGACAAAGGATGCAGAAGGTTCTGTTACCCTAATCCCTATATTGACCATGCCCAATGATGATATAACTCACCCTATACCAGACTTAACAGGTTATATAACTGAGGGGCAGATAGTACTATCAAGGGATTTATATCAAAAGGGCATATATCCACCAATTGACGTACTACCATCCCTATCAAGGCTTATGAAGGACGGAATTGGTGAAGGCTTCACAAGAGGAGACCATCCAGATGTGGCTAATCAGTTGTTCTCGGCCTACTCAAAAGTACAAGATATTAGAGCTTTGGCTCAAATAGTTGGAGAAGATGACCTATCTGATAAGGATAAAAAGTATTTGGAATTTGGAAATGCCTTTGAAGAAAGGTTTTTAACACAAGATTTATATGACAGCAGGGATATGCTGGATACTCTAAATATATCTTGGGAACTACTTAGGATACTTCCAAAAGATGAATTGGATAGACTAAGTCCAGAGTTAATAGAAAAGTACATGCCAGGTGATTAAATATGGGAATATATAAGATAACTCCTACTAAGGCAAACTTAATAAAGAGCAAAAATTCCCTAGCATTTGCAAAGAAAGGATATGAGCTTTTAGACAGGAAGAGGACTTTGCTTATAAGGGAAATGATGTCTTTAATAGATGAGGCTAGCAATTTGCAGGAGGAAATCGAAACAGAATTTAGCAAAGCCTATGATGCTTTGAAACTAGCCAATATTACTATGGGGACAGAAAACGTAGAGGAAATAGCCAGATCCATTGAAAAGGAGAAGGATTTTACAATACTCACTAAATCGGTTATGGGTGTGGAAATTCCTCATATAAAATATGAAGAGGATTCCCTAACTGCTGAATACGGATTTTTTAGAACCAATCCAGCCTTTGATAAGGCAGTATTAAGCTTTAATAATATAAGAAAGCTTATATACAAGCTAGCTGAAGTGGAGAATTCAGTATACAAACTGGCAATGGAGATTAAAAAGACTCAGAAGAGGACTAACGCCTTGGAAAAAATCCAAATACCTAAATATTCTAGTACTATTAAGTATATTGAAGAGGTGTTGGAAGAAAAGGAAAGGGAGGATTTTTTCAGGCTTAAGAGAATAAAGGGTAAGGGAGACAAGATCCAATAGCTCTTTGCTATTGGGTTTTCTCCACATTTTACGTTTATTGGAAATAATGTGAATTGACAATTAGACAAAAAAGTAGTAAAATATTGTATTGAAATAGCAGTGTGCATCCGTAGCTCAGTAGGATAGAGCAGCGCCCTCCTAAGGCGTGTGTCGGGGGTTCGAATCCTCTCGGGTGCACCATATTTATTTTTGGTGATTATTATGGATGAATATTTTATGAGATTGGCATTAGATGAAGCTTATAAGGCATATAGCACCTATGAAGTACCAGTAGGTGCTGTTATTGTTAATAATGGGAAAATAATTGGAGCTGGATACAATCAAAGAGAAACTTTAAAGGATCCTACAGCCCATGCAGAAATAATTGCCATTAGAAAAGCAAGTCAAAGCTTAGGTGGATGGAGACTCTTGGATTCAACCATGTATGTGACCTTAGAGCCCTGCCCCATGTGTGCAGGTGCTATTATCAACTCTAGAATTAGCCGTCTCGTTATAGGAGCCATGGATCCAAAAAGGGGATGTTGTGGTTCTGTCATGAATTTGTTAAACAACTCACATTTTAACCACAAGGTGGAAATTACCTACGGAGTTTTAGAAGAAGAATCCAGTAAGCTCATAAAAGATTTTTTTAAGAAGTTAAGAGAGGAAAAATAATGGAGAGATGACCGAGCTGGCTGAAGGTGGTGGTCTCGAAAACCATTGTGCAAGAAATTGCACCGGGGGTTCGAATCCCCCTCTCTCCGCCATAATTTTGTTAAGAATTGAACACAAATTTTTGACAATTCAAAAATTTCTTGACATAGTGAAATATGAATATTATACTAATGATATCAAATAAAAATAAACTGATATTGATAAGGAGGTATTGATGGCCATTAGTGATTCAACCGGAATTATAAGGAGAGGTTCTATATGATAATAGAACATTTTTTGGAAATCATTATACCTTATTTAGCTGCACTATTAGAAACTGCAGGTGTAATAGTTATAGTCATGTCTTCTGTTGGAGCTATAAGGAGGCTAATAGCTGAAAATCTTGATTATTCTAAAGATGAGATAAAAATCAAACTGTCTAAGGGATTGGCTTTGGCTTTAGAATTCAAATTAGGAGCAGAGATTATAAAAACTATATTAATTAGAAGTTTAGATGAATTTTATATATTAGCTGCAGTAACTATTATGAGAATGCTAATAGGTTTTGTTATACATTCAGAAGTTAAATCCCAACATGATGCAATGAATGAAGGTCAAGATGAAAAAAAGGAAAAAAACACAGAAGAAAAAATTAAAAAGGTTATTTAGAGGAGGAATCTTCCTCCTTTTTTAATTTTTTGATCTTATTCTCTTATCTTGCTTCTCTTAAACTTATGTGTTATTAAGAAAAATTGAAAAAGAAGGAGAAAAATTGGGAAAATTTGTCATATATTAGAATAAGGATGAAATATAAATGGTTAACATAATATTTTATCCTTGAATAATATGCAGCTGGGTGGTATATTAAAAGAAAGGTCAAAGTAAGTCAAAGTTAAACCATATTATATAAGGAGGTTGATCTAATGTTTGGTATGACACCTTATAGAGGCAGAAAGAGTTTAGCAAGAAGAAGATGGATGGACCTAGATGATATGTTTGACAATATGGTTGACTATATGTTTAATAATATCTTCAATGAGAAAGGATACAATCTACTAGCCCATAGTCCAATGAAGGTAGACATCAAGGAATATGAGGATAAATATCTATTAGAAGCAGAGCTACCTGGAGTAAATAAGGAAGATATAAATGTGGAAATAAGAGATGATATCTTAACCATATGGGTGGAAAGGAAGGAAGAAATTAAAGAAGAAAGAGAAAACTACATTAGGAGGGAAAGAAGATACGGTTCCCTAAGAAGAAGTTTCCCAGTAGATGATGTAGAACAGGATAAGATTGAAGCTAGATTTGAAAACGGAATTTTATACTTAGACCTACCTAAAAGAAAAGATGCAAGGGATAAGGTAAACAGGATACAAATAAGATAGTATTTCAGAAAGGCACCAATTGGTGCCTATTTTTTATTCATTTAAAATATTCTAAATATACTATATATTAATTAAATTTTCTGTTATAATTTATTTGTAGCTTGTACCACAACTAGGAGGTGTATATACCATGAAAATGCTTTTGACAGGCAACGAAGCTATAGCAAGAGGTGCCTATGAAGCTGGATGTTTAGTAGCCTGTGCTTACCCAGGAACTCCAAGTACTGAAATCCTGGAAAACGTTTCCAAGTATAAAGAAATCAAATCAGAATGGTCTACAAATGAAAAGGTAGCTCTAGAAGTGGCAGCTGGGGCAGCTATAGCCGGAGCTAGAGCCTTAGCTTCTATGAAGCACGTAGGCCTTAATGTAGCAGCAGATCCATTGTTTACTATAGCCTATGAAGGTGTTAATGGAGGTCTTGTTATAATTACTGCTGATGAGCCTGGAATGCATAGTTCTCAAAATGAGCAAGATAACAGGATATATGCTTATCATGCTAAGATAGCAATGGTTGAACCATCAGATAGCCAGGAATGCAAGGACTTTGTGAAAGAAGCATTCAATATCAGTGAAACCTATGATACTCCTGTGTTAGTAAGGGTTACAACCAGAGTTTGCCACAGTAAGAGCATAGTGGAACTTGAAGAGAGAATTGATGCAAAGGTTAAGGATTATGCAAAGGATACCAGTAAGTACATAATGGTACCAGCTAATTCTAAAAGAAAACATGTGGAAATAGAAAATGAAAGAATTCCTAAGTTGAGAGATTACTCAAATTCAACCCTTCTAAATAGAATAGAGTATAACAGTAAAAAGATTGGAATTATAACTAGCGGTATATCCTATCATCATGCAAAAGAGGTCTTTGGTCAGGAGGCTTCATACTTAAAGATTGGATTTAGCTATCCTCTACCTGATAAGCTTATAAGAGAATTTGCAGAACAGGTAGAAACCCTATATGTAATTGAAGAAAATGAACCATATATAGAGACCTTTGTAAGGTCCATGGGAATAGATTGTATAGGCAAGGACCTACTTCCTCTTTGTGGGGAATTAAGTCCTGAAATCATCAGGAAGGCCTTGCTTAAGGAAGAGGATCAGGAAGCTTATACATTGGATATGAGTATACCAATGAGACCACCAGCTCTATGTGCTGGATGTCCTCATAGGGGAATCTTCTATGAAGTAGGCAAGTATAAGGATAAGATAATATCTACTACAGATATAGGATGTTATACCTTAGGCATGGCTCCACCCCTTGGAGTAGGCGATACATGCATATGTATGGGAGCGGGTATAACTGCAGGCATAGGATTTGATAGGGTTAATGAGTTGGCTGAAAGGGGCAAGAAGGTATTTGGATTTGTAGGGGATTCTACATTCTTCCATTCAGGAATTACTGGCCTTATTGATGCAGTGTACAATGGTTCAGATATGACCGTTGTAATACTTGACAATAGGATAACTGCTATGACAGGCCATCAGGAAAATCCAGGAACAGGCAAAAACATAGTTGGACTGGAAGCACCTATGGTGGATATTGAAACCTTAGTAAAGGCTATAGGAGTTAAGGAGGAAAACATTAGAGTAGTAGATCCATATAAGCTAGATGAAACCAAGAAGGCCGTTAAGGACGCTTATGAATCTGATGAATTATTTGTAATAATTACAAAGCAGCCTTGTGCCTTGATCAAGGAAGTTCAGAGGGAAAGAAGAGGTTTACACTGCCAGGTAAATCAAGAAAAGTGTAGGAAGTGTAAAGCTTGCTTAAGAATTGGATGTCCAGCCATTTCATTTGACGGAGAAATTGTAACCATAGATGAAACTCAGTGTAATGGATGTACAATATGCCTTCAGGTATGTCCATTTAATGCAATAGAATACTTTGATGAAAGAAGGTGATACTGATGACAACTAGCATATTATTAGTAGGAGTTGGTGGTCAAGGAACTATATTAGTTTCAAAAATCCTTTCTCAAGGATTAATGAAAAAAGGTTATGATGTTAAGATGTCAGAAATCCATGGAATGTCCCAAAGGGGAGGAAGCGTTACAACCCAGATAAAGTTTGGAGAAAAGGTATACTCTCCTTCCATAGGGATGGCAGAAGCTGATATACTTGTATCCTTTGAAAAACTGGAAGCAGCTAGATATTTGCCCTTCCTCAAAAAGGGAGGTACACTTATCGTAAACGATACGGAAATGTATCCTCTTCCAGTACTTACAGGAGCAGCAGAATATCCAAAAGGAATCATAGACAAGCTTCTAGAAACAGTAGAGGATACTAGGGTTATAAAGGCCAGTGAAATAGCGGAGGAATTGGGAGAACCTAGATGTCAGAACATAGTGATACTTGGATCCATGGTTAAATCCTTAGGCCTTGATGAGATAGATTGGATTGAACTGATAAAAGAAAACTTGCCTGAAAGGGTACATGAAGTAAATATTAAAGCTTTTGAAAAGGGTTTGGAAGCTGCAAGCCTTTATGTTAAAACAGAAGCTTAACAAAAAAAGGGACATATTTACCGTATAATATGTCCCTTTTTTCTATCTGTATTTATTTAGCAGATCAGCTCTTAACTGCCATAGGGGTTCAGATAGGTCTACAAAATATTCATGGGGCTTTTCAAATCTTTTTACTTCATCCCATAGGGTACCTACCTGTTCTCTGCAATAGTCTTTTATCTCATGTATGGATGGTGAAGTATATACTTGTTTTCCTTTATCGAATATTTTTACTAATAATTTTCTAGCATAGAAATTTCTTACTGTTTTCCTCTTCCAGGTGTAGAGAGGATGGAATATTTCATAGGGCTTTGTATCATCAATAACCTCATCATGGAGGGTTACCACATCTGCAATAGCCATATTTGAGTTTCTATCATATAATCTATATAATTGCTTAAATCCCGGGTTTGTTATCTTGCCAACATTTTCACTGACCTTAATCTTTGGAATTATCTTCCCATCTATTTCAACTGCAGTTAGCTTGTAAACACCACCGAAAATAGGATCTGATTTAGCCGTTATGAGTCTTTCTCCTACACCAAAGGAATCTATTTTTGCCCCTTGATTTAGTAAGTCCCTAATTAAGTACTCATCTAACCCACTGGAAGCAACAATTGGGCAGTCTTCAAAACCTGCCTCATCTAACATCCTTCTGGCCTTCTTAGATAGATATGCAATATCCCCACTGTCAATTCTTATACCAGCAGGTCTATATCCTCTTGGGACAACTTCTTCTTTGAAGACCTTTATTGCATTGGGAACACCGGATTGTAATACATTGTATGTATCCACCAGTAGTACACAGTTATCTGGATAGAGTCTAGCATAGGTTCTAAAAGCATCCAATTCTGTAGGGAACATTTGAACCCAACTATGGGCCATAGTACCTAGAGCAGGAATATTAAAGTCCCTATCTACAATAGTACAAGAACTTCCTGCAACTCCTCCAATATAGGCAGCCCTTGCTCCTAAAATGGCTCCTTCGTATCCCTGTGCCCTTCTTGCACCAAATTCCATTACAGGACGACCTTGAGCAGCTCTTACTATTCTATTGGCCTTAGTAGCAATAAGGCTTTGGTGGTTGACGGTTATAAGTATCATGGTTTCAACAATTTGAGCTTGTATTATAGGACCTTTTACAATGACTAAGGGTTCTCCTGGGAATATAGGTGTTCCTTCGGGGATTGCCCAAACATCACATTCAAACTTGAAGTTTGCTAGGTAGTCTAGAAAATCTTCATTAAACATCTTCTTTGACTTGAAATATTCAATATCCTCTTGAGAGAATTTTAGATTTTTAAGATATTCTATTAGCTGTTCTACTCCTGCCATTATTGCAAATCCACCATCATCAGGAATAGACCTAAAAAACATATCAAAACAGGCAATTACATCCCTCATGCCGCTTTCAAAATACCCATTAGCCATGGTGAACTCATAAAAGTCCGACAGCATACTTAAGTTTTTCTTTTCTTTCCAATCAATACTATTCATTAATAATAACTCCTTTTTGATATTGTCTTTTGTCTTTTGTTACTATTATATCTCATAAAAATCAAAATTCAATGAATTTTTACATATAGTTAGGCGCACCTTAGGTGCGCCTAACTATTGAGATATGTGAAATTTGGAAGGGATTAGTTATTTAATATTTTTTCACCTTTTTCTGTAATTATTATAGTATTTAATGGTACCTTGTTACAAAGGCTAGCAAAGGAACAGCCCTTACATTTATAATTACAATCCTTAGTAGAGTCTTCCTTTATATATCCCATTTCAGACAGCTGGGAAAAAGCATGTTCTATTACATCCTCTGTAGTATTAAGCTTTTCAGCAATCTTAGACTTAGATATATATTTTTCTTCTGTTAACATTCTCAATATTTCCTTTAGCAAATCATCAGCTCCTCATATTAGCTTAAGCCTATAAAAGTACCTACTTGATACACAATAACTGAAAGGATCCAAGCCACTAAAAAGGAATATACTGCACTAAATATCATCCACTTATATGAACCAGTTTCCTTTTTAATAGCACCTAGGGTTGCTGCGCATGGTGTATATAGTAGGGTCATTACCATAAATGAAACAGCTGAAAGAGGGGTGAAAGCTGACTGTATTGCTTTTACAAGCTCTGTTCCTTCCTCCACTCCAGCATAAACCATACCTAAAATAGCAACTACTGCTTCTTTTGCTGCTATTCCAGAGAACAAGCCTACAGAAGCTTGCCATGTTCCATATCCAGCTGGTTTAAATATTGGAGCAATGGCTGTTCCAATATGACCTAATAAGCTACTTTGGCTGTATGGTTCTACTCCCATAGGAAGCATTGCCAATATCCAAAGGAGAGTAACTACTGCAAATATGATGGTTCCAGCTCTTTTTAGGAATTCAGAAACATTATCCCACATGTTTCTAAAGACGTTGATTGCAGTTGGTATTCTGTAAGGAGGCAACTCCATAATAAAGTAGGAAGCTTCACCTTTAAAGAGAGTTTTGCTGAAAATCTTGGCCACTAGTAGAGCTACAGCTATACCTAAAGCATACAATAGGAAGAGTACCAATCCACCTTTATCGGGGAAGAAAGCTGATATAAATACAAGGTATATGGGGATTCTTGCTCCACAGGACATGAAAGGATTGATTAGTATTGCTATCATCTTATCCTTTCTGTTCTCTAAGGTTCTAGTAGCCATAACTCCAGGTACATTACATCCAAATCCAATAATCATAGATATAAAGGTTTTACCTTGTAATCCTAAATGTCTCATTATATTGTCCATTATATAGGCTGCTCTGGCCATATATCCAGAATCCTCTAAAAAGCCCATTAGGGTATACAAGACCAGTATAAGGGGAACAAATTCTACTACTGCCCCTACTCCACCAAATATGCCGTCGATAACGAAAGATATAATCCAGTCAGCCGCATTTGCATTTATTAATAGAGCTTCTATTTTTCCTCCTAATATCTCAATGCCACTACCTACAAATCCCCCCAGTAGATCTTGTCCTATGGAAAAGGTCAACTGGAAGACTATGAACATTATAAGTGCGAAAATTGGTAGTCCCAGATATTTATGGGTAACTATCCTGTCTATTTTATCCGTTATAGTATCTATATTTTCCTTTGGTTTTTTTACAGCTAGACTGGTGATATTGTTGATAAATTCATATCTTTTATCCACTATTTCCAATTCTAGCTCAGCTAAGCTATCTTCCTCAAGCATGCTTTCAAGGTTCTTATAAATTTCTTCATCTTTTTCTTTTATCATACTTAAAACTTCCTTATCCCCTTCTAGGAATTTAACTGCAATCCACTGAGGGGGATACGCTAATTCTTTGCCCTTGAGGAATTTCTTAATATTTTCAATTTCCTGATCTATACTTTGTCCATAGCTGATATTAGCTTTACAGTCCATATCCTTATCTATTATTTCTACAGCTTTGCTTATCAGATCCTCAATACCCTTCTTCTTAGAAGCTACAGTAGGTATTACTGGAGCTCCCAACTTATCAGATAAGGCTTGAATATCTATTTCTATATTCTTAGCTTCTGCCTCATCAACCATATTTAAGGCTACAACAACCTTAGCACCCATTTCTAACAGCTGGGTGGTTAGGTAAAGGTTTCTTTCAATATTGGTGGCATCCACTACATTTATAACTACATTAGGGTTTCCATTTATTATATAGTTTCTAGCAATTATTTCATCTTCAGAAAAGGAACCTAAACTGTACGTTCCTGGTAGGTCTATAACAGTGTAGATATTGCTTTTAAATTTGAAGTTTCCTTCCTTTTTTTCAACCGTTACTCCTGGCCAATTTCCTACCCTTTGATTTGATCCAGTTAGTGCGTTGAACAAAGTGGTTTTACCGCTATTGGGATTTCCAACGAGTGCAATGGTATTCATGTATATCCTCCTCTTAGTTTGCCACTATTATTTTTTCTGCTAGTCCTCTGCCTACAGCAATTTTATTTCCATGAACGGATACAATCACTGGCCCTATATCGTTTTTTACTACCTTTACCTCAGCTCCAGAATTTAATCCCATTTCATATAATCTCTTACTAGCCATCATTCCTGCTGATATTTTTTTGATTTTACAGTTTTGACCTGAATTAAGCTGTGTTAAATATTTGATTTCCATAGAAATTCCCCTTTCCATACAATGGCAATGATAATCACTATCAATAATTATATCCTACTATAATGATAATATATATTATTAATAAAATCAATAAAGATAGGAGATATTTTACAGTTGTGGTGAAAAAATAACAGGTATGAGGTGTTTACAATTATGAATCTTGTGGTATAATAAAGTCAAACAGACCCCCAGGGGGGAGGGGTACAATGTAAAGGAGTGATAAGATGTCAGCCCAAAAAGTAACACTGGATGTGCTAGGCATGACCTGTGCAGCCTGTTCTGCCAGGGTAGAGAAGGCATTAAGTAAAATAGATGGAGTTATAAATGCTTCAGTTAATTTATTACAGCAAAAGGCCAGTGTAGAATATGAAAGTGAAAAGGTTAATATTGAAGATTTAGTTAAAACTATAGAAAAAACCGGGTATCAGGTACCTATGGATCAGAGGGTTTTGCTCATAGAAGGGATGACTTGTGCAGCTTGCTCATCTAGGGTGGAAAAGGTATTAAGTAGGATGGATGGAGTAATAAAGGCTAGTGTGAATCTGTCTACTAACAAGGCCTTAGTTCAATTCTATTCAGGTAGCCTTGAAGATGAAGCCTTGGTAAAGGCGGTGGAAAAGGCTGGATATGGAGCCCAAATTGAACAGGAAAGGGATATAGATAGGGAGAAGAAATTGAGAGAAAAGGAAATCAAATCCTTAAAGACCTCCTTTATAATATCTTTAATCTTTACAATTCCTCTATTTTCAGCTATGTTTTTCCATATGGCAGGAATTCATAATATATTAACCAATGGATACTTCCAGCTGCTATTAGCTACTCCTGTCCAGTTCATAATAGGCTCAAGATTTTACAAGGGGGCTTATAAGTCCCTAAGAGGCGGAGGAGCCAACATGGATGTATTAGTGGCCATGGGTACATCAGCAGCCTATTTTTACAGCATATATAATCTACTAGTTGGTGTTAATGAATACTACTTTGAAGCTTCAGCAGTTATCATAACCTTAATCCTATTAGGAAAGACCTTTGAAGCAATAGCAAAGGGAAGGACTTCAGAGGCCATCAAGAAGCTGATGGGACTGCAGCCAAAGACTGCTAGGGTAATAAAAGACGGCTTAGAGATGGATATACCAATAGAAGAAGTACAAATTGGAGATATAATCGTTGTAAGACCAGGGGAGAAAATACCTGTAGATGGAGTTATAACAGAAGGAAATTCATCCATAGATGAATCAATGATAACAGGTGAAAGCATCCCAGTGGATAAGACAATTGGCCACGAGGTAATAGGAGCTACTATAAACAAGTTTGGTTCCTTTAAGTTTAAAGCAACTAAGGTTGGTAAGGATACTGTCCTGTCTCAAATAGTAAAATTAGTTGAGGAAGCTCAGGGTTCCAAAGCCCCTGTTCAAAGGCTTGCAGACAAAATATCGGGAGTATTCGTACCTGTAGTGATAGTAATCGCATTAGCAACATTTTTCATATATTACCTAGTCTTTAGGGAGTTTAACACAGGACTTATCAATGCAGTAGCAGTATTGGTAATTGCTTGTCCTTGTGCATTAGGCTTGGCAACGCCCACTGCTATAATGGTTGGAACTGGCAAGGGAGCAGAAAATGGAATCCTGTTTAAATCAGGAGAACATCTGGAAAGAGCCCATGAAATGGATACTATAGTATTTGATAAAACAGGAACAATTACTAAGGGAGAACCAGAGGTCACAGATATAATACCTTATAATTCAATGGAAGAAAAGGAACTATTGAGGATAACAGCTATTGTAGAGAAGACCAGTGAACACCCTCTAGGGCAAGCTATAGTGAAAAAGGCAGAAAATGACAAGCTAAATCTTACAGAACCAGAAGAATTTGAAGCCATACCAGGCAAGGGAATAAAGGCTATCTTTGAAGGAAAGATAGTAAGGGTAGGAAACAGAAGATTGATGGAAGAAGCTAATATAGATATAGAGAGTACAGAGAAAGACTTGACTAGACTAGAAGAAGAGGGGAAAACTGCTATGCTGGTAGCATTAGATGAAAGAGTAGCTGGAATAATTGCTGTAGCAGATAGTATCAAGGATAGTTCCAAAGCAGCCATAGAAAAGCTAATCCAAATGGGACTTGATGTGTACATGATAACTGGGGACAATAAAAGAACAGCTAATGCTATTGGTAAGCAAGTAGGAATAAAGAATGTACTAGCAGAAGTTTTGCCTGAAAACAAGGCAGAGGTAGTAGAAAGCATAAAGGCTAAGGGCAAAAAGGTAGGTATGGTAGGGGATGGAATTAATGATGCTCCAGCCCTGGTAGCTGCAGATGTAGGTTTTGCTATAGGAACCGGTACGGATGTTGCCATAGAGGCAGCTGATGTAACCCTTATGAGAGGGGATCTAATGAGCATCGTAACGGCTATAAGGTTAAGCCATAAAACCATGAGGACAATAAAGCAAAATCTATTCTGGGCCTTCTTCTATAATTCAATAGGAATACCCTTTGCAGCCTTAGGTTTTTTGAATCCAATGATAGCAGGAGCAGCCATGGCCTTTAGTTCAGTATCTGTTGTAACAAATTCACTAAGGCTTAGAAAATTTAAATAATAAATATGAGGAGGAGTTTAGATGAAAAAAGTAATGTTAGTTGAAGGAATGTCATGTCAACACTGTGTAAAGGCAGTAACAAATGCCTTGACATCTATAGAAGGAGTATCCAATGTAAAGGTGGACTTGGAAAGTAAAAAGGTTGAAGTAGAAGGAGAAAAGCTAGTAGATGCTATTTTAAAGGAAGCAGTGGAAGATGCTGGATACGATGTAGTCCAAATAAACTAATGGTAGGAGGATATGATGGGGTGTAAAGATTGTGGTAAAGAAAATGCCGCTTTGAAGCTTAAAACTGTAAGAGGCCAGATAGATGGCATATTAAAGATGATTGAAGAGGATAGATACTGTGTGGATATATCCACTCAAATCTTGTCTGCCATGGCCTTGCTAAAGAAAGCCAACATAGATGTACTGAATTCTCATTTAAGGACCTGTGTGAGAAATGCTATATTGGAAGGCGAGGATCAAGGAGAAGAGAAGATTCAGGAGATAATTGATATAATAGATAAATATATAAAGTAAAAGCTACAAGCTGAGTTCCTATGAGATATTATGGGAACTCAGCTTTTTATAAAGGGAATGATGAGAGTTACTACTTCCTTCAATAAAGATATCTCCTTATAGGAACAACGGGACAATATTTTTATTAACTCCTCTAGATCTTCATTTATATATGCATTGTAATTCTGGCTGGCTTCCTTGGATATATATTTTGTAGTGGGAAAATTGTTATCCATGAACTTGCAAGCACCAAACAATATATAATCAACAGGTAGATGGAGGCTGATAGCAATCTTTGTCAAAACTTGTAGACTCATCTTTCTATCTCCACGTTCAATTTGCCCTAGATAGTATGGAGATATACCCAGGATTTCAGCAAACTTTTCTCTGGAAAGGTTTAAGTTCTCTCTTTCTTTTCTTATTCTAGCTCCTATTTCATCATACTTTAAGTTATCATCCATTTTTTCACGCCCTTACAATCAAATATTTTACATCCTTATAATCAACTTTATAATTGTAATCATAAATAGGCTATATGCTAAAAGCATAAAAAACCTGTTGACAACTAGCATTAAAAGAGGTATTTTATTATCAATAATCATCTCGTCATAATTTTACTTTTTACATAGGGCATTTTATAATATTTTATAATACAGAACTTTATCATAGGGTATATAAGACCACAACTTTAATTTATATGTAAAAATACTGAATAGGAGGAATATATTGAAGGAAGATAGTTTTAAGGTTGAAAGGCAGATAGATAAGCTAAAGGATTTGCTAAATAAGATGTTGGAATCACCAGATCAGGATAAGAAAAAAATATTGGAAATAAGTCAAAATCTAGATTTTTATATTATTGAATATTACAAGACCATGATTGGAAACAGGGAAGAAGAGTAATATAAAAGATACCAGCCCATTGATTTTCTCCTAATATAAAATTATAATAGGAAATAAAGTCAGTAAAGGTCAAAATAATGGCTGTAATCTGAGGTGGTCTATATATGGAGTATAAAGATTATTATAAGATATTGGGGGTCAGCAAAAATGCTAGTAAGGACGAAATAAAAAGAGCATATAGGAAGCTGGCCAAAAAATATCATCCTGATTTAAATCCAGGGAACAAGGAAGCTCAGGAAAAGTTTAAGGATATAAATGAAGCCTATGAAGTCTTAAGTGATGACAGCAAAAGAAGTCAATACGACGCCTTTGGTAGTGCCCATAATTTTACTCATGGTCAAAATTTCGACCCTTCACAGTTTGGCTTTGAAAACTTTGGTAAGGGGTATAGGTATACCTATACTACCAGTGGAGGAGAGGACTTCAGCGACTTTTTCAAAATGTTCTTTGGTGGTAGGGAATTCAATTTAAATGATATATTTGGTAGTAAGATGAATAGAGAGCCTAGGCAATCCTATGAATCGGAAATATTTATAACCATGGAAGAAGGGTATCAGGGTACTACTAAGCATATATCCTTGAAAATTGGTAATGAAAATAAATATCTGTCTGTTAAAGTCCCTAAGGGAATATTGCCCGGGAAAAAAATAAAGATTAAAGGCGAAAAAGCTGGAATTAATGGGGATGTATATTTGAAGGTTAATTTCAAGGAAGAAGAAAATAATAGATTAGAAGGATTAGATATATATATGAAGAAGGATATATATCCTTGGGACGCAATTTTTGGAACAAAGCTTGTTGTGGAAGCAATAGCTGGAAGGATTAGGGTAAATATTCCGGAAAACATAGAGGGAGGCAAGAAAATTAGGATTCCTGGCAAAGGATATAGGGACATGGATGGAAATAGAGGGGATTTATACATTATTGTTAATATTGTTAATCCACCTAATTTAACAGAGGAGCAAAAGAAGCTATATCAGCAGCTAAAAGAAAGCATGAATTAAATATTTTGTTACGTTAAAAAAGCCTTTCACTCCAAGGTTTAAACATGGAATGAAAGGCTTTTAAGCTATAGTTTTCCTGACTTGAATATAGAGATTAACAAGAGTAAGCCTGCCAGGCCAGCGCTTAAGTATCCTAATATTCCTATGGCTGATATGCCGTATATTTTTAAGCCCACATTAGCATTTATGACTAATGAGGAACTTATCAAAAGGCCAGTTACTATTATTGCAATAATTAGCCTATTTACCATCTTGTTTATGTTGTTAATGGTTTCATCTATCTTTTTTATGTCAAAATACAGTTTCAAACGGCCTTGTAAGCTTGAATTTATAAACTCAAGGAGCTTACTGGGAAGCTGCATGGTTGATCTGGCACTTGCATACAATAGGGTTATAAGCCCATTTAGGTCTAAGCTTTTTAACTTTTCTGTGATGAACTTATCTTTAAAGTAGGGAATAGCTACATCCATTAAGCTTATATCCTTGTCTATTTTTGATATTACTGCCTGAAGGGTGATTATGCCCTTAGCCAGGAGCATGATGCCATGGGGCATGCTAATATTGTTGCTTTTAGCAATTTGTACCATTTCCTCAAGTATCTTGGGAAGATCCAGACTCTGTAAAGGTTGATTGGCGTAAGTGTTGTAGAATTTTCCCACATCCTTATAAAGTCTATCTTCATCTATAGGACCCTTTTTTATACCAATAGAAAGAAGGGATTTAACCATTAAATCTATGTTGTTGGTGACAACTCCTTCTAGCAGTTGATTGAGCACCCTTCTAAGGCTGGGGTCTAAGCTTCCCATTAAACCAAAATCCAAATACCCAATAGTGTTGTTGTGGATCAATACATTGCCTGGATGAGGATCAGCGTGGAAAAAGCCATCTTCAAAGACTTGCTTAAAGTAGTTGTATGTAATCTTTATGGCTATATCCCTAGTATCATACCCCTCCTCTTTAAGCCTGCTTATATTATCAATCTTCACTCCAGAGATATAATCCATTACCAAGATCTTATCGGTGCAATACTCTTTATAAACTTTAGGGCAGGTTAGGAATTTTACATCCTTGTTGTTTTCTGAAAATCTTATTATGTTATCCATTTCTTCTAGAAAGTTCAACTCTTTTACAGTTGCTTCCCTTAATTCCTGGGCAACCTTTTTCATGTCTATTACTTCCCTTGTGGATGAGGTGAGGTTGATAAAGGGAGCCAGCTTTCTAAGTATTCTTATATCCGACAACATTTTTTCCTTTACAAGGGGTCTTTGGACTTTAACAGCCACCTTTTCCCCTGTCTTAAGTCTAGCTTGAAAGACTTCTGCAAGGGAAGCAGAGGCAATAGGTTTTTTATCAAATTCTATAAATATATCATCTATTGGCTTTTTTAGTTCAACTTCAATTATTTCTTTCATGGTATTAAAATCTTCAGGCTTTACATGGTCTTGCAGCTTTTGCAGTTCACTTATATAATCAAGAGGTATTATATCAGCCCGTGTTGAAAGAATCTGTCCAATCTTAACAAAAGTAGGGCCTAGCTCTTCCAAAGCTAACCTTAGATTCTTTGGATCTGCTAGTTCGTTTTTTATTCCGTGCTTGAGGAAGACAGAAACAATTTCTCTTAATCTCTTGCCAGTATTTCTGTTATCCATATCAATTTAGCCACCTTGAAATTCAAGATGGCTAATTCCCCCCGTCTAATTTTTTCTCTAAGGCTTCTACCCTTTTTATGAGATTGTCTATATCTGATTTAGTTGCAAGATTTAAGCTATCTACATATTCTTTAAACTTTGATTCTGCACTAGGCTGATGGTTATTCATAACCCTTTTAAGCTCTTCATTTAATTGCTTCCCCTGGTCTACTGTAAGCTGACCTTTTTGAACTAGCTCCTTTACCAGACTATTGGCTTTTTCATAGGTAAGGGATAGGGTGCCTATGCCTGCCAAAAGGATCTTTTTAAAAAGATCTTCCATTACAATACCTCCTTTTAAGTTAAGATATCCAGCAAGAGTCCCTTTATATCATCTAGTCTCCTAAGTATCTTTAATCTGTTGTTTTCTACATTTAAAAAGTCCTTTGTTAATTCATCCAATTCATTATCTACCCTTTTTACTAAAGAATATACCCTATGGCGTCCTCTTCTATCCAAGGAATTTTCTTTGTAGAATACATGGGAATTATTTACAGTTACATTTAGGAATTCCTTTACTAGCCTTTTATATTCTACTAGGTCATCAATGAATAGACTGTCCTTTAATTTAGCAGATTGAGCTTCTATTTTATCGTATAGTATTTTCAATACTTCCCTTATCTGTTCCTGCCTAATGTTATCCAGCTTGTTTTTAAAGGACTCATGTATGGCTTTTTTACTTACCTTTACCTTATCTATATTGTTAACACTTTGCGTATTGTTGATGCCAAGCTTATCTACTTTTACCATTGTTTCACCCCTTCTTCTCCTTCTATTATATATTATCGGATGGATAAATGAAAAACTATATTTTACTTAATAAAATAATCCTTCAGTCGATATATTATATGAGAATAAATGGAGATGATAGTATGGAGCTTATGAGTACTAATTTAAATGAAAATGTCATAGATTCATATATACTAAGGCCTAACTTTTTCTATAATGTGGAAGGTACCTTAGTGGCAAAAGAGGGGAAAAAGGTTAAGATAGAAAAGAATGTAGAGCATATTAAGGTTACTTATTCCCTAAGGCTTTTAGATGAGATAGATGCTCAGGTAGGAGAAAAGGTAGCAATATCTAAGGATAACATATCTTCCATGAAAATAGATAAACAGAAAGAAAAGATAAATATAAATGTAAGTGAGACCATTAGAAAGCTTGGATTGGAAGATACAGAAGAGGTTAGAAGTGCCATAGAGCATCTAATTGAATGTGGTATTCCCATAAATAGAGAAAATATAGAGTCCTTTTTAGCATCTAAAGCATATTTAAAGGAGATTGTGGAAGGGCTGGATTTTGATTCCTGTATAAAATTGATTGAGAGAAATATAGATTTTGAAAAGGACTCCTTACAGAAAATAGCAGAAACCTTAAAGGAAATAAAGGATTTAAAAAAGACTTCCTTAAAAAACCTTTTTAGCCTTAATAGAAGTTTAAGCTATGAGGAAGCTGAAGCAATAGCTGAGGAAATTTATAACAGGAAGATGGGGAAAGATGTCTATGATGCTATTATAGCTTTACACAAGGAAAGACTTCCTGTTAATAAGGAGAATATAGAAAAGCTACTGGAAGTTGTGAACAAGCTCTATGATTTAAAGGACTGTGGTGATGAGGTATTTGTAAAGACTCTAGTAGAAGAGGCTCCTGTGAATATAGAAACCCTATATAAGTTTAAATACTCATATAAATGGGGGAGAATAGATGAGAACATAACCGGCTCCTTATATGAGCAGTTTACAGTTGTTAAAGAGCCCTCTATTGAAGATATATTGAATATGCTCAAGAACCTAAACATAGACAATAGCCAGGAGAATATCCAACTAGCAAGAGAATTTTTGCTGGCTGGAGTTCATATGAATAGGGCTGATTTTGAAAAGATTAAGCTGATGAAGGAGGAATTAAGGGAGCTAATAGCTATAGCCAACAAGGAAAATATGGCAAGTCTTCTAAAGGAAGGGGTTGACCCCTTAACAGAAGATATATCAGACTTGGTAAGTAG
>JAAYHX010000020.1 GCA_012735215.1 Tissierellia bacterium
TCTTTATATAGCCATACAGCATTTTTATTACTTCAAGGAATTTCTCATCTAAAGTTTTGTATTGTTCTTCACTTGTATAACTCTAAAAAACTCGTGTCACGAATAAAAAAGTCGTATCAAAAAAAAAAAAGTTGTGTTAAAAGTCATGGTGAAAATAGGGCAAAAAGCCTTATTGTAGCCATGATTTTTGTTTTAGGATGAGTAGGGTAAAGGGGTAAGGTATAAGGTTAAAAGTATTGATTTTATTGGATTCGAATAGAGTATTGATGAAAGATATTGAAAAAAACTTTCCCCTTTTCCCTTGAATCGTATCCCTGTTTTTCCCTATTCCTGACACGACTTTTTTATCTAAAATGAGAGGGGAAATAGGAAAATATTAGGAGAGAAAAACGATTAGAAGGGGTGATTTATGACATGACTTTATTATCTGGAAGAGATTGGGCGAATAGGGTTATGGTTAGAAGGGATAAGGGTTTGAGGGAAAGTCGTTTGGAGCGGAGTTTATTTTAAATATACACTAGTAATTGCAAAAGGAATATTCATTTGTCGTCGACCTATAATAGTGCAAAAACCCCTGGAGGTCGACGACAAATTATTTTTTTGCAACAGTGGCTTAATTTCAATAGATACGGGATAAAATGTTATCTAAATATTAAGAAAATGTAACAATTTATCACTTTGACAAAAAAGTGAGAATTTGATAATATCAAGGTATAGAATGGTTACTAGACTACCTATAAGGAATTGAAACGTTTTACGACGTATTCTCTGTTTATCATGTTATACAGTTATTAGCCTACCTGTAAGGAATCAAAACTCTGCTGTAGCAGGAGTAGGTTTTTAATTCATTATCTAATAACAAATAAAAGGATTGAGTTCTGTTTATTTAGAACCCAATCCTTTTTACTTCTATATCTTCTCTAATAAATTGTTAGGGTAGTTGTTTTTTTGTCATATTATAGTTTACTCTTATCTAGGTAGATCTTTTATTAACATTAAGCAACTAATTATATTCAAGTAGCCTTCAATCTATTGTATAATAGTCTTACATAAATCTAGGAGGAGTTCTATGACTAAATTTGGGGGATATATGGGAAAAGTCTTAATGATAGATTTAAAAGACAGAACTACTAGCCTTTATCCTTGGTCCGATGCTGAAAGGGAAGCCTATCTAGGTGGCAAGATAATGGCAGCTAAGATAATCCGGGATAATGTTGATCCTCATGTAGGGGCTTTTGATGAAGAAAATATCCTAGTGATAAGTACAGGACCTTTAACAGGTACCAATGCTCCAGCATCCAGCAGATTTAATATTTCCACTATTTCTCCATTAACAGGCTTACTTACTTCTTCAAATTGTGGTGGTGATTTTGGATTAAATTTAAAGAGGGCAGGATATGATGCCTTGATAATAAAGAACAAATCTGAATCCCCTATCTGGATTGAGATTAATGAAGACGAAGTCCTATTTCATGATGCAAAGGATTTATGGGGCAAGAGGGTAAGTGAAACCCAAGAAGCCTTAGATCCAAAGGCTGGGAAGGTAGTTATTGGGCCAGCAGGGGAAAACTTGGTCAAATATGCAAGCATATTCAGCGGGGAAAGGGCTGCCGGCAGGGGAGGGGTAGGAGCAGTTATGGGGGATAAAAATATTAAGGCCATAACTGTTAAGGGTACTTTGAAGCCAAAAGCTGTTCACCTAGAGGAGACGAAAGAATTTTATAAAAAATGGATTAAACATTTAAGAAACCATCCTCTAACAGGAAAGCAGCTGCCTACCTTTGGGACAGCAGGATTGATTAGCCTAATGCAGCATAGAAATATACTTGCCACAAAAAATTTTACATATGGAAACTACCATGATTTTGATAAAGTATCAGGGGAAAGACTGAGGATAGATTTTTTAATAAGGAACAAAGGCTGCACTACCTGCCCTATACAATGTGGCCGACAGGTAGAAGTTGACGGCAGGGTGGTTAAGGGACCTGAGTTAGAAACCCTAGCTCTTTTAGGACCCAATATATTGAATAATGATTTGGAACTTATACTGAGGTGGAATTTAGAGCTGGATGAACTAGGAATGGACACCATCAGCACTGGTGGAACTCTTGCTTTTGCTATGGAATTGAATGAGAAGGGATTATGGGAAAATGGCTTAGAATTTGGCAAGGTTGACAATGTATTGAGCATATTTAATGATATAGCTTATAGAAGAGGTATAGGAGATGAGCTGGCTGAAGGGACCAGATACCTAGCTAATAAATATGGTGGTGCAGAATTTGCCATGCATTCTAAAGGAATGGAGTTATCAGCCTATGAGCCTAGGTCTGCAGTAGGCCAGGGCCTAGGATATGCCGTATCCAATAGGGGAGGCTGCCACTTAAATGGAGGATATTTAGTACTCTTTGAAGGGCTTGGCCTTGCAGTTGACCCCTATACGACTAAATCAAAAACTGAACTTACTATCTTGACTCAAAATTTAATGGAGGCTGTTTCTGCAGCAGGAAACTGTCTTTTTACCCTTTATGCCATGCTGCCAGAGTATTTAATTTATAACCCCAACAGCAGGATTACTAGACTTACCAACAGACTTTTAACTACCAGCCTAGTTGCAAGCATATTAAAGCTTATAGACAGGGCTGATGAAAGGCTATTGCCCTTTAAAT
Source organism: Tissierellia bacterium (assembly GCA_012735215.1). GTDB lineage: Bacteria > Bacillota > Clostridia > Tissierellales > Tepidimicrobiaceae > JAAYHX01. The sequence goes on from JAAYHX010000020.1 coordinate 2,667, forward strand.
TATCTTTAATACCTCAAATAAAGGCTATTGAATTGGCAACGGGTATGAAGATGAGTATTGGAAAATTCTTGCAGATAGGAGATAGGGGATACAATTTGGAAAGGATATATAATGTGGAAAGGGGAGTAAGGGCAAAGGATGATTCACTACCCCATAGACTTACAAAGGTTAGGCAAAAAGCAGATGAACCTGGCAGTCTTGTACCCCTAGAGGAATTAAAAGAGAAATACTATGAGGCAAGAGGTTGGGATGAAAATGGAATCCCGAAAGAGGTTAAATTAAAAAGGTTAAAATTGATAGAGTAAGGGATGGGATAGATGGCTAAGGTTAGGTTATTTGGTATCTATAGCATAAAAGTAGCCAGGGATGAATTTATAATAGAGGCTGAAAATATTGAAGAGGTATTACAAAAACTAAATGTAATGGAGCCCAGTTTAACCATGGGCCTGCTAAAAAGAAGCCTCATATTTGTAAACAATAAAAATATTACGGAGCTGAACATGTTTAAGACTAAGGTAGGGCCAAATGACAAGATTAGCATCTTATCACCTATTGCTGGAGGCTAACTTTAATCCTCCTCTATCCCATATTTTTTCTTGTAATAGTATACTGCCAGCTGAGTCCTATCCCTTAAGGACAACTTTTCCAACATATTGGATATGTAGTTTCTTACAGTACCTTCACTTAAGTAGAGCTTTTCTGCAATCTCTTTGTTGTTTAGGCCTTCTGCTACAAGAAGGAGAATATCATATTCCCTATCAGATAGGTCCAGCTCTATATCCTTTTCTGCATATTTCTTTATTCCTGATACTATCTTGGAGTCAAATACCATGTTTCCAGCATATACAGCATTGATGGCAGGTATTATGCCCTTAATGTTATATTTGAGTATATAGCCTTTGCAACCTATGGAAAGGGCTTGGGCTATGTATTCCTGATCTTGGAAGGTAGTTATCAGCAATATTTTAGCTTGGGGATCCTTTCCAAGCATATTTTTTGCAGCCTCTATTCCATTTAGCTTTTCCATCCGAATATCCATGAGGATCAGGTCAGGCTTGTGCTTTTCATAGAGGAACACTGCCTCTTCCCCATCATATCCCACAGCTGCTATATCTATTCCATTTGCACTTATGATGGTCTTTAGGGATTCTACAACTAGAGGATCATCATCTATAATTATAATTTTCAAATTCATCATCCTTTCATCAGAGTAACATGAACTTTAAAGCCCTTGTCGTAATTATAGTTGAATAATCCATTGTACTTATGGGCTATTTCCTTTATGGATAGGAGTCCAATGCCTTTTGTATTTTTAATGGATTCTTCATCAAAGTTACTGCCGTTGTCCTTAATCACTATGGAGTAGAACTTTGGCTGCTCATATAGGGATATTTTCAGCTTATCTGCATTGGAATGTTTAGCACAATTTGAAATCCCTTCTTTTACAATTGATAGGATATCGTATTTCATATCGTAGCTTAAATCATCATCAATTTTGTATGCAAGCTCCACATCTATACTTGGCACACTGGCACAGAGCTTTTCAATCTGGGCCTTTAAATCCAAGGATTCATTGTATAGGTTGTGAATGCTTTTTCTTATGTCCTCCATTCCCCTTGTTAAGGTTTCCTGAAGGATATCAAGCCTCTTTATTACCTCTTCTTCCTTGGATATTATTTTCAAGGATTCCACCTGCAGGATACTGCTTGATAAGGTATGGCCTACGGCATCGTGGAGCTCCTTTGCTATCCTATTTCTTTCAGTGAGTATGGCTATATGTATATTCTTTTCCCGATCCTTTTTCAATTGCTCATTGTACTTTTCCAAAAGGAGGCTGTCCTCTCTTAGCTTATCCCTAGCTCTTATGTTTTCCTCCAGTATTTCCTTTTGCTTCTCGGTGATTGTAGAAATATAGGCTGCAAATATGGAAAGAAGCAAATTAATTGGATAAAAGTTGGCAAATATTAGGGGAACAAGAAGTATTGAAAATATGTTGAAATCTGTATATAGGTCATAGAGGATAATTGGGATATATAATATGAACAGCTCATGGGATATGGACAATACTACAAAGACCATATATAAAAGGGCTCTTGTCCTCTGGTGGTCTACTAACTCCAATAGGGAGGAGATAATAAGGGCTATGAGAAAGAATAAGGGTAAATTCTCATTTGGATAGGCCTTATAGGTATTATATAAGCAAAATACTATTATAAATAGCTTCTCAAGAAACCTTCTCCTATAGCTCATGACAATAAGCCCCCTAAATTAACAATCTACATGTTACCTTTATTATACTTTTATCAATTACTAAATACAATTCAATTGATGACAAATGTCATATTACTTTATAACTTTATACACTGTGATGGGAAAAGCAAAAGTCATACAATAGTATTGAAATAGGAGCTAGGGGTGAAAGAGATGATTGTAAAGGTTAAGAATGTAGTAAAAAGGTATTCAGAAAAGCTTGCACTGGACCATTTCAATATGGAGGTAAAGGAAGGAGAAATACTAGGCCTATTAGGACCTAACGGATGTGGGAAAACAACAGCCATAAACTGTATCCTGTCTCTACTTAATTTTGACAAGGGAGAAATTCAGCTATTTGGTCAGAAGATGACTCCCAATTCCTACGATATAAAAAGGCAAATTGGACTGGTGCCCCAGGAAGTGTCAGTGTTTGAAAACCTGACAGTAAGAGAAAATATAGATTACTTTTGTGGCTTGTATGTAGATGATAAAAACACTAGAAGGAGATATGTAGATGAAGCCATTGAATTCGTTGGCCTTAAGGATTATGTAAAATACTATCCTAAAAAGCTCAGCGGGGGCTTGAAGAGGAGGCTTAACATTGCCTGTGGAATAGTTCATAAACCTAAGCTGATATTTCTTGATGAGCCTACAGTAGCAGTAGATGCCCAAAGCAGAAACTTCATACTTGAGGGTATAAGAAAGCTAAACCAAGAAGGCAGCACCATTATCTACACTACCCACTATTTAGAAGAGGCAGAAATGCTCTGCAGCCGGATCATCATAATGGATAATGGCAAGGATCTGGTATCAGGGACAACAGAAGAGTTAAAGGCTATGATAACTACCTCGGAGAAAATAGTAGTTAGTTTTTTGAGCTTAGAGGATGAAATGATAGACTCCATGCACAAGATTCCCCATGTGGTGGATATAGAGAAGAAGGGAGAAGACCTAATCATAAAATTTGAAAATGGCAATAACAATTTATCCAATCTAATAAGCTTTATTACAGAACACAAGTTAACCTATAGGAAGCTATATAGCCAGCTACCTACTTTAAATGATGTGTTCCTGGAACTAACAGGAAGGGAGTTGAGGGATTGATATGAGCCATTTTATCAGGAATTGTATATATCAAGGGAAAAATCTCTTTAGAGAAGGATCATACACCTTCTGGGTTATCTTGTATCCAATAATCTTAGCAACTTTTTTCTATGCAGCCTTTGGAGGAATGATGGATCCAAGTTTTGAGGATTTAAAGGTTGGAGTAGAAGAAAACAGTGGAATAACCCATGTACTGGAGGAAATAGATTTTATTAACATCTATGAAGTATCTAAAGATGAACTAGTCCAAAAGTTTGAAAATGATGAAATAGATGCCTTTGTAGATGATAACTTAAACTTAACTGTTAACAAATCTGGTATCAATCAAACCATAATAAAGGAAGTAGTTGAGCAGATTAAGCAAACTATTAAGCTAAACAGGCCTATAGATGGATCTGAGTTTTCTGTAAGCTATGTATTGGGAAGGGATCAGGAGTCAAACTCCCTTACAGTTATCTTTTATTCCCTAATAGCCATGGTTTCAACCTACGGGGTATTTGCAGGTGTTGAAACAGCTAGTTTAATCCAGGCCAATCTATCAAATATAGCTATCAGGATCAATTCAACTCCCCTTAAGAAGCAGAACTTTTTGATTGCTGGAGTAATGGTATCCCTATTGCTGAACCTGTTTGCTAATGCTGCCCTGCTTTTGTTTATCAATTATATCTTGAAGATTCATCTGTTTAACAATATAAAGTACAGCACTATTATTATACTATTGGGCAACCTATTCGGAGTAATTCTAGGAATATTTATAGGGGTTTCCAACAAAAAAAGCAGCACAAAGACCCTTATGGCTATTGCTATTACCTTGTTACTATCCTTCTTTTCTGGCATGATGGGACCTTGGATTAAGGTTATGATAGATAAGCATGTGCCATTTTTAAGTAGGGTTAATCCCATTTCCATAATGAGCAATAATCTATACAGGATTAACTTCTTAGGAAGCACTAAAAGCCTAGGGGAAGGTGTAATTATATTGATAGGCTACTGTATAATGTTGCTGTTTGCATCCTATCTCTTCTTAAGGAGGAAAAGCTATGACAGTATATAAATACTTTATAAAGGTAGCCCTTAAAAACAAATGGATTATTATCATGTATATAACTATATTTTTTGTCATGACCTTATTAAATAGCACTGATGCCATGAAGAGGGAAGAGAGCTTTGTGGAAACTAGATTAAATATTGGGATTATCGATAAGAGCATGAGCGAACTATCTAGTGGTTTAAGAGAATATTTAGAGAAGGAAAACAATATAGTTGATATCCTGGAGGATGAGGAATATATAAAAGAGCAGATATTCTTAGAAATAGCTGATGCAGTAATTATAATTCCAGAAGACTTTGATCAAAAGGTAGTAAACAAGAAAGAAGCCATATTGATATATAAAGATGACAGAAAACCCCAAGCCCTTCAAATAGAGAATCAGGTAAATAAATTTCTTGCCTTTGCCAATATAACCTATAAAGATGGAAGATTTGAATTAGAAGATGTAAAGGAAGCCTTGAATGAAAGTGTAGAGGTACAACTCTTGTCAAGTGGAGACAGCTATGCAAGAACAGGGGTAGATTCCTGGTTTAGATTTTACTATAAATTTACAGGCTATGTTATTATAGGGGTTTATATTGCAATTATTGGCCTGGTAATGTCCGATTTTAGGGATAAGAATGTAGACAATAGAAGGAAAATATCCTCCAAGAGATTTTTAGACTTCAATAAGGAGATGTATCTGGGACAGCTTACCTTAGCGGCAGCAGTAACAGCAGTATTCATAGTTGCCAGCATGCTGATTATGGGTAAGAAGCTTGGTGAAGTTTACTATATCAAATACTTGGTCAATCTAATAGTCTTTTCCTTCTCCATCCTGTGCCTAACATTTTTAATCAGCAATATTACTAGGAATAAGTATGCAATAACTGCTCTGTCTACTGTATTGTCCTTGGGAACTTCCTTTATTTCAGGAGTCATGGTGCCTCAGGAACTCTTGGGGGATAAGGTGCTAGCTATAGCAAAGTTCTTCCCCATGTATTATTTTGTAAAGATAAATGATTCTATGATCAAGTCCCTTTTAGAAGTGCGTTATGAACTATTCATGCAGCTACTTTTTGCAGTGGTCTTTTTATTGATTGGACTCATATTCTCTAAAAGGGCACAGAAGGCATAGGGATTATAAAAAATACATCTTAACTTCTTTTAAGGAGGCCATATGTGATATAATAAAATAAAGTTTTGACAATATCTATTGTTAAATGGAAACTGGAAAGCGGGGGTGTATCAAATGGATGGTATAAAGAGAATAAGATTAGCCAATCTGCCAACTAAGATTGAGAGGTTAGATAGGTTAAGTGAACAGCTAGGAAAGAATATATATATAAAGAGGGATGACCAAACGGGCACTGAGCTTACAGGGAATAAGATAAGAAAGCTAGAGTACTGTGTGGCAGAAGCTGTGGCAAACAACTGTGATTACCTGATTACCTGTGGGGGTATTCAATCAAACCACTGTAGAGCAACTGCAGCAGTTGCAGCCAAATTAGGTTTAGGAGCTTACTTAGTTTTAAGAGGAAATGAAGATGCATCAGTTGAAGGCAATCTCTTTTTCGATAAGATGCTGGGTGCAGAGATTAAGTTTGTAACAGCCGATGAATATAAATACCAGAGAGCTGAGATCATGGAAGGTATTAAGGAGGAACTGGAGAAGAAAGGCCATAAAGGCTACATAATTCCTGAGGGAGCTTCAAATGGAGTAGGTTCCTTAGGATATATAAATGCCATGGAAGAAATCTTGGAACAGGAAAAGGAAATGGGTATAAAGTTTGATGCTATAGTAGTGACTGTAGGTTCTGGCGGCACCTATTCAGGCCTTTACTATGGTAATAGAATCAATAACAACTCTGCTACTGTTTATGGTTTTAACATAACTGAAGCAAAAGAACATTTCCAAGAGGTAGTACTAAAGTTGCTTAAGGAAATCTCCCAATATACTGGCAAGGAAATTCCTGTGGCTAAAGATGAGATAGATATAATAGATGGATACGTGGGCAGAGGTTATGCCCTTAGTCGTCCAGAGGAAATTGAGTTTTTAAGCTACCTAGCAAAACTGGAGGGGTTGATTTTGGATCCAGTCTATACTGGAAAGACCATGTATGGGCTAGTTGAAGAGATTAAGAAGGGAACCTTTGACAAACATGAGAATATTCTATTTATACACACAGGGGGGATATTTGGCTGGGCAGAAGACCAAAGAATTCTACTTAGATAATTAAGGGGGATAAGTATGAAAAAGGCAATAGGGCTGATTACAATACTGGCTTTAGTATTGTTGATAAATGGATGTGCTAAGGAAGGGTCAAGTGAATCATTGGGAATTAGAGGGGAAATAAAGGAAGTATACCTATCTGAAGATGGGACTACTATTTCAGGGATCTTAGTAGAGGGAGAGCTTCAAGAGGATACCATGTATGACTATGCAAGTGTTACTATAGATGAGAATACTTCCGTATACAGAGGAGAAGAGGAGGCTGCTGCTGAAGAGTTGGAGGAAGGTTTGCAGGTTGAAATAGTGTTTGAAGGGCCTGTGGCTGAATCCTATCCAGTTCAAGGAGTAGCCAAGAGTATAAACATACTAGAAGAGTAGAGGTGGTATAGTGTTTAAATTAGACCCTATAAAGCAGATGAAGGAAGAAGAAAGACTAAAGTATATGAACATACTTTTGAAGGGACAGCTTAGCTCGGAAAAGGACCCTATAGCAAATCTTTCTAATGCATCAGCCATAATAATGGCTTGCGTTGAAAGGCTCAACTGGGCAGGCTTCTATATATTAAGGCAGGACCAATTGGTTTTAGGTCCATTTCAAGGCCTACCTGCCTGCAACAGGATAGAGATAGGAAAAGGCGTATGTGGTACAGCTGTTGCCACAAGAGAAGTTCAATTGGTACCAGATGTACATGAGTTTCCCGGGCATATTGCCTGTGATTCTGCTTCCAATTCTGAGCTGGTGGTGCCTATCATAAAGGATGATAAGGTCTATGGTGTATTGGACTTGGATAGCCCTGAAAAGGGAAGATTTACTGATATGGAGAAGGAATACTTTGTAAAGTTTGTAGATATTTTAAATGATTATATAGATTGGGAAAGAGTATAGAGCTTTTGAATGTAAAGGTTAGTAAAACCCATCTGCCCTTCTTAGGAAGTGAATTGGCAAATGGGTTTTTCTTTTGTTCCTATATCTCTTTTACTTGGACAATCTCCTGGATTATGTCATATTCATAGGGGTAGATGGGCCTATCGGGATATTCTGCTTCTCCCACCTGATTGTCATAGGGATCGCTTCTTAAATACCTTTTTTCTGGATATAGGTCATAGTGGAACTCTGAGTTGGCAGCCATTCTGAAGGGGTCTAGGTTGCCAAAGTAGTAGTTCCACCTTTTCATATTTTTATTCCTATAGGCGGAGCCTCCAAAGGACAGATCGGCAAAGAGCCAACCGTATGGTTCTATATAAAACTGAGCCCAATCATGGCAGCCTATGAACTTAGGATTTACTACCAATCCTGACTGCCATCTAGCAGGTATCTTAGCTATTCTGCATAGGGTTATAAACAATAAGGCCTGTATGCCGCAATCACCTTTTAAGTTATAGGCAGCATATTCAGGAATATTGGTTATAACAGCATATTGGGGTACATAGGAGTACTGAATGTTTTTAGTAATATAGTCATAGATTTTTCTGGCCTTTAATAGGGGATTTGTCTCCTCACCCACTATCATCTGGCTTAATTCCACTAAATAGGGAGTAAACCTAACATGAGGTAGTACTTCCTCTGTATAAAAGCTTGGCTGGTGCCTAGACACTCCTTCTGCTGAAAGTTCCTTGTACTTGATATGGTTTTCATAGGAGTATTCTACAGCGAACTCTGTGCCCTTTTCTAAAGCTTCTTCAAAGTATATGGTTCTTTGAGGGTAGTAGGGAGGACATATGAATTTTGGATTATGGGAAGTACTAAGTATCTCTATCTTTTTAATCTGTTGGGCTTCTTGGGGAATGGGGATATGCACTCTAACAACTTGTCCATATCTTGCATATTGGTCTTTTATTCTAAGTCCAGCTTTCACATGGATGTGATACCTAATTTCCTTCTTATCTATTATCTTATCTATTACTTCATCAAAAAGGGCCGAACTATCTTCCTGGGGATTGATTAGCCGGTCTTTTATATTCACATTAACCTTCATGATGTTTTCTAAAAATCTATTGTGAAAGGTTACTTGGCCATCTACATAGGCCCAATCTGCATATCTTTCATCCATTAGGGCTTCTAATTCTTCCCTAGTAAAATCTCTTATTTCCTTTTGGGCTAAGGTCAAGGCTTCATTAAAGGTATAAATGTATTCCTCCTTCAGCCTTCTAATCCTTTCCTTTTCAAATATTAGCCTTTCTTTTAAAATAGATGGAATATTTCTTTCAAGGTAGATCTCTATTAGGGATAAGGCCTTATCATAATTTCCATAATAGACGTATCTTTTAATATCCTCAGGCAGATCTACCAACAGATGCATTAATCTATTCACTTTTAACCCCTCCTGTTTTTTCTTGTAGAAGAACATATTTTAATATATTATATAGATATTGCTTCAAAAATGAAAGAAATAAAAGATAGGTATACAATATGAGACTATATTGCTAGTTGCGTATAGATATAAGTTGTGATAATGTTGTATATATAGTATATGATGGGGTCATGTACACTAGATATTGCGCAGGAGGGGTTTTATGTTGAAAGTTGAAAAAAGAAATGGAATGATAGTAGATTTTGACGGAGACAAGATAGTTAAGGCTATAAGCAAGGCCATGGTAGAGACAGAAGGTGGTATAGATTTTGATTTAGCCGCGGAAATTGCAGATAAGGTATATGAGGCTTTTAAAGACTTGGATGTAGTACATATAGAAAAGATCCAGGACTTTGTAGAAGTAGAATTGATGAGATCAAGGCCTAATGTTGCTAAAAAGTATATCTTGTATAGGGAAGAAAGGGCAAGGCTTAGGAAACATGGTTGGGCTATGACAGATCTCCAAAGGGATATATACGAAAAAAAATACAGGCATGATAATGAGACCTTTGAAGATTTTCTAGCTAGAGTAAGTGGAAATAATAGCTTCGTCATGAAGGCGATAAAGGATAAGAAGTTCATGCCAGCAGGCAGGATACTTGCTGGTAGAGGGTTAGATAAGTTCGGAAGAAAGGTAACTTTATCAAATTGTTATGTAATGCCCAAGGTAGAAGACAACATAGAATCCATATTTGATACTGCGAAATATATGGCTAGGACCTACTCCTATGGTGGCGGGGTTGGGGTTTCCCTTTCCAAGCTAAGGCCAAAGGGAGCTAAGGTAAACAATGCTGCAAGTTCAACAACTGGTGCAGTATCCTTTATGGACCTATATTCAATGGTAACTGGTCTAATAGGAATGAAGGGCAGACGGGGAGCCTTGATGATCAACTTGGATTGTAATCATCCTGACATAGAGGACTTTATAGATGTTAAGAACGATTTAAACAAGGTTAACTATGCAAACATATCTGTAAATGTGACAGATGACTTTATGAAGGCTGTGGTAGAAGATAAAGACTATGAACTATACTTTAAAGTAGAAGCCACTGGGGAAGAAATAAAAAAGACTGTTAGAGCAAGGGACTTGTTTACAAAGATTGCTAGGAACAACTGGAACATGGCCGAACCAGGTTTATTATTCATAGATAAGATCAATAGTTGGCATTTAATGAGTGAAGATAAGGACTTTGAATTTGCAGGGGTAAATCCCTGTGCAGAGGAGACCTTGCCAGCTTGGGGTAGCTGTAATCTTTCCTCAATCAACCTAAGTGAATTTGTTAGGGATCCTTTTAGTGAAAGGGCAAGATTTGAGTTCAACAATTTTGCTGAAATGGTTAGACAGGGAGTTGTCTATCTAAATGAGGTATTAGATGAAAACATGAAGCTGCATCCCCTAAAGGAACAGAGGGAAATGGCCAGGGAGCTAAGGCAAATTGGACTAGGTATAATGGGTGTAGCTGACATGTTCATAAAAATGGGAATCAGATACGGAAGCCAAGAATCAGTAGATTTAATACATGAAATTGGCAAGGTGTTGATAAATGAGGCATTAAAGCAATCTGCCCTCCTAGCAAAGGAATATGGTCCCTTCCCTAAATATAAAAAGGAAGCAGTGCTAAAGTCTCCCTTCCTATTAGCTAATGCTAGTGAGGAAGTATTGGACCTAATAGAGAAATATGGACTTAGAAATAGCCAGCTCCTTACAATACCGCCTACAGGTAGCATATCAACACTAATTGGCTGCAGCAATGGACTAGAGCCCATATTCCAGATATCCTACACAAGAAAGTCTGAGTCTCTACATCAGGAAGAGACCTATTACAAGGTGTTTACACCAATTGTTAAGGAATATATGGATAGGTATGGTATTAGCAGGGAAGAGGATTTACCGGATTACTTTGTTACAGCTCATGATTTGAACTACAAAGAGAGGATAGAAGTACAGGCTGCTTGGCAGCAATATATAGATGCAAGCATATCCTCCACAGTAAATGTGCCTAATGAGTTCACCGTAGAGGAAGTTGAAGAGTTATACCTTTATGCTTGGAGAAAGGGCTTAAAAGGCATTACTATCTACAGGGATGGCTGTGCTAGAGATGGAATACTAATTTCCAATAAGGCTAAGATGAGCAAGTTAGAGAAAATTCAAAAACTCCAAGAAGAACTAAATGAGCTGATAGTAGAACAGTTAAAGGAAGACCCCGATAGCTGTCCTATGTGTGGGGGCAAAATGATCTATAGCGGTGGCTGTTCAGAATGTCAAGACTGTGGATATAGTCCTTGTGCAGTATAATATACAACTAACGGTGGAAGATTGATAATAGGGTTTGCGATAGAAGCCACAAAAATCGCAAACCCTTTTTTTGCAATATGCTCCTTGTAATTATAGTTTTGAACACCTTACATATCTATGATATAATACCATAAAGTCTGATAGGAGTGGCAATATGTCTAGCTTACATATAATTGAAAGGTTACCTGAAATAATAAGTAGTGGAAAAAAGAAAGCAGAAGAAGTATTAAATAGATCCAAGGATGATTCACTTTATAATGGGCAGATTTTTTTTCCTGAAAGCAATCAAGGAGATAGCTGGATAAACCAGTTCTACCAGGGAGACAATCTGCTTGTAATGGGCAAGTTGATAAAGGAAGGGTACAAGGGCAAGCTGGATTTAATATATATTGACCCTCCCTTTCTGACCAAAACCAAACATAATGGTAAGATAAATATAGTGGCCCAGGATAAGGAATATACCTTTGAACTCTTTGCCTATGATGATACTTGGGAAGAAGGTCTTTATTCCTACTTGAAGATGATCTATCCTAGGCTCTATCTTATGAGGGAGCTCTTAAGTGATAGGGGTACTATCTATGTGCACTTGGATTATAGGACTGTCCACTATGTAAGGATACTGATGGATGAAATATTTGGAGAAGAAAATTTTATGAATGAGATCATATGGGCCTATAAGTCAGGAGGGGTAAGTAAAAGGTACTATTCGAGAAAGCATGATAATATTTTGGTTTACACCAAGACTAAGGACTACATATTTAATCCTCAACAGGAAAAGTCCTATAACAGGGACTTTAAACCCTATAAATTTAAGGGAGTCAAGGAATACCAAGATGAGATTGGCTGGTATACTCTAGTAAATCTGAAGGATGTTTGGCAGATAGATATGGTTGGCAGGACTTCTAGGGAAAGGGTAAACTATGCAAGCCAAAAACCAGAGGCCCTTATGGAAAGGATAATACTAACCTCCACCGATGAAAACTCAATAGTAGCTGATTTCTTTGCTGGCAGTGGCACCACCGGAATAGTAGCAGAAAGGCTAAACAGGCGATGGATCATGTCAGACAAAGGAGACCTATCCTCCATAACCATCCACAAGAGGCTCTTAGAAAATGCTAGCAAGCCCTTCTATAGTTTCAAAGAAAATAATAGAGCGAGGGATGGAGGAAAACTGTTAATTAAGGGTGAATATATAGATAATAAGACATTGAAGATACACTTAGAACGATATGTAGTTGACATAGACATAAGCATTAAGAAAAAATACAGGCAGCAGATGGAGGAGCTAATAGATAATAGTTCCTTGTCTTTAATTGAATTCATTGGTATTGATTTGGACTTTGACGGCAAAATCCCCTTGCTAAGGAAGCAATATACTAGGGATTCTAATAAGGCTTTAGATTCAAACATGGCAATAGAGGGTAATATTAAAGAAGGCCAGAAGATCCTTGTAGCCTACAAGGATGTATTTGGGAAGGGGAATTATGACCTATATCAAATTAGCCAAGGGAGGTTGATCTTGTGTCAAGAGTATTAGAAGGGATAAAGCCAGAAAGAGTATTCTATTATTTTGAGGAAATATCCAAAATTCCACGCTGTTCAGGCCAAGAAGAAAAGATGAGCAATTATTTAGCAGACCTAGGTAAAAAACTGGGGCTTGAGACTATACAGGATGAGTATTTAAATGTTATAGTCAAAAAGCCAGGTATTGCAGGCTATGAAAACAGTCCAACTGTAATACTGCAAGGCCATATGGACATGGTGTGTGAAAAGGAAGAAGCCTCTAATCATGACTTTTCTAAGGATCCTCTTAAATTAAAGATAGAAGGAGACTTTATCACTGCAGAGGGAACAACCCTTGGCGCCGATAACGGGATTGCAGTAGCCATGTGCTTAGCTTTGCTGGAATCAGAAGATATACCCCATCCACCCTTGGAGGTGCTCATAACTACTAATGAGGAGACAGGGATGGATGGTGCAAAGGGACTTGATCCAAATAACTTAAAAGGTAAAATCCTAATAAACATAGATTCAGAAGAAGAAGGTACAGCTCTTGTTAGCTGTGCTGGAGGAGAAACGAATCTGGTTGCTATTCCCATAGATTGGCAGCCACCAAAGGTTTCCCAGGCATACCATATTAAGGTAATGGGACTACAAGGGGGACACTCAGGCATGGAAATAAACAGGGGAAGAGGTAATGCTAACAAGATAATAGCTAGAGTTCTTTCCCATGTTAAAAGCAAATTTCCTGTAGAACTAGCCCATATAGAAGGTGGCTCCAAGTCAAATGCCATACCTAGAAAGGGACAAGCTTTAGTTGTGGTGGATAAGGAAGAGGAAGAAGCCTTCCTTAAGGCAGTAAAGGATATGGAGAAAATTATACAAAACGAATTAAGGGCTTCAGAACCAGATTTTAGCCTGGCTGTTGAGAAAGTGCAGGATAAAGTTGAAAGGGTATTTACAGAAGATAGCTTTGACAGGGTAATTGCAGCCCTAATGTTGATACCAACAGGAGTACAGACCATGAGTATGGAGATAGAAGGCCTTGTTGAGAGCTCAAACAACATGGCAATTGTCAAAACTGAAGATAATAGAGTAACCATAGAATCTGCCTTGAGAAGTTCAAAGGGATCTCTAAAAGAATTTATCGGCCAGCAAATAGAAACTGTTGCAAAGCTGGTTAAAGGAACTTGGGAAAATCGTGGTTCTTATCCTGCTTGGGAGTTTAAGGAAGATTCTAAGATAAGGGAAGTATTTAAAAGGGTATATAAGGAACTATTTGGAGCAGAATTAAAGATAGAAGCTATACATGCTGGATTGGAATGTGGATTGTTTGACGAAAAATTTAATGGAAGTCTTGATATGATCTCCTTTGGTCCAAGTATGTATGGTGTTCATACTCCTCAAGAAAGATTGAGCATATCTTCTGTTGAAAGAACCTATGAATTTTTATTAGGGGTTTTAAAAGAAATAAAATAATTTTTGTATAAAAAAAGATAATAATAGTGTATTATTATATTAATCAAATAAAGAGAGGAGAATAAAAATGAATCATGAACATGAACACCATGAACACGACCATATTGTATTAACTTTAGATGACGGTTCTAACATTGAATGTCACGTATTGGGGGTCTTCGAAGTAGATGATGTTGAGTATATTGCCTTAGTACCAATGGATGAGGAAGAAGTATTTTTATATAGATATGAAGAAGATGAAGAAGGAATAAACTTGATAAACATCGAAGATGATGAAGAATTTGAAATAGTATCTGAAGCCTTCTACGAGCTATTTGAAGAAGACGAATATGACGATGAATTTGATGAATTAGAAGATTATGACGAAGACTATGACGAATAAGCATCTATAAAACAAGGTACTTCAGCTGTACAAAATATGGTTGAAGTACCTTTTTATAGCAGTATGGAGGGGGATGAAAATGAACAGAGAAAAAGAATTTGCAAGGAGTTTGATAGATTTTATTGACAACGGCCCTAGTCCTTTTCATGTGGTAAAGGAGGCAGAGGAATTACTATGTGAAAAGGGATTTGAAGAGCTTAAGTTATCAGATAGCTGGACTTTAGAAAAGGAGGGCAAGTACTTTGTAAAGAGCAACAGCTCTGCCCTAATAGCCTTCCGAGTGGGTAAAGGCAACTTGGAGGAAGATGGCTTTAAGCTGATCGGAGCCCATACTGACTCTCCTACTTTTAGGATAAAACCAAAGCCAGAAATAGATGTTGAAGGCAAGTATTTGAAACTAAATACCGAGGTTTATGGAGGCCCTATACTTAGCACCTGGTTTGATAGGCCCTTGTCCCTAGCGGGAAGAATAGCAGTAAGAACTCAAAACCCATTAAGACCAAAAGAAGTAATAGTGGATATGGAAGATCCTATAATGATTATCCCTAACCTAGCTATCCACATGAACAGGAAGGTCAACGAAGGAGTAAATATCAATCCTCAAGTTGACACCCTACCGCTATTGTCCATGATAGAGGAAGGTTTTGAAAAAGAAGATTATCTAGTCAAGCTAATAGGAGAAAGGACAGGTATAAAGCCTGAGGATATATTAGACTTTGATCTATTCCTATACACTACAGAAAAGGGCTCCCTAATAGGTCCCAAGGAAGAATTCATATCCATAGGTAAACTGGATAACTTAGCCATGGTCCACGCTGGACTACATGGAATTATAGATAGTCAGGCCCACAATGCTACCCGGGTATTAGCATGTTTCGACAATGAGGAAGTAGGAAGCACAACAAAACAGGGAGCAGCTAGCCCCTTGCTTAGAACTGTACTAGAGAGGATAGCCATATCCTTTGGAAAGAGCAGGGAGGATTACTATAGGGCTTTAGCTAATTCCTTCATGATATCTGCAGACATGGCCCATGCACTACATCCTAACAATACTGGGAAAAACGATTTAACCAACAAACCAGTAATCAATGGAGGACCGGTAATAAAGATAGCGGCAAGTCAGGCTTATACCTCTGACAGCATGTCCATAGCAGTATATGAAAGTATTTGCAAATCGGCAGGCATACCAGTACAGAAATTTGTCAACAGGTCCGATGAAAGAGGCGGTTCAACAATAGGTCCTATCTCTACCAGCCAGCTAAATATTCCATCAGTAGATATAGGGAATCCTATATTGGCCATGCATTCTGTAAGGGAATTAGGTGGAGTATTTGATCACTACCATGTATATAGATCCTTCAAGGAATTTTATGAAATATAGTATTTACTAGAGGTGAATTCAATAGATGTATAAACTGATTGCTATTGACCTAGATGGTACCCTGCTGGATGACAGCAAAAGGATACCGGAGGAAAATATAACAGTCCTTAGGGAATTAATAGATAGAGGTTATGAGATAGTAATAGCCACTGGAAGGAGATATTGGGAGGCCAAGGCTATCATTCAGGATATAGATAGAAACATGGTCATACTTGCTAACAATGGGAATATAGTAAGAGATGTAGAGGATGATAGGATTTTAATAAAAAAGTATTTAAACATGGAAGACTTTAAGAAGCTCATACATGAAAGCAAGAAGAGAAAGCTACACCCCCTGATTCTGGTAGATGATTATGAGAATGGTGTTGATATAATTGTAGAATCAGGCAGTGCAAGCCATTTTCACAAGATATATATATCAAGGGCCCAGAACAGGTATAGGGAAGTAGAAGACTATTTAACTATAGAGGATACAAACATACTATCTGTGGCTTATGCAGGAGATAGAAAGGATATGGAAGGCTTATACGACTATATAAATGAACGCTATCCTAACATCTATAAGACTCATTTGATGGAAAACATCCATTTGGCAGAAGCCCTGCTGGAGATAATGAATCCATTAGGGGATAAGTGGCTCAGCCTATTGGAATATGCCAAGGAAAAAGGTATAGATAAGTCGGAGATTATTGCCATTGGTGATGATAACAATGATATTGAAATGATCAAGAATTCAGGCTGCGGAATAGCCATGAAAAATGCCAGCCATCTAGTCAAAGAGGTGGCAGACATAATATCTGAAAAGGACAACAACCAATCAGGAGTTGCTCACGAGTTGAGAAAGCTGCTGTTAGTCTAATAGTAATGAAAAGGTGGAAGCTTTTATGGATATAAAGGTATACAATGCATATTCTAACTATTTGAAGAAGAGATTTGGAGAAAAGGTATATAAACTCCCAATAAGCCTGCCTCTTACCTGTCCCAATAGGGATGGCTGTGTAGGAAAAGGTGGCTGCATCTTTTGCGGTGAGGAAGGGGGTTCCTTTGAGAACCTCTCAAACACTATTCCTGTAAGAGAGCAAGTTTTAAGAAACATGGAATATATAAGCAAGAGGTATAAGGCGACAAAATTCATATCATACTTTCAGAGCTTTTCCAACACCTACATGCCCCTAAAAGACTTTAAAAGATATATAGAAGAATCCATAGTGGATAAGGTAGTAGGCATATCCATTTCTACTAGGCCTGATTGTATTAGCAATGAATACCTAGAATTCCTTTCATACATTAAGGATAAGCACAATCTAGAAATAACCATAGAGTTGGGCTTGCAGACAGTTAATTACCATACCTTGCAAATCATAAACAGGGGCCATGGTCTGGCAGAGTTTATAGATGCAGTCTCAAGAAATAAGAAATATGGCATAAGAACCTGTGTCCACATGATTTTAAACTTGCCTTGGGACAGTAAGCTAGATGTTATAGAAAGTGCAAAGGTACTATCTGCCTTGGCAGTGGAAGAGATAAAGCTCCATGCCCTATACATTGTTGAGGGGACCCAATTAGGAGAACTATATAAGAGGGGGAAACTTTCTCTGATTTCAAAGGAGGAGTATGAAGAGAGGGTAATTACCTACTTAGAATACCTACATGAGGACATAGTGGTCCAGAGAGTTATTGGAAGAGCACCAGAGGAAAACACCCTCTTTGTAAACTGGAATGAGAGCTGGTGGAAGATAAGGGATGAAATAGTAAAGAAGATGATAGATAGAAATACAAGGCAGGGAATAAAATGCGACTACCTAAACGGGAAAGCCCTGAGGGGAATTAAAAATTTGTAAAAAATTAAAGGAAAAGCATAACTTATGTAGAATAAATAATATAACAAAAATTCAGTAAACTATTAATGAAAGGAATGATTCTAATGGTGCACTTTGTGTTGGGAGCAAAAGGAAGTGGCAAAACCAAATGGCTTATAGATCAGGCCAACAGCGAGATCAAAAAGGGCAATGGAAACATCATATTCATTGATGTTGATGACAATCACATATTCAGCTTGGATTATTCCGTAAGACTTGTAAATGCCATAGAGTTCAATATTAAGAGTATTGAATCCTTCTATGGCTTTTTGTGTGGAATTATAGCCAGAGATTATGATGTGGAGAAGATTTATGTAGATGGAATCTATAAAGTCCTTTCGTTAACAAGTGATGACTTATCTAAGTTATCTGATGACTTAGATTATATTGGGAAAAAATTCGATACTGAATTTTATATAGGTCTAGATATGCATATAGAGGAAGTCCCTGAAAGATTTAGGGCTAACTGTGTAGAACTAAAATTAACTTAAGGCAGGAACTTTCCTGCCCTAGTCCTTTATCCTGTAAACTTAGTATTGTTTGGCCTGAAGGTAGCACAGTCTGTATCTTCAGTATTTGTTGCATTTCGTGGTTGAATTTCAATTTTAGCAGCACTACATCTATCACCAGCTGTATGATAATAACAAGTATTGACTACACATTTAACTCCATCTAGATGGTCATTAGTTTTCTCTATGCGCATTATTATCTCCTTTCTATTAGTATATTGTTGCCATATAATTATTTTGTATGTTATCTGGTCTTTTATACAAAGTAATTTTTTCAATTAATTAGAGGCTAGATAAACAATTCTTCCTATTTTATGATATAATCTATTTAAACTAATATAAGTTTAGATAGGGTGTTATATTTGGAACAGTTGAATAGAAAAGGAATATTTGATACCTTCTTTGAAAACAGGTTATCTTTGATAGTACAGTATACTAATGGAGATATTTCAAAAAAGGAATTTTTAGAATATAATTTTGATTTTGTACAAGCTATGAATATTAAGCCCTTTAACAAGATTGATAGTTATGAAAAAGGAATGTATAACTATCAGTATTATAATGTTTTAGCTAAATATTATACTATGATGGCAAAAGATATAAAGAGGTCTGGAAAGCACAAAAAATACTATAACTATTATAAGCAGTTGGGAAATGAATACTACCACAAGAAAGACCAGGCTACCTTTTACCTTTTGAAGCATTTAGGGTTTAAAAATGTAGAAGCCTACTTTATCAATGTCAATTCTAAATACTTGAAGGATAAGCTATATGAAATAGTGCTCCTTGATTATAATGAGGCCATATTCCACTCAAAGAGCTTGTGGCTTTTGGATGTTTTGAAGAAGGAAGGAGTATTTATAGAAGGGAAGAAGAGATCTCTCATAGATGATTATATCAACGAAAAGTACTAACCAGGTTGTCCTTAATGGAAACTTGGTTTTATTTTTATTGCTAATATATATAGCCCAGCCTTTCCTTGCTCAATTTGGGAAGCATCACCACTCGGGAAATTGATTTGCAAGTCATGATGTTTCATAAAAAGTCAGACCTATGAATATATATTTGCAATGAAATTTTAATAGAAAAATTTTATGGAAATTTTACAAGAGTTTGCAATAATGTAATAGATTAAGAATATAGATATAAAAGACACATTATAAAGGAGGCAATTATGGACATTAAGGAGAGGATAGAAGATATATTTCATGAACTGGTAGAAATAAGAAGAGACTTTCACATGCATCCAGAGCTCAGCCTACAGGAATACAGGACCAGTGAAAAGATCTCCGAATACTTGAACTCTTGGGGGATAGAGCATGTTAAGGGAATTGCAGGTACTGGAGTTATGGCAATAATAAGAGGGAAAAGGGAAGGAAGGACTGTAGCAGCCAGGGCAGACATGGATGCCCTGCCAATTCTTGAAAAAAACAACCTTCCCTTTAAATCGAGGAAGGAAGGAGTCATGCATGCCTGTGGCCATGACATTCATATAGCCATACATCTTGGAGTGGCTAAAATAATTAAGGATATGGAAGACCAACTAGAAGGCAATGTGAAGATATTTTTTCAACCGGCAGAGGAAACTGTTGGTGGAGCTAAGATGATGATAGATGAGGGCTGCTTAAAGGATCCTGATGTGGACTATATCCTAGCATTGCATCTGGATGCTTCCCTAGAAGTAGGACATGTCCGATTAAAGTATGGAAAGCTTAATGCAGCCAGCAGTGAAGTTTATATAAGGATAAAGGGGAAATCTGGCCATGCCGCCTACCCAGAAAGCACAGTAGATTCAATTGTAGTTGCAGCATATGTTATTACAGCCCTGCAAACATTAGTCAGCAGAAATATCTCCCCTGTTAACTCCCTTGTTCTGACTCTGGGTCAGATCAGTGGAGGAACTAAAAACAATGTTATAGCAGGAGAAGTTAATTTGTCTGGGACTCTAAGAACTCTGGACTCAGAGACTCAGGATTTTGCCAAAAGAAGGATTAGGGAAATTGTTGAAAACACTGCAAGGGGATTTGGAGCAGAGGCCACTATAGAGTTTGTAGACGGATATCCTGAGGTAGTGAACAATGAGGAGGTAGTAGATGTATTAAGGAAGACTGCTGAAAGATTGTTTGGCAAAAGCAGAGTTAAATTTAAGGAGCATCCCAGCATGGGAGCTGATGACTTTGCCTTCTTCTGTAAAGAAACTAAGGCAGCATACTATAATATAGGCTGTGCTAATAGGGGCAAAGGATGGACTGCACCCCTCCATAGTGAACACTTTATAGCAGACGAAGACTGCATAAAGGTGGGGGTACTGTTACAAGTTGAAACCTTACTAGAACTACTAAAGAACTGAGGATAAGCTTTTGAGCTTATCCTTTATTAGTATATAAGAGTTTCTGGGACCAGTATTTATGCCACCCCTTTTAATAGCCATAAATCTATTTAATATATTCTTTGGCTAATAGGAAGTGATATTGTGATCAAACCTAAAAGGTTAAAACTAGGTGATACTATAGGTGTAGTTGCACCAGCAAGCCCTACAACTGAAGAAAAGCTTGAAAGGGTCTATAGGAAGCTAATGCAAATGGGATTTAATGTAGTAATGGGAAGAAGCTGCTTCTCCAAGCGTGGATACCTGGCAGGAGACGATAAAACAAGGGCAGAGGACATAAACAAGATGTTTAAAAATACAGAGGTGGATGGGATTATCTGTTTAAGGGGAGGATATGGAAGTTTACGGATATTGGACCTATTAGATTATGAACTCATCAGGACCAATCCAAAAGTATTTGTAGGTTATAGCGATATAACCGCCCTGCATATAGCAATAAATCAGATATCAGAATTAGTAACCTTTCACGGTCCAATGGCAGCAAACTTGATTGAGGATACTTGTAATTTTACATTAGAGAGCTTATATAACTTTATCCTCAATGAAGATTTTAAGCCGTCCATAGAGAACCTATCAAGAGAATTAGTTGCTATAAATGGGGGAATTGCAGAAGGGCAGATAATAGGAGGGAACCTATCCTTAATAGCTAGTACAATTGGCACCCCCTACGAAATTAACACCAAAGGTAAGATACTCTTCATTGAGGAAATAGGGGAGGAGCCTTATAGGATAGACAGGATGCTTACTCAACTTAGGTTATCTCATAAACTTCAGGATGCAGTAGGTATAATCCTAGGAGATTTTAACAATTGTGTACCAGAAAACCCACATATGTCCTTTACCCTAGAAGAAGTAATAGATTTTTATATAAGACCCCTCAATAAACCTACTTTAATGAACTTACAAGCAGGGCACTGTAAACCTACAATTACCATCCCCTTTGGGGTCAAAGCTAGGCTTGATGTAGACAAAAATGAGATTGTTATACTGGAGGGACCTACAATTTAGATATATGATGGAGGTTGTTCTATGAAGTTTACTAAAATGGAAGCTGCAGGAAATGACTTTATCATTTTTGACGGATTTGAATATAATATTAAAGACTGTGAAAATTTAGCACTAAGGGTCTGTGATAGGCATTTTGGAGTTGGAGCTGATGGGCTCCTTGTCTGTCAAGAGAGTAAGCTGGCAGATATTAAGATGCTCTACTACAACTCAGATGGCTCCCAAGGAGAAATGTGTGGAAATGGTATTAGATGTTTTTCAAAATACGTTTACGAAAAAGGTCTAGTTAAGGGCAGCACTTTCACAGTAGAAACCTTAGCGGGAATAAAAACTGTGCAGTTAGAAACAGATGAACACAAGAGGGTAAAGACTGTCAAAGTAAACATGGGGAAAGCTGTATTTGATACGAAATACATAACTGTAAAACTGGAAAAGGAAAAAGCTATAGAGGAGAAGCTGGACATAGATGGTGAGGAAATAGTCTTTTCGTCAGTATTGGTAGGGGTACCCCATACGGTTATATTTGTAGAGGATATAAAGGATGTGGACATAAATGGACTAGGTGGAAAAATTGAAAACCACCATCTATTCCCTAAAAAAACCAATGTTAATTTTGTTGAGATAACTAGCAGGAAAGACATAAATATATATACCTGGGAAAGGGGAGCTGGAAGAACCCTGGGGTGTGGTACTGGTTCCTGTGCCAGTGTGGTAATAGGGAAATTATTAGGCCGGTTAGACAAAAAAGTTCATGTAAGAACAGAAGGAGGAGAGTTGGAAGTTAGCGTTGACGAGGAATATGAGATATTTATGAAGGGAGGAGCTAACAGGATTTGCCATGGGTTTATTTATAATGTAAATGACTTTATAGTAGATGAATAATTGACTAGGGGGAGATAACCGTGCCTGATGTAAACAGAAAGAATATGTGGCAATACTACAGATTCCCAATTATACTCTTGTCCTCAATAATATTGGGAAGCATCATAGGCCTGATAATTGGAGAGAAGGCAGCTGTACTCAAGCCGCTAGGGGATGTGTTCTTAAATATAATGTTCACCATAGTGGTTCCACTTGTATTTGTAACTATTTCCAGTGCAGTATCAAATATAGTTGATATGAAACGGCTAGGCAGGATAATTGGCTATATGTTATTGATATTCATTATAACAGGCATAATAGCTTCTATAATCATGATAGTTACAGTAAACTTAGTTCCACCGGCTGAAGGTGTTAGTATCCAAGTAGAAGCCAATGATGATATTAAGTCACTAAATACAGCAGACCAAATAGTAAAAGCCATAACCGTAACAGATTTTCCAGAGTTGATCTCGCGACAGAATATGCTTCCACTTATTATATTTTCTATCTTCCTTGGGGCATGTATAAGCTTATTAGGAGAAAGGGCAAAACCCATATCCAACCTACTTAATATACTATCTGATGTATTCTTAAAGATGGTATCCTTAATAATGTACTATGCTCCTATTGGATTAGGTGCCTACTTTGCAGCTCTAGTTGGGGAATTTGGGCCAGAACTATTGGGCTCCTATGCAAGAGCAATGGCAGTTTACTATCCAATAACCATACTCTATTTCTTCATAGCCTTCTTCTTCTATACCTATTTTGCCAGCGGTATGGAAGGAGTCAAAACCTTCTTTAAGAACATTTTTCCTGCTGCAGTAACATCATTGGCTACCCAGTCCAGCATTGCAACTATACCAGTCAGTTTATCTGTAGCTAAAAGGGTAGGAGTACCAAAGGATATTAGAGATATCATTATACCTATTGGGGCTACGGCCCATATGGATGGGTCATGTTTAAGCGCCATACTCAAGATATCCTTCTTGTTTGGTTTGTATAATACTCCCTTTGAAGGAATAGGTACCTATATAACAGCCATAATAATATCAGTATTAAGTGGTGTAGTAATGTCAGGAGTCCCCGGAGGAGGACTAATAGGAGAGATGCTCATAGTAAACCTATATGGCTTTCCACCAGAAGCCTTTCCAATAATAGCCACAATTGGATACTTAGTTGATCCTCCGGCTACCATGATTAATGTAACAGGAGATACAGTAGCTGCTATGGTGGTAACTAGAATAATAGAAGGTAAGGATTGGATAGCTAAAAAGCTTACAGCTGGTGAAGTAGAATAGAGATATAAATTATCATTTTGTCGTCGAATACTAAGAGTGAAAACACTTTTGTTCGACGACAATTTTTTTGTAAAGGGAGTATAATCTTGTGAGCATAGAGGTATTAACAGCAGAATATTAATATCATTAGAAATCAATAGACAACTATGATATTATATTATTAACATAAGTTCTCGTTATCTAATTTTCAGGGGTGTTGTCTACTATTGAAAGGGGGATAATGAATGAGAAAAGTAAGCATAATTCTCTTACTAGTTTTTTTAGCAGTATTTTGTGTTGGCTGCAACTCAAACAAGGGTCCACAGGCCAAGGCGGAAAAGTTTCTTAATGCGTATTATAGCCAGTACGAAAAGAAAGATGAAATAGAAGAAATTTTTGAGTCAGGGGATCTTAATGGTACAGATTCTGATGAACTGGTTATAGTATCTGATGGTGTTCAAGAACAGAAGATAAAGGATTTTATTGACAGGAACTTTAAGGATATGTTAACTGAGAGAGGAAGGGATCTATTAGTTTCTAATAGATTGATTCCCAAGGCAGATGTATTGGATTCTGATATTGTCAAAGCTACTATAGTAAAAGTGGAATTTGATACAAGTGAAGATGACAATGAAAACCTATCATTTAGCTTAGACATTGATTATGAACATGAGGATGGCAGCAATACTAATTCCTCGGAAAAAGGTTGGATAAGGGTAATAGATGAGGAAGGTACCTTGAAAGTAGATGGATTGGGATTTAATTAACATAACAAAGAGCTACATAAAACATGCATATGGCATGGCAAAAACTAGGCCATGCCATATTTATCCTGTGGGGCAGAATATATTGTGAAAGCATTGGGAAATCTTTACGTTAAAAACTTTTTAATTGAAAGAAAATTATTGGCAAGGGAATAGTTACAATATTTTATAAGGATTTGGAATCTATTTGAGCTAGAAGGTACATTAGTTAGTAGTAGAATTAGCTAAATCAGATATGCAATGGGGACATTTTGTAGCATCAATGTGGATTTCTGAATAACAATAAGGACATGTTTTGGTAGTGGGTATTTCATCTTGTACTGGCTTTCTCAATCTGTTAATCCATCTAACTATTAAAAATACAACAAAGGCCATTATTAAGAAGTTAATGACTCCTGATATGAAGGTACCATAATTTAATGTGGCTACCTCTGCTTGTTTTGCGGCTTCTAAAGATTCATATTTATTCCCATCTAAAGCGATAAATAGATTACTAAAATCAATACTGTTTGTAAATATGCTTAGTACAGGAATAATAATGTCATTGACCAGAGAGTTTACAATACCATTAAATGCACCACCGATTATAATACCAACCGCCATGTCGATCATATTGCCTCTCAAGGCAAAATTCTTAAACTCCTTTAACACCTATTTCACCCCTCCCTTTTCTCGGTAGTTATATCTATATTTTAATTATAATACTTTTTATATATAAATGAGTAGATGATTATGCTTCCACAAACTTCCAATGAATACCAGCTATATATAATATTGTTTGTTTTATATATACCATTATAAATTTGAATTAAATTTAAAACTAAGAAGCTAATCAAGCCCATTCATAGTAGAACCTTTAGTAGTGTAGCCAGCATTACTAACCTCTTTAAGGATAATATGGATATAGCTATGTAGAGCATGAAGACTGTAGATGAAGTAAATGAGAATTCAGAGATCATAGCATAGACAATTGAGAAGATTATACAATTCCTTAGAAGATATAGAAGTATAAGAAAGGATTGAATTCTATTCAATGTAGAATTCAATCCTTTTATTTTTGCCTTTGTCAATAAGATACATCCTACTCCTAACACAGTGGAATTAATTCCTTATAGGTAGTCTAGTAACACCCTAAACTCTTTAGGGAAAAAACAAAAAGAAGACTGTTTCAATTCCTTATAGGTAGTTTAGTAAACATTCTATACCTTGATATTATCAAATTCTCAATTTTTTGTCAAAGTGATAAATTGTTACATTTTCTTAATATTTAGATAATATTTTATCCCGTATCTATTGAAATTAAGCCACTGTTGCAAAAAAATAATTTGTCGTCGACCTCTAGGGGTTTTTGCACTATTATAGGTCGACGACAGTCTGCTAATTATACTAAGTTATATTCTATTGTTTTTTCTATTCCTTTTACTTGGGCTAGATTAATTAGCTTTTATAATTTGCTTACAAATTGTCTTCCGTACTCCTTGCATTTCTCTATTCCCTCATCATCTGGCTGCCATAGAAGGCTCAAACCATCATCTACTACCTCAAACTTAGCTTCTTTTAGTTTTTCAGTAATCATAGGCACGGATTCTCCTGACCAACCATAGGAGCCAAAGGCTGCTGCTTTTTTCTTTTTAAATCCAATGCCTTTTACCATTGCCATTAAGGCGCCGGTACCAGACATGATGCTCTTATTAACTGTAGAGCAGCCTACTAGTATTGCTTTTGATTTAAACAGTTGTGTTACCATATCGTTTTTGTCTGTAATGCCTATGTTGTATAGTTTAACAGTTACATCCTTATCTGCCTCCCTTATGCCTTCTGCTATTGCCTCAGCCATCTTCTTTGTTGCATCCCACATGGTTTCATAGACTATAGTTATCTGATTTTCCTGATAATTATCAGCCCACTCTAAGTATTTCTCAATTATTTGGGCTGGATTATCCCTCCATATTACTCCATGGCTTGTTGCTATCATATCTACTGGAAGGTTAAAGCTAAGGACTTCCTTTATCTTATTAGTAACTAGAGGACTAAAGGGGGTAAGGATATTTGCATAATACTTAATAGCTTCTTG
Organism: Tissierellia bacterium; assembly: GCA_012735215.1. Lineage (GTDB taxonomy): Bacteria > Bacillota > Clostridia > Tissierellales > Tepidimicrobiaceae > JAAYHX01. Next base: position 29,414 of record JAAYHX010000020.1, read on the forward strand.
ATATAGCTCACATTGATCTACTAAGTCATTGAAAAGCTTATTGCTAGCATAATGCTGACCAAAGGCATCGTTGCTAAATAGTATGTTTTCTCCAGTCATATAAGTAAACATGCTGTCAGGCCAGTGCAGCATTCTAGCTTCTATGAAAATAAGTTTATTGTCCTTGCCAATTTCTAACTCATCGCCGGTTTTCACTTCTACAAAATTCCAGTCTTGGTGATAGTGGCCCTTTAGTGATTTAACTCCATTTGCAGTACAGTAAATGGGTACATGTGGAATCTCCTTCATTAGTAGGGGCAGAGCTCCACTGTGGTCTACTTCTGCGTGGTTAGATACTATGTAATCTATTTCATTGAGGTCTATTTCCTTTTTTAGGTTTTGAACAAATTCTTCTGCAAAGGGTGTCCACACGGTATCAATAAGTACTGTTTTTTCGTCTCTGATTAGATAAGAGTTGTAGGATGAGCCCCTGTGAGTGGAATATTCTTCCCCATGAAAAGTTCTCAATTCCCAGTCTATTTTACCTACCCATGTAACCTTATCACTTATCTTAATAGCCATAAGTATACCTCCTTTTTTATGCTTTCGCTTATAATTACTGTTACCCAAAAGATGGATATTTAATTAACTAGTGGTAATATAATTTTTTCTTTTTTTACACATCTAATAGATAATTACTATAAATTTTGAGTAGATAGAAATTTGGGGTATAGTATAGGATAAGGACAAATATAATTATAGAGTGAGGTGAGTATCTGTGAGAAATCTGAAGCTGTACTATAAGGAAGAGTGCCCTTTTTGCAAGAAGGTAATCCAGTACATGAAAAGGAAAAACATAAGTAATGTGGAGATGATGGATATAAAGGCTGATCCTAAGAATCAGGAGGATTTGATTAGACTTGGAGGTAAGGATCAGGTACCAATGCTATTAATTGATGGAGAGCCCCTTTACGAATCTGGTGATATAATTCAATGGTTTAAAGACAATTATGAGCAAGAGTAGTATCTTGCTCATTTTAATTTATATTTGCCTTATCTAGAGATTTACTAAATATTTTTATAAGTTCTCTAGGTTTAATCTGTGCCAGAATCACCGCTATAAATACTAGAATACAGCCTATAAGCTCCCTGCTAGTCATGGTTTCCTTCAAGAATAGGGCACCACATATTGCTGAAAAGACTGCCTCCAGACTCATAAGAAGTGAAGCTACTGTAGGGTTGGTGTACCTTTGGCCTATTATCTGCAGTGTATAGGCCACTCCCACTACCATAATTGCTGTGTAAAGGATTGGTCCAGCACAGTCTACTATAGCTTCTATATCTGGATTTTCAAATATGTAGGCTGCCAGTAGGGATAGGATGCCTGCTGTTAGAAATTGTACACAGGACAGTTTAAGGCTTTCCACTTTAGCTGCATAGGAGTCCACTATCAGGATATGGATAGCCCAAAAGAGTGTGCCAGCTAGTATGATAGCATCTCCTATTTCCATGAAAAAGCCTTCTTTAATGGAAAGGAGATAAAGACCAATAACAGCCAGTAATACTCCTAACCAGGTATATATATCTACCCTCTTTTTCATGAATATGCCAATAATGGGCACTAGGACAATATAAAGGGCTGTTATAAATCCAGCCTTACCAGCGGAAGTATATACTAGTCCCCATTGCTGCAAGGAGGCACCAAAGAACAAGGCACAGCCGCAGAGGGTGCCACCTGTTAGCAGGTCCTTCCTATTGAATTGAACCATATTCTTTTCTTTGTTACTTTTCTTGTTGACTGTATTGAACATGAATATTAATGGAAGTAGGACTACAGCACCTAGGATAAATCTTGCCGCCCCAAAGGTAAAAGGTTCAACATAGTTCATGCCCAGTTTTTGTGATACGAAGGATGTTCCCCATATGATTGCAGTTAGTAGAAGAAGTATACTACCCTTGATGTTTTTCAATTTTAGTCACCTGCCATACAATAATTATTGCTATTGATGTTAATTATAACATAATTATGGCCTTTTATTGGATTTATTCTTTTGTGCTTATTAGGTTTTCATTAACTAGTCTTGATCCTGATTTAATCCCAATGGAAAATAAAAAATAATGGGGTGGATTTTTCTAAATCCACCCCAAGAGTTGGCAGATAGCCTATTTTATCCTTAAAAGGCAGTCCATCCTCCGTCAGCTACAATTGTTGCTCCATTTATAAACCTTGATTCATCTGAAGCTAAGAATACCATTATGTTTCCAATATCTTCTGCTTCCCCCATTACTGGAAGAACTTGAAGACCTGTCATCAACTTGTCTAATACAGCCTTGTTTGGATTTGATACTGTTCCTCCAATTTCAGTTTTTACACTACCTGGAGCTATGACGTTGCATCTTATTCCTTTGTCTTGGAACATATAGCCAATATGCTTAGTCATTCCTATTAAAGCGTGCTTGGATGCTACATAAGCCATGCCTCCTCTGGCTCCAAATAAGCCACCTATTGAAGCTACGTTTATGATGTTACCAGAACCTTGATCCATCATGTATTTGATTACACTTCTTATTAATTTCATAGGACCAGTTAAGTTTACATTCAACACCTTGTTCCACATTTCATCCGTCATATTGTCTGCTGAAAGATAATCGTCTAATATACCTGCATTGTTAACTAAAACGTCTATTTTTCCAAACTTCTCTATGGTTTCCTTCACTATTCTGTCTATGTCCTCATCTTTAGACACATCTCCTGGGCAAGCATGAATTTTACCACTTAAGTTTTTAGAAGCTTCTACTAATTCTTCTAATCGTTCTTTTCTTCTGGCAATAGCGACTACATTTGATCCCTCTTCTGCAAACCTTAAGGCTCCAGCCCTTCCCATACCAGAGCTTGCACCAGTTAAAATTACAACCTTATCTTTTAATTTCATTTTACTCCCCCTTATATTTAAAATATTAATTGAGCCTTAACATAACTTTCTCTACTCAGGTATTACTAGGATTTATGTAGTAGATATTTTGACAATAGTTGACAATTTATTATATTGTTATTGTTTTAACAATGTAATTATATTATAATATTGCAACCTATTCCAGCTATATTTATGATATTATGAAAATTAAAAATTCACAAAATTGTCAACATACTATATATTCTATCTCCCATTATTTTATATAATTGCATCCTTGGGTTTGAAAGTATAAGGTAGAAGAAGCAATATAAACAATCTTTCACTTTTGAAAAAGGATTTATTTCTGCTTTGGAGAATATGTATATATAATACATGCCTATGAGGAGGGAGTAAGTTGAAAATACCTTTTTACCAGATTGACGCCTTTACCAATGAGCAGTTTAAGGGGAATCCTGCTGGAGTCTGTCCTTTAGAAGACTGGCTGGAGGATAGGCTGATGCAAAATATTGCAGCAGAGAATAACCTATCAGAAACTGCCTTTTTTGTAAAAAGGGGAGGTGAATACGATCTTAGGTGGTTTACTCCAAAGGGGGAAATAGACCTATGTGGACATGCAACTCTGGCAACAGCCTTTGTTATATTTGAGTACTTGGAAAGAGACTTGGACAAGGTTAGCTTTAATACCAAGAGCGGAGTATTAGAAGTAACTAAGAAGGACAATTTGCTAACAATGGTATTCCCTTCAAGGGAAGGAGAAAAGTGTGATATTCCTGAAGCCCTAGTTAAAGGCTTAGGAAAGAAGCCAAGAGAAGTATACAAATCTAGAGATTATATGGCGGTATTTGATTCAGAGGAGGATATATTAAATCTTGACCTAAATATGGATGAACTAAGAAAATTGGATTGTGTTGGTGTAATAGCCACAGCAAAAGGCAATGAGGTGGATTTTGTATCCAGGTTTTTTGCCCCAAATGTAGGAGTGGATGAGGACCCAGTTACAGGATCAGCCCACTGTACTCTAATACCCTACTGGAAGAAGGTTTTAGGTAAGGATGAATTTGTTGCCCTACAGCTATCAGATAGAGGAGGAAAGCTTTACTGTAAAGACCTAGGTGAAACAGTGGAGATAGCTGGAGAAGCCGTTGCATATTTGGAAGGATATATATTTGAATAGAATCTTAAAGGGATGTGTTATATAACACATCCCTTTATGGCTATTGGGTAAGTACCCTTATTATTTCATCTACTGAGGCATTTTTTGCTATTTCAAATTTACCGTATCTCAACTTTTTCTCTGTATTAGTTTCTCTTACCTTCTTTAAAAATTCATCCCTGCTTGATACGAGTCCTTGAGAGGCCAATATGTTTCCAATGTCTCCAGGTAGGGAGCCGGCAGGAATGTTTATGGTTACCTTTTCATTGCTGTTGGCAACCTCCTCATTGCCCTTATCAACCACTTCTTCCTCATTGGCTTCCTTGTCTTGGTTAGATCCATTAGAGCTATTGGAGTTTTCCTCTACCTCATTGGCTGGCTTGTCCTCCTGGTCTTCATTAGAGCTGTTGTCCTTTTCCTCTTGTTGGGCTGGAGTATTGGTATGGTTATTTTCCTCCTCCTGGGAGCTTTCTTCGCTTGCTTCTGAGGATTGAGCATGTAGTTCGTTAACATCAGATATGGCAAATAGTCCATCTATTTTCCAATTTATTATAAAAGCGATAGCCACTATTATTCCCACCATCAATATGTAATCTATTCCATCATACAGTATGTCTTTTATCTTCTCTATAAAGCTTCTCACAAGTCTCACCTCTTAATATATTAACATGGTTTACTTAAGCACAAATATTGTATACTATAATTATAGCATAAACTACATGATAAATTATATCATAAAAAAAGAAAAGGAGATAGAGTTTTGAAACAGGTAGTTATTGACAAGAATGATAGTGGTCAAAGGTTAGATAGATTTTTAAAAAAATATCTTTCGGAAGCTTCCCAAAGCTTCATCTACAAGATGCTTAGAAAAAAGAGGATAAAACTGAATAACAAGAAGGCCGAGCCTAACACAATCCTTTCTGAAGGGGATATTATACAATTTTATCTTTCAGAAGAAACCTTAGAGAAGTTTAAGGCTTCCAACCAAATTAAAAAGAGCAGCTTGGTACCGAATATAATCTATGAGGATGAAAATATACTATTAATAAATAAGCCCGTAGGAATACTATCCCATTCTGCCAATAAGGAATATGGGAACAATATAGTAGATAGCATGATCCACTACCTGACTACTAAGGAGGAATACAATCCTCGAATTGAGAAGACCTTTAAGCCTTCTATATGTAATAGGCTGGATAGAAACACAAGTGGTATAATAATAGGAGCAAAGAATTCTGAAGCTTTAAGGATAATGAATGCGTCAATTAAAGAAGGAAGTGTTCATAAGTACTATAAAACCATAGTGAAAGGGATAGTTAAGGAAGAAGGGATAATTGAAGCTTATCTGTCAAAGGATGAGGATAAAAATATGGTTAAGATAATAGAGGATGGAAAGGAAGAAGCTAAAAGGATAATAACCAAGATAAAGGTTCTTAAAAGATCTAATGACTATTCTCTTCTGGAAATAGAACTGATAACAGGCAGGACCCATCAAATAAGAGCCCATCTGTCTTCTATAGGCCACCCCATAATAGGTGATATAAAGTATGGGGATAGGAGGGTAAATGAGCTTTTCAAAAAGAATTATGGTTTGGAAAGCCAGTTTCTCCATGCCTATAAGGTTGAGTTTTCAAAAGTAGAGTCACCTTTGGATTATCTAAATGGTAAAGTCTTTACTGCAAGTCCAAGGAGTAAGTTTTTAACAATTGAGGAGGAATTATTTGGGGAATAATATAATTAAGGGGGTAGGTTTTATGTCTAACAATATGAGGGTTTATGTGGAAGGCGTTGGAGAGGTAGAGATTGCTAGTGAAGCTACTTTGGAGGATGTGTGCCAAAAGGCCTTTGGAAATAAGCATAAGGACTACCTAGGTGCCAGGGTGAAGAACCGGGTACACCATCTTAAGAGGAAGGCAGAGGAAAATTCCTATATTAAGTTCTTAGATTTAAAAACGGAGGACGGATATAGAATCTATACTCGCACGATTTCTTTAGTCTTCATAATGGCTTGTAAGGAGTTGTTTCCAAGGGATACGGTAACCATAGAACAGTTTCTAGGTAATGGTCTATATGCTGAGTTTGCAGCAGGCAAGACCTTAGGTTATTCAGATATAATAAGAATAAGGGAGAAGATGAGGGACATAATAGATAAGGATTTGGCCATTAATAGGGAGACTGTATCCTATGAGGAGGCCCTTTCTATATTTGAAGATCAAGGACACCGTGATAAGGTAAGGCTTTTTAAGACCTTGAAAAGGGAGCAGGTTCAAATATATAGAGTTGGAGATTATGTTGACAGCTTCCATGGATACTTAGCACCTTCTACTGGGTATGTAGAATATTTTGATTTGAAATACTATCATCCAGGGGTAATAATCCTATTCCCAACAGGAGATAGTAACAAGAGGATACCTGAATTTAAGGAGCAGAAGAAGCTGGCGAAAGTATTCCGTGAGGCCAATAAATGGGCAGAAATATTAGACCTGTCCTTTGTCAGCTCCCTAAATGAGAAGATCCACAATGGAGAGATTGAGGATGTAATCAAGATAAGCGAAGCCCTACATGAGAAGAAGATAGCCAAGATTGCAGACATGATCTGTGAGGATGATGATATAAATGTAATATTGATTGCAGGGCCATCTTCCTCTGGAAAGACCACCTTTGCCAATAGGTTGGCAGTTCATCTGAAGGTAAATGGGAAGATGCCTATAGCTATATCCTTAGATGATTATTTTGTTGATAGAGAAAAGACTCCATTAAATGATAAGGGAGAATATGACTTTGAATCCATAGAAGCTATAGACTTAGAGAAATTAAATGAGGATTTGCTGAAACTTCTTGAAGGGGAAGAGGTGGAGCTTCCCAGATTCAACTTTATAACCGGCAAGAGAGAGAGATCTGGTGTTAAAGTAAGGGTGGATAAGGAGCATCCAATAATACTGGAAGGAATCCATGGCTTAAATCCAAAGCTTACCACCTATATACCTGATAAGAACAAGTTTAAAATATACGTTTCCGCCTTGACTCAACTTAATATTGATGCCCATAACAGGATTTCTACCACTGACACTAGATTAATTAGAAGAATTGTAAGGGATAATAAATTTAGAGGCAATGATGTTTTTAAGACCCTGCAAATGTGGAGGGGAGTTGTTGAAGGGGAGGGAATAAATATATTCCCTTATCAGGAGGAAGCAGATATCATGTTTAATAGTGCCTTGGTATATGAGCTATCCGTACTGAAAAAGTATGCCATTCCTCTTTTGGAAAAGGTGGATAACAACAGCACATATTACTCAGAGAGCATTAGACTGTTGAAGTTTTTGAAGTATTTTGAACCAATAGAGGATGAAAGGGCTATACCAGCCAATTCCATATTGAGGGAGTTTATTGGCGGTATCTAGTCCATGAGAGAATGGAGGAAAAATTGTGTTATCTAAAACATTGACCATAAGCCTACTGGTAATAATCTTGATATTGACTGGTTGTGGAAGGATAGAAGAGGAACCCATTGTTGATGAACACAATAATGGTACAGATCAAATAGTTGAAGAAGATGAAGAAGAAATAGATGAGATAATGAAGATAGTAAATGATATGACTGTAGAGGAGAAAATAGGGCAGCTATTCATCTTTGGATTGGAGGGCACAGAAGCTGATGAAAGTGACTTAAGAGCAGTAGAAGAAAACCATATAGGTGGCTTTGTGTTATTAAAGGACAATATAGATGATGCAGACCAGACAGTCAGGCTGCTCAATACACTAAAGAGCAGGAACAGCTCAAATAGGTTGCCCTTGTTTTTGGCTGTAGATGAAGAAGGGGGCCTTGTATCTAGGCTTTCTGACATCTACTTGGACCTACCCTTAGCTAGCACTATCGGAGAAATTGACGATGGAGAGGTATCCTTGGAATACGGTCAGATCCTAGGACAAAGGGTAAGGGAACTGGGGTTTAATCTGAACTTTGCTCCTGTATTGGATATAAATTCCAATCCTAAGAACCCAATCATAGGGAAAAGGGCCTATGGCACAGATGTGAATACAGTAGTAAACAACGGCCTTAGGGTAATGGAAGGTATCAATTCAACCAATGTTATATCTGTAGGAAAGCATTTCCCAGGCCATGGGGATACAAGTGTGGATTCTCATATTGGCTTACCGGTAATAGATAAGAGCCTAGAAGAGATGAAGAGTCTTGAGTTAGTACCCTTTGAAAAGGCCATAGAAGAAGGCATAGATGCAATCATGGTGGCCCATATTCTCTTTACCCAACTAGATGGGGAGAACCCAGCAACCCTTTCCTATAATATAATCACTGAGCTGCTTAGAGAAAGGATGTCCTTTGATGGGGTGGTTATTTCAGATGACATGACCATGGGAGCTATTATTGAAAACTATACCATTGAAGATGCAGCTTATAAGTTCCTTAAGGCAGGTGGAGATATACTTTTAGTTTGTCATGGTCAAGATAACCGGTTAAAGGCTTTAAACAGGATAAAAGATGAGGTAGAAAAGGGCAATATAAGTGAGAAGGAATTAGATGAGAAGGTCTACAGGATTGTAAGGCTAAAGATGAAATATGGTTTAAGGGATGGGATAGTTGAAAAATATGATGTAAAGTCTATCAATAACAGAATTGAACAAATGCTTAATAGAATAAACCATGGGAGATGGTAGTAAAGATGGAGAGGATTGCTTATGTTGGTCCCTATAACAACAGCAGGTCCCGTGAACTCTTTTATAGATCCTTGGAGTATTTGAAGGAAAACAAAGGAGATAGGTTTTATTACATACTGCCCAATGGAAAGCTTTTAGAAAAATATAGGATGAGCTTTCTTAAGGAGGTGGGGCAGACCTTTGACATCAACCTTTTCACCTTTGACAATATTGTGGACAGGCTGCTCAGGGACAGGTTCTATATCAGTATAGATGAGGAAATGAAGGAAGGGTTAGTGGCCAAAACTATTTTACAACTGAAGAAGAATAACCACTTGCCCTATTATAAGGATATTTCTAGCAAGAGGGGCTTTGTCCGCCAAGTATCCAATATTATTGGACTGGCTAAAAGGTCCCTTATCAGTCCAGAGGATTATTTGAGACGCTGTCCTGATAAGCCCTTTTACAAGGAGATAGGCCTAATCTATCAGGAGTATGAAAAGAAGCTGGGCACCCTAGAACTATTGGATAGGGAAGAAAGCTTTTTAAAGAGTTTGGAAATGTTGAGAAACAACAAGTGCTTTTTTGATAGCTTGGACTTCGTAATAATTGACTATTTCTTTGATTTTAGACCTCAGGAGCTTGAAATTTTGAAGGAAATGACTAAAGCCAACTGCTCCATATATATTAATATGCCCTTTAATAGGGATGAAAATTTTAATACCTTCAAAGAGACTCTAGACATACTAAAGGAATGGGGCTTTGACATAGTTGAGGAAGAAAAGAAAGCTGCTAACTATTTTGAAAACCTGGCAAGCCTTTTGTTTACTGAAGGAGAGAAGAGATTGGATATAAATCCAAACATACAGGTCATAAAGGCTTCTAGCACCTATTTGGAGATAAAGAAAATCTGCGAGTTGATCAAAAGGAAACATGCTGATGGAGTCCAGTTAAAGGATATGGCCCTTGTGTTGGCCAGTCCAGATAGGTATATGGATAGGATATTTCAAGTGTTTGAAGAGGAAGGTATCCCTTTATCCATGGACAAGGAAACAAGCCTTATGGAAATTCCCTTGATAAAAGAACTTGTTCACATACTGGAGGTTAAGAAAAACAATAGGGACAAGACCAGTATTATCAATAGGGTTAAGAGCAATTTCTTTCCTTTATGCCCTCGGGAGATCAGGGAAGCTGCTGAATATATGTTGCGAAAGGAGAGTATAAAGGCCTCCTTCCAAGATGAATTGGATAGGTTATTAAGTATTATAGATGAAGAAACCAGCTCTATTCCTGACAGAGGTAAGCCTGATGAGTTGGCTAAGGCAGTCATGGACTTGATCAAGAAGTATGACGTGGCAGGAAGGATATTGGATATCTATAATTCAATAGGGGATTATGACTTGTTCAACAGGGATTTAGCAGCTTTAAGCAAGGTCAAAGAAATACTAGATAAGATAAGCAGATTTGGCCATATAATCTATGATGAGATAAGCTTGGAGGAATTTATTGATCTTCTGGAAGGCTATCTAAGCCAAGAAGTGGTAGTGGAAATCGTAGGAAACACTGCAGGCATAAGCCTATTAACACCTGTAAATGCCAGGGGACATAAATTTAAAGTGCTTTTTGTTATGGGGCTTTCTCAAGGAGATTATCCCAAGGTGGATTCCCACAATTTCTTCTTTAAGGAGAACAATATAAAGACCTTAAAGAAAATAGGCATTGATGTGAAAAGTTACCATGAAATATTGGATAAGGAATCCCTCATGTTTTCTACCATTATTTCCTCTTGCTTGGATACTTTATACCTATCATATTCTCAGCCTTCTACAGAAGATGCAGAAGCAATACCTTCCATATTCCTAGATGAGCTGCTTAATAGAATTCAGGGGAAGGTGGATGTAGAAGTAGTAGATATGGAATACCTTTTAAAGGATGACCTAGCTAAGCTGACTACTAATGATGAGCTATCCAGATATATACTAAGCAAATATCAAGCTGGATCCTGTGAAGATGAGCTGTTCCATATGTATAACTCCCTAGATGGTTTAAAGCTAAAGGAGGTAAGTGAAAGCGTATTTTGTGAGGTCACAAGGATTAACGATGGCTTCAATGAATATAGTGGCCTCATTGGGGATAGTGCAATTATAGAGGATTTGAAGGACATCCACAGGGACAAGGTTTATTCTATCAGCTATCTGGAAGCCTACGGCAAATGCCCCTATTATTTCTTGCTCAATAACATATTAAAGATTGAGGAGATGGAGAGGGAGTTTGAGGATTTCACACCCTTAGATAGGGGAGCTATAAATCATGAGGTTTTGGAAGAATACTATACTGTTTACAAAAAGCAGATTGAAGACCATGTACTAGGAAGAGGGGAGTTTGAACCAGAGGGAACCTATGATTTCATCCTAGCTAGGGTTAAGGAAAGGATCAAATCCCTTGCTGTAGACATAGACAAACCCCTGTGGAAGCTAAGAATTGAAAACAATGCTACAATTCTGCTGGACTTTATAAAGGCGGATTTGGATAGATTAATGAAGTTAAAGGAAAAGGTTCTACCCTATGATTTTGAGGTTGCCTTTGGCAGGGATGAGGCCTTTAAGGTACAGATAGGAGATTTGGAAATTCCATTTACTGGAGTTATAGATCGGATAGACAAGTATGTAGAAGAAGACAAGTATATCTTAATTGATTATAAAAGTTCTACAGGTGGAGTACGGGGAATATCACACATGATTTCTGGGCTATCTTTACAGTTGCCAATCTATATCCTATCACAAGAGGATAAAAGGGTAGTTGCTGCTATGTATGGAGTTCTGTCCACTGGTGACTTTAAGCTAGTATTAGGTAATTCAGAAGAAGATAATTTGATGAAAAAAACAAAGAAGGCAGCCTTGGACCAGGACCAACTGGATCAGCTTATAATTATATGCAAGGATCACATTAAGTCCTATATAGATTCCATATTAGAAGGGGATTTTTCCATAAATCCCAAGGAATGCTCAAGCTACTGCATATATAAGGACATATGCAGATATAAGGAAATATTGGAGGTATAGGTATGAAGAATACTAAGGAACAGGATTTAGCTATAAGGACCATAGATAAGAATTTGGCTGTTAATGCAGGGGCTGGAACTGGGAAGACAAAGGTCCTAACTGAAAGATATCTATACATTCTAGACAAGGGTAACTTGGAGGAAAACAAGGAGATAGAGTCAATAGTAGCCATAACCTTTACCAATAAAGCAGCTCAAGAGATGAAGGATAGAATAAGGGGAGAGCTGAAGAAGAGATTTTCTGAAGGCAGTAAATGGCGTAGATTCTATAGGGACTTGGAAAAGGCCAATATTTCAACCATACACAGCTTTTGTGGTAACATGATTAGAGAAAACCCCCTGAAAGCAAAGGTGGATCCCATGTTTACGGTTATGGAACAGGCTGAGGGGGACTTATTACTTGAAGAGGTAATACTGGACCTTTTGTATGAGGGGCTTGAAAAGGATGACAACCTATACCAATTTATTAGACTTATTAAAAAGGACGATCTTAACAGGATATCAGAGGAGTTAATGAACATATATCATAAAATAAGGACAGCGGGATATTCCTTTGAGGAAGTAAAGGATATGACCCTGTCCCGTATAGATAGTTTCTCCCTTGATGAAGGAGAACTTGATAGGATAAGGGATCTATTTATATATTTAATAGGCAAGGCCAGGAAGAGTTCTAAGCTGGCTAAACTACCAACTGATGAGGTTTGGATAAGGTTTAAAGAAGGCTCATATGGTGAGGAAGAGCTAGTTCCTATACTGGACTATTTGAAAGACAATATTGGAACTAATAAAAAGGAAGAGGAAACAATTGATGAGCTTAAGATTCTAATAAATAAAGCACAATCCATTAAGGATAAAGAAAACAAGTGGGTTTATGAAACATTATTAGACCTTTTGATCAGAATAGATAAGGAATACAGGCGAAGAAAAGACGATCTAGGAGCCTTGGACTTTGATGATTTGCAGATCTTGGCCTTGAAACTCTTAGAGGACAAAGCCATTAGGGAGGAATATCAAGCTAGATATAGGTATATCATGGTAGATGAGTTTCAGGATACCAATGAAGTGCAGAGGATGATTTTCTATAGGCTCTGTTCAAGGGAAAAGCCTTTGGATAGGAACAACTTATTCGTAGTAGGGGATCCTAAGCAGTCCATATATGGTTTTAGAGGTGCGGATTTGGATGTATTCTACCAGGTGGTAGAGGATATTGAGCGGGTTTCCAACCAGAAGCCTATTAGCCTAGATAAGAATTTCAGGACAGTAGATACGGTGCTAAATTTTGTTAACTCACTATTTTCACTCCTTATGGGAGAGAGGTATATAAGCTTAAAGGAACATCATAAGTCGGCTAATAGAGTAGATGTAGAGATACTAGAGAAGGAAGAGGTAGAAGTTCCACCTAACATAGGGGAGTCCGAATATAACTTATATGTAGAAAGCAGGCTTATAGCAAGTAGGATAAGGGAGCTAGTTGATGAAGGCCTGTATAACTATGGTGACTTTTGTTTGCTTTTCAGGGCCTCTACCAATGATCATATTTATGAGGAGGCCTTAAGGGAATATGGAATACCTTACTTTAATTTTGGTGGCAAGGGTCTGCTTGAAAGTCAGGAGATCAAGGATTTGATAAATGGGCTTAAGGCAATAAGCAATAGGTATGATACCATAGCTACTATTGGATTTTTGAGAAGCCCCATGGTAGGCCTCTCCGATAGAAGCTTGTACTGGCTATTAAGGAACAAGAAAGACAGCTTGCTAGATACCTTAGGGGAACCAATAGCCCTTATACAAGGCAAGGAAGGGGATAAGATCGCTAGGGCAAAGGCCATATTACTAGAGTTAATCATGAAGAAGGACCTATACAGTGTTTCAAAACTGTTAAAGGAACTGCTCATGAGGACCCACTATTTGGATAGCCTAATGTTTCTACCTGGCGGAAGGCAGATGGTTTCAAACGTAATCAAGTTTATGGATCTTTGTACAGAATATGATAGAAGTTCTGTAGGTTCCTTGGAGGATTTTATAGACCATATTGAAAAGCTAAAATTAAAGGGCAATATAGAAGAAGCTCAAGCAAAAATCTATACGGAAGATGCCAATGTGGTTAAGCTGATGACTATTCATAAGTCTAAAGGATTGGAGTTTCCAGTGGCTATAATCCCTCAAATGGCTAGAGGATTTAGAAACGATTCACCCCTTGCCCTCTTTGATAAGAATATAGGAATAGGGCTGAAGATAGGAGAGAACTCACCCTTATACAACTGCGTTAAAGAAGAGATTAAGGCAAGGGATGATGAAGAAAACAAGCGGATTCTTTATGTAGCCATGACTCGGGCCAAAGAAAGGCTTATAATTGGATTTCAGGGCAAAAACAGCGGTTTCAAAAAAATGATAAAAGATCTTATTGACTTGGATAGTGTAAAACTTATTGATAATACAGCTGGTAAGCCAGCTAAATCGGAGGTAATAAGGCTATTGAAACCTGACTTATTTAAGATGAAAACCTTTGATAAGAGCAAGTTCCCTCTTGTTGGACCCCTTGCAGGTTTTGGGAAGAAGAAGTTTATCAGCTTTAATGCCAGCCAATTTATAGAATTTTGTCAGTGTAAGAGAAAGTTTTACATGAAGTATTATAGAAAGCTTCCTTCGGATATTGTTAGGGACAATGTTAGGGAAGGACAGGATGGGCAATTGTTAGATAGTCTCACTAAGGGAAATATAGTTCATAGCTTCTGCCAGCATTATAGCAGTGGAACTGATAAGATAGACTTGTTGAGGCAGATTGTTAATTCCTATGGTATAAGCTATGATAGAGAAGTAGAAGAGATACTTTTGACCTATATTGACAACTACTTAAGATATCATAGAGAAGACTATGATCAGGTCTTTTCGGAAAAGGAATTCTTTTTAAGGATGGAAGATGTTTATATTCGTGGTATAATAGATAGAATAAATATCAAAGGCAATAGCTGTGAGATACTGGATTTTAAGACTAATAGGGTAACAGATCTGTCTGACTTAAGTAAAAGGTATGCTCCTCAGATTAAGCTGTATGTAAACGCTTTGAAGAGGATTACTAATCTAAATATAAAGGGAGCTTATATACTTTTCCTTGAAACAGGAGATATAGAAGAAATTGACATCAGTGAGTCCAGACTAAAGGAAAACTTGGATACAGTCTTGGATTTTATCAATTTTGTCAACAGCAAGAGCTCTATAGATGACTATGAAGCATCTAATAATTGCAATCATAGATGTGAATATAGTATAATGTGTAATCATAATTTTAACAAATAGAAGTATAAAATCTGTGAAATGGAGAGAGAAGTATGTTGCTTATAGGATTAGCTTTTTTTGCCTTAGGTGGTTATTTTATACTAAGCGAGATATATACTGTAAGGAAAATAGATGATGAGTTAGTAGTAGTGTCAAAGGAATTACAGAAGGATACAGACCAGTTTAAGTATAAGCTATTTATGGGTATACTTTCCTTTGTTCTTGGATTATTTGCCATCATAAACAATATTATCTATTAAGGGTGTGTATATGAACAGACAGACAGTGCTTATTAACTTTACAGTCCTATTTGTATTATTATTTATATTTACTCCTACTGTTTTTGCTTCCAGTGAAAAGACCTTGTTGGTTCTAGTGGATGAGCTTAATTTTGATGACATAGATCTTATTGGTGAGAAAATCCAATGTGGTGTTGGCTTCTTAAATATTAGGACCTTAGAAGAAGAGTCAGAAGAGAGCCTGTTTCTTTCCATAGCCCTAGGGAGAAAGGTAGGCACCTCTGCTGGTTTTCGGGGGCTATATAAGGGAAATAATGGGGAGATAATAGTATCTGGTTTTGAGGATATGCTGGAGAATACTGTCAATGGAGGAGACCATTCTTTTGATGCTCTGTTAGGGGAAAGGCTTAAGGACAGAGGAATATCCTACATGGGCAGTGATTCTTCTGCTATAGTTGCTGCAGATGATAAGGGTCATATTCAAGCAGGGGAGATTAGTATAGAGTATGAGCTTGATTGGCTGGTGGAAAAAACAGACTTCCACCTTAAAGGTTCTAATATACTGGTGGTATCCTATGATGTAAACAAGGACAAGGAAAGGCTTGTGCTGCTAAGGGATTACTTAAAAGAGTTTGATGGGCACAGGCTTATCCTCTTGCCTAAAAGGGTTTCCCAGGATATGGAGAAGCCATTTAACAACTATATAGTACCAGTTCTTTGTAAGCTTGATTATAGAAGGGGAATCGTTACCAGCTCTTCTACCAGGAGAGAGGGTTTTATTGTTTTAGAGGATATTTACGGGGAACTAATATCCACCTATGATAATAGGGATAGTTCAATTATAGGTAATGCAATTGAAGTAATTGAGAAGGATGATAACCTTAATTATATAAGGGAGCTTTACAGGAATACCAACAATTTAGTACTGATCAGCTACATATATCATGGGATTATATACGCTATCCAGTTCTTTGCTGCACTAGTACTATACAGGGTAAGAAGACGGGGTGTCTTGGATAAGGTGCAATTTATATACTCCTTTGGAATAGTAAGCATATTTATAAGTTTTATCATGGGAATTTCCAATTATCATATAAATATATATTTGTACCTGTTCATAAACTTGCTGGTATCCTATATGATAGCTTCTATAATGAAGGATAGAGGGGTAGATACCATAGGCCTGTTTTCCATCTTTACTTATGGGTATATAGTGGTTACAGCCTTGTTTTTCCCTCAAGTTATTTATAAATCCTATATTGGTGTTAACAACTTATTCTATGGTGCCAGATACTATGGGTTTAACAATGGGATGATGGGAGTTTTTATAGCCTCATCTATTGTTAGCTGCTTATTCATCAAGGAAAGAACAGGCAATGATCTGGTTGCTAATATAGCCTATATTTTCTTTTCAATTATCAATATAATATTGTTATCTGCTCGAATAGGGGCTAATACTGGTGGCTTCATAACTGCCTCTTGCTTGTTCTTGATACTACTCTATGACAGGTTTTTGAAGAAAACCAGCAAGCCAAAGACTATAATCAGCTTGGTAGTTCTGGGTGTGATCTTTTTTGCCCTCAACATGTATTTTGATGTATTAAGTGAGGAGAAAAGCCATGCTATAAGCTTCCTAATTCGAGTAAAGGAGTACGGTATTAAGGAATTATTAAGTATGATTATGATAAAGCTAGTAGAGTTGGCAAAGCTGACTATAATGCCGCCCTTTAGCATAGCTATAATCTCTCAGCTATTATCAATAAAATACTTATATGGAAGGTTGGATAGAAGATTTGCAAGGGAGGCTATACTTATACTTATAGTTTCAGTGATAGGATTTTTGATTAATGATACGGGAAATATTGCCTTTATCTTCATGAATAACTTTCTTATTGCCTTGCTTATAGATAGATATTTAAAGAGTAGTTTTTTTATGTAGACACGACCAAGTGGGGGATGCTCTTTAAGCTTCAATAAAAATAATAGAAGATGAAGCAGAAGGTCTAATAAAGAATAACTGCATAAAGGAGGGGTTGGTAGGGTGCTAAAGAAGTTTATCTCATACTATAAACCTCATAAGAAACTTTTTTTTATAGATATGTTCTTTGCTTTCCTGATTTCGGCAATTGATTTGGTCTTCCCAATGGTATCCAGGGAGCTAGTTAACAATGTAATACCAGATAAACGGTTGGATTTACTGATAAAGTGGAGCATCTTACTGGTAATATTATTTGTCATAAGATATATAGGCAACTATATTGTATCCTATTGGGGGCATGTGCTAGGAGTATATATTGAGTATGATATGCGAAAGGAACTATTTGCCCATTTACAGACCTTGCCCTTTAGCTATTACGATAATACAAAAACTGGCCACATCATGTCCAGATTGGTTAACGATTTAAGGGACGTGGTTGAACTGGCCCACCATGGTCCAGAGGATATATTCATCTCAGGGATTATGCTAATAGGTTCTTTTGTGCTGTTACTTAGAGTGGAGTGGCGGCTTACCCTCATAGTATTTTCTTTTGTACCCTTAATCCTATGGTTTACCTTGTCTAAGAGGGTAAAGATGGAAAACGCTTTTAGAAAGGTAAGAAAAAAGATATCAAATATAAATGCTTACCTTGAAAACAGTATATCAGGAATTAGGGTGGTTAAAGCATTTACCAATGAGGATTATGAGATTGAAAAATTTGACTATAGCAATGATGAATATAAGGAAGCTAGAAAAGAATCCTACAAGTCTATGGCAGAGTTTCTATCTGGAATAAATATCACTACAGATATGCTCAACCTAGTTGTAATTAGTTTTGGGGGCTACTTTGCCTATAGGGAACTCATAACCATTGGAGATTTGCTTGCCTATACCATGTATATAAGCTATTTTATGCAGCCTATAAGAAGGATGGCTAATCTAATGCAGCAGTTGCAGGAAGGCATGACCGGCTTTGAAAGATTTGTGGAAGTTATGAACATAAAATCAGATATAGTCGATAAGGAAGATGCTGTAGAACTAAAGGATGTGAAGGGACATATTCAGTTTAAGGGTGTTTCCTTTAGCTACAATAATGAGGGGAAAAAGGTCCTTAAGGATATAGATATAGACATAGAACCAGGAAAGACTGTGGCTTTAGTGGGGCCCTCAGGAGCAGGAAAGACAACCTTATGCCACTTGATTCCTAGATTCTATGATATTGATAAGGGAGTTATTTTAATTGATGGTATAGATATTAGAGATGTTAAATTAGCTTCTTTAAGGAAGAATATAGGGATAGTACAACAGGATGTGTTTTTATTTACAGGTACCATCAAAGAAAACATAGCCTATGGGGACCCTACTAAATCCCATGAGGAAATAGTTGAGGCAGCTAAAAAGGCTAGAATACATGATTTTATAATGTCTCTTCCAGAGGGTTACGAATCATATATTGGTGAGAAAGGAGTTAAGCTGTCTGGAGGGCAAAAGCAGAGATTATCTATAGCAAGGTTGTTCTTAAAAAATCCACCAATACTGATATTGGACGAAGCTACTTCTGCCTTGGATAATCAAACAGAGATCCTAATACAAAAGTCCTTAGAGGAATTGGCAAGGGGAAGGACTACTCTTGTGATTGCCCACAGGCTTTCTACTATTAAAAACGCGGATGAAATAATAGTATTGACTAATAATGGGATAGAAGAGAGAGGAAGCCATGAAGAGCTAATGGCAGCCAATGGCATATATAAAGGATTATATGAGTCCCAGTTTAGAAAAGTTCAATAAGTTGTGGCAAATGAACCTCCCTTCACATATTATATAGTGAATATGCAAGGGAGGTTTTGTTATGGGAATGAATTATCCAGAACTATATTATAGGATCTATCCTAAGGCTATTGAATGCATAGATAGATATTTTCAAAACAACCCACATACAATAGATATAAGTGATGAAGTTGTAGAGGCCCTAGTAGATGAGGTCTATGAGATGATGCTTGACGAGTGTCCAGAGTTAGACCAGGATCCCATAGAAAGAAGAAGGGGAAGATATAGATCTCTTCAAAGACCTATATATGGCAGGAGAAGGCTCGCAAGGGATATAATTGCTATAATAATTATTTCAGAGCTATTAAGAAGACTAAATCCCCGATTATTCTACTAAAATAGGCTAATTATAGCCTATTTTTTCAACTGTAACTATTTTGTAAAGCATTTTATATTCCTATGTAGTATGCTATATATAAGTATTTAGGACAGTCATGGGACTTCTGAAGGGGGAATTATAATGGGAAATAAACACAGAAATAAGTCGAAGAAAGGCAATATAATGTTAACTGTAGCATTTTTGATAGTGGCTATATTGATTTTTATTGAAATTTCTGTTGCCTATGAGGTTTCTTTGGTTTATAGGGAGAAGAAAACTGATATGCAGGAAGCAGAAGCAGAACCAGTACATAGACAAATATTCGGGGAAAATCTTGGAACTGCCAAGTGGGATAAGCTATATGAGGAAAAGGCAGTGAAGATGGATAGGGCTCATAAGGATAGACTTGAAGAAATCAAAGGGAGGGAAGCAGAGGAAAAGAAGAATGGAACCAATCCCGACAAAAAGAGCCCAGAAGATAAAGCTGTTGAGAACAAGAAAATTGCTTATCTGACCTTTGATGATGGACCATCTCAGTATGTAACACCCCAAATATTAGACATACTCAATAGCTATGGTGTAAAAGCCACCTTTTTTGTATTGGGGAAACAGGCAGAAATAAACCCCCATTTATTAAAAAGGATTCACCAAGAAGGACATGCTATAGGCAATCACACCTATAGCCACAACTATGGATTTTTGTATAAGGATATGGAGAACTTTTTGTATGAGTTAGAAAAGACGGCTCAAGTACTTAAAAACATACTGGGAGATGATTTTGAAACCAATATAATTAGATTTCCTGGAGGATCCTTTGGAGCAAAAAGAGCCCCCTTTAGAAAATTCGTGGTAGAAAAAGGGTATAATTATATAGATTGGAATTGTATTAATGGGGATGCAGAAGGCCATTATCTTCCTGCACAAAAATTGTATAATAGATTTAAGGGTACTTTTAAAAATCAAAAAGAGTTGATAGTATTAATGCATGATGCAGATGGAAAGATAACTACAGCTCAAGCTCTACCAAATATCATTGAGTTCCTAATAGAAAGGGGCTATGAGTTCGGTACTTTTTAGTTGGAGGTAGTGGAATGGAATTTAAGAATAAGATTTTAGTAGTTGAAGATGAAGACTCCATTAGGAAGTTTATTACCATCAATTTGGAAAGGGAAGGTTTTCAGGTACTAGAGGCTGAAACTGGAGAAAAGGCTATAGAGATATCAAGGAATCAGGATGTGGATGTGGTGGTGCTGGATATAATGCTTCCAGGGATTGATGGTTTTGAAGTATGCAGAATACTCAGGGAAGAGCAAGATGGGATTGGAATTATCATGCTTACTGCAAAAACTCAGGATATAGATAAGATAATGGGGCTCCAGTCTGGGACGGATGACTATATGGTAAAGCCCTTTAACCCATTGGAATTAATACTTAGGATAAAATCTTTACTAAGAAGGATAGATGCAAATAATGTAGACAAGAATGTAATATTTGATGGACCTTTTAAGATAGATAAGTATTCAAGAAAGTTTTATAAAAACAATAGGGAAATAGACTTAACACCTACAGAATATGCTATTATTAAGCTTTTTATTGAGAACCCAGGCAAAGCCTTTGATAGAAATGAAATTCTAAACCTAGTATGGGGCTATGATTTCATAGGAGATACTAAGATTGTTGATGTTAACATAAGAAGGCTTAGATCTAAGATTGAAGATGACTCCAAGAAACCTGCCTATATTGAAACTGTATGGGGAGTAGGTTATAGGTGGAGAACGAAACAGCATGCAGGTGGAAATGATGAAGAGTAGCATAAAGATAAGGCTAGTAGGAAATTTCATGCTTATTATTGTAATTACAGTCTTAATACTGGAGGTTTTTCTATTTAATGCTATTAAGGAGTATTACTATAAAAGCATGGAGGAGATATTATCCAATCAGGTTGCTTTTTCATCAGAATATTATTCTAGGTATTTTTCAGCTAGTTCCTTAGAGGATATAGTATTGGATGATGTGGATGTTTTTTGGTATCAAACTTCCGCTCAAGTACAGATACTTGACCATAATGGAAATGTTTTAATGGATTCCATTGGAGTAATTCATTCAGAGGATTCTATAAAGACAATAGATGTGATCAGCGCTTTACAAGGGAATATTGGTTCATGGATAGGAAATGTAGAGTATGATATTGACCCGGTTATAGCTGTTTCTCATCCCCTTATGGTGGAGGGGAAAATTGTGGGAGTATTGAGGTTTATATCCTCCTTAAGGGAGACCAATAAGATTATTTCAAAGGCATATAAGATGTTAGCTATAATAGGTATTACTGTAATTGCTATATCTGGAATTGTCAGCTATTTTCTAGCCAATACAATTGTAAAACCATTAAATGAAGTAACCCAAGTGGCACAAAAGATGGCTGATGGTCAGCTAAAGGTTAGGTCTGTAAAAAGATTCGATGATGAAATAGGTCAGCTTTCAGATACATTAAATTATATGGCTGAGGAATTAATACGAAAAGAAAAGCTTAAGAATGACTTCATTTCGTCAATTTCACACGAGCTTAGAACCCCTTTGACTTCCATAAAGGGGTGGGCAGTTACATTAAAGTCAGATGAGCTGAGTAGCAATGACCTGCTCAGGGATGGTCTTGACATAATTGAAAAGGAAAGTGACAGATTATCTGATATGGTTGAGGACTTGTTGGATTTTTCTAGGCTGGTATCAGGAAGAATAACTTTGGAGAAGGATGAGATAGATATAATTGAATCCATTGAGCTTATCAGCAAACAGCTAAGGCCAAAGGCAGAAAACAAGAATATCCAATTTAATGTCATATATGAACCTGACATCACCTATATAATTGCTGATGAGAACAGAATAAAACAGGTATTGATAAATCTACTAGACAATGCCTTTAAGTTTACCCAGGAAGGTGGAACAGTTACCTTGAGAGTTAATAAAAATGATGATTTTCTAGTAATAGAAGTTGCCGACAATGGACCCGGTATCCCAGAAGAGGATATTCCATATATTAAGGAGAAATTCTATAAGGGCAGGAACAGCAAATCCCATACGGGATTGGGCTTGTCCATATGTGATGAGATTGTGAAACTGCATGGAGGCTTTATGGAAATAAAGAGCAAGTTTGGGGAAGGTACAGTTGTAATAGTCTCACTACCATTAAGGGGCGTGAATCTTCAATGAGAAGTATTATATGTGTAATCGTGCTCATAGGATTGGTGTTTATGTTAACAGGCTGTGGATTAGATTCCTTTGAGATAGCTGAAAACATTGCTGCGCCTAGAAATTTAAACCTGCCTATTTATGGTGAGTGGGTTATAGAAGATTTTAGAATGAGTACCATTAGCAGCATGGATAGGGATGAAGCTGCAGAATACCTTGGAACAAAGGTTGTTTTTCATGATAAGTTGGTTTCTATTGGAGAAAATTATTGCTTAAATCCATCTTTTAAAATTAAAAATGTCAATGCTGATGAATATTTGACCTACTACTATAAAACTAGACCAGGGCTTCTTAATATCAAATCAGATAGGATACAGGTTGTTTCTGTTTCAGATAAGGAACAGTTTTTCAATGAATTCATTAAGGTGGATGAGGACCTTATAATCGTAAATATAGATGGGGTATTTTTCTATTTAAGCAAGGAAACTGATCTGATAGAAAATGATAATTCTAAGCTCTTGAGCTTGCCTGAGGAGATAGATATGGCTGAAGAATCATCATCTAAGGAAAATGGTATTGGTTCTGGCATATTGATAGGCTTAAAGTCTCTAAATATTGGCCAGGAGGAAAATATGGAGTCTTGGAATTATAGGACCATCTTCATCCGAAGCTACAATAGGGAGATAGTCAACATACAGGAGACAGATGGATTGATGTTGCCCAGGAGAAGTGGTTTTTGGAAGATAGAAGTAAAGCGGCAAGAGCTTGATGGCAAGATAAACGATGAAATAAAAGCCTATCAGTTGGATAAGAAAACTGAATTGAAAACAGCAGTAGATATGAACTCTTTAGATCAGGACACTAAAGAAAGTGGACAAGAGCAGAGTACAATAAAAACCATCTTGTTTGCAGCCAACGATTATATTTCCATAGAGAATATCCACTATAGGAACAAGGGCCAGAGATATTTGGAGTTTTACCCTATAGACAATATAGGCACAGGTAAATCTATTAAAATATCTGATATCATGGGAGAAGCAGGAAAGGAAGCTCTAATACAAGGTTTTAATAAAGAGATGGCAAAGGAAATGGATAACCATACCATTGTGGATGTGACTCCTAAGGAAAACAGCTTTGGCCTATTTAGAAGGAATGGCATGTGGATATTTAAGGGAAGAGTAAACTACATGGAAGATGGCAATTATCAATATAAGGATTTTAATATTAACATCCTTCCAACAAAAGAGCTAATAAGCTTTGATGAATTAGCAATTCCATGGAAGGCCATAAAGGCAAAGGTACCAGAAGCTGTAGATGCTTTTACTTCGCCAAATGAGGATCTGGCAATAGTGTTAACCTATGGTCATATATTGGTATTTAGAATAGAGAATGGAGAACTATCCGATGAGCCAATAGAGAGGATAAAGCTGAATTCTGGTGAAAAGGTAGTAATGGCAGAGTGGGCTTTAGGCAAATACTCCCTCTTGTGGGATGAACAGTTCAAATAAAAGAAAACAAGCTTCGCTACAGGGCGAAGCTTGTTTTTATTCAAATATATGCCAGATGTATTTTTTCGAACTTACTAGGCCAACTGCTCCTGCATTTAAGCTTTTTATAGCATCATCCTTGTCCATGATTAAGCCGCTGGCAATTACAGGTATCTTGGTTTCCTTATATAGCTGTTCAATTGTTCTGGGTATTACCCCTGGTAGAATTTCCACAACATGGGGCCGAGTAGCCTTGATTGTTTTTATACTTTCTTTAAGGGAAGCAGAATCAAAAATCTGCTTCCTATAAATAGTAAAGGCTCCAAATTCCTTAGCTAATTTTATCAAATTGTCCTTACTGGTGATTATTCCATTAGGTTTGATTTTGGTTACTATGTACTCCAAGCCCCAAGTATCCTTAGAGAAGCCATCAATTAAGTCAACACAAATATATATTCCCTTATCCCTAGACTGTACCCTATGAGCTATTTCCTTTAAGTTAAATATATTTCCAGTGAGCAGAAAAATGCTATTACATGGAGAAGATATTGCCTCATCTAAACTGTCTAATTCATACATGGCAGCAATGACTGGGTTTTCTAACAAACTATCGAAAAAGTTATACAAAAAACCACCTCATGTTCAAAAAAATTATAATATTTACCATTATTTTATCACATAAAAATAGCATGGTAAAGCTTATACTAGGTGTATATTTTTTGAATGGTATAGAAGAATATATACTATATAAAAAACTTTAATGATGGAGGATGTTCATGTTTAAGGATAAGCTCTCATCTATCATGGCTCATGTGGCGATGCTATTGGCTTTAGAATCATACGAGCCAAACAAGCCAGTTGAAAGTATTAAAGAGAAACCAATTGAGATAAAGGTTGATGAAGTTGAAAACCATGAAATAGCTATGCCTGACATATCAGGTCCTGTAGAAAACCTGCCCTGGCAATATGATAAAGAATTTTTAAAGGCTACAAAGGAACATAATGCTAATGTTTTAATGGGAGCTTTTTGTTCTGTCCTTATAGATCCACTACCCGGAGAAGAACACAATGTAATATTAGCTGCTAGTTCAGTTAAGGGAATCCTAGTAAAGCCCAATGAGATATTTTCTCAGAATAAATCAATTGGACCCTATACAAAGGAAAGGGGTTACCGAGTAGGCACCTCTTTTGCAGGTCCAAATTTAGTGGAAACAGAGGGCGGGGGTGTGTGCAAGATTGCTACAACCTTATATAATGTGGCTGTACTATGTGATTTAGAAATAGTTGAAAGACATCATCATTCCATGCCTGTAAATTATGTACCCCTTGGACAGGATGCCACAGTTGCTTACGGTCACAAGGATTTTCGCTTTAGAAACAATAAGGATTATCCAATACTTATTTGGTCTGAAATCATAGGCAACAGGCTTTATATTGGTTTTTATGGTCAGGAAAAGGGACCTACAGTAGAGTGGAGCCACAATATTATTAACACTATTAAATATCCAACCCACTACAGGGAAAATTCCCAACTAAAGGAAGGGGAAAACAGGGTTATTATAAAGGGAATCAATGGAGGTACAGTGGAGTCAAAGGTGATAATTAGATATAAAGATGGTCAAGTTAAGACAAAAAACCTAGGTATAAGCAGCTACTATCCTCTGCCTGAGCTAATAGAAATAGGGGTAAAGAAATAAGGGTGTTATTCTAATATATCCTTCAAAACCTTCCTAATGCAGTCATAGGAAAATCCTTTCTGTTCTAAAAAGCGGCCTAATTTTCCATATAGTACTTTCTGGTCATCCCTTTTATAGGTTTTCATCTTTTTTATGGCCAAGTCATAGGCTACATGGTATTCGTCTGGATATTCACCTAAGGCATCCTCAATCATTTCCTTTGGGATTCCTTTTTTATACAGTTCCAATCGGATTTTATTTGGCCCATATTTATTTAGTCTTACTTTATCTTTCATAAAGGATTTGGCATATTGGCTGTCATCTATTAGATTGTAGTCCCTCAAATAATTAATAGTATCTTTAATTATAGGATCCTCAAAACCATCCTTTAGGAGCTTGTCTATGATCTCCCTAGTGGATCGATTCCTATAGGATAATAAGCTTAAGGCTTTATTTCTAGCTTTTAGCTTTTCTTCTTCTAACAGGACCTTTTCAATAAATGTTTGGTCAATTTCCATGTTTTCATGTAAGGCGTATTTTAGCTCTATTTCTTTTAGTATTCCGAAGGCAAAATTACCATCTATATAGATATTTACTCTATCAGGATTTTTCTGTGATTCTATTTTTGTAATTATCAAATTATCACCTACTTTGTTTTCATAGAGTTCCAGTAAAAGCTCTTCTTATGAACCTGGTAGTTCTCTCAAGTATGTTTACTGTAGAGATGTCATTGAGGGTGGTGTCAAAGGAATGGTTACCTTTTTTGTGGACCAAGAGTAAATGTTTTACACCGCACTCCTTCAACTTTTGAACAAACTTAATTGTAGAATTAAAGGGAACAACAGTATCTAATTTTCCGTGAACTAACAAACAGGGTATCATGTTTTCACTAACCCAGCTGAGTGGTGAGTAGTAACTATATATTTCATCCTTTTCCTGTGGATTAGCTTTTATGGTTTGTCTAGTTGCAAATTTTGAAAAAATGGACTTATTATCTGAAACAAATATATCCTTCAAATCTGTTGGTGGATAATAGGCTACTACAGCCTTAATTCCTTCCATTCTGGACTTGTTATTCATCTTGGTGAAATAGGTAGAGTATAGAAGGGACATATGGGCACCTGCAGAAAGTCCCATGAGTATTATATTGTCCTTATCTATAGATAGTTTATGGTGATTTTCTTTTACATATTTTAAAGCATCGCTATAGTCTGATAGGATATCTTCCATGCTGTTTTTATATCCATATCTATAGTCAATGCTTACAACAGCAAAATTCTTTGAAGCTAAATACTTGCACCAGGATACATTATTTGGCTGATTTCTAAAGCCAGAAATCCATCCCCCACCATGACAGAAGAACACTAAAGGATACTTTTTATTATTACCTGGAAGCCATAGATCCAGCTTTAGCTTTCTGTTTTTTAGTTTTTTATAGACAAAAGTTTTACATGAAAAATCCTTGTTAATCTCAATGGGCACTCTGGAAGTGAGGACCTTCCAAGTGTATATTATGGCAGATATGATGAAATAGTAAATTCCTAAAGTAGCATCTTGTATAGTCAGCAACAGAAAAATTAATATCATGTACAGCTTGTTTATAACAAAAAAGGATCCCTTTATTTTTTCAATAAACCTCTCCATATTATATCCACCTATGTGTTATTTTACTAAAGGATTTTCTATCTTTTCTCTGGACAACAATGCTTTCTTTATTTCCTTTTCATTGATGTTTAACTTGTATAGCATGTATTTTGCAAGAAAGTAGCCAAAGGGCAACCAGTTAACATGACTGATGGGCAGCACTTTTCTATTGGCTCCTTCCATTTCCCAGTATAGCAGCTTCCTAGATTCTAAAGAAAGAGTCCTATCAAAATATGCGTCAATGAAGGTTACCTTACTCATGTCTAAAAGATGAGCATAGGCTATGGGGTCTACTTTAAACAGAGGATGAATGTCTCCATTTATGATTTCTTCTAGGGACATTTTCTTTACCTTTGAAAATTGTTCATTATATACCCTATAAAGTTTTTCCTTGTTTTCTAAATAATACTCTGTTTTTAATCCCCTGTCAAATAGCCTCCTGGCAAACTTAGTTACAGGAGATTCGTGGATTATCTGGGGCACATGGCCTCCAGTAGTCATAAATAGAAGATGGTTTATTCTAGTGTCTATAGCTCCTACTATTGTGGATACCATACCTCCTAAGCAGTAGCCTAAGATCATGTTGTTTTCCTTCCATAGTCCCATTTGTTCCATTAGATCAATGGTGCTTAAGGTATCAACAACTCCATGTTCCCAAAATCTAAACATAATGTCTATATCAGGGAAAAGGTAGCTTCTGCCACTTACAGAGTTTTCTTCAACCCTGGTGTAGTTTCCTGGCAGTATTAAAATGCCGCTGCAGACCCCTGCACTGGCTAGTAGGGGTCCTAGTTTTAGTATAAATTTTATATTTCTACTGCCTAAGCCATGAAGGATTATGGTAGAGGCCTTTATTTCATTTTTAGGTTCATATAGATATAGCTCTACATTTTCAGTGCCAGGGGCGAAATTCTTATACAAGGTATTGAACCTAACATAGCTGCACCTGTAATTTTTTCCTTTAAATATATGGCCTGAAATGTAGTCTATTTTTTGTTTTGTGTAATTAAAATTGATAATCATTTTAATTCCCTTTCTAAAGACTTGTTTATCCTATTATTCCATTATATTACCCTAAATAGCAGTTAATCTTTCAGGATTTATTGCATAAGTTAAGCATATAGGACATTACATATCATTATATCAAAATACTAAGTTGAAAAAGTGTTTTACTTATAGAATAAAGTTGTTAGAATATAAGTATAAGTGAAAATTGGAGGGAGAGATTTGAAAAAATTTTTTGGTACAATAGGAATGACATTAGGCTCTTGGATTATGTGGTTAGGATTGTTTGCACTAATATGTCCTTTTTTGTTTCCATTTCCCATGTGGATTGAGTTGAAAAAGTATTTTAATCTAGTAGCCTTTATTTTCCCTTTGGGCTTTGTACTAAGATATTTTTCTATGTATGATAAGGATTTGTTAGGAAGATTTCCATATTTATTTAAGGATTTATTTTTTATATTAATCTTAGTTGCTGTTCCTTGCGCATCAGTGCCTATTACCTATGCTGTATATCAGAGGGAAGGATACTTGGCAATTCTTAAAGGACTTATACTTATTGCCATTGGCATAGTTGGCTACTTCTACATGGATTATTACATAAAGGATAAGAAAGGTAAAAAGCATAAGGAAGAAGCAGAGGAAGACTTTGAGGAATACTATGAGGAAGAATAAGATCTGGAAGCCCTGATTTCTTAATAATAGGAAATAGGGCTGTTTTTGATTATTTAAATTGAAATATGCTAATCATATGGATAAAAAGCTAAATAGTAGCAGGAGAAGTAATAATTTTATCGAATAATAGATAATATAATTATTGTCTTGTGTTAATAATCAAAGTAATGATTGTATTTGGATAGACTATATAGGGACCATTGGAGATGATTAATATGTACAGTCCTACCTATGGAAAGGTATCTTATGAAAGAATGATTGAAATAATCAAGGATTTTATAAAGCAGTCTCCCCACAGCAACTATAAGATTTCAGTTGGCACTGATACCCATAATTTTGATTACACCAAAACAGTAATAGTAGTAGCAATACACAGGGAAGGAAGCGGGGGAATATTTTTCTACGATATCAAAAATGTAAAAAAGATAACCAATCTCAACCAAAAAATAATATATGAAACTGAAAACAGTTTAGATCTGGCCACCAAGCTTTCCCAGACTCTACGGGATGAAGCTATAAATCTCGGTATAAACATTCATGTGGATGTTGGTAAAAATGGCAAGACATCAAAACTCATACCAGAGATAGCAGGATGGATTAAGGCTTGTGGATTCAACTGTGAGACTAAGCCAGAATCCTATGCAGCTTCCTCTATAGCAGACAAGTATTCTAAGTAGAAACAAGGGGATCCAAGCAATTTGACATGATACTCCTGTGTAATATAATGATATAAGGCAGATTTCTTATACTATACATAGCAATATAAAATAGGAGGTTAAATATGAAGAATAAAGTGTGGATCTTCTTGTTATTGTTCTTATTAGTTCCCTTAAAAGCCCAAGGGGAATATTTGGAACCTACAGAAATACATATGGAAAGGGCTATTGTTCTTGAAGTTGAGGAAGGAGAGGGAACAGAAGATATAGGGGGCATGCCTATAAAAGTACAATATGTAACACTTGAAATCCTAAGCGGTAAGTTTAAAGGAAAGGTCTTTGATACGGAAAATCATTTGTCCAATAATTTTGCATATGATATATCGGTAAAAGAAGGAGACAAGGTAATTGTAGCAATTGAAGAATATGAAGAGGATCATGTGGAAGTCTATATTTCTGATTATGCCAGACAGAGCCATATCTTCTATCTGCTAGCCCTGTTCATATTATTAATACTCATAATTGGTAGGAAGAAGGGCTTTAAGGCAGTGGTGACACTGACCATTACAGTTCTTGTAATAATAAAGGGCGTATTGCCCTTGATGTTAAGGGGAATGAATCCAATTCCTATCTCCATTGTTGCTTCCATTTTCATTACCATAATTACTATTTTTATCATTGCAGGGCTTAATACTAAGAGTATAGCTGCCATTGTTGGCACTAGCAGTGGTGTAATTATTGCTGGACTTATAGCCTATTTCGTTGGCAGTCAGGTTAGGTTAACAGGACTGAGCGGTGAAGAAGCCACCATGCTTTTGGTCTTATATGAGGGGGTATTGGATTTTAAGGGTTTATTGTTCTCAGGAATAATATTGGGAGCCTTGGGAGCCATAATGGACGTGGGAATGTCTATAGCTTCTTCTATAGAGGAAATCCATAATGCAAATAATAATCTTACAAAAAGGGAATTATTCAATTCAGGTATGAATGTTGGGAAGGATGTAATGGGAACTATGACCAATACCTTGATATTAGCATATACTGGAAGTTCCATACCCTTACTGCTCCTGTTTATGGCCAATGAAACATCCTTGATAAAAATTGTGAATTTAGATATTATAGCAACGGAAATAGTTAGATCCCTATCAGGAAGTATAGGGTTAGTTCTAACCATTCCGCTAACAGCTTTAGTTTCCGCCTTCTTAATAAAGAGAAAAGATTTAAATAAGCAAGATTCAGTTTAATGTAGTAAATAAAACCATAATTAATCAAAATTTGGTTAATTATGGTTTTCCTATTTTTAATTAACATTAACTATAATTGATTATGTTTTATATTTGTAAAATTGAAGACCCTTGCCTTATGAAGAAATTTTACTATAACATAGGAGATAAATCCGTCAGCTAGATGGTGAAGAAAGGTGCCAACTCCAGTTATTAAGAGCAAGTCATATACGTTAAATCCTATAAATGGCATTACTATGAGAACTTCTAATAACCCATGTAGTGGTCCTGTAACAATTACAGTCTTTGAAAAGGACCAGCCTTTTTTAATAAGTAATCCGCCCAAAAGACCTACAAATACATGCATGAAAGCCCTGGCACCAATTAATGGCCCTAGATTTAGAAAGAATCCTAAGGCAGATCCAATTCCTGTCATTATAGCTACCTCTGGTCCCAATAACATGGATATAAACATGGGGACATGGGCACCAAGGGTTGCTGAAAAGGGTGGAATTATTATTTTGAAAAAGACTGCAAAGGGTATGACTATGGCGAGGGCAGTAAGTAGGCCAGTTATAGCAAGTTTTCTAGTTTTCATGTTCAGTACCTCCTAAGACAACATAATATAATATAAAGATAGCAGATGTATATACACATGTCAATATAGGTGTATATGCAAATTATACATATATTTTAAATTAATTTGCCCATATATTAACCATTTATTATTAATAGGGAAGTAGAGCTTGCTAAATCTTTTATAAATTGTAAAATTAGCTCATTAATAGTATAATGAAAGCAAAATTACCTTATCTATTTGCTGGGAGGAGATGGGCCTTTGAATAAGAAGAAATATATTATACCCATAGTTATAATACTGTTTTTAATCGTAATAAGTTCCTTTGATACAATAATTAGCTTTGTTACTGATTACCAATGGTTCAACAAGTTAGGATATAGGGATACATTTTTAACAAAACTTAATACCCAGATTAGGATTGGACTTATTTCTTTTACCTTGTTGTTTGTTATAATCTACTCTTACCTTCAGCTTATAAAGAAAAAGTACTATATTGAGTTGGGGCTAGAGGAGAAGGATGGGAAGGAAAAATGGATAAATAGGATTTTTGCAATATCCTCAGCCTTTATTGCATACTATGGTGCCTTTATTCTTTCGGGTAAATTATGGTTTAATCTGCTTCTATACATCAATAGAAGCCCTTTCAATATTAAGGATCCAATATTTAATAAGGATTTGTCCTTCTACATATTTACCTTGCCTTTTTATAAGGAAATCCTTAGTTTAGTCTTAGTGGTTATAATGATGCTAATCCTTTTGACTTTTGTTACATATATCATGTTGTTTTCAGTTAGAAGACCCAGCGAAAATATTTTTCAAGAACAGGAAATATTTGGAGACTTTAAAAAGCCAATATTAAACAAGTTTATAAATAAAAGAGCATTGAAGGAAGCCCTGCTTAACATGTGGATACTGGGTTCTTTAATATTGGCCATACAAGGAATAAACTTTATACTTAATAAATACATGCTTTTATATTCTAATAGAGGAGTCATATTTGGAGCTGGTTTTACAGATGTGAAGGTAACCCTTAAGGTATATTGGCTTATAGGTATTGGTTTGATTATTTCTGCAGTCTCCTTACTTATATATACTGTAAAGGGAAATATGAAAAGGGCTATAGCTGGGCCCTTGGTTTTAATAGGAATATTCATCATAGGCAATATTGCAGGTGGCCTGGTACAGAGATTTATTGTAGAGCCTGATGAGGTTTCAAAGGAAGAGGCATATATTGAGCACCATATTGAGTTTACCCAGAGGGCTTATGGTTTGGACAAGGTGGAGGAAAAGGAGTTCCCGGTAAGTCAAAACCTGACAAAAGAGGACTTAGCAAACAATAAAGCCACCATCAACAACATAAGGATAAACGACTACAGGCCTATTGCCCAGGCTTATAATCAGTTGCAGGCTATAAGGCTTTACTATACTTTTAACGATGTGGATATAGATAGATACTATGTTGATGGAGAGTATACACAAGTATTTTTGTCTGCTAGAGAATTGGATCAAAAAAATCTTCAAAACAAGACCTGGATTAATAAACACCTAAAATACACTCATGGTTATGGTCTTGTATTATCACCTGTGAATGCAGTAACCTCTAGTGGGCAACCAGATCTTCTTATTAAAAATATTCCACCAGTTAACAAGACAAATCTTAATATAGATAAGCCGGAGATATATTTTGGAGAGTCTACCAATGAATATATTATTGTAAATACGGATGAAATGGAATTTGACTATCCAGAGGGGTCTGATAACAAACAGACAAAATATGAAGGGGCTGCAGGTATAAGGCTTGGTGGTATAAATAAGCTGCTGTTTGCCTTAAAGGAAAGGGATTATAAGATACTAATATCCAATAACATTAAGTCAGACAGCAGAATAATAGTATATAGGAATATTATGGAAAGGATAAAGAAGATTGCTCCTTTTATAGATTATGATGATGATCCATATATAGTTATTAATCAAGAGGATGGGAAACTGTACTGGATTATTGATGGTTACACAACTACTGATAAATATCCCTACTCTAAACCTTATTCAGAGAAGACCTCTACCAATTATATAAGGAACTCTGTAAAAGTGGTTGTAGACGCTTACAATGGGACAACCAGATACTATATATTTGATGGAGAAGATCCCATTATCCAAACCTATAGAAAGATATTTCCAGACTTGTTTTTAGATAAGTCCCAAATGCCTGAAGGGCTTATGAGCCATATAAGATATCCTATAAACTATTTTGATATACAAGCAGAAATATATAAAACATACCACATAGGTAATCCAATGGTTTTTTACAATGAAGAGGACCTATGGGATATAGCCCAAGAGAAGTACATGACGGAGGTTTTAGAAGTAGAGCCTACTTATGTGATGTTTAAACTTCCCGATGAAGAAGAAGTAGAGTTCTTGCTTACTGTTCCTTACACACCTAGGACAAAGCCTAATATGACTTCCTTATTTGTAGCCAGAAATGATGGAGAAGACTATGGAAAGCTGTTTATATACAAGTTCCCTAAAGGGGAGACTGTAGATGGTCCTATGATGGTGGAGTCAAGAATAGATCAAACCACCTCCATATCTGAAGAAATGACCTTGTGGAGTCAACAGGGTTCAAGAGTATTAAGGGGTAACATGATCATAGTTCCCATTGAAAGCTCCCTACTATATGTAGAGCCCATATACCTGGTATCGGACAATGAAAACAGCCTTCCAGAGATGAAAAGGGTTGTTCTTTCCTATAAGGATCAGATTGTAATGGAAGAAACTTTAGATAAGGCATTAAATAGGGTATTTAATATTAAAGAGGAGGAAGATGCAAAAATAGATGAATCTAATGGGGAAAAACCAGAAAGTCCTGAAGAGAAGGGGAAAGATCAGGAACTACCCAAATTGATTCAAAGGGCAATTGAGCTTTTTAATAAAGCTAAGGAAGCCTCTCAAAGTGGAAACTGGGCAGATTATGGAGAATACATTAATGAACTAGAAAGGGTATTAAAGGAGTTAGAAAAGACCTATTAGATTTTGCTCTTGTATCTACTTATGGTTAGTTTTGTAATATTGTAAAAAGAGGTGGTAGTGTGGCTCTAGTTCTTTCATTAAATCCTTCCCTAGAAAAATGGTATTGGATTAATGATTTTGATATAGGTAAATCATTTATTGTTAAGGACTTTAAATACACTATTGGAGGCGGGGGGATAAATGTAGCAAAGGTTATAAATGGATTTAATGAGCCAGTGGCGGTAATGGGATTTGCTGGGGGAAATAGCGGCATGTATATAGAAAGAGAACTGGATAGGATGAGTATAGTCAATAAATTTATTCCAATTGAAGAAGACTCTGCTAATACTGTCAGGATAATAAGGGAAAATAATATATATACTGAAATAGTAGAAGAAGGTCCTTCTGTTTCCTCCTATTATGTATCCCAATTATATGAGCTATATAAGGAATTGATTTTAAAAGAGGATCTAATCTGTGTATGTGGAGATTTGCCTAGAGGATTGCCAACAGATATACTGAGTGATTTGATAATATTAGCTAAGAAGTACAATAAAAAGTTCTTCCTATCAGCCAAGGGTGAATATCTAAAAGCAGGCATAAAGACTATTCCATACTTTGCATGTTTAACAAAGGAAGAATTGGAATGCTATTTAGGCTTCTCAGTTGAAACAAACCTAGAAGTAATACAAGCAGGCAAGTATTTATCAAATGATGGAATCGAAGTGCTTATGTTATTTCTAGGCAAGGATGATGTATATGTGTTTCATGATGGATACATATACATGATTAGGATTCCCAATATTGAAGTTATGAATCCTATAGGAGTAAGGGATTCCATGGTCGGAGGCTATATAGTCTCTTTGATGAGGGAGTATGACTTTGAATTTACTTTAAAGATGTCAGTTGCCTGTGGCTTATCCAATGGCTTAGTTGCAGAGCCAGGCAAGGTAGACATGGTAAGTATGAAGAGAATAATGAATGATTTAGTTATAATTAGATCCCAGTTCTAGCAATATTCAAGCTCCTTATCTATAAGCTTAATGTTTATAGGTAAGGTTTTTTGTTTTATTGGGGAAAATATTAATAAAAATTGCCTGTTGGGAAAAGGCTATGATATAATTTCAATATGTAGGGTTGATTGGAGGTGGCGTTATTGACCAAGATTATTATTGACAGTACATCAGACTTGCCGGAGGATATGGTAAAAGGTTATGACATAGATGTTTTACCCCTTAGGGTTTTTATTGAAGATAAGGAATATTTGGATAAGGTTACTATTGCCGTTGAAGAAGTATATGAGGCTATGAAAAGAGATATTTATCCAAATACTTCCCTGCCTAATCCAAAGAGCATATATGAGCTGTTCAAGAAGTATGCATCCAAGGGTATTAATTTCATATATTATGCCTTTTCATCTAAGCTTTCAGGAACCTATCAAACTGCTTATATGATAATTGAAGATCTCAAGAAGGAATTTCCCAATGTTAAGATGGCAATTCTGGATACCAAATCAGGGTCTATTGCATCAGGTCTTATAGCACTACAGGGTGCTAAATTGGCTAAACTAGGTGCAAAGTTTGAAGATATTATAGAGGCTTCAATAGAAAATATAAAAAATATTGAGCATATATTTACACTCAATGATTTAAGCTGGCTTTTAAAGGGCGGTAGGATTAGAAAAAGTTCGGCCATAATTGGCAATATTTTAAACATTAATCCCATATTAGATGTACAAGATGGAGAAATAAAGGTGATTAAAAAGATAAGAGGAAGGAAAAAGGCCTTAGAAACTTTGGTGGATATGGTTTGTGAACGGATTAAAGACTTTCCTAATCAGATAATCGGTATAGCCCATGCAGACGATTTGAAAGTTGCATTGATGATCAAGGAAATGCTAATTGAAAGAATTGGACATAACAATGTATTCATTGAAAAAATTGGCAGCGTACTGGGTGCTCATCTGGGCATAGGTGGAGTAGGAGTATTCTTTTTCAATAAAAGGCCTAATTCTTATGTAGGTGAAATATAGATAAGCCAAACTCTCATCTTTATAGGCAAACTTATATCCTGCCTAAAGACGAGAGTTTTTCATTAGTATAGCCTTTTTATAATGCCACAAGCAAGCCTTTTACCTGCATTTCCTGATGGCTGACTTCTGTAGTCATCTGGGTTTTGATGTATAATCACAGATTTCCCTATTATATCCTTCGGCTTAAACTTATCTGTGAAGAAGCACATCCTTGCATATCCATTGTTTGAGAAGATGACAGGAAAATCTCCAGCATGATTTCCATGAGGTTGATTGGTAGGGTTATAGTGTTCCCCCGCAGAGGCAAAAGGATTATTTGGATCCCTTATTTCACATTTTCCTAGCTCATGAATATGGAATCCAAAGGGACCTACAGGGTCTTTTCCATTACTAGCAGGTTTATATTCGGGTAATCCCCATACTTCAACATATACTTCCGTTCCACCTGGCACGTCATCAAAAAATATATTCCCATATATACTTGGGGCCAAGTTGCCACCCAGTATTTTAGCATAGGCAGTAACTCTATCGCAATAATGCACATTTATTCCTCCCTTCAAATATATAGTATGTTAAATGGGCTGGATAGGTGCACAGTGTATTTTATAAATAGATATGGTATAATTTTATCAAAAGAAAAGGGGGAAAAAGATGGTTAGTTTCATCCATACAGCTGATTTGCACTTGGGGTTAGAGTTTAAGAGTGCCAATTTTAGCAGACAGAGAGCCGATGAACGTAGAGTAGAATTATGGAATACCTTTGAGAGGATAGTAAATAAATCCATAGAAGATGAAGTGGATTTCTTGCTTATTGCAGGGGATCTTTTTGAAGAGGAATTCTTTACATATAAGGATATAAATCGGGTTAAGGATACTCTCTCTAAAGCTGACAAGGTAAACATAGTTATAGTAGCAGGCAATCATGATACTTACAATAAAAAA
Source organism: Tissierellia bacterium (assembly GCA_012735215.1). Taxonomy (GTDB): domain Bacteria; phylum Bacillota; class Clostridia; order Tissierellales; family Tepidimicrobiaceae; genus JAAYHX01. The sequence goes on from JAAYHX010000020.1 coordinate 66,929, forward strand.
TCCCTATATGGGTTAGTGGATTGGCCTAATAATGTAACTGTACTAGGTAAGGAAGGTATAGAAATAAAAGAGTATCCAGACTTAAATACACATGTGTACGGATTTAGCTGGGATAGAGGAGAAATTCAGGAGGATATATTAAAGGATTTTGGTGGCCTAGATGAGGACAGGGTAAACATACTAGTAATCCATGGTGATTTGTTAAATAAAGAAAGCAAGTACCTGCCCTTGGACAAAAGTATTTTGGTTCACTTGGGATTTGATTACATTGCATTAGGTCATATACACAAGCCTATTATCATATCAGATAAAATGGCTTACTGTGGTAGTCCTGAACCCTTGGACTTTGGGGAAACAGGAGAACATGGAATAATATTTGGTACAATTTCTGATGGGGCCACTAGTATTGATTTTATTCCTTTTAGCAAAAGAATTTTTATAGAAAGACCTATAGAAATAGATGAGACCATGGGATACTTTGATATTATAAATAAGATACAGGAATGTGACAATAAGGAAAGTAAGGGTAAAAACCTATACAGAATTATACTAAAGGGAATATTAAACTCTGGCATAGAGGTTAATGTAAGCGATATGGAAAGAAGTCTACAGGATGACTTTTATTACATAGAGATAGTGGATGAGACGATAATTGACTATGATTTGGATGAACTGGCAAGGGATAACAGGGATAATATTGTAGGCTATTTTATTGAGGAAATGAAGAAGAAGGATCTGGATGATAGAATAAATAGGCAGGCCCTGTATATAGGATTGGAAGCACTGCTGAAAGGCAAGGTGGAACTATGATATTAAAGGAGCTTAATTTGATTTCCTTTGGAAAGTTTAATAATAGGAAAATAGGTCTTGATCATGGTTTGAATATAATATATGGAGAAAACGAATCAGGAAAGACCACCATACACAATTTCATTGAAGGTATGTTTTATGGCTTCCTAAGGCCTTATGCTAGGAGGAGATATTTCTTGCCTGAACTTGACAAATACAGACCATGGCATGGTGAAAAATATTATGGAATAATAACTTTACAAGAGGAAACAAAAAGCTATAAAATAGAAAGGGATTTTAATAGGGGATATGTAAGAATTTATGATGAATTGACAGGTAAGGATATAACAGATGATATAGATTTAGGTGAGAAGCTCAATATTCATTTACCTGGTCTTTACTTCTTTGATTTTAACAGCATTATATATAGAAACACCATATCCATAAAACAACTAGGAAATAAGATTGAATCAGACCTAGCTGGGGAGATAAAGGATAAGCTTGCTAATATCACTACCAGTTTGGATGATGAGATATCAGTCAAAAACGCTATGGCAGACTTAGATAAGAGGCTGGATTCCATTGGTACAGAAAGAGCATATAAAAAACCCTATGGTAGAGCAGTTAAAGAACTTGACCAATTAAAGGAAAAGAGAAAGGAAGCATTACAAAAGAAAGAAGAATATGAACAGACTAAGGAGAGGTTTCTGCAGCTGAAAGATGAAATTGAAAGTAAAGAAGTAGAGATTAATATTTTTAGATCCAAACTAGAAAAGGCAAAGATTTGCCAGCTGAAAAAAGCCTATGAAGAGGCTAAAAGGATAGAAGGAGAAATACATAGCCTAAATGAAGAAATAGAGAATCTGAAGAACTACTCAAAACTATGTGAAAGAGATTATTATGAAGCTTTTAAACTGGATAACCAAGTGAAGGTTTTGGATAATGAAATCAATGGATTAATAGATAGACTAAGGAGTATAGATACTAAGCTAGCAGACCTAAATAGAAAATATGATGTAGAAGAGGATAAGGACAAAGTTCAGGGACTCTATGAGGATTATTCACATTATAACCAGTTGGAGGATGAAAAAAATTCTCTACTAATAAATCATATGCAAAACAAGCTTGAAATAGCAAATGTCCAGTTGAGAGGGATAAGGGAAAAGAAGAAAAAGTCAACCATTCAATCTATTGCTTTTTCATTTATATTATTAGCTTCTTTAGGTCTATCTACCCTTAATGTATATTTTTTGATACTAGCTGCTTTATCCCTTATGCTTTTAGCCTATTCCTTCTACAAGAGCAGAAGCTTGAATAAGGAAGTAAGTTCCCTTGGCGGCAGCATTCTAGAACTGAGACAGAAAGAACAGGAAAGAGAGGATAGAATAGAAAAAATAACAGAGCTTCAAAAGCACATACTAGAAAAGCATAAATGCTCAACTAAGGTAGAATTTACTAGGCTTTATGAAGAGGTGAGATTTTTACAGACTAATGCAAACTTAAGATTAAGGGAAATAGAGGGATTAAAGGGAGAAAAGGAAGAAGTTGAAAGGTTAATTAATAAGAAGCAAGGTAAGAAAGAGGAATTTATGTATGCTCTTAAAAGCTTGCTAAATAACAATCAGGTCAATTCTTTAGACCACTTTAAGGAAGGACTTGGTAGAAAAAGGATTTATGATAATTTGATAAAGGATAGGGAAAGTAAGGCAGAGCTTTTAGATCACATATTAAAGAATATTAGCTTGGAAGAGTTAAAGGAAAAGACAGTATACTTCAAGGAGGAACTTAAGGAAGATATAGAGGAAGTAAATATTGATATAATAGAAGAGAATTTAAGCAGCATGGAAAAAGCCTTTAGTGAAATGAAGTATGAGTATTCTAAGCTTGAAGAGAGGATGGACATATTAAACAATCATGTAAAGGAACTGGTAAACATAGATGAGGAGATAGCTAGAAAGGAAAGGGAAATAGAAGGCTTCAAGGAATATATACAGTCAATAGAAATAGCTAAAGAGGTAATAGGGGATATATCAGAGAGGATTCATAAGCAGTTTGCTCCTGAGATAAATAAAAATGTAAGCCAGTTAATTTGTTATGTTACTGGTGGGAAATATGGAAGTATTAAAATAGATGATAACTTAGATGTGTCTGTAGAAAATCCAACTACTGGAGAGTTGATTCCAATTGACAGTTTGAGTGGGGGGACCATTGATCAAATCCATTTTGCATTAAGGTTTAGCATAATGGATTCTATGAAAAAGGATACCTTCCCCCTAATATTGGACGATTGTTTCATACAATACGATGATAGAAGGCTTAAAAACATGTTAGAATTTTTGGCTAAACTAAGTGAAAGAAACCAAATTATCCTGTTTACCTGTCAAAATAGGGAAGGGCAGTTGCTAGATAGTATGAACTTAACGTATAACTTTATAGATATAAGTTAAAGTTTAACATTAACCTGAAGGAAACTTAAAAATAAGGCCTTTGTTAGTTAAAGATAAACTTTAACATTAATTAGGAGTGGTATATTTGATCTACGCAATAGGAGACCTCCATTTAGATTTTTCAAAGGAAAAGTCTATGGATGTATTTGGAGAAAAATGGGAAGATTACGAAAGCAAGATATTTGAAAACTGGAAAGAGCTTGTGAAGGATGAGGATTTGGTATTGCTTCCAGGGGATATTTCTTGGGCATTAAAACTTAAGGAAGCAGTTATTGACCTAGAAAGGATTGATCAACTTCCAGGTAACAAGCTGATTGTTAAAGGGAATCATGATTTTTGGTGGCAGGGACCCAAAAAGCTAAAGGAGTTAGGGTTAGAAAGTATTAACTTTATACAAAACAATAGTTTTATATATGATGAAAGAGTAGCTATAGCTGGTACTAGGGGTTGGATGTCTAGGGATTGGGAAGAATTTACCGAACACGATGAAAAGATATTTAACAGGGAGTTGAATAGACTAGATCTGTCCCTATCCAGTATAAATAGAGATGTAGAAGCAAAAATTGTGATGCTCCACTATCCACCCTTTAATACAAATTCTACTCCAAATGAGTTTGTTGATTTGATGGTTCAACATGGAGTAAACATTTGTGTGTATGGCCATCTTCACGCTGAGGGACACAGATTTGCAGTTGAAGATGAGATTAAAGGAATTAAGTTTTACTGTGTGTCAAGCGATTATATAGACTTTAAACCACGAAGGGTATTCTAAAGGAGGGAATAAAATGAAGATAATTGTTCAACCAAACTATGAAGCTCTTAGCAAAAGGGCTGCTGAAATAGTCAGAGAGGAGATGGAGAAGAAGAGGAACATAGTATTAGGATTAGCTACTGGAAGCACCCCTCTGGGACTCTATAAGGAATTGATACGCATGCATAAGGAAGAAGGATTGGACTTTTCACAGGTGACTACTTTCAATTTGGATGAATACATAGGCATAGATTATGATGACCCAAACAGCTACCATTATTTTATGGAAAGCAACTTGTTTAATCACATCAATATTGATAGGGAAAATACTTTTATACCTGATACTAATGTAGAAGATTTAGAAGCTTACTGTAAAGAATACGATAGATTAATAGAAGAGAAGGGTGGTATTGACTTACAGATTTTAGGCATTGGAGTAAATGGCCATATTGGTTTCAATGAGCCTGATGAAGAGCTAAAAGTTGGAACAAATATTGTGAACCTTACTGAATCAACTATCCAAGCAAATTCTAGATTCTTTGACTCTATAGATCAGGTTCCCCAAAATGCTGTAACTATGGGAATCGGTACTATAATGAAAGCAAAACAGATAATCCTCTTGGCCAGTGGAAAGAGCAAGCATGAAGTTATGAAGGAACTTATTAAGGGCGATAAGATAACAACTCAGCTACCAGCCAGCTTGCTTCTACTTCATCCCAATGTTACTGTTATATTGGATGAGGAGGCCTATAGAGGATAATAACAGGAGGAAAAACTATGGAAAGGGAAATTGAAGTAAAGGTATTAAATGTAGACCTGGACCAAGTAGAGCAGAGGTTGATCCAGATGGGTGCTAAATTGATTGCGGAAGAAGCTCAAGTAAATACGGTAATAGATTCAAAGGATATGTTTATTCAAAAGGAATTAAATAGCTATCTGAGGATAAGAGAGACTACAGACTTGATGGATAAGAAAAAAACCATAAATTTAACTCTTAAGAAGAATATTAGGAGACAAGAAGCTAGACAAAATGTAGAAATATCAACCAAGATAGATAACAAGGAAGCTATGGTAGCCATCTTAAAGGATCTAGGTTACCATGTAGTTGGAGAAGGTTTTAAGAAAAGGAAGTCATATGTCTATGATGGAATAAGATTTGATCTAGATATTTGGGATGAGCAGACTTATCCTTACCCCTACATGGAGATAGAAGTAAAAGACCAAAAGGACCTTGAAAGGGCAATGAGGCTGCTTGACATTGATAAAAAGAATATTTCAACAAAATCCATAACAGAACTAAGGGAAGAATTAGAAAGGAGCAGAGATTCTTAAAAAGAATCTCTGCTTTTTTAATAGGAGGTTAAATGTAAACTCTTCATGTAACAGAATCAGTGTTTATGAATATTATATATTAAATAATCTATGTAGGGGGATTATTATGGAAAAGCGAACCAAGGGCTTCGATGAAAGTATAATATTCACCTTTTTGATTTTGCTGCTCTTTGATTGGGGACATGGGAAACATGGCAGACCTGATAAGACATTTGCAGAAGAGCTACTTCTCTTAATACTATTGTTGCTTATAGTTGATTGTTACTAGAGTTAGTAAATACTACTGTGTCTTTTCTCTGTCTCTAAATAGAAACTTAATAGAGTATAGACCTGCTAATCCAACTAATCCATATATTAATCTACTTAAGGGAGCTCCTTGACCTCCAAAGATTGAAGCTACCAGGTCAAATTCAAACAGTCCAATAAGTCCCCAGTTTAAAGCCCCAATTATAACTAACACTAATGCCAATGTATCCATTTGATCAACTCCTTTCTTTTACAAATAGGATGCCTAAAATGGAAAATTATTATTCAAAAAATCAGTAACCATAGCTTCTGGTAAATCATAGTATACATTGAGAGAAGAAATAAGGAGGTTTTAATATGGTTGAGGAAATCAGAAGCGATAAGGGAAGAAGAGGTTCAAGAGGATTTTTGGGATCAGACGATGATTCTTTACTATTTTTCTTCTTGCTGTTAGTAATTATTTTTGGCGGAGGTACATGGTACAACAGTGGAGACGACTCATTGCTATTCTTCTTCCTGCTGTTAGTATTGTTCTTTACAAATAATTGGTACTAAAAATCCCGTATTCCCTATACGGGATTTTTATATTATTAATGTTTTGAAATATTTCTATAATGTGGTAAAATTAATATATGTTTTAGGTAACAATATATCATATAGCGGGAAGGGAGGAGTACTATTTGGCTGTCATAAGGGTATTGCTTATACTTTTTTCTATCATTATTTATAGGCTTAATTTAAGTTCTATATACCTTTATATTGCTCTTGGAGCTGTCTTGTTAGTAGAGGTCTTTTCTTTCATATATAAGGGAAAAGGAGATTTTATAAAGCAAGTAGAGAAGGAAGTAGAGGAGGTTGCTAAGGGGAATTTATCCAAGAAGTTTAAGACAATGGACAAGTCTTATGCTAATTTTGTAGAAAACCTAAATAGGATAATGGATAACTATAGAAGTGCCTTAGCACAAATAAGCTATTCTTCCCAAAGGGTATTGACTATAGCTCAGGATTTAGCTAACGCCACAGATGAAACATGCCATTCTATAAACGAAATAGCCCAATCCATTGAGGAAATATCAGTTGGCGCAGATGTACAAAAAAGCAAAGTAGAAGAGTTGCTATCCATGAACAACGAACTTAGAAACTTATCCCAAGAAACAACTGAAGAAAACAGCAAGGCCAAGGAGCAATGGTTGTATACTAATGAAACCTTTGTAAAAACAGGGGAAACATTTGATAGGCTCATATACAACATGGAAAACAGAACGGATAGAAATAGAAAATTATTAAAAAATGCAGAAGTTATTTCTAATAATGTGGATGAAATAAATGACATTGTTGATCTGGTAAAGGATATTTCGGAACAGACCAATCTACTAGCATTGAATGCAGCCATAGAAGCAGCTAGGGCTGGGGAACATGGTAGGGGATTTGCTGTAGTAGCTGAAGAAGTAAGAAAACTTGCAGAGATGACCAGGGATTCAACTGAGAAGATAAACAACATGGTAGGGGAGTTTGCTAGCCAAATTAGCATCCTCTTGGACAACTTGAAGGAAGTGATAGAAGAAGAATATAAGGATGCTCAATTGGTTAGAGAAACTGAGGATTATTTAAAGGAATCTACTGAAAGTTTACATACTATAAACAGCGTCTTAGAATCTACAGATGATAAGATGAAGGAACAGCTAGAAGCATTGAATAGAATAATTGAGCAACTTAAAGTAGTAAGCGATATCTCTGAAAAATATGTATCTCAAACTCAACAGATATCAGCAGCTATCCAAGAACAAGCAGCTATAACCGAAGGCATCAATAACAATGCTGAAATAATCAACAATATGAGCAAAGAGTTTGGCAAGGAAATCAATCAACATTCAAAAATTGTCATGGATCAGCAGGTATTAGATGAAATTCTTAACAAACATCTTAAGGTAGTCAATGAGGTTAAAGATCACCCAGATATAAGGAATCTAAAAACACAAACCCATAAGTCTATCTATGAAAATGTTATGAAAAAACTACCTAGTATTGAGCTGATTTATTTCTTTGGCAATAATGGTAAAGTTATCTCATCTAGTGATAGGATTAGTGATGATATTGATGTAAGAAATAGGGATTGGTTTATTGGAGCCATGAAAAATGGTATGCACATATCAGACTTCTATATAAGTATCTTTACTAATGAAGTTAATAAGACTATAGCAACCCAGGTTAAGGATATGGATGGAAACATAATAGGAATAATGGGCTTTGATATAAGGATAGAAAGCTAATATTCATGACAATAATAAATGGCTACTAGATAATTTCATATAATAGATTTAGGACTTTATATAACCTCATATAATTGAGGTTATATTTTTTTTAAAAAGTTAATAAAAAGTATAGCACATTTAAATAAATGTGATATAATATATAATGATTATTGAATAAATAGGAGGAATACTATGACTCATCTAAACTATATCAAATGGTTTAATGAAATCAATAAAGAAGATATAACAATGGTTGGAGGAAAGGGTGCAAACCTAGGAGAATTAACTCAAAATGGATTGGATGTGCCACCTGGATTCTGTGTTACAGCAGGAGCTTATAAGTACTTTATAGAAAAATCAAATGTAGGAAATGCCATAAGAGAAAAAATTGAGGGCTTAAATGTAGAGGACTCTGATGAGCTACAAAGAATAAGTAAGGAAGTTAGAGACTTAATAGTAGAACAATCAGTTCCACAGGATCTAGCTGATGAGATAAAGTTAGCCTATGAAGAATTCAATAAAAAGATAGGTGTGAAGGATGGCGAAGTAGCAGTTAGGTCATCAGCTACAGCAGAAGACCTTCCCGAAGCATCTTTTGCAGGACAACAGGACACTTACCTTCATATTAGAGGATATGAAGAATTACTTAATCATATAAGAAAATGTTGGGCTTCCCTATGGACTGCTAGAGCAATATACTATAGAGAAAAACAAGATTTTAACCATTTTGAAGTTGCCCTAAGCGTAGTGGTTCAAAAAATGGTTAATAGTGAGAAGTCAGGAGTTATGTTTACTGCAAACCCAATTACCAACAATACTGATCAAATAATGATCAATGCTAGCTGGGGATTGGGAGAAGCTGTTGTATCAGGAACTGTAACTCCAGATGAATTTATAGTTGATAAGAAAACAAAGGAAGTTGTTGAAGAACATATAGCAGATAAGACAGTAATGATTGTTAGAAAAGATCAAGGGGTAGGAACTACTGAGGTTAAAGTTGCCGACTACTTAGGAAGTGAATACGTAAGCAAACAATGTTTGACTGATGAAGAAATACTACAGCTAGTAGAATATGGTATTAAGATAGAAAAATTATATGGCAGCTATCAAGATATTGAGTGGGGATTTGATAAGGATACCAAGAGCTTATATATATTACAGGCTAGACCTATAACTACTTTAAAAGGAGAGAAGGAAATGGAGAAAAGTATAGATAATACTCAGTTAAAATCCTTAGTAAGAGGTTTGGCAGCATCTCCAGGAATTACCAGAGGCAAGGTAAAATATATTAAGGATATTTCAGAGATTGCAAGAGTTGAAGAAGGAGATATACTTGTAACTATGATGACTAACCCAGACATGGTACCTGCTATGAGAAGGGCTAGTGCAGTAGTAACAGAAGAAGGTGGAAGAACTTGCCACGCTGCTATCGTATCAAGAGAATTAGGAATTCCTTGTATAGTAGGAGCTAAAGATGCTACAAAGGTTTTGAAGGATGGAATGGAAATTACTGTTGACGCAAAAAGAGGAGTAGTATATGAAGGATATGTTCTAAAAGAAGAAAAGGAAAAATCAGCTGACATACAAGTATCTTCCAATGCAGCTGTAAGTGAGGATTTAGTTCATCAGCTTGCCCCTGTAACAGCTACAAAGATATACATGAATTTAGGAGAGCCAAACATAATAGGAAAATACAAGAACCTACCTTTTGATGGAATAGGGCTTATGAGGACTGAATTCATATTTACCAATATGATTGGTGCCCATCCAATGTATCTAGTAAAAACTGGTCAAGGTAAGTTCATGATAGATAAATTGGCAGAAGGAATTACAATGGTAGCTCAGGAAATCTATCCAAGGCCAGTTGTAGTGAGATTATCAGATTTCAGAACCAATGAGTTCAGAGGACTAAAGGGTGGAGATGAAGTAGAGCCAATTGAAGCAAATCCAATGATTGGATGGAGAGGAGTATCCAGATACATTTCTCCAGCTTACGAAGAAGGCTTCAGACTAGAATGCAGGGCTATGAGAAAGGTAAGAGAGGAATTTGGACTTGACAATGTATGGGCAATGCTGCCATTTGTAAGGACTACATGGGAACTTGAGACTGTAAAGAGAATAATGGCAGAAGAAGGACTAGTACAGGATAAAGGATTTAAGATTTGGATTATGGCAGAAGTTCCATCAGTAGTGTTCCAAGCAGAAGAGTTCGCCCAAATGGTAGATGGATTCAGCATTGGAAGCAACGATTTAACTCAGCTTGTAATGGGGGCAGATAGGGATTCAGGTATTCTCAATAATATGGGATACTTTGATGAGAGAAACGAAGCAGTAAAGAGAGCTATTTCCATACTAATTAAGGCAGCTCACAAATATGGAAAAACCATATCCATCTGTGGCCAAGGGCCATCCCAATATCCAGAGTTTGCTGAATTCCTAGTACAAGAAGGAATAGACAGCATCAGTGTAAATCCTGATACTGTAGCTTACACAAGAAGATTGGTTGCCCAAGTAGAGCAGAAGATGATTTTAGATAAGATAAGAAATTTGAAATAGCATAGAAATTGTCGTCGACCTTAAGTAGTGCAAAAACCCCTGGAGGTCGACGACAATTTTATTTTTTAGAAGAAGCGTGTAAATTTCAAGGTTTATAGCCAAAAATATTAACTCGATGTTAAATAAATTTACCTGATTTAGAGCTTTGACAAAAAATGGAGAATGTGATAAAATCAAGATATGTAATGGGTTACTAGACTACCTATAAGGAATTGAAACTTTGGTAAAAACTCTCTTAGGCAGTTTATGCAATAATGTTACTAGACTACCTATAAGGAATTGAAACACTTCAATTAAAGCTTTAGAGAAATTTCTCTTATATGTTACTAGACTACCTATAAGGAATTGAAACAATGATGAAGGTTTCTTCCCCCTTCCAACTTTCTTTTGTTACTAGACTACCTATAAGGAATTGAAACAGTCCAAATTCTCATCCTTAAGCTTGTGATAGCGGGGTTACTAGACTACCTATAAGGAATTGAAACATAAAGATAGGCATGTTCATCGGCAAACACCCCTTCCGGTTACTAGACTACCTATAAGGATTACAGCTTTATTTACTAACGCCTGAAGAATAAAAAAGGATTGAGTTCTATATAGAACTCAATCCTTTTATGTTACTCCTGCTTTTCCATTGCAAAGGCCAGCTCCTTTAGAAGCTTTTCTTTTGTTTCATCAGTTAAATATCTTGTTGGTATGATGTGGGCGGCAAAGCCACTTAAATAAATGAGTATCATATCATCATAAACCTTTACTTCTTTTATCCCTTCCTTTGAGATTATTTCAGTATTATGCTTATTAATAACCCTTATCTCATCTTCTCCGATTATCATGGTGTTTTCACATAGCATGGATGAATTATCTTTATCCTTCAACATGGACTCAACAGATTTTCTTATTATTTTTTCATAGGTTTTTGGAAATCTTATTATCCATGCTAAAACAAAAACTATGGCTATAATACCCCAATAGAGCTTAGGCTGGTTGAATAAATTTGAACCTATGAAGTATATTGCTAATCCGCATATAAGGGAGAGCAAATATTTTAGGGTATAGTATGATTTTTTGTGGGCTTTTGAGTTTTCAGCGTGGTATATATTGAATTTTATGTAATCCTCTTCTGTTATCCTATACTTTATTTCCACGGCGTCCCCTCCTCACTTCTTATATATTAAGCATATTGTATCACTTTATCTTCAATATGTCTCTATTTAAATGAAAGCTTTATATGCTTTTCCCACTGTAGAATTAATGATAAAATGTTGTTAAGAAATTTGTAAGAAATACATCAAATCGGCTGTAAGATTACCCCACTATTATATGAGTATAGGCTAATGAGAGAGGTGTGATTATATGGACCATGCAACAATTTTAGTCGTTGATGATGATAGGGAGATTGCAAATGCTATTGAAAAGCTTTTAACCTTTGAGGGCTACAAAGTGATAAAAGCATACAATGGACTGGAGGCTTTGGATGCTTTAGTTACTAATGATGTCCAGCTGATTTTATTGGATATAATGATGCCCAAATTGGATGGCTTGTCTACAACATTGAAGATCAGAGAGAAAAAGAATATCCCCATAATCATATTATCAGCAAAATCTGAGGACAGCGACAAAATATTAGGCCTTTCCATGGGAGCAGATGATTACGTAACCAAACCTTTCAATCCTCAGGAGTTAGTAGCCAGGGTAAAAAGCCAGTTAAGAAGATACATGTATTTGGGAGATATGAGAAGCTCCAACAATTCTTCCCTACTGGTTGTTGGTGGACTAAGCCTAAATAGGGAAACTAAGGAGTTTAAGGTTGATGGAGTTCCTGTTAAGCTAACTCCTACCGAGTTCAAGATTATGGAGCTGTTGATGAGCAATCCTGGAATTGTGTTCTCTGCTGAGAAAATATATGAAAGAGTATGGCAGGAGGAAGCCCACTCTGTTGAGAATACTGTCATGGTCCATATAAGGCGTATCCGTGAAAAAATAGAAATCAATCCTAAAGAGCCTAAATATTTGAAGGTGGTGTGGGGCATTGGATACAAGATTGAAAAATGTTAGCAGAAGAAAAAGTACAAAAGTACTAGCTTTTATATTAACAGTAATTATTATTACTACAGGAGTTCTCCTGATCCAATATTTGGCATTTACAGGCAGAGAATTTGAATCCTTGTTTCTTGAAGAATATAAAGACAGCAGCCATTTTTACCATAATCACATTTTACCTGCAAGAAATAGGGTAATTTACCTTATTCAAAACAAGGAACAAGTTACTACTACTCCAGATGATTTAAACTACTACTATTATGTAAGCGATGGAGAGACTGTATCTACAAATGCAGCAGATGAGAATATTGAATTCTTTGAACAATTTGGAAAAGGAAATAATTCTCCAGAAATTGAGGATTGGACCTATGGAGAGTATACGGATGGAAATTACCTATATCATTATGAAAGGGAGGGCCAGTTTTCATTAGTATTAGCTTTCCCAGATGAGTATATGGCTGCAGAGCAAGAGAAGTGGGAAAATACAAGGGAGAGCTTGATGCCCTTTGTGATAATAATCGGAACCTTGTTAATATTGGCTTTGGGCTTGATAATATTTCTAACTTTTGTAACTGGAAGAAAGCAGGACGATGATGAACTCCATATGTGGAGAATTGATAAAATATATACAGAAATATTGGTAATAGCCTTCGGCACTCTTTTTGCTTTATGGTTAGCAATAGGGATAGATCTATTTGGTTACAATATGGAGGTACAACTATTCAATAGCAATACAGGAACAACTAATCAGTTAGGACTGAGCCAGATCTATTCTCTAATCCTGTACGGCTTAGTCACAGTAGTGATGATTACCCTAATGGGAATACTATTCCTTTCAATGGTAAGAAAGATAAAGGCAAAAAAGTTTATGAAACACAGCCTTATCTATACAATCTACTTCAAAATCAAGGACTTTCTAAAAAGCTTTTTTGATGGAAGAAGATTTGAAAAATTCCCCCTTACTAAAGCTTTGTTCTACAGACAGATGGCTTTTATTATTGTAAGTGGAATATTGGTGGCTATGACCTTTTTATTCATTTTCCTACCACCTTTTATGATAATACCTCCATTAATAGAAATTGCTGTCATCTACTGGTATGTAAAATATAACAACAGAACCTATGAGGAAATCAATAAGGGGTTTGACGAAAGCCTACAAGAGCAAATGAAATCTGAGAGGATGAAGGTAGAGCTTATAACTAATGTTTCTCATGATTTGAAGACCCCACTAACTTCAATAATAAGCTATATTGACCTGTTGTCAAAGGAAGAGCTATCAGAAACAGCTAGGGACTATGTAAACATACTATCTGAGAAGTCCTATAGGCTAAAAAGTATTGTCTCAGACCTTTTCGACTTGGCAAAGAGCACTAGTGGAGATATCAATTTAGATTTGGAGAAATTGGATTTAAAGAAATTGATAGAACAAACCTTAGGAGATATGGCAGATGAAATAGATACTTCGGGCCTTCAAATTAGAACCAGACTGCCAGAAGGTCCTGTCTATATAAAATCCGATGGTAAAAGGCTTTACAGGGTATTCCAAAATTTAATCGACAATGCCTTGAAATATTCCCTCAAGGGCACAAGAGTGTATATAGAACTGGAAGAAGTAAATGGCAAGGCTATAACTGTAATAAAGAATATAGCTGGATATGAAATGGATTTTACTGCAGAGGAAATACTGCAGCGCTTCAGTAGGGGAGATAAATCGAGAACTACAGAAGGCAGTGGTTTAGGACTATCCATAGCAGAGAGCTTTACCAAGGTATGTGGTGGAGAATTCGTAGTGGATATAGATGGGGATTTGTTTAAGGTAATAATTAAGTTTGATATAATGAAGTAGGGAGACATTGGTCTCCCTTTTTTATATCTGCTCATGAAGTGGAAGTAATTAACAAGTTACTCATGAAATTTAAGTATAAGATTTAAGAACTGAGTTAATTTAATAAATGATCAAGGGAAAGTGTATCACAATTACTATTTATGGAATTGGTAGGAGTATTTAATAATATAAAAAGGGGAAAGCTTAGAAATATTAAGAATATGAAGATTAATCTAATATTTTTTTGGGAATAAGGACTTGCAAGAATAGTAATACTTTTATATAACCATACTTGTGTTAAAAAATACAGAATAATACAGAAAAGGAGGATATTATGACAAGGAAGCAATCACCTCAGCAAAACAATAAAGAGGTAAAAGGATTTTTAAAAACTGTTGAAAGACTGGGGAATGCACTACCACATCCAGCAATAATATTCTTTATTTTAAGCTTAGTTATTGTTGTAATTTCAGCAATTGTTGCCAAAGTTGGGGAGCCAGTTACCTATTTTGATGCCAGAGCAGGAGAAGAAGTAACTGTGGGAGCAGTGTCTTTGTTAAACGCTGAGGGGCTAAGGTACATCTTTAATAGCGCAACGAAGAATTTTACTAGCTTTGCTCCATTGGGAACAGTTCTTGTAGCTATGCTAGGGGTAGGAGTTGCTGAATGGACAGGGCTTATTAATACATCTTTAAGAAAACTATTAATAGGAGTTCATCCAAAGCTACTAACTGCTATTGTTGTATTTACTGGAGTAATGTCCAACATAGCTTCAGATGCAGGTTATGTAGTTGTTATACCTTTAGGAGCCCTACTATTTGCTAGTGTAGGCAGACATCCAATTGCAGGTTTGGCAGCAGCCTTTGTGGGTGTATCTGGAGGATTCTCAGCCAACCTTATATTTGGTACTACTGATGCTTTACTTGCAGGAATTACTAATGAAGCTTTAAGAGGAGTAGGTATTGAGCATGAAGTATTAACAACTGCAAATTGGTACTTCTTAGTAGTATCTACATTCTTGTTAGTAATAATAGGTACACTTGTAACAGAAAAAATAGTAGAAAAGAATCTTGGACCTTACAAAGGCAAATTTGCAGCAAGTGAAGATAATATTACAGAAGTTGAAAACAGGGGTTTAAGAAATGCTGGATTAGCACTTCTAGCATATATTGTTGTAATGGCATTGTTAATGCTACCTAATGGGCCCCTTAGATCACCTGATGCTGATGGGAATTTGACTCTAAATGAATTTTTAGGCAATGGACTTATACCAGCAATCTTGTTACTATTCTTAGTACCAGGACTTGCATATGGTAAAACTACTGGAAAGATAAAGAATAGCAATGATTTAGTAGAGAGCATGACTGATGCCATGAAGAGCATGGGCTCATATTTAGTATTAGCCTTCTTTGCAGCACAGTTTATCAACTACTTCAGCTATTCAAATGTTGGAACCATAATCTCAGTTAAGGGTGCACAGTTCCTAGAAAGGGTAGGATTTACTGGATTACCTCTAGTAATATCATTTATTTTTATTACAGCATTCTTAAACTTATTTATGGCTTCTGCATCAGCAAAATGGGCTATTATGGCACCTGTATTTGTGCCAATGATGTATAGACTTGGCTTGAGTCCAGAATTAACACAGATTGCATACAGAATAGGAGACTCTACAACCAATATAATCACTCCATTGATGAGTTACTTTGCTATGATAGTTGTATTTGCGAAAAGATATGATAAGGACGCAGGTCTTGGTACTTTGATATCAACAATGATACCATATTCTATAGCCTTCTTAATATTCTGGAGCCTATTGCTGGTAGTTTGGTACCTATTAGGACTTCCACTAGGTCCAGGTGCATCTTTATTTGTAAATATGTAATAGAAAGTGTATAATAAATATATAATGTTTCTAAAATTGAAATATGAGGCCTTTAGTGCCTCATATTTTTATAATTCATATTTTTCTTATATTGAGGAGGGACACTGTATGATCAATCAAAAAAGATTATTAGAAAGATTCTTAAATTATGTGCAAATTGACAGCCCTACAAAATATGAAAGAGAATTTGCGGACTTCATAATGAAGGAAATGGAAAGACTGGGCTTGGAAGTATGCATGGATGATGCAGGAGAAAAGGTAGGAAGCAATGCTGGTAATGTTATTGGAAAACTAAAGGGAAAAACTGATGGAGAAACGATTTTATTTAGCGCCCATATGGACACGGTGTCTCCGGGTAAAGGCATAAAGCCTGTAATTAGAGATGGTGTTATATATAGTGACGGTACTACAGTTTTGGGTGGGGATGATAAGGCTGGTATAGCTGCTATTTTAGAAGCCATTGAAACTGTTATAGAAAAGGATCTTCCCCATGGAGATATTGAAGTGGTATTTTCTGTTTATGAAGAAGGCGGATTATACGGAGCTAAGAATTTAGATTATGCAAAGTTAAAGGCTAAGAAGGGGTTTGTACTGGATAGTGGTGGAGAACCAGGAGAAATAGTTGTGCAAGGTCCAGCACAAAATAAAATTCATGCTAAGTTTATTGGCAAAGAAGCTCATGCGGGAGTAGCACCTGAAAAGGGCATCAGTGCTATCCAAATGGCGGCGGATGCAATTAGCCATATGAAATTATTGAGGATAGATGAAGAAACCACAGCCAATATAGGGATTATTTCTGGTGGCCAAGCTACAAATATAGTAACCAAGGAAGTGGAGATCCAAGGAGAAGCTAGAAGTCTATCCGATGAAAAACTAAAGAATCAAACAGATCATATGGTTAAGTGCTGTGAAGAAGCAGCAGAAAAATTTGGAGGAACAGTAGAAATAGATGTGGAACATACTTATGGGGCCTTTAAGGTTGAAGAAGATGCAGAAATAATACATAAGGTAAAAGAAGCTTGTAGAAATATTGGATTAGAGCCATTTACCACTGCTTCTGGTGGAGGCAGTGATACAAACATATTAAATGCAAATGGAATACAAGCAGTAAATCTAGGAATAGGAGAGAGGAAACCTCACACAATAGAAGAACATCTGCACATTAAGGACTTAGAAAATGCAGCAAGACTAGCATTAGAGTTAATAAAGATTCACGCATAAAAACAGACAAAAGCAATTTTCAAAGGGGATAGGACCTTTGAAAATTGCTTCTTTAGTCTCAGGATTATTTACCGAATTGTAACATATTGTAGAATAAAATCATGGTATAATGGTATCAATAAAATATATATTATTTTAGAAATTAAATCGAAAGGACAGTGAGCACATGAATAGAAGGATATATCTGCTTGCACTTGGTGTGTTAATATTGACATTAGTTCTTTCAGCATGTAGTGGAAAAGATAATCAGGACCCAAATGGCGATAATTCCTTAGAAGAACAGCTAAAGGAAAAAGATGAGAAGATAGCAGCCCTTGAAGATGAGAAAAAAGAATTAGAAGATAAGATAAAGGACCTAGAGGGAAAACAAGAAAGCGAAGCTCGTGAGGACAATCTTTTGAAAATGTCAATAGATCTTGTTGGACTTATAAAGGATAAGGATATGAAGACTTTGTCAAAGTATGTTCATCCATCAAAGGGTTTAAGATTTAGTCCTTACGATCATGTAGATGTTAAGGTACATCGAGTCTTTACCAAGGATGAAGTAGCCAAGTTAAATGAAGATACTAAGGTATATACCTGGGGTAATTATGACGGCACTGGTGACCCAATCGAATTAAGTTTCAGCGATTATTATGGTAAGTTTGTATACGATGTCAATTTTGCTGATCCACAAATGATAGGGAATAATACTATTATTGGTCAAGGAAATGCTATAAGTAATATAGAAGAGGTTTATCCAGGTGGTAGTTTTGTAGAATTCCATTTTAAGAGTATAGATCCTAAGTATGAGGGCATGGACTGGAGGAGTTTAAAGCTAGTATTTGAAAAACAAGATGGACAATGGTATCTAGTAGGAATAATCCATGGACAATGGACTATATAATGAAAAATCAGTGGGCAATCCCACTGATTTTTCATTAATTATTAGGTCTTGCCTATTACAAAACTGTTGGATGTTTGCTATAGTATAATTAATATACTTTATATAGGGGTGATAGTATGTATGCTATAGAAACGGAGAATCTAACAAAGTACTATGGTAGACACAGGGGGATTATCCAGGTAAACATAAGGGTAAATGAAGGTGAAATATTTGGATTTATAGGTCCCAATGGAGCGGGAAAGTCTACATTTATAAGGACTATCTTGAATTTTATATACCCAACAGAGGGTAGCGGAATAATATTTGGTAAGGATATAGTTAAAGAGAGTAAGTCTATAAAGAAAATGATAGGATATGTGCCTAGCGAAGTGAGGTACTATGGGAAAGTTAAAGTTAAAGACCTGTTAGATTATGCAAATAGTTTTAAAGAAGCAAGTGATGGTCAAGTGGGGAACTTAATGAAGGAGCTGGATATTGATGAAAACAAGTTTATGTACGAGTTAAGCCTTGGAAACAAGAAGAAGGTTTCAATTGCTCAAGCCCTCTTAGGCAATCCTAAGCTGCTTATACTGGATGAACCAGCAAGTGGACTAGACCCCCTTATGCAGAAGAAATTGTTTCATTTATTAAAAGAGTTTAAGGATGCAGGTAATACTGTGTTCTTGTCCTCCCATAATTTAGTAGAAGTAGGGAACTTATGTGATAGGGTTGCAATTATAAAGGACGGAAGGATAGTAGATGTAATAGATCTTAAGTCGACTATAAAGGACTTTGGTAGAATTATTGATATTGAAGGAAATGTACCGAAATCCTTTATAGAAGAGCTAGCTGACAAGATTATCTTAGAAGAGGAAAACAGATATAGGTTTATATATAAAGGAGAAATGGATGGGCTAATAAAATCACTGTCCAAATACCAAATAAAGGATCTTTCCGTTAGGAAAGAAAATCTTGAGGATACTTTCATGAAGTATTATGAGGAAGAGGAGGGCTAGGATGAATATTTTTAAATTTGAAGCAAAGAGGTTGCTTAAGTCCTGCCTAACCTGGGCTCTGGTATGTGGATTTACTATTGCATTATTTATGGCATTTTTCCCAAGCATGAGGGATAGCGGCATACAGGAGCTTGTTGAGACTAAGTTAGGTGCATTTCCAGAGGGATTGTTGGAGGCCTTTGGAATTAATGAAATGGTAGATTTTACAGATATAATCCAATATGAAGCCTATGTATTGCAATATATTGGAATGGCCACAGCCATATACGGCCTTATACTTGGTGTTGGAAGTCTTCTTGATGAGGAAAAGGAGGGCTCTATTGAGTTCTTGTATGCTCAGCCTGTTAGTAGATACGAAATAGTAACTTATAAAGCCCTAAGTAGGGCGATAGTTTATCTTGTTTTTATGGTTATTGTTGCTTTTGCTACTATGGTAATATCAATGATTTATAAGCCAGCGGATCTAAAAACCATTGAAATGCTTATAGATATTAAAGAAATATTCATTGGGTTGACACTGGCTGGATACATCTTTTTGTCAATTGGATTGTTCTTATCAACGGTGTTAAAACCCTCCTATAATTCAGTAGCAATTTCAATAGGAGTATTCTTCATATCATACATATTTGGAGTATTAAGCAAGATGAAGGATAAACTGGATTATTTCAGATATCTATCACCTTTTGATTATGCCATGCCCATGAACATAGTTAAAGAAGGCTGGAATTGGAGTTTTGTAGCTTTAGGCCTATTAACAATCATGGTTTCTATAATAGGTACATATATGATTTATGGAAAAAAGGATTTATGGTCATAGTGAAATAGGAAAGTTTTACTTACAAAAATAAAGAAACTGCACAGTATACAAGGAGTAATGCCATAACAGTATTGATGATCTTTTCATTTTTCATCAGTAGCTTTTGAAAGACAGAGCCAAAAAGGGCCCAGCAAAATGTTGCTGAGAAGCCTGTGAGGGCAATGGCTACTGAAAATAGTGCAAGTGTAATTATTGAATTATAGTAAGGAATTATAAAAGTAGTAACTGTAGTAATACAGAATATAATTACCTTAGGATTTACAAACTGTAACAACAACCCTGACATTATAGAGGTTGTTGTTTTATTATTATTATTATTATCTTTATCATCATAGCTGGTTTTGCTTTTGAAAATTTTCCATGCAAGATACAGTATATAGATGGCACCTATATAAGTGAGAACTGGTTTAATGGAAGGTATGAATTTATACAGGGCTACACTGAATATGCTGGATAAGAGCATAAGAATAAATACTCCTATAGCAGCACCTAAGTTAAAAGGCAGGGCTTTCTTTAATCCATATTTTGCTGCATTTGACATGGACATTATAACATTTGGCCCAGGAGTATAGGTTGTAATTATTATGTAGGATAAAAAAGCCATGAAGTTAGGCATTTAATGACCCCCTAATTAGAATTATTACAAGTGTTTCATATTTTCATGATATTATCAGATTGATTTTTTGTCAATGAATTTCAAAAATGTTTAGACTATTTCCTTGGTCCAGGGGATGAAAATTTTATATAAAAATGAATTAATATCCAAATTTGAATAATAATAAGGAAGAAAACATCAATTTGGAGGTATGTTTATGGCAAGGATTATGAAGACTATGGATGGAAACGAAGCGGCTGCCTACATATCCTACGCATTTACAGAAGTGGCAGCCATATATCCCATAACTCCTTCTTCTCCCATGGCAGAGCTGGTGGATGCTTGGTCAAGTCAAGGGAGGAAGAATCTATTTGGTCAAGAAGTAAAGGTTATAGAAATGCAGTCAGAAGCAGGGGCTAGTGGTGCTGTACATGGATCCCTGCAAGGAGGAGCCCTTACTACTACATATACTGCTTCCCAAGGACTTTTGCTTATGATACCAAATATGTATAAGATAGCAGGAGAATTGCTTCCAGGAGTATTCCATGTGGCAGCCAGAGCCATAGCTGCCCATGCTCTAAGCATTTTTGGAGATCATCAAGATGTGATGGCTACAAGGCAAACTGGATTTGCCATGCTTTGCTCCAACAGCGTACAGGAAGTTATGGATTTGGCAGGGGTTGCCCATTTGGCTGCTATAAAGGGAAGAGTGCCCTTTTTACATTTTTTCGATGGTTTTAGAACTAGCCATGAGGTTCAGAAGGTTGAAGTGATAGAATATGATGATTTAAAGCAGTTACTTGATATGAAGGCAGTAGATGAGTTTAGAAACAGATCCTTAAATCCAGAGAGGCCAGTACTTAGGGGCACTGCTCAAAACCCAGATATCTATTTTCAACAGAGAGAGGCTGCTAACCCTTTCTTTGAGAGGATACCAGAAATTGTAGAGAACTATATGAAGGAAATAAACAAAATTACAGGGGGAGATTATAAGCTATTTAATTACTATGGAGATCCAGAAGCTGATAGGATAATAGTAGCTATGGGTTCTGTATGTGAGACTACGGAAGAGGTTATAGACTATTTAAGAGCTAGGGGAGAGAAAGTAGGGCTTATCAAGGTGCATCTATATAGACCCTTTTCAGCAAAACACTTCTTCCAGGTGCTACCAAGGACAGTGAAGAAGATTGCAGTGCTAGATATGACTAAGGAGCCAGGCTCCCTTGGGGAACCCCTATATTTGGATGTAAAATCACTGTTTTACAATTCGGATCTAAAGCCTATAATTGTAGGAGGAAGGTATGGACTGGGGCAGAAGGATACTACTCCAGCCCAGATAATGGCTGTATATGAGAGTTTAAAGAAGTCCAATCCAAAGGATAGGTTTACTATAGGCATAGTAGATGATATAAGTTATACATCCCTTGCCATTAAAGAAGAGGTGGATACTTCACCATCGGGTAATATAAGTTGTAAGTTTTGGGGGTTGGGCTCTGACGGTACAGTAGGAGCCAACAAGATGGCTATTAAGATAATAGGTGACAATACTGATTTGTATGCTCAAGGATACTTTGAATACGATAGTAAGAAGTCAGGGGGAACTACCATATCCCACCTAAGGTTCGGAAAGGCTCCTATTAAGTCTGAATATCTAGTCTATGATGCAGATTTTATCTCCTGTAATAATAAGTCCTATATATATCACTATGATGTACTAAAAGGATTAAAGGATGGAGGAATCTTTGTATTAAACTGTCCCTGGACTCTTGATGAACTGGATGACTACCTGCCAAACCAGGTGAAAAAGTTTATAAAGGAGCACAAGATCAATTTCTATATAATAGATGCGGAAAAAATAGCCCAGGAAATAGGTCTTGGAAGAAGGATAAACATGATCATGCAAGCAGCCTTCTTTAAATTAGCAAAGGTGTTACCAGTAGATGAAGCTGTAAAATACTTGAAGGAATTTGTAATAAAGACCTACGGCAGAAAGGGAGAAAAAATAGTACAGTTAAATCATGCTGCTATTGATAAGGGAATAGAAGGTCTAGTAAAAGTGGATGTCCCTGATTATTGGGCGGATGTAGAAGAAGCAGATGAAGGGGAGATAAAGGATGAGCCTGAATTCATAAAGAAAATTCAAAGACCTATGGCAAGACACGATGGAGATGATCTACCAACCTCAGCTTTTATAGGTATGGAGGATGGAACATTTCCACTGGGAACTAGTGCCTATGAGAAAAGGGGAATTGCTCTTATGATTCCCCAGTGGCAAACAGAAAATTGTATCCAGTGTAACCAATGTTCTTTTGTATGTCCCCATGCTGTAATCAGACCATTTCTATTAAACGAAGAGGAGAAGAAAAAGGCACCTGAAACTCTAGAAACTAAGAAGGCAGTAGGAAAAGGATTGGAGGGACTTAACTACAGGATTCAGGTAAGTCCCCTAGACTGTACTGGGTGTGGAAACTGTGCTGATGTGTGTCCTGCTCCAGAAAAGGCTTTGGTAATGGTTGATGCAGATAAGGAAATAGAAAGACAGAAGGACAACTGGGAGTATGTGGCTAATAATGTTAAGTATAAGGATCATCTGATGAGCAAGGAAACAGTCAAGGGAAGCCAGTTTGCAAAACCATTACTGGAATTTCATGGAGCTTGTGCAGGTTGCGGTGAATCTGCTTATCTAATACTAGCTACCCAGCTATTTGGTGACAGGATGATGATAGCCAATGCCACTGGATGTTCTTCCATATGGGGGGCTAGTGCTCCAAGTATACCCTATACTGTAACTCATGATGGAAAGGGGCCTAGCTGGGGCAACTCCTTATTTGAGGACAATGCTGAATATGGACTTGGAATGCATTTGGCTGTAAAACAGATTAGAGATAAAATAAAGGATCTTATGGAAGAAGGAATAAAGGAGAACATAAGTGATGAATTAACTGGTCTTTTTAAAGAGTGGATAGAAAATATAGACCAAGGTGAAAAGTCCAAAGATATATCTAAAAGGATTTTAAGTATTATTGAAGACGATAGATATAAAGATAACCATATAGTTCAGGAGATACTTAAGAGGAAGGATTTTCTAGTTAAAAAGAGCATTTGGATAGTTGGGGGAGACGGCTGGGCTTATGACATAGGCTTTTCAGGCTTAGACCAGGTAATATCTACTGGGGAAGATGTAAATATACTGGTATTTGATACAGAAGTCTATTCAAATACGGGAGGCCAGTCTTCTAAAGCTACCCCTACTGGAGCTGCAGCTAAATTTGCATATTCAGGAAAGAAGACAAGGAAAAAGGATTTAGGGCTAATGGCCATGACCTATGGCAATGTATATGTGGCCCAAATAGCCTTAGGTGCAAACATGAACCATACATTGAAGGTGCTATTAGAGGCAGAATCATATAAAGGTCCATCTCTAATAATTGCTTATGCTCCCTGTGTAAACCATGGTATTAAGCTAGGAATGGGCAAGTCTGTTGCTCAGGAAAAAGAGGCAGTTGAATCTGGCTATTGGCAACTATATAAATATGATCCAAGAAGGAAGGATGAAGGCAAGAATCCATTTGTTTTGGATTCAAAAGAGCCTGAAAAGTCCTATAGGGAATTCATAATGGGAGAGGTAAGATACTCTCAAAACATGGGTACATTTCCAGAACTGGCAGAGGAGCTATATAGGAAATCAGAACAGGATGCAAAAGAAAGATATGAACTATATAAGAAGCTTTCCCAATTATAATAAAAGAGCAGAAAATTTCATTAGAGATTTTCTGCTCTTATTTTTTATTTTTGATTTTCCTCAACCCATTCCTTGGCTCTAACAACACCTTCTAATGTGGGGATTGGGACCCTTGATTCAGCTTGTAGTTTTTTAATGTCGTAATAGGCTGCATACCTATTTTCTTCAATGGGAATGGACATCTTATTTTGTTTGTACTTGTTATCTACTTTGTTCTTATATCTGGACACTACATATCCTCCTAATAAGGCTAATCTTGTTTTATCTTTGGAGTATATTAATATTATTTACGTTTTAATTTAAATTATGTTATATTAAAATGGTAATACTTATTTACAAGTGCAATAGGAGATGATTTCATGGTTAAGGACAGGTTAAATAAAGATATCCAATTTATTCTTGAGTTAGATAAGATGAAGTCTATTTTGAGACAGACCAGTTTAATTGATGGGTCGAGAAATGAAAATGATGCAGAACATTCTTGGCATATTGCAGTTATGGCAATGGTTCTTTCAGAGTATGCAAATAAGGAAATAGATATATGTAAGGCTATCAAGATGCTGCTTGTTCACGATATAATTGAGATTTACGCTGGAGACACCTTCTGCTATGATACGGAGGCTAATAAGAGCAAAAAAGAAAGAGAACTGGAGGCAGCAGATAGGATTTTTGGCATATTAGACCAAGATAAGGGCAGAAAAATAAGAGAACTATGGGAAGAGTTTGAGGAGATGAAGACAGATGAAGCAATTTTTGCAGCAGCCATGGACAGGATGCAGCCGCTTTTCAGCAACTACTATTCTGGTGGAGGCACATGGAAAAAGTACAATGTTAAAAGGGAACAAGTTTACAAGAGGATGGAGCCTATAAAATATGCCTCAAAACAGCTGTGGGAATTTACTGTGAGTATGATAGAAGATGCTATTGAGAAAGGATACATATCTGATTAAAAAAAGCGGTCTTTGACCGCTTTTTTTAATTAGAATGCAGGAATTACTCCACCTTCATAGTTTTCTTCTATAAACTGTTTTACTTCATCGCTCTGTAGTGCTTTCATTAGCTTTTTGAACTTCTCTTCATCTTTTTCTTCTGACCTTACAGCTACTATATTGGCATAAGGAGAATCCTTATCTTCTAAAAGGATTGCATCTTTAGTTGGAATAAGCCCTGCTTCTAAAGCAAAGTTTCCATTTATTACAGCTCCATCTAAGTCATTTAAAACTCTTGGAAGTTGAGCTGCTTCTAGGGGAGTAAATTTCAAATTCTTTGGATTATCAACTATATCCTTTTCTGTAGCTAATATTCCTGCATCATCATCTAGTTTAATAAGACCTGCCTTTTCAAGAAGTAATAGTGCTCTACCGCCATTAGTTGCATCATTTGGAATAGCTATTTCAGCCCCATCTTCTATTTCATCTATGGATTTATACTTAGTGGAATATAGTCCCATAGGTTCTAAATGGACTGCACCAATTGATATAAGATCTAGATTGTTTTCCTCTATGAAATCCTTTAAGTAAGGTTCATGTTGGAAGAAGTTAGCATCCAAGTCTCCATCAGCTAATGCACGGTTAGGAGTTACATAGTCTGTGAATTCAACTATTTCAATTTGGATACCTTCTTTTTCTAAATCATCCTTAATCAACTCTACAATCTTTCCATGAGGTTCAGGAGATACGCCTATTGTAATTACTTCAGCTGCATCCTCATTGCTTGCCTCATCCTGACTACCTTCTTTAGAACATCCTACAACTGCAAAAGCTAATAAAACTACTAATAAAAGTGAAATTAATTTTTTCATCATTATTCCTCCTTATTTTTTATTGATTTTGCTTGATAGTTTATTACCAATATACTGAATCCCTTGCACTATGACTATTATGACTATTACTGCCACAACCATTACATCAGTTTGAAATCTATAGAGTCCATACCTGATGGCTACATCTCCTAATCCGCCACCACCAATAGCACCAGCCATTGCTGTATAACCAATTATGTTGATGATAGTTGTGGTAATACCCAAAATCAGTGAAGGCATGGATTCAGGTATAAGCACTTTAAATACTATTTCACCAGCACTTGCACCCATAGCAAGGCTAGATTCAATTATTCCCCTATCCACTTCCTTTAAGGAACTTTCAATTATCCTTGCCACAAAGGGTGCAGCTGCTATGGATAATGGTACAACTGTTGCTGTTGTGCCTATGGTTTTCCCTACTATTATCCTTGACAAGGGGAATAAGAGGATCATAAGTATTATAAAGGGGAAAGATCTTAGTATGTTTATTACTCCGTTTAAAATCCTGTTAAGCTGCTTCTTTTCCCAAATACTGCCTTTTTCTGTTATTACTAACAAGATTCCCAAAGGGAAGCCTAGTATTAAGGAAAAGATAGTGGACAAGAATACCATGTGTAAGGTTTCAATTAATGCTGGAACAATTAAATCAGCCATCTACATCACCTCCACATCTACATCATTAGATTCTAAATATCTGATTGCTTTGGAGATTTCGTCATCATCCCCCTGAAGTTCAAGGATTAGATGACCAATATTCTTACTCAATATTCTATTTATATCTCCTGCTAGTATATTGGCTTGTACATCGTATTCTTTTATCATATTGGATACTACAGGCTCCTTGGCGTTACCCTTTGAGTATCCAAGTCTTACAATAGTTCCCCTAAATTCATTTTTATTTGGCTTTATGACTTCTTCTGTAATATCAGATTTTAGCTTAATTATGAACTCCATGGCAGTTTTAGTTTTTGGATTTTTAAAAAGCTGCTCCACTGTGTTTATCTCAATAATAGATCCATCCTCAATGATGGCTACTCTATCACAAACTTCCTTAATTACTTCCATCTGATGGGTAATAAGCACAATTGTAAGTCCAAATTCATATCTTATCCTCCTAAGCAGATCCAAAATGGATTTTGTAGTTTTAGGATCTAGTGCAGAGGTTCCCTCATCACTGAGAAGTATCTTGGGGTTATTGGCTAAAGCTCTAGCAATTGCTACTCTTTGTTTTTGTCCGCCACTAAGTTGTGAAGGATAGGCATCTATCTTATCTTCAAGCCCAACATAATCAAGGAGAACCTTAATCCTTTCCTCAATTTCGTTTTTATTAAAGCCTTCCAGTTCCAGTGGAAAAGCAATATTTTTATAAACAGTCTTTTGAGAGAATAGGTTGAAATGTTGGAAGATCATGCCTATATTTTTTCTAAGCTTTCTCAAGTCCTTCTTTTTTAAGCTGGTAACATCATTGCCATCAATAAAAATCTTTCCTTCTGTAGGCTCTTCCAATCTATTTATACAGCGGATCAGGGTAGATTTACCAGCTCCGCTTAATCCTATAATTCCAAATATCTCACCTTTTTTGATTTCAAGGTTTATGTTTTTTAGTGCTTTTATAGTATTAGTTCCATCATCATAGATCTTTGATAGATTCTCAATCTTAATCATCGAATGTTACCCCCTTGAAAATACGAAATAAAAAACCTCTTAAGAAAGAGGTTTAAATAAAAAAACCTCTTAAGAAAGAGGTTTGTGTTCTCTTTCTTATCTTTCGGCTAATATAGCCGCTGGAATTAGCACCTTGTGCTATTCATTGCACAGGTTGCCGGGTTTCATAGGGCCAGTCCCTCCACCACTCTTGATAAGATTTGATTATTCAATTTGACTATTAGGGTATATGTTAACATCAATATAATTTTTTGTCAACATATTTTCTAAAAGTTTTTATTATAGCTTATAGTTTTTATTTTAGTTTATTTTCAATCATGCTTTGGACTTCTTGAGGAGTTCTACCTTTTGCTTCAATAATTGGCACGGGTGGATTATTAAAATGGGCTTCTCTTTCACTTAGAGTATCTAATCCTGATACGATAATAGCCTTGTATTCATCAGTGCTTATATTCTTTAAATTTACATTTCTGTTTAAAGTATATACATCATATCCTACGCTCTTTAAATAATCAATAAAAGGAGTTAGGGTATTTTCTACCACTATTTTCTTGTTCATTTTATCACCTCCGTAAAGTTATTATTTCCGACAAGGATATATAATATTTATGAGTTTTTTTCCATGCATAAATAGATAAGACTAACACAAAATATTTATGTAAGCTTCAAATATATCAATGAAAGGAGTAATTATATGGTACTAAAGAATACAGTAAATCTTGGAAATATAAATCAAATGGAATTAAGCCATCTAAAGGAAATTGCTAGTCTTCATCAAAATATGGCTGCTAAATATGATTTCTATGCAAACCAGTGTCAAGATCCACAAATCAAACAGTTGTTCAAACAGTCAGCCCAGGATGCAAAAACTACGGCAATGAACCTAATTAATTCATTAAAATAGGAGGGAAAATATATGTTACAAGAGAAAGATATGGTAAATGATGCTATTAGTATGACAAAAGCTAGTATTAATTGTT
The DNA here is from genome assembly GCA_012735215.1 of Tissierellia bacterium. GTDB lineage: Bacteria > Bacillota > Clostridia > Tissierellales > Tepidimicrobiaceae > JAAYHX01. Next base: position 95,754 of record JAAYHX010000020.1, read on the forward strand.
ATAATGCTGCTATTGTAGAGTGTGCTAATCAACAGCTGAGGGGAACTTTACAACAGTTGAGAAATGAAGCAGAGCAGTTCCAATATCAATTGTTCCAAATTGCTGAACAAAAAGGATATTATAATCCTGCACCAACAGCCAAGGCAGATGATATTCAACAAGTAAAAAGTGGACTAAGTGGTGGGCAAATGACTATGAAATAATATAGAATAAGCAGTCTAGGCAAGGGGATTCTTGTCAAGACTGCTTTTATTTTAGATAAGAAAGGTATATGGTTATTTTGTCTAATCCATTAGGGAATATGACAATAGAGGTTTTGACAATAGAGGGAGAATATAGTAATATCAATTTAACATTTCAAGTTGGAGGTGCTGATGTGGCAGATAGCAAAACTGTACTTATTTCAATGATAGGGAAAGGTAGAACTAAAGAAGGAGAAAAGGGATATGATAAGACAAGCTATTACTTTGATGAAATAGATAAGGACATTAGTACTTCTTTCTTTGGCTCTGCATTATATAAAGTACTTATAAATCTGCAGCATGATGTGGACAAATGGCTAATATTTGGGACTAATCGTTCTAGTTGGTCAGAATTACTATATACAATTGACGAAAAATATCATGATGAAGTTATTGAATTATATGATAAGGTCTATGATGAAGAGAATAAAGGTATTTCACAAGAATTACTTTCCCAATGGCAGCATACCTTAGGAAAATATATTCCAGGGATCCATCTTATAATAGTAGATCCCCTAGATTATAAGATATATATTGATCACATGATAAAGGAGATTCCTGACGAAAAAAGAAAGTTAGTTTTAGATATAACTCACGCCTTCAGGCATATGCCGGTAATAATCGCCTTTTCCCTCATGACCTTAAAGCACATCAAAGATATATCTGATATAATGGTATACTATGGTGCCTTTGAATTGAAAGGAGACAAGCAGTATACCCCAGTTATAAAAATGGACTTTATAAACACCTTGGTTTCCTACGCGGAAAATTTGGCTACATATAAGTATTCAGGATATTTTCCTCCCCTGTTAGAACTATTAGGATTACCAAATACCCAAAGAACTTATTTCTGGCTTGAAATGAACAGGCAGCCAAGAACTTATTTAGAAAAGATAAACCTTGCTTTAGACAAAATAAGCATACAGGATGATTATCAATCTACCATAGCCGAATATGTCAAGAAAGATTTAAGCCCACTTATAGGAGCCTCCCTTGACAAGAGGATGGTAGAGAGGGGTAAATTTTTCTTTGACAAAAAACAGTATCTAAAGGCTTTAATATTAGTTTATGAAGGTATTATAATAGCAATAGGGAGGAAATATAAAGATATTACCCCATTGGCATATGACGTAAGGGAAGAAATAAGAAGATTTGTAAAAAACAACAAGAATGATATTTTCAAATCCGAGCTAGATAGAGAAACCTACAAAGAACTGACATTTACAAGAAATGCAGCTGTCCATGGCTCACCCCCTAGAGGGACACAGCAATATGTAGAGGAGCAAGAGTATTTTGAATCCCTGTTTAATAGAAGCTTAAAACTATATGAAAGCATAGTAGAAGAGGGTATACATGCACCAAATATATAAGATTACAATCTTCCTTTAGCTAAAGTGTCGTCGACCTATAGTAGAATAAAATATATGAAGGTCGGCGACATAAAAATATTATAATTTCAAGTTTCAGGGCAAATGCCTTTGAAAGGTAATAGGAAAGTACTTTGACAAAATATTGAGGTTGTAGTAGTATCAGTATATAATTATATAGCCTACCTTCAAGAAATTTAAATATTGCTTGTACTAATCCAATTAATTCTTTATCTAAAAATTAATAGACTACCTTTGAGGAATTGAAATTCATATGTATTTCCTCCTTAAAAGTTTTATAATTTGTTACTAGCTTACCTTTAAGGAATTGAAGCTCATTCAAAATTTCTCCTTTTTATATTATTTTATTAATAGCCTACCTTTAAGGAATATAAATTCGAAACTTTAATTTTTAATAAAGGCAACTCACTCAGCTTAGGGTGAGTTTGTTTTTAAATATTTTGGCCCTATTAAAGGAAAATTCATTTGGCTGTCGAATATATAAGTTAAGCAGCAAAAGTGTTTACATATCCCCATTAAAAGGAGGTATTCTATTGGCAAGAAAGTTCTTATCATTCTTAGGAACAACAGATTATCAAGCATGTACATATAAGTATGGTCCTTCGGAAGACTTAAAGTGGTTTACAAAATACATACAAGAGGCCTTGTTAAGGATATTTTGCAGTGATTGGACTAAGGAAGATACAGCTGTAATATTTGTAACTGACAAGGCAGAAAAGTTAAATTGGTATAATGAGGATGATGAAAATAGAAGGCTTAAAACCATAATGGAAGAACTTAATATTAATGTAAAGGCAGTCTCCATTCCAGAGGGGAAAACGGAAGATGAGATATGGCAGATATTTCATATAGTTACTAATGAAATAGAAGATGATGATGAAGTAATATTTGACATAACTCACAGCTTTAGATCTATTCCTATGTTGGCCTTGGTAGTCCTAAATTATGCAAAGGTTGTAAAGAATGCCAAGCTGCTAGGAATATACTATGGAGCCTTTGAACCAAACAATGATAGTGCAGTTATATTTGATTTAACCCCTCTTAATGATATATTAGAATGGTCTCAAGCAGTACATGTATTTCTAGACTATGGACTTAGCGGACCTTTGAAGGATATATCAACTAGACAGCTTAAGCACCATTTAAGAAGTGAACAATGGGCTAGGGATACTAGACAATTCGTAGACAGCCTTAACAATCTTACCATGTGTTTGTACACATGCAGGGGTAAGGCCATTACAGGAAAAGGAACTGCTAGGAAATCAATATCTTCTGCTGTTGAGATAGCAAAGGAGAATTTTGGAAGAACTAAGGGCATAGATGAAGAGAATCAGCTTAAACCCCTTCTGCCCTTGATGGAGAAAATAGAGAAGAGGTTAGAGATATTTAAGGGAAATGATAACCTAAGTATTGGTATAGCTGCTATACAGTGGTACATAGAGAATAACCTGATAGAACAAGCCTATACTGCCTTAGATGAAACTATTAAAACTTATGCCTGTATAAAATTTGGATTAGATGATGCTGATTACAACAACAGGGAGGAGATAGTACAGAAGGCTCTGAAGATAAGAGAATTAAGCGTACCTGAAGAAAAGTGGATAGTTAAGGATCAATATAGGCATAAGGTTAAGGAGCTAGTAGAAAAGCTTGATGATGAATTAGTAGTTTTATCCAGCAAGATTGGCTCTAAGAGGAATGATATAAATCACTTTGGTTTTAATGACAATGCATCAAATTATACTGATCTGGAAAGTAATATTTATGAATGCTTTAATAGGTTTTTAGATTACATCTATTCTAATTGAGGCAATAGAAAAGGAGAAGTATTTATGCAATATACTATAAAATTCAAATGTGAAAATCTGCAATTGCCAATTCATTATAACCATATATTACAAGGATTTATTTATAAGAATATATTCGATGATAATTTTAGAGAATTTTTACATGAAAAGGGCTTTGAGTTAGATGGAAAGACTTTTAAGCTATTTACTTTCTCTAAGCTGTATGGGGATTATACTTACCATAGGGAGACTAGGACAATTGCTTTTACTGAAAGGGTAGATTTAACTGTATCAAGCATAGTGGATGATTTTAATCAGGAGCTACTTAAAACCCTTCTTTATAACAAGAATCTTGAACTAAATAATCAACCCATAGAGGTTTCAGGTATAGCAGTACAAGAAAACAACTTGGAAACTAATGGTGCAGTTATAAGAACCTTATCACCAATAACAGTATATTCAACCTCGTGGTTAAATGGTAGAAAGAAAACCATATACTATTTTCCCCAAGACAGCCTATTCCAAAAGTATATAAAGGATAATTTAATAAGTAAAGCAAAGCTTATATACAATAAAACCTTTGATAAGGCTAAATTTAAGATAGTACCTGTCCAAGGCAAGGTTTCTACAAATAGCCTCTATTTTAAAAAGTTTTTAGTTAAAGGTAGCAGTGGGATATTTGAAATCTATGGTGATAAGGAGTTAATCAACACAGCCTTAAACTGTGGGTTAGGAAGCAAGAACTCTCAAGGCTTTGGCTGTGTGAAGCTAGTAAGATCCTTATAAGTAATTATATGGATTATATATGTATCATATCTACAGATAAGCAGAAAATCCTATTAGTTTTAGGATTTTCTGTTTTTTTAATTCTATTTATAAATCTTTACTGGCTTATAAGATGAAGGAGAACAGGAAAAAACTTTGCATGTATTGAAAAACTCTAAATGCAAATAATAAAGTATTGATACCATACTAAAGGGAACTTTATAGAGGATGGTTTGGATGATATACAAAAATATTAGGGATAATAAGGAGTATCTAATAGAAAGCTTTAATTATTCGTCTGATTTCGTGGTAGTAGAGTTTGAGTCCTTATTTAAGATAAGTCTTATGGCATGTTACATAGAAGGCTTTATAGATAGGGACCTATTTGATAGGGATATATATAGATCTTTGGTTTTTAATTTAAAGAAATCAGATGATATTAAATACTTTATATTGACTTCAAAGGTTAATGAAATTTGTACATTAGAGGAAGCAATAGATGAAATACTTCATGGAAGGTTAGTATTGTTCGCAGAGGGGTTAAAGAAAGCTTACTCAGTAGACTTAAGTAAATGGGATAAAAGACAGGTGGAACAGCCCCAATCAGAAGCAGTGGTAAGAGGACCTAAGGAAGGATTTATAGAGGATATAGCTGTAAACAAGGTTTTGTTGAGACGAAAACTGAGAAATAGCAATCTTATATTTGAAGATTTACAGTTGGGCAAACAGACAAGGACAACAATATCCATAGCTTATATTAAAGGGATAGCTAATCAGGAAGTATTGAAAGAATTAAAAGGAAGAATAAGCAGGATCAATGCGGACGCCATACTTGAAAGTGGTTATATTGAAGAGTTTATTGAGGATGCTCCCGGATCTATACTTGCTACTGTAACGGAAACGGAGAAGCCAGATATAGTAGCTGCTAAGCTGTTGGAAGGTAGAATAGCTATATTTACAGATGGGACCCCTCATGTGCTAACGGTACCTAGGATTTTAGTTGAGGGGATCATGAGTAGTGAGGATTATTATGTACGACCATACTTTGGCTCTTTCTTGAGGCTTATAAGAATTCTAGCTCTATTTATGAGCATATATCTGCCAGGTGTATTTGTGGCACTAATTTTATATCACCAGGAGATGATACCCACAGTCCTGTTAATAAGTGCTGCAGGAGGGAGAGAAGGAGTGCCTCTTCCCATAACAATAGAGGTTATCTTGATGATTATAACTTTAGAGTTAACAAAGGAATCTAGTTTGAGACTTCCTAAAAACATAGGTACAACAGTAAATATAGTAGGTGCGTTGGTATTAGGGCAAGCAGCAGTAGAAGCTGGGCTTATTAGTGCTGTAACAGTAATCCTTGTATCTTTAACGGCCTTGTCAGAATTCATTGTGCCCCAGTTAACCCAAGGAATTATTGTATATAGGCTAGTTGTAACCTTATTAGGTGGGTTTTTCGGTATCTACGGTGTTACATGTGCATTTCTTGTAATAACAATGCATGTCATATCCTTAGAATCTTTTGGTATACCATTTGCTTGGCCCCTAGCTCCACGGGATAGATCAGGATTAAAGGACACCTTTATAAGGGTCCATATTAAAAAATTAATATACAGGCCAAAAGTCATAGCTAGGCAAAATGTAAGAAGACAAAGACCTCCAAAGGGTGATTAAGATGAAAAAAAAGATTATGGTTTTAATATTTTATATGATAGCCGTTATTTCATTGACCGGATGTTTTGATGCAAATGAATTGGATGAATTAGGGATTTCTTTAATATTGGGATTTGATGTTGTAGAAGATAAGCTATTAATAACTGCAGAAGTAGTGGATCCCCAGTATTCAAGTAGTAGTTCCGACACAGGGGAAGGTAGCACTGTAAAGTATGTACAAGGAATTGGGAATACTGTATTTGAAGCTTTTAGGGATATAACCTTAAAATTTGATAGGAGGATTTATGCTGCCCATAACAAGGTGTTGATATTTGGCGAGGAACTAGCCAGAAGTGGATTAATTACCCATATAGATCAACTGTTCAGAGATAGGGAACAGAGAGAAAGCGCATTTATGTTAATTGCAAAAGGAGCAAGGGCTTATGAAGTTATGGGAGTTAACAGTGGCCTTGAAACAGTACCGGCCAATTACATTTTGGATTTGATTAAGAATATTAATAACAACCCAAAGTCTATTGATACCAATATAATAAGTTATATGCAACATTATTATCATGAGGGACATCATCCTATTGTAGGAGTCATAGAGAAGAAAAGGAAAAATGTTATAGATAAGACTAGTGAAGATAAAGGTAGTGAAGAATATGAGCTTTCTATTATAGGTTCGGCAATATTTAGGAAGGATAAGCTTATAGGATATTTAAATGGAAATGATACCAAAGCTGTTAATTATCTTTTGAATAATATTGAAAATGGAATTATTACTTTCCCTATATTTAATTCATCAGAAGAAAAAGTACAGTCTGAAGGATTACCCACTAATGTTAGTTCTGTAAATGTAATAAAAGGAAAAACTAAAAATGATATAGAGATTAATGGGGACAAAGTAATACTCAAAACAAAAATTAATATAAGGGCTGCCCTGGGAGAACTAATAGCAAAAACAGATGTTTCTAATGAAGAAGATATTCGGAGGTTAGAAGATGCCTGTTCCAAAACTGTGGAGGTTAATATAGAGTCAGCAGTTAAAAAGGTACAACAGGAATATGGAACTGATATATTTGGATTTGGAATGGCCTTCCACCATAAGTATCCCAAACAGTGGGAGAAAATTAAGGAAAATTGGGATGAAATATTTAAAGATGCAGAGTTTCAAATAGAAGTTAAAACCAGCATTATAAGAACTGGCCTTATAAACAAGCCAACAATATAATAAGGAGTTTTATTATGAGTTATAAGAAAAAAGATAAGCTATATTTTCATCAATCCTTCTTGTTGATTGTTATTTATAAAATGATGACCGGCCTAACCTATCTGCCATCATTAAATATTCCACCTGCCAATCAAGATGTTTGGATTATGCTCTTAGTATCAATACCCTACACAATGATCTATTCTTTGCCTCTTCTATTTTTGAGCAATAAATTTTGTAATTATGATTTCTTAGAGTCTGCTGAGTTAATTATGGGTAAAAGATTAGGCAAAATAATAGGTATATATTATTCTTTGTTTTTCTTAACCAATCTGATATTTTTTTCAGGGGGCTTTATAGAGATTTTAGACGCCTCCCTTTATGATGAGACACCTACTATAGTTAATACACTTATTTTGTTATTTACATGTGCTTATCTGGTTAACAAAGGCATAATGAACTTAGTAAGGTTGACAGAACTGACCATTCCTTTCATAATAATCTTGTTTTTTATACTGGCATTACTAGGGATTGACAATTATGATTTTCAAACATTTTTGCCTATTCTTAGTGATTCAAAGTTTGGAGAAATAAACAAAGGGGCCTTACTAACAACCATAGGGTATATAGATATATTAATACTAAGAATGCTGACTACTTATTTAGATGACAAAAGTAAGATAAATAGACTATTTGTTTCATCTCTAATATTTTCTACGGTTATGATCATATTGTCCGTATTGGTTGTTCAGGCAACTTTAGGAATTGAATATGCAAAGCGTGTAAATTTTCCATATTACACCTTCACCAGGCTGATAACTATAGGTGAAACCCAAGGCTTTGACTTGTTATATGTTGTAGCTTGGATAATAGGTAATGTCATTAAAGCCTCAGGATATCTATATTTCACTACTATAGCCTTAGGTAAAGTTACAAATAAGAAGAATCAGGTTTTTATAATTCCTGTAGCTCTTATAGCTACTATTGCAATTGTTTATATTAAGGATAACAGGCCTATATTAGCTGTACGAGACCCTTACCAACAAATGATACATGTATTTGCCTTTATAGGGGTATTGGTTATACCCTTAATGGCATTGATAGTTTATTTTTTCAGGCGGGATAAGATTAAATCTACCATTAATTCTAAAGAACAATAGTAATTATTAAGATATGGCTAAGTTGATATAAGAAATCTGACTTAGCCTTTTTATGTGTTCCCTTCTTACACTCTATTGAACAAATCACATTCATATTGTAGAATATTGCTAATGACTCTAGATTATCTTTATACTTTGTGGGGGAGTTACTGTGGAGAGTAGACAACTAACAGAAGGTAATATTACTCGGGCTTTAGTTAAATTAGCAATTCCAATTATGGCCACATCCTTTGTACAAATGGCCTACAACTTGACGGATATGCTTTGGCTTGGCAGAGTAGGGACCAAAGCAGTGGCAGCATCTGGTACTGCAGGGTTTTTTACCTGGTTCGGTTCCGCCTTATTTATGATACCTAAGATTGGGGCAGAAGTTGGTGTTGCCCAATCTATAGGTCGAAAGGACATGGAAGCAGCCAAGAAGTATGTATCAAATACTATAAAGCTAGATATATTAATTGCTCTAGTTTATTCAGCCATACTTATAGCATTTAGGCATGAGATTATTGGATTTTTTCAATTAGGAGATCAAGCAGTAATTCAAATGTCTGTAGATTATCTGCTAATCGTATCCTTTGGGCTAGTATTTTATTTTTTGAATCCAGTATTTTCTGGAGTGTTCAATGGTTATGGGGATAGTTCCACTCCTTTTAAGATAAACGCAGTAGGTCTGATTACCAACATGATCCTGGATCCTCTTATGATAATGGGAATTGGGCCTTTTCCTAAGATGGGAGTAAAAGGGGCAGCCTTGGCAACCATAATTGCCCAATTTATAGTTACTCTAATATTTGTGATTGCCAGCAAAAGGAAGTCTGTTTTGTTTAAGGGGCCAAATATATTAAAGATTCCATTCGATAGGGCATATGTCAAGACAATACTTAAGCTAGGATTACCTGTAGCTATACAGCAAGGTCTTTTTTCCAGTATTGCCATGGTAATAGCTAGGATAATAGCCCAGTGGGGACCTGTTCCTGTTGCAGTTCAGAAGGTTGGATCTCAGATAGAATCCATATCCTGGATGACTGCAGGAGGATTTTCTACTGCCATATCGGCTTTTGTAGGTCAAAACTACGGAGCTGGCAAGCTAGAGAGGATAAAGGAAGGATATAAGAAGGGACTGGAGATAGTAGGTAGTATTGGAATTTTTGCAACAGTTTTGCTCATATTTGGAGCAGAACCCTTATTTAAGCTATTTATACCAAAGGATTTGGAAGCTTTAAAAATAGGAATCAGGTATTTGAGAATATTGGGAATATCCCAGTTTTTTATGACCATAGAAATTGCAAGTCAAGGAGCCTTTAATGGGTTAGGCAAGACAGTCCCTCCATCTTTGGTCAGTGTAACCTTTAATGCTCTTAGAATACCTGCTTCCTTATTGTTATCTTCAACCTTTTTGGGGCTTGATGGAGCATGGTGGAGCATTAGTGTAAGCAGTGTATTTAAAGGAACTGTACTAACCAGCTGGTATTTGCTTGTATTAAAAAAGATTACAAGGTTAGAAGTAACTAGCGAATGTAAGTATAAATAATTATTACATGAAGAAGGCATATAGTAAGGAGACGATTCTTACTAGATGCCTTCTTCTGTTATTTAGCAAAATATTCATCACTAGTCCTATCCTGTAAATATACATGGGAATACTTTTTTAATGCATGTTTATAAAATCTATACCCTTCATCAATACAATTGGGACAGGCATCTCTAGGGATGGTGATGGCAAATATGTGGTAACCTGTGTCACTCTTTGAATCTATGGTGTTGACACCCGGGCATTTATTACATACCTTAAAGTTTTGAACTTGATCTTCTAGTATGCCGTCTGTATCGTAATAGACCTGTCTTTGCCTTTGGATATAGTCTTTTCCTCTTATGTTTTTAATATATAGATCTTTTCTATTCTTCCATTGACTATGTGTAAGTTCACATACTTTTTTCACATACTCTGTTATATCCTTTGGTTGTCTTAGTTTTTCCTTATTATAGTCTGGCTCCCTGACTTTTGAATAATCTAGTCCAGCCATGGCCAGTATTATTCCAAGATTTATATAAGGTAGTGCCCCTTCTATGGAGTAGCCTCCTTCAAGAACAGCAATATCAGGATTTAACTTATGGTTAAGTTTAGCATAGCCTTGGGCTGTAAAATTCATGTTGGTTATGGGATCCGTATAGTGGTTATCCTGACCGGCAGAATTGATTATTATATCAGGTTAATATTCATCTAATATTGGGATTACCACATTATCCAGGGCGTATAAGAATCCTTCTTCTCCAGTGCCTGGTGGAAGGGGTATGTTTATATTGTAACCATAAGCTCCGGGACCACCCAGTTCATCAATGAATCCTGTACCAGGGTATAGGGTTCTGCCATCTTGATGTAAGGAGATAAATAATGTATCCTTGTCATTCCAATATATATCTTGAGTACCATCACCATGGTGACAGTCTGTATCCACTATAGCAACCTTTAGATTTGCAAATTCCTGCCTTATTCTTTCTAGCATTACGGCTTCTATATTTATAATACAAAAGCCCCTATCTCCATAGACAACCCTCTGAGCATGATGTCCAGGAGGGCGAACTAAAGCAAAGGCTTTATCAACCTTCTTTTCCATGATCATTTGAAAGGCCTTTATAGCCCCTCCAGCAGATATCAGATGGGATTCTGTTACTCTTGATTTAACATTGGGAATGCAGAAATGTACTCTCTCAACATCCTTTGCTTCAGCCAATATAGGATTGAAGAACTCAATTCCTTCAATATCCTCTATACCTTCTTCAAAAACCTGATCCTGTGTGTATAAGAGCCTTTCCTCTCTTTCAGGGTGGATAGGACTTATGGCCCAGTCAAAGGCAGGGAAGAACACAAGGCCTAGCTTGTTCTTTGCTTTAATCATATTTACCACCTCTCATCTGGTGAATAAGCCCAGGTTTTATCTGTGCTTTTACTCTTATGTCTTTACCTATAGTATAAAAACCCCGTACCATATTGAAACAGCTTTCTTCTACAATTTCCGCCTCTAGTTCAGTTTCAGTTGCTCCTATTGCTTTGCCTCTTTCTTTTACTAGTTTTAAAGCTTTTTCTCTTGCCATCTTTAGATTAAACCTAGGACCGATTTTCTCATAGTGATTCAGTTCAGGTACAGAAAGTATTCCTTTGGAGGTATCAACATGCATTGAAATTTAAGTAGTAGGACAGGATAAGGTTGCGCCAACGGCATTTGCTATGTGAAAGTTTTCAGGATAATAGCAGGGCAGTTTAAACTTCTCTTCAAGTATAGGAGCTAGTACCTTAGCAGGTCCACTAATTATATTTATCAGTTTTGGTTCAAGCTTCTTACCATACAATAGTTCCTTAATTGTGTATACGGGTTTTAGGTTTATCTCATCTATCATTTCATCAATTTTTGATTTAATTATATCTCCCATAGTAGTCAAAACTATCTTTGCCATTTCTTCAGCATTTTTACCAACTGCATTTCCAAGGGTTTCCATGGCGCTATAGGCCCTATTTTTTATCTTTTCCATATCCTTGTTATCTTTAAGATAGTCCATAGTTTCCTCGCCCAAAAGATTCAAAACAATCATGGCATCTGTAGGAGTAGGTCGTGGACCACCAAGGGCATAGGGTTTTCCCTCTCTCTTTGGACCAATTTTGATACATCCATTGTCAATGGTTATGGCACTATCTCCACCTAATCCAATAGAAACTGTATATATAGCCCTTACTAAGGTTTTATACTGATCTATTGTTATTCCTAAGGGTTCAAACAAGGGCACCCCATCTGCTAGGAAGAAGATATCTGTTGTAGTTCCTCCCACATCTAATAATACTGCATCTTTATCTGTTGGCAGCATAGCAGAAATTCCCATAAAGCTTGCAGCGGGACCGGAAAGGATAGTTTCTACAGGTTTATCTATGGCTTTATCTATGCTCATAGTGCCTCCATCTGCCTTAAGTATGAATAGGGGAGCAGATATGCCTTCCCGTACCATTGAAGTATGAATGCTATCAGCAAAGTTTTTAAAGGTTTTGTGAACTGCTGAATTTAAGTAGGATGTATATACTCTGCGGGGAAAGTTTAGCTTACCGGACAGGGTATGGCCTAGAGTAATGGTTGGGGGGGTATGGGGGAATTGGCTACCCATTTCTTTTTCTAGGGCTTCTTTGATCTTAATTTCGTGTATGGGGTTTCTTGTGGAAAATTTACCTACTACGGCAAAGGATTCAATATATTTTTCTCTAAATAGTTTACATGCCTTTTCTATTTCAGCCATATTCAAATCTTCAACTGTATTACCCCTATGATCTATATAGCCTGATATGAATACATTTTCTTCACCGCAGGCTAGGGCATCATAAGGCATTCCTGGTCCTGGTTCTATTATCATTCCTACAGATGAGGTCTTCCCCTCTACAATAGCATTTGTAGATATGGTGGTGCTTAAATTGATCCTTTCTATTTTAGATTTGTCATATCCATCTAGGAGTTCCTTAAGGGCAAGCCAAATGGTGGCAAAAAGATCATCCCTCTTGGTGGGTTTCTTTATAGTTTTTTTGATTTTGCCATCTTCTATGATGACTCCATCTATATTGGTACCGCCCATATCAATACCTACAATCAATTTAAAGCCTCCTCTTTCTATATTTACTACCAATATTATTATAGCCCTTTAATCAAGATTTTCTCAAGGCAGGCTGAAATAAACAAACCTATGGCAAAAATTTGCCATAGGTTTCGTATTACAGGGGGTTATTCCTTAACAGTTTTAATTCTGAATATGAAATACCAGTATTTAACTATAAATACAGCAATGATAAAGGTCCTAGCATAAAAATTATCAGCCTTAATCAAGGGAAACAACAGCATGATATCTGACAAGGCCATTATTTGAGCTTTTCTCTTAAAGGTCATAGTTCTATTTATAATAAAATCTTCTGCGTAATTCTTATATATCTTGGTTCCCTTTAACCAGCTATCAAACCTAGGAGAACCTTTGACAAAGCTTGCTGAGGCCAATATTAGAAAAGGAGTAGTTGGAAGTACAGGTATTGCAACCCCAACAAATCCGATTACAAAGAAAAGAAATCCTAATACAATGAATACTATGTTGATAGCCTTCATATCTTCCTCCTCTGTTAAGTATCTTAGGTATATATCATTTATACCGCCTTTTTTCCTAAACTACTCAAAAATATGTTATGCTGATTAACTATTGCCTATACAATATTAGGAGGGTATCATCATAGCATATGCTTGTTTCTTGAAAAATATTTGTATTAATGTTATCTTAAATTATAACCTGGGCAATATATTAGGGGAGGAGATAGATATGGGACTTAGAATGCGTAAAAGCATAAAGATAGCAAAAGGGGTAAGGTTAAATTTTGGTAAGACTGGGGCCAGCGTAAGTTTTGGCACAAGGGGACTAAGACATACAATTCATTCAAGTGGAAGAAGAACATCATCTGTTGGAATACCTGGGACAGGAATATCCTATGTAACCACTACCTCTGGTAAAAGAAAATATAGTGAAGCCTATACCAGGAGAGAGCAGATACAAGTTCAAAAACAACAGGAAAAGCTTAATGAAATAGAGCAAAACAGATTGGCTGTAGAGGAGTATAATAACTACATAGAAATAATAAAAGGACTACATAAGGAATGTGATGAGCACATTGATTGGCAGCATATCTACTCTTTAAAGGAGCCTTTTGATCCAGAAGGTATAGGACCTAAGGAAGCTAAAGCATTAAAAGAGTTGGAAGACTATAGGCCTAGCCTTATGGAGAAAATAATCAAATCTATGGCAGAAAAGAAAAGGAAGGAGCTTGAAGAAAAGGTAAGCAAAGCTCGCCAAGAGGATAGAAAGGATTATGAAGCATGGAAGAATTTACATGAACTAGCAGGAGGAATATTAAATGGAGATATAGAGGCATATCTGCAGGTAATAGGTGAGTTGAACCCTCTTGATGACCTTTTAGAATTTGGCAGTGATTTTGAGTTCGGAATGGATGATCCTTCAACCATGGTAGTAGAATTTACAGTAAAGTCAAGCACCGTAGTTCCAACATATTCTCTAAGCTTGACTAATACAGGAAAGCTGTCAAGAAAAAATCTAACTAAAACTGCATATTATGATCTAGTACAGGACTATGTAGCCAGTACAGCAATTAGGATAGCCAGGGATGTTTTTGCGCTACTGCCTTTAGACCAGGTAGTGGTCCATGCAGTAGATAATATATTGAATACCCAAACTGGATATGAAGAAGAAAGGACCATATTATCTGTAATATTTGAAAGAGAAGTATTAGAAAAACTAAATTTCGAGGGAATAGATCCATCGGATGCCCTAGCAAATTTCAGGCATAACATGAAATTTTTAAAAACTAAGGGCTTCCAACCAGTAGAGAGGATTACGGATTATAGGTAACAAGCTGTATTTGCTGAAAATGAAATAACTTCCACAAATAGTGGAAGTTATTTATTGCTTTTCTTTGTATATATTTCTACAGTTTGTTTCTTTTACAAGGAAGATGGCTATATATCCTATAACAACAGCAATAAAACAATAGAGGAAAGCCCGTTGATATAATTGTACTGGAGATAGTATTTCACCATATTTGTCTATAATATATCCTACAACTGGAGGCATTATGGCACCTCCTAAGAATCCACCTATATTAACTACAGAAGTAGATATGCCAGTTATCTCAGGAGGGTTTACCTCTTTGGAACAAGCCCAACCTAAGGCAAAGGCAGGGCAGCTAATACCCAGGATGAAAAGCAAGGGATTTAGTATTTCTATAGGAGGTTTGCCGCCATTTAAAAAGATCAATAAGGCCCAGCTTACTAAGTTTACAGTTCCGAATAATAGCATTGGCAGTTTTCTTTTTCTGATTTTATCAGAAAACTTACCAATAACTGCAGAACCTATGGACATTCCAATTACTGCAACTGTCATATAATTAGTAGCGGAAACTTTACTCACGCCATAAACAGATGTTAGGTAGGAAACTCCCCATGTACCGGTGAGGGCACCAAAGGCTCCGAACAAACCGGCGAAAACAAAAAAACTTGGCCATGTTCTTGGATTGAGTATTACAGTTTTCAAGCCTTTTATAAGGCTAATCTTCTTACCGCTTACATCTTCCTGCAGATTTGGAAAGCCCAAGTGGCTTGGTTCATTCCTAACCAATATATAGCATAATACTGCTATAACAATTGAAAAAAGACCTATAATTCCAAAGGAATATCTCCAGGAAATAGCTGCAGTTAAGAGGGCTAAGGGAGTTTGTGCCAATACTCCACCTAAGTTTCCAAAAAATCCAGTAAGGCCAGATATGGTTCCAAACTCATTTTCCTTAAACCACTTTGACTGGACCTTAAGAATTGCAATGAATATTACAGACACCCCAATACCTACCAACAGCCTGCCAAAAAATATCATGAATATGCTATTGGCGAAACCAAAGACTATGGAACCAATGCCTGCTAAAAGGGTACCAAATGTAACAGTTAGTCTAGCTCCAATATAGTCAGCTAGTATTCCCGAAGGAATTTGCATAAGGGTGTAGGCATAGAAGTAAGTGGAACTTAGATTGGCAAAGGTAGTATTAGACATATTAAAGTCTCTCATTAAATCATCTCTTACAGCACCTACGGCTAACCTATGAAAGAATACAACCATATAGGCAATAATCAAAATAGAAAAGACTATAAATCTATATGTAGCAAAACTCTTTCCTTGATTTTTCGTCATAAGAAAACCTCCCGCAATAGTATCCTTTTATATATCTACTTTATTACCAATATATTTTCCTTTTAATCAAATTTATAATAGGCACATATATTATTATGTGGAGATTATGGAATATATATTAATACAAATGTCTAGTGAATATTATATAAAGGTTCTTTGCATTATCTAAATATAAGATGATTTCTTGTAATATTACTATTAAATATAAGCTTATTAATTATTGACATTAGGTGCTATTATTGGTATTTTGATAGGGAAATATGATAGTTTAGAAAACCTATAGCAAATGCTAAATGTGGTTATGAGGGGGTAGAAGAATGAAATTATTTTTCATATCTGATATACACGGTTCTGTATATTATTTGAATAAGGCATTGGAAAGGTTTGAGGAAGAGGGAGCCCATCATATAGTAGTATTAGGAGACCTTCTATATCATGGAGCTAGAAATCCACTACCTAAGGAGTATAATCCAAAAGAAGTAACAAAAATACTCAATAGACTATCCCATAAGATTATAGCCGTAAGGGGCAATTGTGATAGTGAGGTAGATCAGATGGTTTTAGATTTTCCAATAATGGCAGACTATTCTACAATTCTATATGAGGGTAAGAGATTATTTTTAACCCATGGCCATATATACAATGAAGGCAATATACCCAAGTTAAGCAATAAGGATGTACTCATATATGGTCACACCCATATACCTACCGCAGATATTGTGGACAATATATTTGTTATCAATCCAGGATCTATTACCCTCCCAAAGGAAAACAATCCTCATACTTATGGTGTCTTAAGAGAAAATATATTCCAAATAAAGGATTTGGATGGGAAGATGTTTAAGGAGATTAGGATAGATTAGTAAAAAGAAAAGAGTAGGAAGCATATATAATTGCTTTCTACTCTTTTTCTCCAGCTTTATCAGATTCCTCTTCCTGGTTTTCAGCTTCAACATATACTATTGCTTTTTCCATTCTATGATCCTTTACAGATAATACTTTAATGTGGAGATTTAATATGTCAAGCTCCGGTGTGCTTCCGTCAGCTGGTATGGTACCAAGCATACCGAACACAAAACCACCAAAAGTATCGTAATCTTCGATATCAGGAAGATCAATATTTAGTTGTTTAGCTACAAGTTCAATTGGTGCATAACCTTGTATTTTCCAAGTTCTTGAATCAATTCGTTCAATGGGTGGTGGTTCCACTGGAATAGTAATATCATCGTCTAAGTTTCCGACCAATTGTTCCAGCAAGTCGTTAATTGTTATAATTCCAGTCATTCCTCCATAGTCATCTAGTACTACTGCAAAGTGGTTTCTGGTCTTCTTCATGTTGTTAAAGAGGATATCTGTACGCACTGTCTCCGGCACAAAGTATGCAGGACGAACAGCCTTACTCAAAACATTTTTTCTGGACTTATCATCAAGTCTAAAGTAATCCTTTGTATTTAATACTCCTATTACATTGTCAGTGCTTTCATGACAAACAGGATAATAGGTATGCCTGCTCTCGTTTATGGTCTTTTCCCAATCCTCTTCGCTTTCTTCTAGCCATAATAGGCTTACTTCAGTTCTATGGGTCATTACATCTTCTGCATATTTATTATCAAATTCAAATATATTGTGTATCATTTCCTGTTCACTTGGATTTATAGAACCCCTTTCACTTCCCTGGTCAACTAACATTCTGATGTCTTCTTCAGTTACATTATTTTCTTCTGCACAAGGATCTATTCCTAGCAGACGTAAAATGCTGTTAGTGGACAGAGTTAGGAACCATACTAAGGGGCTAAAAATCTTTGACACAAAGTATATTAATCCAGATATCATTAAGGAAATTTTTTCAGGATTTTTCATGGCTAGCCTCTTAGGCACCAACTCTCCAAATATCAATGTAAAGTAGGAGAGAATTATAGTTATCAATATTACTGATATGGTATCTAGCGTAGCAGGATTTATATTAACTCCTAATTTTATAAACAAGCCTACCAATCTATCTGAAAAGTTATCAGCAGCAAAGGCACTAGCTAGAAAACCAGCAAAGGTTATACCTACCTGTATGGTTGAAAGAAAGCGTGCAGGTTCTTCTATTAGATTTAGTATCCTGATTGCACGTTTATTTCCTTCCTTTTTCATATTTTCCAATCTATTTTCACTTGCTGATAATACTGCAATTTCAGCACATGCAAAAATGGCATTTGTGAATATTAATATAATCTGTAGGGTAAGCTGCCACCCTATAGAGACGTCTGACAAATTTAACAACCTCCTAAAAAATAATGGTAAAAAAGACAAAAAAGGACACATAAACAAAGGCAATTGTAAAACAATAGCCGTTGTTATGGGTCCTTATTATATTCTTCTTCTAATAACAAAAAATCTATTATATGGATATAAGTTAATACTCAGCCCAGGGTAAGGTGAATCGTCCACTTTAATTGTCCACTCCTTTTCTTAAAAGAATAATAACACATAAAGGTCTATTAGTCAATACAGCTAATTTTTCAAAAAATTAAACTACCTATAAAAATAGGTAGTTTAGTTAAGATAATATATTTATATTAAACTAGATATCTATACCTCCATCAACCCTTATCAATTGACCTGTAACAAAGGATGAATCATCGGAAGCCAAGAATAGGGCGGCGGTTGCTATTTCTTCTGATGCTCCTACTCTCTTAAGGGGAGAGCCTTCTTTTAAGTGGATAACTGCATCTTCTCCTCCTACACTTTCTAGCATGGCTGTTACAATAGCTCCTGGTAAAATAGCATTTACTCGAATTTCTGGGCCAAGTTCCCAAGCCATAGATTTTGTTAAACCACATAAGGCATGTTTTGAAGATACATATGCTGCCATTCCATGATGAGCATGAGCCCCTGCTACAGAACTTGTATTGATAATTACTCCTTTTCCTTTTTCCTTCATTATTGGAGCAACTAGTTGAGCAAGTAGTAATGGAGCAGTTACATTAACTTTAAAGGTGTTTTCCCATTCTTCAATGGATAATTCTTGAAGTGGAGTTATGCTTAGCATTCCAGCATTGTTGAATAGTATATCAACAGTGCCGAATTTTTCTATTGTTTGAGTAAAGATGTTCTTAACATCATCCAGATTAAGCATATCGGCAATTACATATATAGCTTCATTACCTTCATTATTAATCTGATCAACAACTTCTTTTGCTCTTTTCTCATTTCTTCCTACAACAACAACCTTTGCTCCTTCTCTAGCAAATAATACTGCTGTTGCCCTCCCCATTCCTGATGTAGCACCAGTTACAATAGCCACCTTATCCTTTAATTTCATAATCATCCCCCTTTAGGAAAAATAATTAATATTTACAATGTTAAAAAATTAACTATCAATGAGAGTATATAACAATTCTTTACATGATTCTATTGATAAAAATGTGAAATTGACAAATAAGTAAATAACAAAAATAGCAATATAATCCAATATATCTGTAAAAATATTAATATACTTATGAATCTATATAGATACAAACTTGTAAAAATATATTGTAGTGGTATAAAAATAAATAATTATATACATATTGTAATTATGATATATTATTTATGAGAAGAAAGACAATAAATTATCAATATATAACCTATATAAACATATATGTACATATTGGAGATGAGAAAATTGAAAGATACTACTTCTTATCCACTATTGATTAAGGCTATATTAGTATTAATTAGCGTATTTTACTTGGCCTTCTTATACATTGACCTGTATAGACATGAATATGCCTATCTATCCAATAATGTAAAGTTTACATGCATAATATTATGCTTCATTTTATCTTTGCTGTCTGGTAAAAATAGTTTTGATACTCACAGTATGAAACTGCTCCAGCTGGGGCTTTTCTTAACAGTAATAGCAGATTATTTTCTCTTGATAGTAAGGGATTATTATGAAATAGGAATAATTGTCTTTTCTGTGGTTCAAATCACCTATTCTATAAGATATGATATGAAAAACAAGGGATTTTTCCTTCATAAATATATAGTTTTATTGGTAGTTATATTCCTATCCCACTATCTTATAAATTCTATAGTAAGGATTGATCTTCTAGTGCCCATCAGCATATTCTATGGTGCCTGCCTCATAATAAGTGTTTACAAGGCTATAGGTGTTTATGTACATAATATATATCCTAAGATAAATGGAATAATGGTATTTGGGGGTATGATACTTTTTTTGCTATGTGATATTAATGTAGCCATGTATAATATATTTAAATATCTGAACAAGACGGATATAATAATATATAAAGTATCCAACATATCCATATGGTTGTACTATTTGCCTTCTCAGGTATTGTTATCTTTAAGTGGATATAAATATAAGAGCGTAAGGAGGTAAGTGCTGTGAATAAGGTGAAAATAGGTTTAGTCCAGATGAAGGTCCAAGAGGATAAGAGGAAAAATGTAAAAATTGCTAAGGAGTTCATTGAAAGGATAGCTAAAGAAGGTGGAGATATTGCAATTCTTCCAGAGATGTTTAACTGTCCTTATAATACAGTCAATTTTCCTATTTATGCTGAAGAAGAAGGCGGAGAGACTTATAGATTACTTTCTGACTTAGCTAGGGAAAACAATATCTATCTGGTGGCAGGATCTATTCCTGAAAAGGAAAGGGACAAGGTATATAATACTTCCTATATATTTGATAGAAGGGGAGAAAAAATAGGAAAGCATAGAAAGATGCACCTGTTTGACATAGATGTAGAAGGTGGACAAAGATTTAAGGAATCGGATACATTGACAGCAGGAAAAGAAATAACTGTGTTTGACACTGAGTTTGGAAAGTTTGGTCTTGTAATCTGTTATGATTTCAGATTCCCTGAAGTGGGCAGGATATTGGTTGAAAAAGGAGCTAAGGCTATCATAGTACCTGCAGCCTTTAATATGACTACTGGCCCTGCTCATTGGGAGATATTGTTTAGAACCAGAGCCTTAGACAATCAGGTTTATACCATAGGCGTGGCCCCTGCTAGAGATGAAAATTCTTCTTATATATCCTATGCTAATTCTATAGTTGTATCCCCCTGGGGAGATGTGATAGAGAGAATGGATGAAAAGGAAGGCTATAGACTTGTAGAATTGGATTTGGACTATCTTGAAAAGGTAAGAAGAGAGCTACCCCTGCTTAAACATAGAAGGACTGATGTGTATAAGTTGGAATTAATGTAAAAATAGTTGCGAAAGCAACATTTCTATGGTATATTTGTATTAGAATTGGGGGGATTAGCTTTGAAGAATTGTCCAGATGACTATGCCGGAAGATGGTTTTCAGTGTTTCACAGACTGCCTTTAAGCTATATAACTGACGGTCTCAAGGACTATAATATTGGCAGTGGCCAGATAATGTTTTTACTTGAGCTATTTTATTTTGATGGGATAAGTCAAGAAGAGTTATCGTCCTATTTGAACATTGATAGAGCTAATACTGCAAGGGCCATCAGTAAGCTGGAAAAAGAAGGATATGTTATGAGGAAACAGGATGAGAAGGATAAGAGGATTAAGCGAATATATTTGACAGATAAGGCAATGGAAATAAAACCTATGGTTTTAGAACTAATGAATCAATGGGAAAATACTATGCTAAAAAGCCTAACAAGAGTTGAAAGGGAAGTATTTATTAATTTGCTAAAGAAGGTGGGCCATTCCTTGTTTGATAATGAAAGATGCTTAATATGTGGTAAGGACTGTTGCAGAGAAGATGATGAGTGGTAATTTGTTAACTAGTGGTCTATAGCATAAGGGATGATTATAAATATTATGAATATTATGGTTTGCAGATCTGCATTAGCAGATAGGCAAACCATTTTTTATTCTAGTTTAATATTTATATATTAAAAGTGCAAAGAATAGTTGCGAACGCAACAAAAATGTGGTATCTTTAAAATATACTAAATTACTAGGAATTAAATTAAAGGAGAAATGGCTATGGATAATAGATTTCTAAAGATAAACAATCTTCATGTTAAGGTGGGAGATAAGAACATATTAAAAGGCTTGGATTTGGAAGTAAATAAAGGAGAAGTCCATGTAATCATGGGACCCAATGGGGCAGGTAAATCTACTTTAGCCAATGTGCTTATGGGTAACCCTAAATATGAGATTACAGAAGGAGAAATCAATTTTTTAGGCACTAAAGTAAATGACTTGAAGGTAGATGAAAGGGCTAGGTTAGGAATGTTCATGTCATTTCAATATCCTGAGGAGATACCAGGCATAACCGTTGAGAACTTTTTGCGCTCAGCAAAGATGGCAATAGAAAATAAGCCAGTTAAGCTGATGAAGTTTAAAAAGGACCTAAAGGAGAAGATGGAACTACTTGATATGAAAGAAGAATACGCTTCAAGGTATCTAAATGAAGGATTTTCAGGAGGAGAGAAGAAGAAAAGCGAAATACTCCAATTGCTAATATTAAATCCTAAATTAGCAATATTGGATGAAACCGATTCGGGACTTGATGTAGACGCTGTAAAGATTGTTGCTAAGGGTGTGGAACAATATAAGAATGATGACAATTCAATCATAATAATCACTCACCATAGAAATATACTAGATTATTTGAAACCTGACTATGTTCATTTCCTTGTAGATGGAAAGATTGTTAAAACTGGTGATGAGAGTTTAATAGAAATAGTTGAAAGGGAAGGCTTTGTAGCCTTACAGAGTTAGAGAGGTGAGATAGCCCTATGGATGTACAAAGAAAGACCTATGTAGAGGATTTAGATCGCAGTATTTATGATGTTAAGGATGAGTTTAGATATAGCTATAAGGCTGATAAGGGACTAACAGCTGAAATAGTAAAGGACATTTCCAGGAGAAAAAATGAACCCCAATGGATGACAGATTTCCGATTAAGATCCTTGGATATTTACAATAAGCTAGAGGTTCCAGTCTGGGGGCCCAACCTAGATGACTTGGATATAGATAATATAGTTACCTATGTTAAACCTAATACGGACATGAAATATAACTGGAATGAGGTACCTGAGGATATAAAGGATACCTTTGAACGGCTAGGAATACCAGAAGCAGAACGGAAATCCCTGGCAGGAGTTGGAGCTCAATACGACTCAGAAGTTGTATATCATAACCTTCAAGAAGATATGGCAAGGCAGGGAGTTATCTACACAGATATGGAAACAGCAGTGAGAGAATATCCAGACATTATAAGAAAATATTTCATGACAGTAGTACCACCCCATGATCACAAATTTGTAGCCCTTCATGGAGCAGTATGGTCTGGAGGTTCATTTGTTTATGTACCTAAAGGTGTAAAGGTGGAGATACCTCTGCAATCCTATTTCAGATCCAATGCACCTGGAGCAGGCCAATTTGAACATACCTTGATCATAGTGGACGAAGGAGCCTTTCTACACTTCATTGAAGGATGTTCAGCACCTAAGTATTCAGTTAACAACCTTCACGCAGGATGTGTAGAGCTAATAGTAAAAGCTGGGGCAAGGCTTCGATATAGCACCATTGAAAATTGGTCAAAGAATATGTACAACCTAAACACAAAAAGGGCAGTTGTTGAGAAAAATGGAACAATAGAATGGATATCAGGCTCCTTTGGTTCCAAGGTATCCATGTTATATCCTATGAGCCTATTAAAAGGTGAAGGTGCTAAAGCAGAATTTACTGGTATTACCTTTGCTGGTGAAGGACAAATATTAGATACTGGAGCTAAGGTAGTGCATGCTGCACCCTATACCACATCAAATATAAATACCAAGTCTATATCCAAGAATGGAGGAGTTGCAGTCTATAGAGGGTCTTTAAGTATTACCCCTAATGCTTATCACTCAAAGGCTACCGTATCCTGTGAGTCTTTAATGTTGGATAACAAATCCAGATCGGATACCATACCAGTAGTGGATATAAGAAATGATGAAGTAGATATTGGACATGAGGCAAAGATAGGTCGTATAAGTGAAGAATCCATATTCTACTTAATGAGTAGAGGGATTAGTGAAGAAGAGGCTAGGGCTATGATAGTTAGAGGTTTTGTTGAGCCAATAGCTAAGGAATTACCTTTGGAATACGCTGTTGAAATGAACAATTTGATCAAGTTGGAACTTGAAGGAACCATAGGATAGGAGGGACGGCTTTGAGCATACAGATAAAAGATGAATTGAACTTGATACCAGTTAAGACCTACAGATGGCTAAATGTGAACCATCTTAAGATAGATGAGGTGTTGGACAAGGAAATAAAAACCTACCACAAGAAGTATGCTGATGAGGGAAATCATGAAAATATATTGATTGGAAGAACAAATAAGGTTTTTTCTTTAAACAAATATACAGATGGTTTTAAGGATGAAATTGAGTACGGTGTATCTAAAGAAATAGTTCAGATGGCAGAAGGTATGAATAATGCTGGTATATTTGCTCTGCTAAAAAGGGGAAAGGAAGTTAACCAACCTATTAGGGTTGAATATGAAATGGATGATGAAGAAGATGTATTAATAGACAAGAACATAATAATTGCAGAAGAATACAGCAAGGCTACATTTGTAGTAGATTATTCTACAAGGGGAGATGAAGAGGCCTTTCATAACGGAGTTATGAAGGTATATGCAAAAGAAGGTTCAGATGTTAAGATTATAAAGGTTCAGAGAATGAACGATAATTCCTACCATTTTGATTCCAATGTGGCTATTGTAGAAAAGGGTGCAAAGGTCAGCTTCATCCAAGTGGAATTTGGATGTAAAAGGGCAGTTACCAACTATATTAGCAACCTAAAAGATGAAAGCCAATCAGATGTATATGCCATATATCTAGGAGATAAAGATAGGGAACTGGATTTAAGCTACTACATGAACCATATTGGAAGGAGAAGTATTAGCAATATGGAAGTTAAAGGAGTATTGAAAGATAGGGCTAAGAAGATATTTAAGGGTACCATAGATTTTAAACTAGGATCAAGTAAATCAACAGGCAGGGAAGAAGAAGCAGTAATACTTTTTGATAAGAGTGTGAAATCTGATGCGGTTCCCCTACTCCTTTGTACTGAAGATGATGTAAATGGCCAGCATGCAGCAAGTGCTGGCAGGGTAGATGATGACAAGCTGTTTTATATGATGAGTCGTGGTTTTAGCAGAGAAGAAGCCATGAAGCTAATTGTGGAGGCCTCCTTCAACCCAATTATTGACAAAATTCCCTTTGAAGGTGTAAGGGGGATTATCAGAGAAGAAATTCATAATAGATTAGTTATGGAGGTAAAAAGATGAAAAGCTTTGATGTAGACAGAATTCGTGAAGATTTTCCTACCCTTTCCCAATTAGTTAGGGGCAAAGCCTTAGTTTACTTGGACAATGCTGCTACTACCCATAAGCCAATACAAGTGATAGATTCCATAAGAGACTACTATAATAAATCCAATGCAAATCCCCATAGGGGGGCTCATCATCTAGGAGTTTTGGCAACGGAAATGTATGAAAAGGCAAGGGACAAGGTAAGAGAGTTTATAAATGCTAGATCTTCAAAGGAAGTCATATTTACAAAGAATGCAACAGAATCCCTTAATTTACTAGCCTACTCCTATGGTATGAAGCATGTTAAAAAGGGCGACGAAATAGTAATTTGCATATCGGAACACCACAGCAACATTGTGCCCTGGCAGAAGATTGCTAGGCTAAAGGATGCAGAGTTGAAATATCTATATTTAAATGATGATTATAGGCTTGATATGGAAGAGGTATACCGCAAGATAACAGATAGGACTAAAATAGTAAGTATTGCCCAAATGTCTAATGTATTAGGCACAGTATATCCAATAAAGGAAATTGTAAAATATGGCCATTCTAAAGGAGCCATAGTTATTGTAGATGGAGCCCAAAGCATCCCTCATATGAAGGTGGATGTTCGGGATATGGATGCGGATTTTCTAGTTTTTTCAGGCCATAAGATGCTGGCTCCTATGGGGATAGGTGTACTATATGGAAAGGAAGAGATACTTGAGAGCATGGATCCATTCTTGATGGGTGGAGATATGATTGAGTATGTGGAAGAGCAGAATACAACCTTTGCAGAACTTCCCCATAGATTTGAGGCAGGCACCCCCAATGTGGAAGGGGCTGTAGGTCTGGCTGCAGCTATTGATTATCTAAATAAGATTGGATTAGATAAAATAAATAAATATGAAGAAGAACTGACTGCTTATGCTTTAGAAAAGCTAATGGGGATTCCCCAGGTGAAAATATATGGACCTAAAGATCTGGAAGATAGAGGGTCGGTTATATCCTTTGAGCTTGAAGGGTGTCATCCTCACGATGTTTCAACAATTGTTGATACCTATGGTGTGGCTTTAAGAGCAGGACACCACTGTGCCCAGCCTTTGATGAAGTTCTTAAAAGCCCCTGCCACATCACGAGTCAGTTTTTACTTTTATAATACTAAATCAGAAATAGATCAATTGATAGATAGTTTATTGAAAGTAAGGAAGTGGTTAGGTTATGGATCTTAATCAATTGTACACAGAGCTAATATTAGAACACAGTCAAAACAGTGAAAACAAAGGGCATCTAGATCATGCAAATTGTACTGAAAGGGGGCACAATCCTAGCTGCGGTGATGATATTACCTTAGAGCTGGTATGCAGGGGGGATATAATAGAAGATGCCTCTTTTACAGGAAGTGGATGTGCCATATCTCAAGCTTCAACATCAATTATGATTGATTTAATAAAGGGAAAGTCTAAGGAAGAAGCAGGAGAACTTGTGAACACATTCTTATCCATGATAAAAAAAGAGTTAAATGACTATGATAAATTAGAAATGCTTGAGGATGCAGTAGCCTTTCAGAATATTGGAAACATGCCTGCTAGGGTAAAATGTGCTACTCTTGCCTGGCATACATTAAGGGAAGCAATAACTAAAAACCAGTAAAGTTAGTAGGTAGTTCTATCTGGATATTCAATTTATATTTTAATATAAGCACAATAAAATGGCATATGAATTGTGAAAGGGAGAATATTAATATTTATGGACCTACCTTTCCAGTTATATGCCTTTTTTGTAAAGAAAGGTATAGTTTTACATTAGTTGCCAGTTGATGTTTAAATCCTTTGAATAATTGTGGCAATTGAATAAAAATGTGCATCTTGCGTTATTGATGAATATAATTATTTAAATTTCAATCAATGTATGTTATAATCATTATGTCGTAGTAAGAGTCTACTTATAGAACTTCTTCATATTAAACAACCATTCTCTATTTACAAAGTACATTATCCCATCTATTGCTCATCATTTTTAGATCAGCAAAGGAATCAATTATTGAAGTAATATGTGAAGGAGGAAATAAATTTGAATCTATTAAAGGATAAATTTAAAGAAGTATCTCTATCAGTATTGCCAATAAGTATTATCGTAATTTTATTGCATTTTACTGTGGTGCCAATGGAGACGGATATGCTGGCAAGGTTTATAATAGGATCCCTATTGGTAATTTTGGGGTTGGGAATCTTCCTTTTTGGTGTTGACCTAGGTGTAACACCTATAGGGAATTTAATGGGAGAAAGTACTGCAAAAAGCAATAGTGTTACCTTGGTTGGAATACTTGGTTTTTTACTAGGTTTTTTGATAACCGTTGCAGAACCTGACTTGTTGATACTGGCAAATCAGGTTAACAAAGCTTCAGGTGGTATAATATCAGCATATGCAATACTTATTGTTGTATCCATTGGAGTAGGACTAATGGTTGCCTTAGGACTTTTAAGGATTCTATTTGAAAAACCATTGAATAAGATGTATACTATAATATATTTTATTATCTTCATTTTAGGTTTAAAAATATCTGCAGAGTTTTTAGCCATATCAGTAGATGCTTCAGGAGCTACTACTGGCGCTATGACCACTCCCTTTATTCTAGCTTTAGGATATGGAGTATCAAGGCTTAAAGGTGGGAAAAATGTTGAAGAGGATAGCTTTGGATTAGTAGGAATTGCATCTACGGGGCCAATATTGGCAATAATGCTAATGAGTATAATATCCAGGGTTTCTAATATACAAGGACAAGCTGAAGCATTTATGCCTCATGAAGGGGTTATTAGCCAATACTTAGTCGTATTCCCCCATATGATGAAAGAGACCATTTATACTTTAATGCCAGTTGTAATAATGTTTTTGATTGTCAATGGTGTAAAGATTAAACTTAGTAGGAAAAATAGGAATAAAATTTTAAAAGGATTACTATATACTTATATAGGGTTAGTTCTATTTTTAACTGGTGTTAATGCAGGTTTTATGGAAGTTGGAAGGATAATGGGTTATAAGATAGCAAGTTTAGAACAGAGTTGGATTCTACCAGCTATTGGGTTTTTACTAGGGCTAGTGGTTGTATTAGCAGAGCCAGCAGTATATGTATTAACTGAACAGGTGGAAGAGGTAACCGCTGGATATATAAATAAGAAAGTTATACGTGTGGCTTTATCCATAGGAATTGCGGCTGCTGTTTCCATGTCAATGTTGAGAATAATGTTTCCAGCTTTGAAGCTATGGCATTTCTTATTACCTGGATTTGCATTAGGGGTGTTATTGAGCCATAAGGTACCCCCTATTTTCGTAGGGATAGCCTTTGATGCAGGAGGAGTTGCATCTGGGCCAATGACTGCTACATTTGTCTTGGCTTTTGCTCAAGGGGCTGCTGATGCAATACCAACAGCCAATGTACTGGTTGATGGTTTTGGTGTTATTGCTATGGTAGCTATGACTCCATTAGTAGCTGTGCAGATAGTAGGTTATATATTTAAATTGAAGGCCAAAAAGGAGGGTATTGATATAGATGGTGCTACCACAGAGTAAAAAATTCTCATTGTTTTGGGTTATTGTAGATATGGGAAGAGGAGAGAAGGTATTTAGGGAATCAAAAAAACTTGGTGCAACAGGAGGAACCTTCTTTTTAGGAAGAGGAACCATAAGAAGCCACTTTTTAAACCTATTGGGTTTTGATGAGGCTAAAAAAGAGATACTTATAATGGCTATAGATGAAAAGCTTGACCAGGTTTTTCATGAGGAGCTATCTAAAAAGTTTTGCCTAGATAAACCAGACCATGGCATAGCTTTTTCCATGCCAATAAAAAGGCTTGTGGGAATAAAGGGTTCAGATTATATATCAAATGTAAAAAAGCGAGGTGGAGAAGATATGGGGCATGACGCCATATTTACAATAGTAGATAGAGGATTATCTGAAGATGTAATAGAAGCAGCTAAATCTGCAGGAGCTACAGGGGGAACCGTTATACATGGCAGAGGTTCCGGAACTCATGAGAAAGCCAAGCTATTTAACATTGAAATAGAGCCTGAAAAAGATATAGTATTGATTTTATCAGAATCAATAAAAACGGATGCTATAGTAGAAGCTATTAAAGAAAAGCTCGACATAGAAAAACCAGGAACAGGACTTTTATTTGTATTGGATGTAACCAGAGCCACAGGGTTGGCTAAATAACAGTAAAAGATAACCACGGTTTCTAGATTCAGAAACCGTGGTTCTTTGTTTACTAGCTTATTCTTCACTATAAACTATCTCATAGTTTTTATCCTTTATAAGATATATCTTATCAACCTCATCATCGACTAGTTCTTTTACATGTCCATCAAACTTGATTCTAGCACAAATTCCACAGCTAGAGCTGAGTATTCTTGGCACAGGCATGAGTTTACATTCAATATTGCGTCTTTTTGCCTTTCTATCAAATTTTATAGCTCCAGACTGGGTGAAAAATATTACTACATATTCATTCATGATTATTTCCTCGCTGAAATTAAAATAGATTCATCTTCCTCTTTATACTCTAACTTATATCCAAGATTCTTTAATAATCTAGATACATTATTTTTTGCAGTATTATTATCAACTAAAATATCTATTCCATCACTACTTCTTTCAATTGCTTTTTTAGCCATTAGTACAGGTTGTGGGCAGGACATACCTCTTGCATCTATCTTTTCCACTTTATCTCTCCCCTTTCAAGTTAATTATTGGCCTTGCTAAGACTCTTTTCCTTTGAGAAAGCCTCACAGTTAGCAAGTGAAGTAACAAGAACTACAGCTAAACAGATGAATACTGCAATCTTTCCATATTGAGAAGCTCCCTCGGTGCTAGAAGCCAATCCAAAGTTGTGAGCTATTGCAGCACCTACTAAGTATCCCATTACTGTTACTGCAGCATCTGTATTACCTTCTCCAGCTAGGATTAGCTGTCTAAGTGGACAACCGCCAAGAAGAACAGATCCCCATCCTACTATAACCATGCCCAATAAGTTCCATATTCCATCAGTGTGGGCTACAGGTTGTTCTGTAAATCCAAGCTTGAAGTTGCCAAGAACTATATTACCTATTAGGGCAATAACAAGAATTGCTAAAAATCCTGATAGCAGATAACTATCTTTAAACATTATCATGTCCCTCATGCCGCCCACCATACAGATTCTTGTCTTTTGAGCAAGAGCCCCTACTATCAATCCTGCAATCAAAGCTATCCAAATTGGGGCATGCATATATCCTGGTCCCTCTTCACTGAAGAATAACATGCTAAAGTTTGCTACTAACAGTACAAATAGTAGAAGGTTTACTATTGGGAAAAGATAACCTTCAAAATTAGATAAGGTATAATTTCTCTTTAAGCTAAAGCCTTTGTTCAAGAAGAATACACCTATAAATATGCCTACTACAAAGCCTACTAAACCAACAATTGCATTAAGGTCTCCACCAGCAATTCTTAGGATCATTCTTAATGGACAGCCTAAAAATATTAGAGCTCCTATCATTACAACCATACCTAATATAAATCTAGTAAATGGTGATGAACCACCTTTAGTTTTAAATTCTTTGCTTTGCAAAGAGATTATAAATGCACCTAGTACTAGTCCAATTATTTCAGGGCGAATGTATTGAACTATTGGAGCCCTATGTAATCCAATACCTCCAGCAATATCTCTTATAAAACAAGCTATACAAAAGCCCATGTTTTTTGGATTGCCGTGCATTACCAGTAATATGGAGATGATACCGATAATTGCACCAGTTAATATTATGCCTCTCTTCTCTTTCATATGTATGCCTCCTTCATTGAAATTAAACTATGTCTATATCACATAAATTTTAACAAACTTTTTTAGGTTAGTATAATTGAAATATTTTATGGAAGGAAGCCAGGCTATAGATATTTGATATACTCCTTTATATTTTCAAAAAAGAGTTGATTATTTATTGTTAAAGAAATATTCTTTAATTAAGTATCGGGGGAAATTGTAAGTAATTGGAGGTGGAGTTTGTGAAAGGAGTATACTTAGATAACGGAGCAACAGCTTTCCCTAAGGCCCCTGGAGTTGTGGAAAGTATGTCAAAATATCTGACAAGTGTTGGAAGTAATATAAATAGGGGTGGGTATGATCGGTCCTTTGAAGCAGGGAATGTGGTTTTGGAAACTAGAGAGCTTTTATGTGAATTATTTAACTTTCATAAATCCGATAATGTAATCTTTACTAAAAATATTACAGAAAGCTTGAACATATTGATAAAGGGATTGCTAAAACCAGGAGATCATGCCATAGTATCCTCCATGGAACATAATGCAGTTATGAGACCCTTAAACAGTATGACTAAGCATGGAGTTGAGTATTCTCGAGTAAACTGCAATAAATATGGAGAACTTAACCCACAGGAAATTCTTAATTATATTAAGCCAAACACAAAAGCAGTTATTATGACCCACGCATCCAATGTATGTGGAACCATATTTGATTTGAAGAGGGTTGGTAAAATATGCAAGGATAAGGGCTTGTATTTAATAATAGACTCAGCACAAACAGCGGGATTTTTAGACATGGACTATAAGGAGTTAAATGCAGATGCTATAGCTTTTACAGGCCATAAAAGCCTTTTAGGACCTCAGGGTATTGGAGGATTTGTTATTTCCGATGATCTGGCTGCTAAGGTTGATCCGTTTATTGAGGGTGGTACTGGCAGTGTGTCCGATGAAGAAATTCAACCTGAATACATGCCTGACAAATTTGAAGCAGGAACCTTAAACCTACCAGGTATATATGGATTGAATGCGTCTATTAAATACATACTAAGAGAAAAAGTAAGTGCCATAAGGGAAAAGGAACTATATTTACTAAAGCCCTTTTTGGAAGGATTGTTGAATATGCCTGAAATAAACATTGTAGGCAAAAAGGATCTATCCAATAGAACAGCAGCAGTTTCCATAGATATCCCCCATATGGATAATGCCATGGTAGCATATGAGCTAAGCAGTAGGTTTGGGATAATGACAAGGGTCGGACTTCACTGTGCGCCTTCAGCTCATAAGACCTTAGGGACTTTTCCAAGAGGTACTATTAGATTTAGTTTTAGCCATTTCAATACTATGGATGAGGTAAAGTACACATTAGATGCGATAAGTAAGTTATTAAAAGATATATAGGTTTATATGATAAAGAAATCCTTTAAGTAGGGTTTCTTTTTTGTTTTATAGTTAATTTGTTCTATAAGTGATACCAGACCATATCTATAATATTGAGTTTGTTACCAAAAAAACAGGGGTATAGGTAATATAAGTAAATATCGAGGGGGTTGGAATATGGACTATAGTGTACTTATAGGAGGAGCAGCAGGTCAAGGAATGGATACCTGTGCAATACTTTTAGAGAAGACACTAAAACGCTGCGGTTTTTCTGTATATGCCTCTAGTGACTATATGTCTAGGGTCAGAGGTGGTCATAATTTTTTCTACATAAGGTTTTCTGACAGAAAACTCTATTCCTTTTCACCAAGAGTTGATCTTATCTTTGCCATGAATAAAGAAACTGTTGATATTCACCGTTCAAAGCTTAAAGAAAATGGCTTCATTTTAACTCAGGAGACAATAGAAGATATAGTAACAAAACTAGGTAATCCAAAAGTTATAAATACTGTAGGCTTAGGCTTTATACTAAAGTATTTTGGGCTGCCAATGGATATAGCTGCCGAAGTAATAAAAGAAGAATTTAAAGAAGGTATAATAGAAATCAACTTAAGAGCCCTAGAGGAAGGATATAAGCAGTCTAAAAACAGATATTCATTAACTACTTTCAAAGATGAGAGTATACTGATTAATGGCAATCAGGCTGTGGGGGTAGGAGCCATTGCTGCAGGCTGTAGATTCTATTGCGGCTATCCAATGACTCCTTCTACTGGTGTGTTGAATTACTTAGCGGCCCATTCAAATGAATTTGGTATTGCAGTAGACCAAGTGGAAGATGAAGTTGCAGCATTAAATATGGCCTTAGGGGCAGCCTATGCTGGAGTGAGGGCTATGACTGGCTCTTCAGGTGGAGGATTTGCCCTAATGGTGGAAGCCTTGAGCCTTGCAGGGATGATAGAAGTTCCAGTGGTGCTAATAAATGTCCAAAGGCCAGGACCAGCAACGGGCTTTCCAACAAGAACTGAGCAAGCAGATTTAAGGTTTATGATTCATGCTGGCCATGGAGAATTTCCAAGAATGGTTATTGCTTTACGGAATGTAGAGGATGCCTTTTACCAAACAGTCAGGGCCTTTAATATTGCAGAAAAATATCAAATACCAGTTTTGCTGATGAGTGATCAGCACTTGGCTGATTCCGTGGTTACTGTAAAGCCTTTTGATTTTACTAAGGTCAAGGTAGAAAGATATATTTCAGGTGAAGAAGAAGTAGTAGATGAAGAATACAAACGATACAGGTTTACAGAAGATGGTATTTCCCCAAGGATACTGCCTGGGAAAATTCCAGGGCAGGTGGTCTTGGTTGATAGTGATGAACACGATGAATGGGGTCATATAACTGAAAGTGATGAAATAAGGACTAAAATGGTAGACAAGAGACTAAAGAAATATGAATATCTCAAAGAGGATATACAAGAACCATGGTTTATAGGTAAGGATAAGCCAGAGAACTTGATTATCTGTTGGGGCTCTACTTATGGGGCTGTACGGGAAGCGGTTGATAGGCTAATTGAAGAGGGCTATTCAATAGGTGCATTGATATTTGGAGACATATGGCCTTTGCCAACAAAGAGATTATTGGATTTTGGGAAGATGGCCAAGAGGATTATTGATGTAGAGCAAAACGCTACAGGCCAGCTGGAAAGCTTGATAAGAGAAGTAGCATTAATGAAACCTACAGACAGGATATTGAAGTATGATGGAAGACCCTTCAGCGGTGAAGAAGTATATAAGAGGATAAGGGAGGTATTGTAATGAAATATGAATACAAGTTATATGAACCATCCTGGTGTCCTGGATGTGGCAACTATATGATTAGGACTGCTCTAAAAATGGCCTTGGAAGAACTTGAGATAGAACCCCATGAAGTTGTACTTGTATCAGGAATAGGGCAGGCGGCTAAAATGCAACACTATATTAAGGTCAATGGCTTTAACGGGTTGCATGGAAGAGCTATCCCTCCAGCAATAGGAATAAGATTGGCAAATAAGAACCTAAAGGTAATTGTAGAATCTGGTGATGGGGGCAGCTATGGAGAAGGAGGAAATCATTTTATCCATGCTATAAGAAGAAATATTGATATTGCTCATTTTGTACATGACAACCAAATATATGGACTGACAAAAGGGCAAGCTTCTCCAACAACAGCTATGGGTCAGAAGACCACTTTACAGTTTGATGGAGTAAAGGTGGAACCAATAAAACCTTTAGCATTGGCCTTGACTATGGGAGCGGGATTTGTGGCTAGAGGTTTTTCTGGGGATATTCCTCATCTTGTTAGCCTTATGAAGGCAGCAATAGAGTACAAGGGATATGCCTTGGTGGATATATTACAGCCCTGTGTAGTATGGAATAGGGTAAATACATTTGCCTGGTATAAGAATAGGGTTTATCATTTACCTGAGGACTATGATTATACAAATAAGGAAGAAGCTATGAAAAAAGCCTTAGAGTTTGATGACAAAATACCTATAGGTATACTCTACAAGGAAGAAAAGGAATCCTATGAAGATAGATTTGATTTTATTAAAAATGGGCCACCACTAGTGGATAGACAGTTAAATCCAATGGATGCAGAAAGATTGATGGAAGAGTTCAGATAAGACATGAATAGATAATAGGGGGAGAGATCTTTGGATTTTAGTGTATTAATAGGAGGGGCAGCAGGTCAGGGGTTGGAAACTTCTGCTCACATATTGGAACATATATTAAAAAGATGTGGATACAATGTATTTACCTATAGGGATTACATGTCTAGAGTAAGAGGCGGTCACAATTTCACCCAGATTAGATTTTCGGACAGGGAACTAAATAGCTTTACAAATAAAGTAGATATAGTATTAGCCTTAAATGAAGAAACAGTATTACTACATAAGGAGAGGCTTAAAGAAGAGGGGATTATAATCTGTGATGAGGATATATCCAATGGAGATAGAACACTTTCCTTCCCTTTTAGGAAAATTATAGGGAAGATTAAAAACCCAAAAGTAATCAATACTATTGGCTTAGGGGTTATACTGAAATACTTTGGTATACCACTAGATATTGGTGAAGGAGTTTTTGGAAAGCTATTTAAAGGCAAGGCTTATGAGGATAATAAACTTGCTCTAAGGGAAGGGTACAATCTAATAGAGGAAAAATACCACCTAGAGTTACGAGAGGATAAAAAAATAATTATCAATGGCAATAGTGCTTTGTCACTAGGGGCAGTGGCTGCAGGCTGCAGATTTTATTGTGGCTATCCCATGACTCCTTCAACAAGTATTTTGAGCTATCTATCATCTAAATCCCATGAAATGGGCATAATGGTGGAGCAGGTGGAAGATGAGGTAGCAGCTTTGAATATGGCACTTGGCGCTTCTTACGCTGGAGTAAGGGCAATGACTGGCTCTTCAGGTGGAGGATTTGCCCTAATGGTTGAAGCCTTGAGTTTCGCAGGTATTGTGGAAATACCAGTAGTGATAGTAAATGCCCAGAGACCCGGACCTGCTACTGGGCTATCTACAAGAACTGAACAGGGAGATTTGCGTTTTGTAATCCATGCAGGCCATGGAGAGTTTCCTCGGATGGTGATGGCTTTAAGAAGTCCAGAGGATGCTTTCTATCAAACAGCAAGGGCGTTTAATCTTGCAGATAGATATCAGATACCTGTGATTATACTGACTGACTTATATCTAGATGATTACACAAAAACTATAGAGCCTTTTGATTTTGGAAGGATAAAAATAGAGAGGCATATATTAGAGGAAAAGGATATTAAAGAGTATAAAAGGTATGAGATAACTGAAAGTGGTATATCTCCAAGACTTATACCAGGGAAAGTAGCCGGTCAGGTGGTATTAGCCGATAGTCACGAGCTCGATGAGTATGGGCATATTACAGAAGATACACATATAAGGACTGAAATGGCTCTTAAGAGAATGAGGAAGCTTGATTTGCTAAAAGATGACTTACAGGAGCCCTGGTTAATAGGGGTTGAAGAACCAGAAAATCTTGTAGTATGCTGGGGATCTACCTATGGAGCAGTTAAAGAAGCCTTGGATAGGCTAATAGAAGAGGGTCATTCCATTGGGGCGCTAGTGTTTGGAGATATATATCCTTTACCAAAGAAAAAGATTATGGAATTAGGTAGAACCGCCAAAAGGATAATAGATATAGAACAGAATATGACGGGACAACTTGATAGCATAATCAGGGAGGAGACTCCCTATAAATCAGATATTAAGATATTAAAATTTGATGGAAGACCTTTCAGTGGTGAAGAAGTATATATTAAGTTAAAAAATGAGGTGTTAAAATAGGCATAAAGATGTAGTTTATAATGTTTTGCAGACTATGATGTACTAAATTAATGGATATTCGGGAATATTAATCTATATAAAGTGAATAAAGGCGGTGTGTTTTATGGCCAATAGGCTAATTAAGGAAAAGTCACCATATTTGAAGCAACATGCCTATAACCCAATAAATTGGTATCCCTGGACAGAAGAAGCCTTTGAAAAAGCGAACAAGGAAGATAAGCCAATCTTCTTGTCCATAGGCTATTCTACCTGCCGATGGTGCCACAATATGAACAGGGATTGCTTTCAAGACCAGGAAGTAGCAGAGCTGTTGAATAGATATTTCATACCTATTAAAGTAGATAGGGAGGAAAGACCGGATATAGACCATGTATATATTATTTTTGCAGAAGCTATCAGTGGAAATGCAGGATGGCCCCTAAACTTGTTCTTAACCCCAGATAAGAAGCCTTTCTTTGCTGGTACTTACTTTCCTAAAAGGTCTAGCAAAGGAATGTTGGGTCTTATTGATCTTCTAGAGAAGGTTAATGATTTGTGGCAGACTAGAAAAGAAGATTTGATTGAAGAGAGCAAGGAGATAGTAAGGATTGTAGATACAGAGTTTAATACATTGGAAAAAGGAACTATAAATGAGGACATATTAAAAAAACAAGGGTTGAATTAGAAAAGATGTTTGATGTGGAATTTGGAGGCTTCTCTAAACGTCCAAAGTTTCCACTACCACAATATATTCTATTTTTATTAGAATATGGTCACAAATTTGATGACAACAGGGCATTAGACATGGCCAAGTTTACTCTAGATAACATGTATAAGGGTGGAATCTTCGACCATGTTGGTTTTGGATTTTACAGATATTCTGTAGATGAAAAGTGGCTTGTACCTCATTTTGAAAAGATGCTATATGATAATGCTCTCCTTGGTATTGCATATACTAGGGCTTATGAAATAACTGGAGAGTCCATATATAGGGATGTGGCAGTGAAAACTTATACCTTTGTGTTAAATGAACTCACATCAGAAGAGGGAGCCTTTTATTCCGCCTTAGATGCAGAAACGGAAGGAGAGGAGGGCAAGTATTATACCTTTGAATATGATGAAATAATAAAACTTCTAGGAGAAGAATTTGGGAAATTCTACTGTGAGCATTATGATATAACAAAAGAGGGCAACTTTGAGGGCAAAAATATCCCAAATTTACTAGGTAAGGATATAAAGTCCATAAGCTTTGAGGATATGATTAAGTTAGATAGTATGAGGGATAGGATTCTAAGCTATAGGGAAAAGAGAACAAAGCCCTTTAGAGATGAAAAGATATTGACTTCTTGGAATGGATTGATGATTGGCTCCTTGGCCTATGGGGGAAAGGTACTGGATAACAATGTTTTCATAAGGAAAGCAAAAGAGGCAGCAGATTTTATAATAGCCAATTTGATAGACCTTGAAGGTAATCTCTTATCTGTTCATATGGATGGAGAAAGCTATAATCTTGGGAACTTACATGACTATGCCTTTTTTGCATATGGCTTACTTACTCTATACCAAGTGACAAATGATGTAGTATATTTTGAAATAGGTAGAAAGCTGGCAAATAAAACCTTAGAGCTATTTGGAGAGGAAGGAGCCTTATACTACAACAGTCATATTTCAGAGGAGCTTGTTATTAGACCGAGGGATATATATGATGGTGCAATTCCATCAGGTAATTCATTTGCATTAAGAGTACTGGGCAAACTATATGACTTCACTAAGGACAATATGTATTACGAAAAAGCTAAAGAAATAATCAATAGCTATGGAGGAAATATAAATAATAGTACGACAGAATACGTGTATTCAATCTTATCCTTGATAAACTATTTTATCTAAAATTATAAATTTATGAAAAAAGATGTTTACTTTATAAAAAAGTATGGTATATTTAAACGTAGATGTTTTAAATATGGATGGCAGTGAAGTGGTAAAGTAGAATGTAGGATGTATTCCAGAGAGGATTCCGTTTGGTGGGAGGAATCTATACTACTATATTTGAAGTGCGCCACTGAGCCTTTAGTCGAAAGTTTAGTAGACTAAAACGGGAGTTCCCGTTATAGAACTAGAGTATGTTAGTACTCGACAAGAGATGGGACATTTTGTCCTAAACAGAGTGGAACCGCGAAAGGTGAGTAACCTTTTGCCTCTGTGTATTTTATATACATGAGGCAAAAGGTTTTTTTATTTGTATTTTGTTAACAATAGTGTAAATTAAATAAATATATGGAGGTAATAGTGATGAAATATGAGAATATTTATAAGACCATAGGTAAAACACCTTTAGTGAAGATTAACAACTTAACAGATGAAAATATGGCTGATATATATGTAAAGGTTGAATCCTTTAATCCAGCTGGCAGTGTTAAGGACAGACCAGCATTGTATATGATTAA
Organism: Tissierellia bacterium; assembly: GCA_012735215.1. GTDB lineage: Bacteria > Bacillota > Clostridia > Tissierellales > Tepidimicrobiaceae > JAAYHX01. The sequence goes on from JAAYHX010000020.1 coordinate 134,955, forward strand.
GGATGCCGAAGAAAAAGGAATCCTAAAAAGTGGTGGAACCATTGTAGAACCTACTAGCGGAAATACAGGAATAGCCCTATCCATGATTGGAGCTGCAAGGGGGTACAAGGTAATAATAGTGATGCCTGATACCATGAGCATTGAAAGAAGAAGGCTTATGCAGGCTTACGGAGCAGAATTAATTCTTACAGAAGGGAAGTATGGCATGCAAGGGGCAGTGGATAAGGCTCTTGAGCTAAAAGAAGAACATGGCTACTTCATGCCTAACCAGTTTGGAAACCCAGCCAATGTTAAGGCCCATTATGAAACTACAGCAGTGGAAATACTAGAAGCTATTGGAGGCCCTTTTGATGCATTTGTGGCTGGAGTAGGAACAGGAGGAACTGTTTCTGGAGTGGGGAGAAGATTAAAAGAAGTGAACCCAAAGGCAATTGTTGTAGCAGTTGAACCTAAGAAATCTCCACTATTGTCTGAAGGAAAAGCAGGAAGCCATAAAATTCAGGGCATAGGAGCAAACTTTGTGCCTGAAATACTAGATAGAGGCATATTAGATGAAATAATAACTGTAGAGGATGAAGATGCTTTGAACTTGGCAAGACGGATTGGGGCTGAAGAAGGAATCTTCTGCGGTATTTCTTCAGGGGCAAATGTGTTTGCAGCCATTGAGCTTGCTAAGAGATTAGGAAAGGGTAAGAAGGTGGTAACAGTTTTACCTGATACTGGAGAAAGGTATCTGTCTACAGCATTATTTATCGGAGAGTGATATTATGTTTATCAAAACTATAAGGAATGAAGCTAAAAATATACTAAGGAAGGATCCAGCAGCTAAAAGTATGATTGAAGTAATACTCTGCTACCCAGGATTAAAAGCAATTATTTACCACAGGATAAGTCATATGTTATATAAAAAGAAAAGGTATACCTTAGCAAGAGTTATATCCCAAAGGGCTAGAAGAATTACAGGTATAGAGATTCATCCCGGGGCCCAAATAGGGAAAAACCTTTTTATTGATCATGGTATGGGGATTGTTATTGGAGAAACTGCGAAAGTTGGAAACAATGTAACCATATATCATGGAGTGACCTTGGGAGGAATCGGAGGAGATCCTAAGGCCAAACGTCACCCTACTGTAGAAGATGATGTGATGATAGGTGCTGGAGCTAAGGTTTTAGGTCCTATTACTATAGGCAAAGGAGCTAAAATTGGAGCGAATGCGGTAGTGCTAGATGATGTACCTCCTTATACTACAGTGGTTGGTATGCCAGCAAAAGTAGTGAAGGTTAACAAGAGGGACTATATTATGTATGTTATATAAATTGCTTGTTTACAATTAGTAAAAATATTGTATAATAGTAATTAAAATAATAATAGGCGTAAAAGCAATGATCAAGAAGAGTAGGCATAATAAAGGTCTATAGCGAGTCAGGGGTGGTGGAAGCCTGATGATACTGTTATGCTGAATGGGCTTGAGAGCTAATATTCGAAACCTAGTAGGATATTAGGGGTAATCTCCCTTAAAAGATTAAAGGTGGGCATTAGTCCAAATAGAGTGGTACCGCGGAAGTAACCCTTTCGTCTCTGTTTTTTGAGATGAAAGGGTTTATTTTATATCTAGTTTTGTAACATTATGAGGATGGAGGTTTGCTTTATGGAAAGAAAAGTAGTATTTAGTGGCGTACAACCATCAGGTGGTTTAACCATTGGAAATTATATAGGGGCTATAAGGAACTGGGTATCTTTACAAGATGAATATGATTGCTATTATTCAATAGTTGATTTGCATGCTATTACAGTACCTCAGGTACCAAAGGACTTGAGAAAGAATACCTTAGAAGTCTTAGCTTTATACTTGGCTTGTGGATTGGATCCAGAAAAGTGCACCATATTCATTCAATCTCATGTTTCAACTCATGCTGAGCTGGCTTGGGTATTAAATACTATGTCCTATATGGGGCAGTTAAGCAGAATGACCCAGTATAAGGATAAATCTCAGAAATTAGGAGAAAGTGTAAATGCTGGTTTATTTACCTATCCTGTACTTATGGCAGCAGATATACTTCTATATCAAGCAGATTATGTACCAGTAGGTCAAGATCAAAAGCAACATCTAGAACTTGCCAGAGACTTGACAGATAGATTTAACAATAGATATAGTCCTACTTTCAAAGTGCCAGAGCCATTGATAAAAAAAGAAGAGGGCAAGATAATGAGCCTACAGGATCCAAACAAGAAGATGTCCAAGTCTGATGAAAATGACAATGGGTTTATATTGATACTTGAAAAGCCTGATGATATAAGGAGAAAGATAAAAAGAGCAGTAACAGATTCCATAGGAGAAGTAAGGTTTAGTGAAGAACAGCCTGCTATCAAGAATCTTATGACAATTTATTCAGCCTTTAGTGGATGCTCTTTTGAAGATATTGAAAAGAGATATGAAGGTCAGGGATACAAACAATTTAAAGAAGATCTTGCAGAGGTTGTAATAGAGGGGTTAGCTCCCATACAGGAAAGATTCAAAGAGATTATGAACAACAAGGAATATTTAGAAAATGTATATAAACAAGGAGCAGAAAAGGCCCAATACGTATCAAATAAAACCTTGAGAAAGGTATATAAGAAGATTGGATTTGTGGTAAAATAGGTTTACTAGGTAAGATAAAAAGCATATGATGAAGATGGCTTAAAGCTTATCTCTATCATATGCTTTACTTATAATAATTATATTCTCTTGTTAACTATAGGGCCTCTTGCTTTTACAGTTGCATCTATATAAGTAAAAGAAGTTGCTTATGTCTCATTTGTTCAATATTTAATCTAATTTGACACTCTTAATGGCTTCTTCTGCAAAAGTTGTGGTTACAATTTTATCATACCCTGGTCTTACATCAAGTTCACCTGCTAACTCCATTATGTCCATTAGGTGTTCAAGTCCGTCTTTAGAGATAACTGGATCTGGTTTCCAACTATCTTGGTTTTTGTATCTATCGATTAAGGATATCAATACATCGTCTTCAGTATCTGGGAAGAAAGGTTTTACAACTTCAGCAACTTCTTCAGTTGTGTGATTTTGAACCCAGAGCATACCTTTATATAGGGCATTGGTAAAGGATTGAATAAGCTCAGGATCCTTTTCTATGGTGCTTTTTAGAGCACAGTAACATGTATATGGTATATACCCGCCTTCTACACCTATGGATGTTACCACATACCCTTTACCTTCTTTTTCAAGGCTAGAGGCTACAGGTTCAAAAAGGGTAACATAATCTCCTTCACCGCCAACGAAAGCTCCTGCAAGCACATCGAACTGTACATCTGTTCTTAGGTTAACATCAACTCCTGGAGTTAGTCCGTTTTTCTTGACAACGTATTCTAAAGTCATAAAGGGGACTCCACCTTTTCTACCACCTAGGACTTCTTTTCCTTTAAGTTTATCCCATGTGAAATTTGGGTCTGGTTCTCTAGCAACTAAGAATTGACCGTCTCTTTGGGTTAGTTGTGCAAAGTTTATGGCATAGTCTTCCCTTCCTTCATTATAGACATAGATGGAGGCTTCGGGTCCCATAAACCCTATGTCTGCATCTTTACTCAAAACTGCTGCCATGGATTTATCTGCCCCTTTTCCGTCAATTAATTCAATTTCTAATCCTTCTTCTTCAAAGAATCCTAAACTTAAAGCTACATATTGGGGAGTGTAAAACAAGGAGTGGGTTACTTCTACTAACCTTACTTTTCGCAAGTCTTCTTCTTTACTACATCCAGTAATTATAAAGCTTAGTATTAATGTCAACAATAAAATGAAAGAAATTGTCTTAAAACCCTTTGACATATTATCACCCCTATAATATTATAAAAATAAATGGTAGCTTTATTAGCTATAATATTCTTGTTAGTAAATTTGGTTACTAAATAAAATACAATAGCAAGAAAGAGGGTTTGCATTGAATATACCTAACATACTTACTATCATAAGAATTATTTTAGTTCCTGTGTACTTGCATGTTTTCTACAACTTAGAAAACATACTTTTTGCAGGATTGGTGTTTGCTTTGGCAGGGATTACGGATGCTTTAGATGGAAGAATTGCTAGAAAGTATAATATGACATCAAAGCTGGGAGCAGCATTGGATCCTCTTGCCGATAAGTTGATGACTTTTGCAGTACTCATAAGCTTTACATCCATAGAACTGATACCATTGTGGGCTGTGCTAATTCTTGGAATTAAAGAAGTATTAATGATATTAGGTGCTGTTATCTTGTATTTGTTTAAAGAAAAAAGGGTTCTCCCATCAAATAAATTTGGAAAGTCGGCTACAGTATTTTTCTATATTACTATCTCTACTATAGTGTTGAAGGTTCCTTTCTCAGGACTGGTAAAATTGTTGATCCTTATTACGGTCTGTTTAAACATAGTGGCATTCTTGAACTACTTAAAAATATTCCTTTCTAAGGATAGTGATGAAGAATTCATTAAGTAATATTGACATAATATTTGGATGAATATATAATAGTGAATAATAATTTCATACTTAGGCTGTGAGGAAGAGGAGTAAGTAAACAACCTATACAGAGATAAAAGCCCATAGGCTGAAAGGCTTTTATAGGCAATGGTTACTGAAGGTAGCTTCTGAGCCTTTAGGCTGAAATTAAGTAGGCTTAAACGGAAGAACCGTTATTATCAATGAGTGCCATAGTCTTCTATGGAATCAAGGTGGTACCGCGGATTATGCCTTCGCCCTTGCAAGAGGGGTGAAGGTTTTTTTATTGTAAATACTATTTGAAAAGGAGGAAGAAGGTATGATAGAGAATTTAGCGAAAACGTATGATCCTAAGGAATTTGAAGATAGGATATATAAGTATTGGATGGAAAATGGTTTTTTTAAAGCTGAAGTAAATAAGGAAAAGAAACCTTTTACCATAATGATGCCTCCGCCAAATGTTACTGGAAATCTTCACATGGGCCATGCACTAAACAATACGATCCAGGATATCCTCATTAGGTGGAAGCGTATGGAAGGATACGAAGCATTATGGCAGCCTGGTACAGACCATGCCAGTATTTCAACAGAGGCCAAAGTAGTTGAAAAGCTTAAGAAAGAGGGAAAGAGTAAAGAGCAGTTAGGCAGGGAAGGATTTTTAGAAGAAGCCTGGGCTTGGACAAATAAGTATGGTGGAAACATAAACAATCAGCTTAAAAAGTTAGGTGTATCTTGTGATTGGGATAGGGAAAGATTTACCCTTGATGAAGGATTAAGCTATGCTGTAGAGGAAGTGTTTATTAGATTATACAATAAAGGATTAATATATAGAGGCAATAGGATCATAAACTGGTGCCCAAACTGTAAAACAGCTATATCCGATGCAGAAGTTGACCATGAAGAAACGGAAGGACATATTTGGCATATAAAGTATCCAATTAAGGGTGAAGATAAATTCATCACCATAGCTACTACTAGACCAGAAACTATGCTAGGGGACCTAGCCGTAGCAGTAAATCCACAAGATGATAGATATAAAGATTTAGTTGGTAAAACTGCTATTCTTCCACTGGTTAATAGGGAGATACCTATAATCGCTGACGACTATGTAGATATGGAATTTGGTACAGGTGCAGTAAAAATAACTCCATCTCACGATCCTAATGACTTTGAAGTAGGAGCAAGGCACAATATAGGGCAATTGAAGATAATGAATGATGATGCTACCATTAATGAAAATGGTGGTATATATGAAGGCTTGGACAGATATGAGGCAAGGAAAAGAATAGTAGAGGATCTAAAGGCTCAAGGCTACTTAGTTGATGAAAAGAAACATTTGCACAGTGTAGGCCACTGTGAAAGATGCAAAACAACTGTGGAGCCAATTATATCAAAACAGTGGTTTGTGAAGATGGAACCATTGGCCAAACCAGCTCTTGAAGCATATAGAGAAGGAAAACTAAACTTTATTCCAGAAAGATTTGGAAAGATTTATGTTCACTGGCTTGAAAACATAAAGGATTGGTGTATCTCTAGACAGCTTTGGTGGGGACATAGACTACCTGTTTATTATTGCAATGATTGTGATGAGATAATGGTTTCAAGGGAAAAACCTGAGACCTGTACTAAGTGTGGAAGTAATAACTTGTATCAAGATCCAGATACATTGGACACCTGGTTCTCATCAGCATTGTGGCCTTTCTCTACCTTAGGATGGCCTGAGAAAAATGAGGATTTGAACTATTTCTTCCCAACTGATGTATTGGTTACTGGATATGATATTATTTTCTTCTGGGTTATAAGAATGGTATTTTCCAGTATTGAACAGATGGGAGAAGTTCCCTTTAAAGATGTATTCTTAACTGGACTTGTAAGGGATTCCCTTGGTAGAAAGATGAGCAAATCCCTAGGAAACGGCATAGATCCATTGGATGTTATCAATGAGTATGGGGCTGATGCTTTAAGGTTTACACTAGTTACAGGAAACTCTCCTGGCAATGATATGCGTTTTTATATGGAAAGGGTGGAAGCTAATAGGAATTTTGCAAACAAGTTATGGAATGCAGCAAGATTTGTGTTAATGAACTTAGATGAGAAGGTAGCAGTTGAACCAATTGATAAGAGTTCATTAGAAGAAGAGGATAGGTGGATCATTTCAAGGATTAATACGGTTATTAAAGAAGCTACAACCAATCTGGAAAAATATGAAATAGGTATTGCAGCTCAGAATATATACGATTTTATATGGGATGAATACTGTGACTGGTATATTGAAATGGTTAAACCTAGACTTTATGGAGATAATCTATCTAGCAAAGAGACTGCAGAGAAGGTTCTATTATATGTACTTGAAAACATACTGAAACTGTTGCATCCCTTTATGCCTTATATTACAGAAGAAATATGGAATCATCTGCCCAGTAGAGAAAAGGCTCTTATCATAAGCGACTGGCCAACATATAATAGGGAAGATGAGAATAAGGAATCTGAAAGAAAGATGAGCTTTGTAATGAGTGCTATCAAAGGTATTAGGAATGCAAGACAGGAGATGAATATAGCTCCATCAAGGAAGGCTACATTGATATTTGTAACCCAGGATGAAGCTGTTAAAGATCTTATAGATTATGGAAGAAGATACTTTGTAAACTTAGCTAGTGCTGATACTATAATAATTGAAGATGACAAATCAAATCTTGGAGATAACAATCTGTCAGTAGTATTGGATAGATGTGAAGTCTTTATACCATTGAAGGATTTGGTAGACCTTGATAAGGAAATAGAAAGGCTTGAAAAGGAAAGAGAAAAATTAGAGGCAGAACTGAAGAGGGTAAGAGGAAAGCTTTCTAATGAAGGGTTCTTGAAAAAAGCACCAGAAGAAGTAGTTGCAAAAGAGAGGGAAAAACTAGAAAAATACGAAAATATGATGGATAAGGTACTACAAAGAATAGACTCATTAAAGTCCAGCAAATAATATGGGTAGTAACAGACTTTATTGTATATGTGAGGGATTAATATGAACTATAAAGAGGCACTAGATTATATAAACGATAAGAACAAATACGGTTCTAGATTAAGATTAGATTCAATAAGGAAGCTGCTTGAATTATTAGGCAATCCCCATCTAGAGCTAAAGTGTATCCATATAGCAGGTACCAATGGGAAAGGTTCAACAGCTTCCTATATAGCAACCATGTTAAAAGAGGCAGGATATAAGGTTGGTATGTTTACATCCCCATACCTTGAAAGATTTAATGAGAGGATTTCTATAAACGGAATAGATATACCAGATGAAAAAGTAGCTGAGATCACAAGCAGAGTAAAAGATAAGATTCAAATAATGTTAGAGGAAGGATATGATCATCCCACTACCTTTGAGATTGTTACTTCTATTGGATTTGTTTATTTTAAAGAAGAGAATGTGGATTATACTGTGTTGGAGGTAGGCCTGGGAGGAAGACTTGATTCAACTAATATTATTGATGAGTCCCTTCTTTCGGTTATCACTACCATAGATTATGACCACATGGATGTTCTAGGAGATAGTTTAGAAAAGATTGCTTATGAAAAGGCTGGGATAATTAAAGAAAGAGGATTGGTTTTATCCTATCCCCAGGAAGAAGAGGCCATGAGGGCTATAAAGCAGGTGTGCCAAGACAAAAATGCACAGCTTACCGTTTGTCCATTGGAAAATGTTGAAATAATAAAACTAACTGAGTTTGGTGGCCAATTCAATTTTAGTTATAAGGGTATGAATTTTGAAAATCTAGAGATTAGTCTAATAGGAGAGCATCAAGTATATAATGCTGCTTTAGCTTTTACTGCAATGATCTTGCTAAGGGAAAAGGGCTTAGTTTGTATTAGTGATGAAGCTATAAGATCGGGTCTTAAGAAGGCAAAATGGAGGGGAAGGCTAGAAGTATTAAATAGGAAACCTCTGTTTATAATAGATGGTGCTCACAATATTCAAGGAATAAGAACCTTAGCAGATAACTTAAACAGGTTCCAATATGATAGATTGATACTCGGTATAAGTGTTTTGAAGGATAAGGATGTAGATAGTATAGTTAAAGTTATAGCCCCTTTTGCAGATGAAATAGTAATTACTGAAGCTAATATTTATAGAAAGATGGATGCGGAAGATCTGGAAAAGATAATAAATAAATATAATAAAAATACGCATATAGAAAAGGATATTAAGAAAGCTATAGATAAAGCTCATGCAATGGCTAAAGAAGGGGATCTAATCCTGTTTGTAGGCTCCATTTACCTAATAGGAGATGTAAGAAGGATCTATACAAGCAATTACTAGTTATATGTCACCCTCCTATAGAATATACATTTAATATATTCTATAGGAGGTTTTTTTATGGATAGGTTAGGAAAATTAACTGATGATCAATTACTTGATCGTATAGATAAGGAGATAGATAAGTTAAATATTTTGTTAGAGCAGGATAATATAGATCAGTATAATAGGGCAAAATTTGAAGTAAATCAGCTAATAGTGGAAGCCAAAAAGAGAAATGTGAATTTAGAGAAATCTGAGCTCATAAATAAAATATTGCTGACTGACTGATACTTATTTAATCACCTAAATCCACTTATAGGCATAGATTAACTATATAGTGGATGGAGGTGAGGACTTGACTTATAAGAAAAAGTTGATTGTAGCTAATACAAGGGATGATTCATTGGCCTTTGTTGACAGTTGGATAGATGGGGAGATGGAAATTGTACAAATAAAGGATTCTGATAACTATGATCAGAAAAATTTGATGGTTAAGTTTCATAGCTATCATATAGGCCCCTACGATTTGTCTACTGATGGCAAGAATTATTTGTATTGTGCAAATATATATGATAATTCAGTTATGAAAATTGACCTAGTTACTAGAAAGATAATTGATCTTGTTCCAGTAGGTAAACATCCCTCTTGTATAAGATATTTTAATAACCACCTATATATAGCAAACGGTGATTCAAATTCAATTTCAGTTGTGGAGGAAGAAAGCTTTTCATTGATTGAAAATATTCCAGTTGGTGAGAAACCGATAGATATGCAAATAGATGAAGATAACAATAAACTATATGTTGCCAATGGAAATGGTTTAAGTATAGATGTAATTGATTTAAAAGAGGAGAAAAGAAACACCATCAAACTTCAGGATAATCCAGTTAAGCTGCTAATAGATGATGAAAGAATGTATATCTTATCAAATGTTAACAATGGCTTACTTAATAATAGCAATGTATATATAATGGATTTAAAGGCATATAGGATAAAGCCTATAAGTAATCTGAAAGGCATATTTAATAGTATGATACAGATATATGGCAGTGAGGTAATATTTATAACAAACATAGATAATGGATATCTATATAGAATGGATATAAAGAAAGGGAAACTATTAAGCAAGACCTATATAGGGGGTATGCCTAATAGATTAGAGTGGGATGGAGATAAGATACTCTATATCTCCAATATTTTAACAAACCATATAACTGTATTTGATATAAGCTTGAACAAGCCAATATATAATATAAGGGTAGGCAGGGAACCTAATGGGATTATATTAGTCGATTGAGGTGATTTCTTCATCAACTAACATATTTAATAGGTTTTTGTATATGTATTCAGTATTCTTCTTCCATGTTTCACAGATTTTCCTTGCTTGAGCTTCAGAAGGGATATCTAAATAAATACTTAATATAGGTTGATCCTTTTCAACTAGTCTCAAATTAACTGTATATTCACTATTATTTTTTTTATAATATTCTCCAAATACTTGAGTAGGTTTATCTACATTATCCATATTGCCCTTAAACCTAGAGGTTATTTCTTCTTTAACTTTTTCTGGTATCCTATCTTGAAAATAGGACAGAGTAGCCTTGCCTTTTTCCAATAATATATAAACATTTTTGTCACTATCATCTTGTTTTCTATAATCTACAAACCCAGAAGATACCAGTTCAGATAGATATTGTTGAGTAAAAAAATAGTTCATATAGTTTTTCTCTAATATGAATTCTGTAATTTCATTGTTGGTAAGTGGAATACTTGATTCATTTATTATGTATAGCAAGAGTAATTTATTTTGAGCCAGCTCTTCAGTATTTTCCAAAAACATTTTAGCCACCTCTTTAATTTTATATCTAATCTTACTTTTCAATTATAACACATAAAAGAAGCAAGTGGAATTCCACTTGCTTCTTTTAATTATCCAAATTATTTATTTGCTAACTGGCTTTGAGCTCTCTCAACAAGCTTTTTAACCATATTTCCGCCTACATAACCATTTACTCTAGATGATAGTTGACCTTTATCTATACTATTGTAGTTGCTTATACCTAATTCATTTGCTATTTCTAGCTTCATTTGATCTAGAGCTTGCCTTGCTTCTGGAACCAATACTCTATTTCTATTAGCCATTTTTTCTCCTCCTTACAACAACTCTATTAGTTGCTGCATTAATAATATAACCCAATATATAAAAAATATGCTGCCAAAAAAAACAACTAAGTATAATAAATGGATTGAAGGTTATAAAACATTAGATTATCTGTAAATTATTGTTAAGCATTATAAGCTATTATTTAGGAAACATAATAATACAATAAATATATTTATTTTTTGGATAATAGGTCTGGAAGCTGTAATATAAAATTTCTTACGGAATAAATTATTATTAATAGGAGTTAGGGAGGAGATATATTGAAGGACATATCAGGGAAGCGAAACTTAATGTATAGAATTGTAATGGTGTTTTTATTAGTACTTATATCAGTTCTTTATTCAACTACAAAGTTTAATGGTGTAAATCTTGTAGAGGTATTCTCTTTTGAAGGGTTTAAAAAAGAACTTCCCATATATAGTGTAGAAACTGATGAAAAGAAAGTTGCCCTAACCTTTGATGCTGCTTGGGGGGACGACTATACACTAGGTATCTTAGATATATTAGATAAGCATGATATAAAAGGTACCTTTTTCTTAGTTGGATTTTGGGTTGATAAGCACCCAGAACATGTGAAAGAAATTAGCAATAGAGGCCATGAAATAGGTAATCATTCAACTAATCATCCATATATGACCCAGATATCTGATGATGAAGTAGTAAAGGAATTGAAAACAACATCTGATAAGATAGAGGAATTGACTGGGAACAGGCCAGTATTATTTAGGCCTCCTTTTGGGGATTATGATGATAGAGTGATAAACTTATGCAGAGAAAATGGATACTATGTTATACAATGGGATGTGGATTCTTTAGACTGGAAGGAGTTAGGAGTTCAACCGGTGGTAGATAGGGTAACTAGAAATGTTCGTAATGGATCAATAGTATTATTTCATAATAATGCAAAGTATATATTAGAGTTTTTGCCCATTGTTGTTGAAAGGCTTAAGGAAGAAGGATATGAGTTCGTAACAGTTTCAGAATTGATATATAAGGATAATTTCTATATAGATAATACAGGCAGACAGATAATGAACAAATGAAAATATGAATACCAAAGGAGAAATACTATGACAAAGAAATTAACTTCCATTGGAGTTTTAGGCCAAAAAGAAAACAACATAGTTTTTGATATGATCAAATTAATCTTGTTAAATTATGGGTATGTTTTTATCTATGATAATGTTAACTTTTGCATATTATCAAATGACAAGTACCTAATATTAATATTTCAACTGACAAGAAAATCAGTTGATAAAATACAGGGACTAAATCTCTGCTTAGATGTAATAATTGATACAGGTTTAACTAAGAAGGATTATAACAATCCTTCTATTAAGTCTTTGGTTAAGAACTCCAAGTATTTTATTATGAATATAGATGAAAAGGACTCTATTAATCTTTTGGATGAGAGTATTAAAAGCTTAATAGTAACCTATGGTTTAAATCAGAAGGCCACAGTTACAGCTTCAAGTTTGACCTTTGATAACAAGATAAGATTCAATCTCTGTTTTCAAAGAGAGTGCCATACCATAACGGGAAGTAAAATTGAGCCTATGGAATTTCCTATTACTATTGATCTTATAGGTAGATCAAATTTCTACTATAGCTTAGCAGCTATTTCATTTGGACTGATTTATGGTATACCTGTTGAAAAAATAATGAATTCATTACAAAGTAATAAATTAAATTTTAAACGTTTGGAAAAGATCTATGACAAGGACTATATTATTATATTAGATAGCTATTGTGAAGATAGTTCAGACTACAATTTCATTTTTGAGGAAATTCAATATATGAAATTCAACAAGCTTTATGTGATTAAAGGTGTAGAAGAGAAAGAGGAGTTTTACAAGACTAGAGCTAATCTAAAAACTCTCTTTTATTGGCATGGAATAGTTAATATAGAAAAGATTTTTCTGTATTTAGCAGAAAAGAACAACATAGTTATCAGAAGCATAGAGGGACTATTCTCCAATGAAGCAATAAAGTATAGCACTTATACAGATTTAAAACAATGTCTTTGTTCAGCTATAGATTCCTTAAGTAGCGGAGATGTCTTGTTGATACTAGGTAAAAACTCAATCAAAAATATGAAAGATATGATATGCCAGCTGAATTTATAGCTGGCATAAAAAAATATGTAGAAAAAACCCTTAAAGTTTGATAAAATGTTATCAAATAAACAGAAGAAGAAATAACTAAAAAATTCATTCCTTAATCATAATAGTATAAATAGCTGAATAAACATAATTATAAGGAACAAGAAACATAAGGAAAAAGGGGGAGCTGATTTTATTGATAAGTAACATGTTAGAAACAAATTCAGTTAAAACAACAGGCAAAATAATTTCGCCTATTGAATTTAGTCATGAGATATTTGGAGAGGGTTTTCATACCTTTAATATTGAAGTTCCTAGGTTAAGTGAAACTGTTGATATTTTACCGGTAACCATATCAGAGAGGTTAATTGTCAACATGGATCTTAAGGAAGGTGCTTTTGTTCAAATAATAGGCCAATTAAGATCCTACAATCGATATGTAGATGGTACAAGCAAGTTGGTCCTTACAGTATTTGCTAGGGATATCAAATTACTAGAGGATGAAGAAGAAATTCAGGAAAATTTGAAATCACCCAATGAAATATTCTTAGACGGTTACATATGTAAAAAACCAGTATATAGAACTACTCCTTTTGGTAGAGAAATTGCTGATCTGCTATTGGCAGTGAATAGAGCTTATAATAAATCAGATTACATACCTTGTATTGCCTGGGGTAGAAATGCTAGGTTTTGTAGTAGCATACTAATAGGAGATCATATCAAGGTTTGGGGAAGAATTCAGAGCAGAGAATATCAGAAAAAAGTGGGAGAAAATGATTATGAAACAAGAGTTGCTTATGAAGTTTCTATCTCAAAATTAGAATATATTGAAAATGACAATAATAGGTTGGTTACTCAAGAAGAATAGAGGTTATAAATTGTTAGGTGCAATATTGACTTACATAACATGTATGGAAATCCTTTAAGCCACACTTTTCTATTAATAGATATACTAAATATATGGAAAGGTGTGGTTTTTATATTGAACTAATATATAGGCATATTTTCAGATACAAAAATTTACAGTATAAAAATATGTTAGTATTATTCTTTAACATCTTCATCAAATTTATATTTTATGTTATAATCAACACAATAATTATTATTCACCTAAAAAATATTAGTGGTGATAGGAGAATCACAATGAATTTCAAAGCAATAGTCATTTTTACATTTATTATAATTTTGATGGGTCTTCAGCATACTCTAAACAAAATACTATTAGAACTAAGAGAAATTAAGCAAATTTTAAAAGGGAAATCATAGAAACATACTAGAGAGAAAGGAGAGGTTATACTTGGAGTTCAATAAACAACCAAGGATTCTATTTGATGTAGATGAGATTGCAAAAAGGATCAAAGAGATGGGTGAAGAAATAACTACAGATTATGAAGGTAGCGATATTGTGGTTATATCTTTACTAAGAGGTAGTTTTGTATTTGCAGCTGATTTAGTTAGAGCTATAAAGGTGCCAGTCAATATTGACTTTATGACCACATCTAGCTATGGATATGGTCAAAGTTCTTCTGGACTTGTGGAAATTGTATCTGATATTCGCACTGATATAAAGGATAAAAATGTACTTATTGTAGATGATATAATGGATTCAGGAAATACTATGAAAGAAGTAATAGAGTACATTAATTCCAAAGGACCCAGATCAGTGAAAACCTGTGTTATGTTGGATAAGCCAAGCAGGAGAGAGGTAGATATTAAGCCTGATTATGTAGGCTTTACTATTCCAGATGTCTTTATTGTTGGATATGGGCTAAACTATGGGGATTACTATAGAAATGTGCCATATATATTCACTTTTGATGATTAATGATAAACCTACAGCTAGTCTGCAGGTTTTATTATCTTATATTAGGATCTTGAAAAGGGTGAAAGCATTTGTTAGGTAAAAAGAATCCTCCTATAGTGGATACGAATTTTCTATTTTTAATCATAGCTTTATTGCTGATTAGCCTAGGATCATGGGTACAGGGTAAGCAAATATATTTAGGCCTTCTGGTAACTGAGTATTTGCTCATATTATTTCCCATACTCCTTTATTTGAAAGCAAAAGGATTCCATATAAAGGAGTTCTTAAAGATTAGAAGATTAAGCTTAAAACAGATTGTATATATTGTGCTTATTGTTATCTTTTCTTACCCTATAGCAGTATTCTTCAACTATATAGGTATACTAATCTTGAGTAGATATGGAAAGATAATACCAAACCCAGTCCCCTTGCCTTCAGATTTAGTAGACTTGTTAGTTGGCTTTGTTACCATAGCACTAACACCTGGGATATGTGAAGAGGTAATGTTTAGAGGTATGATAATGAAATCCTATGAAGTTTATGGGACTCGCAAAGCTATTATACTGTCTTCAATATTATTTGGTCTATTCCATTTTAACCTTCAAAATCTACTAGGTCCAATCTTTTTGGGCATATTGTTTGGAATATTAGCTACTAAGACTAAATCATTACTTTCATCTATTGTAGGGCACACAGCAAACAATACTATCGCCCTAATAATTGGCTTTTTTAC
This sequence comes from Tissierellia bacterium, assembly GCA_012735215.1. GTDB lineage: Bacteria > Bacillota > Clostridia > Tissierellales > Tepidimicrobiaceae > JAAYHX01. Next base: position 150,522 of record JAAYHX010000020.1, read on the forward strand.
TAGGAACAGTCAACAGAATACAGCTGATTTGATACCTGATCCAGGCTCATTGGCATATGGTGCTGTAGCTTTGGGAGTTATATCTTTTTTGCTTTGGTTGATTGTTAAGAAACTTTTAAAGTCCATCCCAGTTGGAGTAGATGAGCTTGATATGGCTGAAGAACAAGCACTATCCATTACTGGTGTAAGGAATAGGATGAGTTTTATAGAAATAGTTCCTATAGTAATTATAATGGTTATATTCTCCATTATGAATTACAGGATATTTTTTGCTTAAGTATAAAATCATATCTTCTTCCTAATAATAACTATTAGGAGGGGAGAATGTATGGCTAAGAAGAAAAAGAAAAAGGAAATGACTTTTGAGGATAAGTTAAAGTATGAAATAGCTGAAGAACTAGGTCTTATGGATAAGATAAAGGAAGTAGGTTGGGGAGGATTAACTGCTAAGGAGTCAGGGAAAATTGGAGGATTGATGACTGTTAGGAAAAGGAGTATAAAAAAGAAGAAAGAGTAGTTTGTAAGGGGGAAGAACATGTACGATGCTATGGCGGCTGTATATGATGAGTTAATGTACGATGTTGATTATGAAGGCTGGTTTAACTATATAGAGGAGATCTTTGATAGATATGGTAAAAGGCCTAAATCCATATTGGAAATGGCCTGTGGTACTGGGAATCTATCTTATTATTTAGCTAGAAAAGGATATGATTTAACTTGCTTTGATATATCTAATGATATGCTCAGCGTAGCCTATAATAAGCTTAAAGACTTTTCAAATGTTACCATACTAAATCAAGACATGACTGAATTCAATATATTGAAAAAGTATGATTGTGTAATAAGCATATGCGATAGCATTAACTATATAATTGATAAGGATGAATTAGTAAATACTTTTAAAAGGGTAAAGGACCATCTAAAGGATGATGGTATTTTTATATTTGATATAAATTCTCATTATAAATTAAAAAACATTATAGGAAACAACATCTTTGTAGAAGATAGGGAAGATGTTTTTTACACATGGACTAATAGTTTTGATGAAGATGAGAATATTGCAGAATTCTATTTAACTTTTTTTATAAAAGATAAAAATGGATATTATAAAAGATTTGATGAAGATCACATGGAAAAAGCTTATACAGTAGAGGAGATTATAGATTTGTTAAAAAAAGCAGGTTTTAATAAAATAGATAGTTCTGATTTTCTTACTTTTAATACTCCAAAAGATATCAGTGAGAGGATTAATTTTGTAGTATTAGTATAAATATAAAATTATTTGAAGAATAATAATAATTATTTTAGGGAATATTAATTGACAAATGTAAGTAGTCTATGATAGACTATAGTGAAAGTAGATGAATGGAAAAATCATCTATTGAATAAAGTTTTGTATTGGAGGAATGTTTTAAATGGTTAAAGGTACAGTAAAATGGTTTAACGCAACAAAAGGTTATGGTTTTATTTCCACAGAAAATGGTGAAGATGTATTCGTACATTACTCAGCAATTCAAGGTGATGGATTTAAGACACTAGAAGAAGGCCAAGATGTTGAATTCGAAATCGTTGAAGGTGAAAAAGGACCACAAGCTACAAATGTAGTAAAGCTATAGTTTAAACTTGAGTATAGTTTTTACGGTAGCAAATTAAGCCCCTAATTAGGGGCTTTAAATATTTAAGCTTCAATCTTGTAGGAGGGAAGTATGAAGGATTATATAATTAGAGGTATAGATAAAAATGGTAGTATAAGATTTTTTGTAGCTTCTACAACAAACTTGGTAGAGGAGGCAAGGAAAATACATAATACCTCACCAACAGCTACTGCTGCCCTTGGAAGGGCCCTAACGGCTGCCGCTATAATTGGAATCACATTAAAAAATAAACAGGATACATTGACTTTAAAGATAAAGGGTGATGGTCCCATTGGCAGCATAGTCAGCGTTGCCAACTGTGAAGGTGAAGTGAAGGGATATGTTGATAACCCTCATGCAGATGTGCCAAGTAGGTCTGATGGTAAATTAGATGTAGGAAGCCTAGTGGGGAAAAACGGTCAAATAGCACTTATAAGAGATTATGGATTAAAAGAGCCCTTTGTAGGATATAGCAATTTAGTTACAGGAGAGATTGCAGAGGATCTGGTGAGCTACTTTTATCATTCTGAACAACAGCCTTCGGCTATTAGCTTAGGGGTGCTAGTGGATAAAGACATATCAGTTAGAGCTGCTGGAGGATTTATGCTTCAGTTATTACCTGATGTGTCAGATGAGGATATTGATAGGATAGAAAAGATATTAAAAGATATGAAGCCCATCTCAACCCTAATTGATCAAGGCTTAACACCAGAAGAAATATTGGAGGAAATCTTTGGGGAGTTTGAGGTGGAGATTCTCAGCAAAACCTATGTTCAATATAAATGTAACTGTAATTTGGAGAAAATAGAGCAGGTACTGATTAGCTTAGGAGAGGAAGAGTTAACTAAAATTATAGAAGAAGATGAAAAGGCAGAGGTAGTATGTCATTTTTGTAATACTAAGTATAGGTTTTCAAAGGATGACTTGCTAAAGCTGTTGAAATAACCCCCATTATATAGCATAATCATGGGGGTTAGTATTAAAATCTTGTTGACAATATATCAATTATATTGTATACTAACTAATGTACTAATGATGCCCAGATAGCTCAGTCGGTAGAGCAGAGGACTGAAAATCCTCGTGTCGGTGGTTCGATTCCGCCTCTGGGCACCACTGGCGGAAGTGGCTCAGTGGTAGAGCATCGCCTTGCCAAGGCGAGGGTCGCGGGTTCGAATCCCGTCTTCCGCTCCATTAAAAGATATTACAATTTACATAGCCTGGCGGCATAGCCAAGTGGTAAGGCAGAGGTCTGCAAAACCTTTATTCCCCGGTTCAAATCCGGGTGCCGCCTCCATTGAATTAAACCTTCTTTTTAGAAGGTTTAATTTTTTAATATTAACTTTTAGTTATGTTGTTTAACAAGTATTATAAGTTTTAATATATTATAGTCATGGAAATAGTACTTACTAAAGTGGTGATAAAATGTCAAAAAATCCCTTTATACTGAATACTTGTGCAGATGTAGTGATTATAGATGGTAGTGTTCCTAAAGACATATTGAAAAGGATCGAAAGGTTGAACATAAGGGTGATTCCTACTATCCCGTGCCAGGAAGTTGCTTGTCCTATTTCTTACCACCCGGATATAGTTTTGCATCCGGTTAACCACAGCACACTTGTGGTAGCACCCAATGTTTTTGAATATTATAGTGATGCCTTATCTAAAAAGGGTATAAAAATTATTAAAGGGGAAAAGGAATTAAGCAAAGAGTATCCTAATGATATTGCATATAATGTAGGTAGAATAGGTGATTTAGCATTACATAATTTTAAATACACAGATGAAAAACTGCTCTACTATTTAAAAAAGGAAAATCTACAGTTTGTAAACATAAACCAAGGTTACTCAAAATGTTCTATGGCAGTTATAGATGAAAACGCTGTTATAACAGCTGATATTCCTATATATAAGAAGTTGATCGAATATGGTATTGATGTTTTATTGATAGAACCAGGATATATTAGGTTAGAAGGATATCCATATGGATTTGTAGGAGGCACATGTGGTAACTTGACTAGGGAGACAATAGCATTTTCTGGGAAATTTCTATATCATCCTGATCAATTAAAAATCTTCAATTTTTTGAAAAAATACAATAAAAATATCATGTGGTTGAGCAATGAAAATATAACAGATATAGGAACTATAATTAGCCTTAATTACCAGTAGAGTAACTCTTTATAGAGTATATGCATGGTGACTTAGTGCATACTACTAACAAGAAAGGAGAATAAAAATGAATATTCAGCTGGGACTGAACAAGGATTTTGATAAAGCAAAAGAGATAATATATAGTTATTTCCCAGAAAAAAGAGTAAAGATAGAAGAAATTGACTATAAGTATAGATACTTTTTTAATATTAGCTTACAGAAAAATAGATCTCTTAAAGATTTTTATGATAAAATCACTAATTTGATATTGGAGTTGATATTAAATATATATTCAGAGGATTTAATAAGTAGGTATATAGATACTCACCTGTCAGAGTATAAAACAGATGAAAAAAGGGAGATAGGTGAAATATCCAAAAAACTTCTTTTAGATAAGGAAAGTTTTGTCATTGAAAAGCAGTATATAAACAATAAAATAAAGAAATATATTTTGGATAAGCCTTTTATCTCCATAGATGGTTTTATAACATTTAGATTAAAGGATATAGATTTGTTCATAAGCTTAGTAATAGATAAAGGAATACAGGAATTTACAGCTAAGAAGGAGTACAGGGACTTCATAAATGTACTGAAATATTTTATAGATGTGCAGGAATCTAAGTATGATACAGTTAACGTAGTATTTACTGTGGATGATTATATTCTTCTAGATGGCAACAACAAGCCCATAGAAAAGAATTTCTTTGAAGATATAGTATTGGAGCTAAATGCAGAAGAAATAAGCAAGGAGGATTTGCTTATAAGTACCCTAATAGTTTTGGCTCCAAGCAATCTAATAGTTCATCTAGATCAGGAACATAAGGATAGGGATATAGTTAGGGTTATAACAGATGTTTTTGAAGATAGGGTATATTTTTGTCTAGGATGTGAAAAATGTAAAGGAGAGCTTATAATCAAAAATAGTTAATATGAAGCTGAGCACAAACTCAGCTTCATATTCTATTTGAAAAAAGCTGATAAAGTGGTATTATATTACTAAATGATACATGTGGAGGTTATACATATGGGAAAAGATATTATAAAACCATCAATATTAGCTGGCTTTATGGAGCTTATTCCATCAGACCAGATATTGTTCAATAACATGTTGGATACCATAAGAAAGAATTATGAGAAATTTGGTTTCTTACCTATTGACACTCCTGTGATAGAAAAGGCAGAAATACTGTTGGCTAAAGGTGGAGGAGAAACTGAAAAGCAGATATACAGGTTCCAAAAAGGAGATACGGATTTGGCTTTAAGGTTTGATTTAACAGTGCCTCTAGCACGTTATGTAGCACAGCACTATTCTGAACTAACCTTTCCATTTAGAAGGTATCATATAGGTAAGGTATATAGGGGAGAGAAGGCCCAGAGGGGAAGGTTTAGGGAGTTTTACCAATGTGATATAGACATTATCGGTAATGGCAGTTTGGATATCAAAAATGATGCGGAAATTCCTGGGGTCATCTACTCTACTTTTAAGGATCTGGACTTTGGTGAGTTTACCATAAAGATAAATAACAGGAAGGTTTTAAATGGATTCTTCCAGTCCTTGGGAATCGAAAATCCAGTTGATGTTTTAAGGTCTATAGACAAACTTGAAAAAATAGGCAAAATGGCAGTAATGGAGGAATTAGAAAGTATAGGATTGGATAGTACTGTAATAGATAAAATATTCCACTTTATTAACATAAAAGGCAGCAACAAAGAAATTATAGCCAATTTGAAAAAGTTAGATATAGAAAATGAGCTGTTTAAGAAAGGCTTGGAAGAACTTGAGGCAGTTAACCACTATGTAGGTATCTTTGGAGTACCAGAAAGCAATTTTGTTATTGATTTGACTATCTCTAGAGGTCTAGATTATTATACAGGAACCGTTTATGAGACCTTCTTAAATGACTATCCTCAAATTGGAAGCATCTGCTCTGGTGGAAGGTACGATGACTTAGCAGGATACTATACTAAGCAAAAATTACCCGGGGTAGGCATATCTATAGGGCTTACAAGACTTTTCTATCAGTTGAAGGAAGCAAACTTGATTAAGTCTCAAGATCAATCCTTATCTAAGGTATTGGTCATCCCTATGGAGGACTGTTTAGATAAGGCTATTGAAACAGCAGCTAAGCTAAGAGAAAATGATATAAACACCCAGGTATATTTGGAGGAGGCTAAGATTGGTAAGAAATTTAGCTTTGCTGATAAGCTAGATATACCCTATGTAGTAGTTATTGGTCCAGAGGAAGTAAACAACAATACATATTCCTTAAGAAACATGAAAACAGGAGAACAAGTTGTAGTACCATTAGAGGAGCTATTAAATATAATAAATAAAAATTCAAAATAATAAAAAAATAATTAATAAAAGCTTGAACAATGGGGTATACAATGTTATAATATGTAATTAATTATATATGAATAAGTCAGTATAAAGGCAATGATGGGAAGAGTAAGCTGCAAGGACCTTCAAGAGAGGGGAGTGCCATTGGCTGGAAGCCTCCCTAAGGGAAAACAGCTGAAGACCACCCCGGAGCTGTATCCGAAATCGAAAGATGGAAGGATATCCGCAGTGTATGCGTTATTGGAATTGAGTACCAATTAGGGTGGAACCACGGGAGTTAACCTCTCGTCCCTTCGCATGGGGACGAGAGGTTTTTTGTATATAATTTTATAAGAAAGAAAGGAGAACAGGATATGGAGAAGATTAATATAAAATTGCCGGATGGTTCAATTAAAGAGTACCAAAAGGGAGTTACAGTTCTTGATGTAGCAAAGGATATAAGCGAAGGTTTGGCAAGGGTAGTTTTAGGAGCTTTAGTTAATGGTGATGTTAAGGGGTTACAAGAAACTATTGATGAGGATGCAGATGTAAGGTTTGTAAAATTTGAAGATAAAGAAGGAAAGGAAATATTTTGGCATACTTCAGCCCATATTATGGCTTTAGCAGTTAAGAGGCTGTTTCCTGATGTAAAGTTTGCTATCGGTCCAGCTATAGATGATGGCTTCTATTATGACTTTGATACTGAACACAGATTTACACCAGAAGATTTGGAAATGATTGAGCAGGAAATGGAAAAGATAGTAAAGGAAAACCATGTTCTGGAAAGGTTTGTAGTGCCTAGGAATGATGCATTAGAGTATTTTAAGAATAAGCAAGAGGCATACAAGGTTGAATTGATTGAGGATCTACCTGAAGATGAAGAAATATCCTTCTATAAATTAGGAGAGTTTACTGATCTTTGTGCTGGTCCCCATTTATTAAATACTAAGAAGGTTAAAGCTATTAAGCTTTTAAGTATTGCAGGGGCATACTGGCGTGGAGATGAAAAGAATAAGATGCTACAAAGAATATATGGTATTTCCTTTGAAAAGAAAAAGGATTTGGAAGAGTATTTGAATAGGTTAGAAGAAGCAAAGAAGAGGGATCACAGAAAGTTAGGTAAAGAACTAGATCTTTTCAGCATCCATGAAGAAGGACCAGGATTCCCATTCTTCCATCCAAAGGGAATGATAATAAGAAATATTCTGGAAGATTTTTGGAAGAAGGAACATGTTAAGAGAGGGTATGGTGAAGTTAAGACACCAATAATATTAAGTGAAGATCTATGGCACCAGTCAGGCCATTGGGATCACTATAAGGAGAATATGTATTTTACAGAGATAGACGAGAAAGGCTATGCTATTAAGCCTATGAACTGTCCAGGATCTATATTGATATATAAATCAGGACTTCACAGCTATAGGGATCTACCATTAAGATGGGGTGAGCTGGGATTAGTTCATAGACATGAGCTTTCAGGAGCACTTCATGGATTAATGAGAGTTAGAAGCTTTACTCAGGATGATGCTCACATCTTCTGTTTGCCATCTCAAGTGAAGGATGAGTTGAAGCAGGTAATAGATTTGGCTGATTATGTATACGATATATTTGGCTTTAAATATCACGTTGAACTATCTACAAGACCAGAAAATTCAATGGGAACTGATGAACAGTGGGAAATTGCTACAAATGGTTTAAGGGAAGCTTTAGTGGAAAAGGGAATAGACTATATAGTCAATGAAGGGGATGGAGCTTTCTATGGACCAAAGATAGATTTCCATCTACAAGATGCTATAGGTAGAACTTGGCAGTGTGGAACAATACAATTGGATTTCCAAATGCCTGAAAGATTTGATCTAGTATATGTAGATAAGGATAATGAGAAGAAGCGTCCTGTTATGATTCATAGAACAATTTTAGGTAGTATTGAAAGATTCTTAGGAATACTAATAGAGCATTTTGCTGGCAAGTTCCCAGTTTGGATAGCTCCTGTTCAAGCTATAGTGCTTCCAATCTCAGATAAGTTTAATGACTATGCTTATGAAATTAAGAAGGAAATGGAGCAAAAAGGCTTGAGAGTTTCAGTAGATGATAGAGCTGAAAAGATTGGCTACAAAATAAGAGAAGCAAGACTTCAAAGAATACCTTATATGCTTGTAGTAGGAGAAAAGGAAGTAGAGAACCGACTAGTATCTGTTAATAAGAGAGACAAAGGAGATATTGGTCAATATAGCATAGAAGATTTTATAGGCATGATATTAGAAGAGGTAGAAAATAAAACTCGTTAATCTATAACAAATAGGGCGACTAAAGGAAATGATATTTCCAAAGTCGCCCTAACCATTATATATGCCTTTAGATGGCACAGTTTGACGATTTTTCATATTCCATAAATATCTCTTCCAGCTCATCTTGATCTATGCTTTCCTTTTCCATAAGTACATCTGATATTTTGATAAGTAGTTCTTTATTTTCCACTAATATTTTTTTAGCTTGTTGGTAGCCCTTTTCCAAAATTTTATTTATTTCAGCTCTAAACTTATAATAGTTTAGCTTTAAAAAGCTTTCATTGACTACCATAAGACCTAAACCACCCATGCCGTAGTTACACACCATTTCTTCTGCTAACTTCGTGGCTTTCTCTAGATCATCCTTTGCACCAGTTGTTACTTCATTGAAGACAATATCCTCTGCTGCCCTACCTGCCAAGAGTATAGCAATCTTATTCATTAATTCTTGTTCCGTAAACAGGTATCTGTCCTCTTCAGGGAATTTGATAACATACCCTAAAGCATGGCCTCTAGGTACAATAGATATTTTTTGTACCTTGTCAATATTAAGTATTTTAGCTACAATTGCATGGCCTGCTTCATGAATTGAAACGGTCTTTTTTTCCTTTAATAGAACTGTTGGATTTTTTACTTCAAGACCTGCTATAACCCTTTCTAGGGCCATGTTGAAGTGGGATTTGCTTATTTTAGACTTGTTATTCCTTACTGCAATAATGGCTGCTTCATTGGCTATATTTGCAAGTTCAGCTCCTGATAGACCATGGGTTTTCTTTGCTAATTCTTTTATGTCTACATCCTTATCTAGAGGTTTGTTCTTTGTATGGACTTCAAGGATCTGTTCTCTAGCTTTCATGTTTGGGTTGCCTACAAATATATGTCTATCAAATCTTCCCGGTCTAAGTAGTGCTTCATCTAATAGGTCTAGTCTATTAGTAGCACCAATTACTATAACTGTATCATAGGTGTTAAAACCATCCATTTCTACTAGAAGTTGATTTAGTGTTTGATCCTTTTCGTTATTGGACTCTAGGTTTCTTTTGGAGCCAATTGCATCTATTTCATCGATAAAGACTATACTTGGGGCTTCCTTTCTGGCTCTTTCAAATAGGGTTCTAACTCTTTTGGCTCCAACACCAACATACTTTTCAACGAATTCAGAACCACTAGCATATAAAAATGTGGACTTTGTTTCTCCGGCAACTGCTTTAGCAAGTAAGGTTTTACCTGTACCAGGTGGGCCGTAAAACAGGATTCCTTTAGGAATATGAGCTCCCATTTTTTTATACTTGTTTGCATTGTTAAGAAAATCAATAGTTTCCTGAAGTTCTTCTTTTATTTCCTCAAGACCAGCTACATCTTTAAAGGATACATTTGGCTTATCATTTTCCTTATTACTTGGTTTATCATTTGATAGGACGGAAGGCACCAGCTGGAGCTTGGAACGGGAATTCTTATAGTGCACTAAAAGTATTGCAGATGTAATCCAGAAGATAATCTTGTATCCTAAGGATATTTTATTAAATTTACCTATGGGATTAACTAGATCAAATATTAGTATCATAGATAGAACCACACATATTACGGTAACTAGAAACACCAATTTGTTTTTTCTCAATTTATCCCCACCTTCTATATGATTATAGATATAGTTTAACCATTTGATATATTTATATAAAAAGAATCACACCAAAAGTTGAAGGAAATAATATGTAAAGTTATAATATTGATAATTAATAAAAAAGGGGTGATCTAATGAATTTTCTCAACATAATCGATGGTTATAAAGATGATATAATCAAATCCCTTCAGGATATTATAAAAATAAAAAGTGTAGAAGGAGAAAGTAAAGACCATATGCCCTTTGGGGAAGGTCCCTATGAAGCTCTTAAATACGCTTTGGACTTATCTGAAAGATTAGGATTCATACATAAAAACCTGAATAACTATGCAGGCCATGCTGAGTTTGGAGAAGGGGATGAAATAGTAGGGGTATTGGTTCATTTAGATGTGGTTCCAGCAGGAGATGGATGGACTTATCCTCCTTATGGTGGAGAAATTCACGATAACAAGATCTATGGAAGGGGGGCTATTGATGATAAGGGTCCAGCCATAGCCTGTTTATATGCACTAAAGGCTTTAAAGGACTCCAATGTTAAATTGAATAAAAGGATTAGAATAATTTTCGGCACTAATGAGGAGACTGGATGGGGATGTGTAGATTATTATTTTAAACATGAAAAGGCTCCGAATCTGGCCTTTACTCCTGATGCTGATTTTCCTGTAATCCATGGGGAAAAAGGGATTCTGGTCTTTGATCTAGTAAAGAAGCTCGATACCAATGTTTCTGAAGGTATAACTATAGAAAGCATCAAGGGTGGTAATGCTGCTAATATGGTACCAGATTATTGTGAAGCAATTATGAAGGCAGCTAATCCCTCTCAACTAGAAGAGAAGTTAGATGACTTTGTTAATATCACCAAATACCCCCTATCTTTAATAAGAGAAGGTGATAGGTTGAAACTTATTTCAACGGGAGTTTCAGCCCATGGCAGTACTCCAGAAAAAGGAGAAAACGCAATTACCTATCTTATGGTCTTTTTATCTAAAGTACTAGACCCAACTAGTCCAATAGGAGAGTTCGTTAATATATACAATGAAAGAATTGCATTTAAACATCATGGAGAAAGCATTGGCTGCGGCTTTGAAGATGAGATTTCTGGTAAGTTAAACTTCAATCTAGGAATTATCAAAGGAGATGACAAGGAGATTCGTCTGACAGTAAACATTAGATATCCAATTAAAAGTTCTGCTGAAGAGGTATATAAAGGTATTAGAGAAAGCTTAAAGGATACTGGTATAGAGCTTGTGGAGGGGAAACATGAGAACAAACCCTTGTATGTACCTAAGGATCATCCACTTGTTGAAAAACTGATGAAGGTATATAGAGAACATACAAAGGATGCTGAAAGTGAACCTATAGTAATTGGCGGTGGAACCTATGCTAGAGCTTTGAAGAATGCAGTTGCTTTCGGGCCAACTCTACCTGGCCAAAAGGACCTAGCCCATCAAAGAGATGAGTATATATCCATAGACCATCTAATCTTAATAACAAAAATATATGCTCAGGCCATGTATGAATTAGCCAAATAGCAAAAAAATGTTTGACAAATTGTATCTAATAACATATAATGTTTTATGCAAATTAATATATGGTATTAACTAAGTAGAAGTATCCGCTTCTCACCTTATAGCCCAGGCTCATAAGGTTGTATGGAATGTTCAGTAGTACAGAAGGTGCTGTACTATTGCTTTTGTCGTGTGATAAGGCGGGTATTTTATACCCGCCTTTGTGTTATACCCAATAAAATTAGGAGGTGCAGCAATATTAAAGAACTTCAAATTAATGAGGAAATTAGAGATAAGGAAGTAAGGCTTATTGACGTAGATGGGAGTCAGATAGGGGTAGTGCCAACAAGAAAAGCTTTAAGCTTAGCATATGAAAGAAAATTAGACTTGGTAAAGGTAGCTCCAAATGCAAAGCCCCCAGTATGCAGGATCATGGACTATGGAAAGTATAAGTATGAGTTGGCCAAAAAAGAAAAAGAGGCTAAGAAAAAGCAAAAAGTTATAAATGTAAAAGAAGTGAGAATGACTCCGTCTATTGAAGCTCATGATCTAAATGTAAAAGCTAAGAAAACAATAGATTTCTTAAAAGATGGAGATAGGGTTAAGGTTAGTGTTAGATTTAGAGGTAGAGAATTAGGTCATACTGAGACAGGAAAAGAAGTGTTGATGAAATTCGCTCAGCTGATTTCTGAATATGGAACTATAGAGAAAGAACCTCGAATGGAAGGTAGAAATATGGTTATGTTTTTAGTTCCAAAAAAAGACTAAGTAAGGAGGAAATGATATGGCAGTAAAGATGAAAACTCATAAAGGTGCAGCTAAAAGATTTAAGAGAACAGGAACTGGCAAAATTAAAAGATATAAGGCTTATAAAAGTCACTTAACTGGAAAGAAATCCCCTAAGAGAGTTAGAAATCTTAGAAAGTCTACATTAGTAAGCAAGGGAGATCAAAAGAGAATAGATTCATTGTTGCCAAGATAAACTAGAAATTGATAATTAAGGGAGGTAATTTTAGTGGCAAGAGTAAAACGTGGTGTAACAGCTAGAAAAAGACATAAGAAAGTGTTAAAACAAGCTAAAGGATATTATGGAGCCAAGAGCAAATTATATAGACCAGCAAATCAAGCTGTAATGAAATCATTGTCCTATGCATATGCTGGACGTAAGCAAAAGAAGAGACAGTTTAGAAAGATGTGGATTGCAAGAATTAATGCAGCAGCGAGAGCAAATGGCATGAATTACAGTACTTTTATCAATGGACTAAAGAAGGCAAACATTGATATAAATAGAAAGATGCTATCTGAAATGGCTATAAATGATCCAGAAGGCTTTGCAAAACTAGTTGAAATTGCAAAGGAAGCATAGTTAAAAGTTCCGGTTACGGAACTTTTACTCTTATATAGCTCTTTTAATATTAGGAAAAGTAGGGAAGAGAAATGTTGAATATAACAAGTTCTTCAAATCCAACTATAAAGATGATAAAAAGCCTATATAAAAGGAAGGAAAGATGGAATAAAAAGCTGTTTATTGTTGAAGGTATTAAGATAGTAGAAGAATGTATAGACTATGATTATCCCATAGAGTATATAGTATATTCTGATCAACTGTTAAAGGTAATTGGTGGCAAGGAATTGCTTGACAAGGTTAACTCTTTGTCAAATCTAATAAAGGTCCCAGATAGATTATTTAATGAAATATCTGATGTGGAAACCCCTCAAGGCATATTAGCTGTTGTTCCATTTAGGACCAGTAAGATAGAGGATATAGATGTAGATAACAAGCCCTTTCTTCTTCTTTTAGATAGGGTTCAAGATCCTGGCAATCTTGGATCTATAATTAGAACAGCTGATGCCTTTGGAATAGATGGCATTATAGTAACGGAAGGTTGTGTCGATGTATACAATCCAAAGGTAGTAAGAGCGACCATGGGCTCTATCCTTAGGGTGCCTATATATCATCATAAGAGCAGTCAGGATATAATAATGCAACTTAAAAAGAAGGGGGCTACAGTATACTCTACATCCTTAGAAGGCAAGGAGTTTATTCAAAATGTGGATTTTAAGCAGTTCTCCCTCTTGATTATTGGAAATGAATCTAAAGGGGTATCTATCTCTTTGGAAGGCCTTGCAGACAATCTTATAAAGATACCTATGGTTGGAAAGGCTGAGTCGTTGAATGCTGCAGTTGCGTCCTCTATAATAATGTATGAGTGTTTAAGACAGAGATTAAACAAATTCTTGTAAATCAAGCCTATTGGTGCTATAATTTAGAAAATAGTTCGAAAATTAGCCTTGATAGTTTTCTTATAGAGAAAGGAGTTAAATTATGAAGGAAAAATTGTTAAGCATTAGGGAAGAAGTGTTATCCTGCATAGATTCGGCAAAAGATCTTAATGATATAGAGGATATCCGAGTAAAATATTTAGGAAAAAAAGGCAAGCTTACCTTGCTTCTTCGAGAAATGGGAAGGCTTTCTAAGGAAGAAAGGCCTATTATTGGTAAATTAGCCAATGAAGTTAGGGAAGAAATAGAAGAAGGGCTAACCAATGCAAAGAAGGAGTTTAAAGAGAGGATAAAATTAGAGAAGATAGAAAAGGAAAAGATAGATGTAACCATAAGCAAGAGAACTAAGAAGCTAGGTCATCGTCATCCATTACTTCAGACAATTGAAGAACTTGAAAACCTGTTTATGAATATGGGTTTTAGCATAATAGATGGTCCAGAAATTGAAACGGTAGAGAACAACTTTGATGCCCTTAACTCTCCAGAGAACCATCCATCCAGGGACTTAACAGATACCTTCTACATAACCCCTGAAATATTGTTAAGAACTCATACATCCCCTGTCCAAATAAGGGCAATGAAGGAAAAAGGAGCTCCTTTGAGAATGGTTTCCGCTGGTAGAACTTTTAGGTTTGATGATGTAGATGATACTCACTCACCTATGTTCCATCAGATAGAGGGATTGGTAGTAGGAGAGAACATAACTCTAGGCCATTTGAAATATACCATTGACGTTTTTGTAAAAGAGCTATTTGGTAAGGATATGAAGACAAGATTTAGGCCACATCATTTTCCCTTTACTGAACCAAGTGCGGAAGTAGATGTTTCATGTTTTAACTGTAAAGGGAAAGGATGTCCAGTTTGCAATGGAACTGGATGGAGTATGGAACTATTAGGATGTGGAATGGTACATCCACAGGTACTTAAAAACTGTGGAATTGATCCTGAAAAGTATAGTGGATTTGCCTTTGGGATGGGAGTAGACAGGATAACCATGGTTAAGTATGGTATTGACGATATAAGGCTTTTGTTTGAGAATGACAATAGATTTTTGGAACAATTTTAGTAGCTTTGAGGAGGATAAATATGCTAGTACCTGTAAAGTGGTTAAGAGAATACGTAAAGATAGATGATATTCATTCAAAGACTTTAGCAGATGAGCTTACCTTATCTGGTTCTCATGTGGAATCTATTATTTCCATGGAAAGAGATATTGAGAAGGTAGTAGTTGGAAGAATAGAAAAGCTAGAAAAGCACGAAAATGCTGATAATCTACTTGTGGTAGCAGTAAATATAGGAACAGAAACTCTCCAAATAGTAACAGGGGCCAAAAATCTAAAGGAAGGGGATTGTGTTCCTGTTGCCTTAGTTGGTGCAAGACTTCCTGGAGGAGTTAATATAGATAAGGTAAACTTTAGAGGCGTGGAATCCTATGGAATGCTTTGTTCATTAAAGGAATTAGGTTATGAAGATAGTGTAATTCCAAAATATCAAAGGGATGGTATATTCGTATTTGATAAAGAATACCCCTTAGGAAGTGATATCAAGGAAATACTAGGGCTTTACGGTGATGTAATAGAGTTTGAAATCACACCAAATAGACCAGATTGCTTAAGCATGATCGGCATGGCCAGGGAGACAGCTGCTACTTTTAACAGGCAGTTGAAATTGCCGGAAATCAAGGTAACAGCTGAAGTAGATGATATAAAAGATTATGTAGAAGCTGTAGAGGTAGACGAAGAACTATGTAACAGATACTATGTAAGAGTTATAAAAGATATTGTAATAAAAGAATCTCCCTTATGGCTTCAAAATAGATTAATAGAAGCAGGGGTTAGGCCAATTAACAACATAGTAGATATTACAAACTATGTAATGTTAGAGTTAGGGCAACCACTTCATGCCTTTGACTATGATAAGCTAAAGAATAAGAAAATTGTAGTTAAAAGGGCAGAAGAAGGCCAAAAAATGCTTACCCTAGACGGAGTTGAAAGGAAGTTAAAGAATTCACATCTATTGATAACAGACGGAGAAAACATATTAGGTATTGCAGGAGTAATGGGTGGTTTTGAATCAGAAGTTACTGATGACACAACTACTGTATTGCTAGAATCAGCAAATTTTAATTCTAGATCTATTAGGCTAACAGCTAAGGATTTAAACTTAAGAACTGAAGCATCTTCAAGGTTTGAAAAGGGCATAGATCCAAATCTATGTGAGATGGCCGCTGAAAGAGTATGCCAATTAGTTGAAGAAATTGAAGCAGGAAAAGTTGTAAAAGGTATAATAGATGTTTATCCAAACGTAAGGGAAGAAAAGAACATAGAGTTGAGACCTGAAAAGGTAAACGGTCTTCTAGGAATAGAATTATCAATAGATGAGATGATTGATTATCTGGAAAGGCTAGGACTTAAAGCGGTTAAGGATGGAAATGTTTTAAAGGTAACTGTGCCTACCTATAGATTGGATTTGGAAATAGAAGCGGACTTAATTGAAGAGATTGGTAGATTGTATGGTTTCCACAATGTTCCTTCAAAACCCTTAGAGGGAATTTTGACTAGAGGCGAAAAGTCTTTTGAAAGAACTGTAGCTGAGAAGGCAAAGACTGTATTGCAAGCTCTTGGATTTAATGAAGCTATGACATATTCCTTTATCAGCCCTAAAGCCTATGACAAGATTAAGGTAGAAGAGGACAGCCAGCTAAGAAAATATATACAGATAATGAACCCCCTTGGAGAAGATTATAGCGTGATGAGGACTACAATAATTCCAAATGTAATGGATATGTTGAGCAGAAACTATAACTTTGGTGTAAAGGAATGCTTTGTTTATGAGCTTGGAAACATATTCATTCCTAAAGAGCTCCCATTAAAAGAACTTCCTTATGAGAAGAAGAGATTGACCATAGGAATGTATGGAAGTGTAGATTTCTACGATCTAAAAGAATCAGTGGAAATCATGCTTGAAAGATTGAGAATTGAAGATGTAGAATATTTACCTGAAAAGGATAATCAAACTTTCCATCCCAACAGAACTGCAAGGTTAATGAAAGATCATGAGCAAATTGGTATTATTGGCGAGGTTCATATGGATGTATTGGAGAACTATGATCTAGATGTTAGGGTATATATCGCAGACCTAGATTTTGATATGATAGTTGAGATGACAAACTTAGAAAGAAGGTATAGACCACTAGCTAAATATCCGGCTATAGAAAGAGATATTGCCATAGTAGTGGATGAAGATATTTTGGTGGGAGACTTGGAAAAGACTATTTTAGACAATGGTCAAGGATTAATTGAAAAGGTTGAGTTGTTTGATGTATATACTGGTGAACAGGTATCAGAAGGCAAGAAGAGTGTTGCTTTTTCAATTATATTTAGATCCTTTGATAGAACCTTAGTAGATGATGAAGTAAATGCCATTCAAGAAAATATAATTAAGGCATTAGAAGAGAACTATAATGCTAAGTTAAGAAGTTAAGGAGTAGAATATTTTCTACTCCTTAATAAAATAGAGGATTATAATATCGTAGTATAGAATATATGTATAAAGTATATAAAGGGGTGGATAAGTTATGACAAAGAAAATTAAAACTAGTGTTACTATAGATGGTCGTAACTTTACAGTAGTGGGAGAAGGTTCAGTAGAATATGTAAGAGAGTTAGCTTCCTTTGTGGATAAAAAGATAAAAGAGATGACAAGCAAAAATGACAAGCTGAGCAGCTCCATGGCAGCAACTTTAGCCGCCTTAAATATAGCCCATGATCTATATAAATCCAATAAAGAGCTTGATAGTTTAAAAGTTGAGGCTAAAAAGCCCTTGGAAAACTATGATAGTATATTAGAACAGTTGGAAAAGGAAAGAGCAAAAAATGATGAACTTGAAATAAAATGTAATGCATTGAAGGATGAAGTAATTGAATCAAAGAAGCAAAATGAATTGCTGATGAGGGAAGTAGAAAATTACAGAAAGGCTTTACAGATAAAGGAAAGAGAGTTAATGGAAAATCAAACCTTGATTAAAAAGCTGCAGGATAAGATCTATGAAAATCAGGTAGAATTAATAGAAGTTAAGAAAGAGCTGGAAGAAGTACTTAAAACTATAGATGAAGAAAAGAATCTTTTTAACAAGGAGGAAGTGTAATTTGTGACAAGTAAAGATATAGAGTTGTTAGCTCCAGTTGGTAGTAGGGATAGTTTACTTGCAGCTGTAGAGAATGGTGCTGATGCAGTCTATTTAGGAGGGAAACTCTTTAGTGCAAGACAATATGCCTCAAATTTTGATGAGGAAGAGCTAAAAAAGGCAGTAGAATATGCTCACTTAAGAGATGTAAAGGTATATGTTACAGTAAACATACTTATTGATGATTCTGAAATGGAAGAAACATTGAAATTCATAAAGTATCTTTATGATATCAATGTGGATGGACTAATAGTACAAGATCTTGGACTGGCTTATCTAGTTAAAAGCATCTTTCCAAGTTTTGATCTGCATGCTAGCACTCAGATGACCATAAACAACCTACCAGGAGCTATTTTTTTGAGCAAATTTGGATTCACCAGGGTAGTGTTAGCAAGAGAAACCCCACTAGAAGAAGTAAAAAACATTCATAATAATGCAGACATCCAATTAGAAGGCTTCATACACGGTGCCCTTTGCGTGTGCTATTCCGGCCAATGCCTCATGAGCAGCATTTTAGGAGGCAGAAGTGGCAATAGAGGCAAATGTGCCCAGCCATGTAGGCTGGCCTATAGTATAATAGATTACGAAAAGAATGAACGTGTATTTGATGAATGGAAAGAGAAATACCTTATTAGTACTAAGGATTTAAATACATTAGAATATGTTGAATCAATAATAGATAGTGGAATTACATCTTTGAAGATAGAAGGGAGAATGAAAAGGCCTGAGTATGTAGCAACAGTTGTAAAAAGTTACAGGCAGGCCTTAAATTTTGGCAGCAAGTCCTTATCTGAAAAAAACAAAGAGGATGTACTCCAGATATTTAATAGAGGCTTTACCAAGGGTCTTATGTTTAAAGACTTTGGCAGAAATTTCATCTCTTATAAAAAGCCTAATAATAGGGGAGTCCCTATAGGCCGTGTTGAAAGAGTGGATAAAAAATACGTATATATTGAGCTAATAGAAGACCTGGATAAGGGTGATGGAATAGAAATAGAGACCTCTGCAGGCAGTAGTAAAGGTATTACCCTGGGATTTTCAGGAAATAAGGGTCAGCTATTAAAGCTGCAAAAGGTAGATGGAGCGATAGTTGGTTCAACTGTATATAGAACCTCAAAAAGGGAACTGATGGAGAAGGCAATAAAATCCTATGAACAGGAGAACATTAAATATCCAATAGATATGAATGTAGCCATCTCTATAGGTAAACCTGCCCATTTATCTATTGACTTTGATGGGAAAGCAATTGAAGTGGAATCTGACTATATTGTTGAGAAGGCTATAAAGAGTGGTCTTTCAGAGGAAAGGGTAAAAGAACAGCTTGCTAGGTTAAATGATACCCTTTACTATGCTAAAAACATATCTGTGAACTTAGAAGAAAATTCTTTTATGCCCATTGGTGAGATTAATGGACTGAGAAGAAAGGGAATTGATAAGTTAAATGAATATAGATTGGACCTGTATAACAGAAAAACCATTAGTGATAAACAATTCAATATTAGATTAAATAAGCATTTATTATTGCCCAAAAAAGAAAAGGCGCGTAGAAAAAAGGTAAGCGTAAGTGTTTTAAGGAAAGAGCAATTTGAACAGTTGGATTTGAATAAGCTGGATAGGCTCTATATAGGCTTCAATGAGGATTTGAGAAGTTCTATTTTGGCTGCAAAGAAGAGGGGAAAGGAAGTATATATCCTAACTGATAGAATCCTATATAGTTGGGATTTAGAACTTTTAAAGGATAAAATAGAAGAAGTAAGGGATATAATAGATGGAGTATCCGTTTCTAACTTAGGAACTTTACAATTTATAAAAGATAATTTCAATACTAAGATCCACGGAGACTTTGGGTTAAATGTCTTTAATAGCTTTATAGTAGAAGCCTTTACACAAGAAGGAATTGAGAGTATAACCTTGTCTCCTGAGTTAAACCTGAAGCAAATCAGACAAATTGCTGAAAAGAATAAGGTGGAATACGAAGCGATAGGATATGGATACCTGCCACTTATGATAATGAAGCATTGTCCTATGTCCCTAGTTAAAAACTGTAAAGACGATTTAAACTGTGAAAACTGCAAGTTCAGCAGCGGTTATGGACTAAGGGACAGAAAAGGTGTAAACTTTTACATGGAAAGAAGAAACAATCTTACAAGCTTATACAACAGTGTTCCTTTATTTATGCTTGAAAACTTGGATAAAATATATAATTCAGGAGTGGATACTATAAGGTTGGATTTTACCTTTGAAAAGGAAAAGATAAAAGATATCCAAAGCATATACTATGATTTTGCCAAGGAATCAATATCAAAAGATGATGCCGTACAGTATTTTAGAAAATATAGAGATGAATCTGGGATTACTAAAGGACACTACTTCAGAGGAGTTATTTAATTTGAGGTGAAGATATGAACGAAAAAACCCTTAGAGTATTAGAATATTATAAGATCATCCAGAAGGTTTGTGAAAAAGCTGAATCTCAACTAGGTAAGGAGATGATCAGTGCACTTAAGCCTGAAAGGCAGCTAGAAAAGGTCAAATATATGCAAGAGGAGACAAAAGAGGCTTTCGATCTATTGGTTAGAAAAGGAGCTCCTCCCCTGTATGGTATTAAGGATATTTCTAGAGAGCTTAAACTAGCGGAGATAGGAAGCACTCTCTCTCCTGCAAGTCTACTAAAGGTGTCGGATATGCTAAGAGTTTCAAGAGATCTTAAGAGCTATTTAAAGGAAGCTAAAGAGGAGGGACTATCCAACTATCCTATAATACAGGACCTAGTGGATAGCTTGAGAGTTTATAAGCATATTGAGCATGAGATCGACAATGCAATTGTAAACGAAGAGGAAATATCAGACAATGCAAGTCCAAAGCTTAGGAGTATTAGAAGGCAGATTATTAGCAAGAATGATGCAATTAGGGATAAGCTCAACTCCATTATCAACTCTGACAAGTATAGGAAGTATTTACAGGATACTATTATAACTGTCAGAGAAGGCAGGTATGTAGTACCTATTAAGCAAGAGAATAAAAGACACTTTAAAGGTATTATTCATGATCAATCCTCCAGTGGTGCCACAATTTTTGTAGAGCCATTGGCCGTTGTTGAACTAAATAACGAACTGAGAGAACTCCATATAGCTGAAAGGGAAGAAATAGAAAGGATCTTGAAGGAATTAACGGATTTGGTTAGAGAGAAGGCAGAAGATATTAGGAATAATCAAAAAATACTCCAGAGATTAGACTATATCTTTGCAAAAGGTAAGTATGCCTTGGATATAGATGGTACAGAACCTATCCTGAACATAGAAGGGTATATAAACATAAAAAAGGGGCGACATCCTTTATTAGATCCAAAAACGGTTGTACCAATAGATATTTATTTGGGTAAGGATTTCAATACCCTAGTCATAACAGGTCCCAATACAGGTGGTAAAACTGTTACCTTAAAAACTGTTGGCTTATTAACTTTGATGGCACAAGCTGGGCTTTTTATACCTGCGGATTCTAGTTCCCATATAGCTGTGTTTGATAAGGTATTTGCTGATATAGGAGATGAGCAAAGTATTGAGCAGAGCTTAAGTACCTTCTCCTCCCATATGACTAATATTGTGGACATCTTATAAGAGCTGGAAGCCAATAGTCTAGTACTTTTTGATGAACTTGGGGCAGGGACTGATCCTACAGAAGGAGCAGCTTTGGCCATGTCAATATTAGACAATTTATTGAAAAAGAATATAAGGACTATAGCCACAACCCACTATAGCCAGTTAAAAATTTATGCCTTGACTACAGAGGGGGTAAAAAATGCTTCAGTGGAGTTTGATGTTGAAACTTTAAGCCCTACCTATAAACTCCTAATTGGAGTGCCTGGTAAATCTAATGCTTTTGAAATATCTTTAAGATTGGGACTCCCAGATTATATAATAGGCTATGCCAAGGGGTTAGTTTCAAAGGAAAGTGTAGAGTTTGAAGGTGTTTTACAGGCTATAGATAAGGATAGAAAGATAGCAGAAGCAAATAGGCTTGAGGCTGAAAAGCTAAAGTCTGAGGTGGGAAAGCTTAAATTAGAGCTTCAAAGGGAGAAGGAAAAAGCTCAAGAAAGAAAAGAAAGGATAATCACTGAAGCCAAAGAGGAAGCTAGAAGAATTTTAAAAATAGCAAAAGAAGAAGCAGATGAAATTGTAGACCAATTGAAACAAATATCCAGTTACATTGAAAAGGACAGGATAAGGGAGATACAACAAGCCCAGGATAAGCTAAGAACTAGTTTAAATGAAGTTGAGAGTTCTTTGGCAGAGGATATTTTGAATGTTAAGTCAGATGAACAGATAAAGAACTTGAAGGTAGGAGAAACTGTGTTTGTGCTATCCCTACAACAAAAGGGAACGGTTCTGGAGCTTCCTGATGAAGAAGGCAATGTATTAATTCAAGTGGGAATTATGAAGGTTAAAGTTCATATATCTACCCTAAAAAGGGCAAAAGAAAGTGAAGAAGAAAAGTCAAAAACAAGTACAAAGAGTATAATTAAATCCAAATCATCTAATATTAAGAATGAAATAGATTTAAGAGGTAAGACCTTGGATGAAGCTATGCTGGATCTTGACAAGTATATTGATGATGCCTTTATAGCAGGCATAAAGCAGGCCTATATAATTCATGGAAAGGGAACCGGTGTATTAAGAGAAGGTATTAGGTCTTATATAAAGAAGCATAAGCATGTTAAGAGTTTTAGAACAGGCAACTATAACGAAGGTGGAGAAGGAGTTACAGTAATAGAGTTAAAATAACTTCTTGAATTATTCTATACATTATTGTATATTATAGGTTGATAATGAATATGAAAATTCGATGAAGGAGAAAGTAGGATATAGATCTTGTTTTAGCGAGCTGGAGATGGTGGAAGCCAGTACAAGTCTATATTTGAAGAGAGCTCTGAAGAATATTATCCGAATATTTAGTAGGATATTACGCTTGTTGCGTTATAACTTTTGAGTGGGCGTATGCCAATAAGAGTGGTACCACGGGATAGCTCTCGTCTCTTGTTTTTTGAGATGAGAGCTGTACTATTTTAAAGGAGGTATTTAGATGATTGATTTCAGAAAGGAAGTAGTTGATTTAATTTGCAGTGTAGTAGCTGATATTGATGCCCAAGAGGTATATAGGTTAATAGAAATCCCACCTAGCTATGATCTAGGGGATTATGCTTTTCCCTGCTTTAAGCTGGCTAAGATATTTAGAAAAGCTCCCAATCTAATTGCTGAAGAGTTGGCAAGCAAGATGGGTTCCTCTGAGTACTTTGAGAAAATTGAAAATAAGGGACCTTATTTGAATTTCTTCATAGATAAGGTTAAGCTTACTGAAACGGTTCTTAGAGAAATAGCTGAGAAGAAGGATAAGTTTGCTGCAAAGGATATAGGTGGCGGAAGAAATATAATTGTAGAGTTTTCATCTCCCAACATAGCAAAGCCCTTCCATATTGGTCACATTAGGACTACAGTTATAGGAAATGCATTATATAAGATATGCAATTATCTAGGATTTAATGCAATAGCTATAAACCATCTGGGGGATTATGGAACCCAATTTGGAATGCTTATTGCAGCCTTTAAGAAATGGGGAGACAAGGAAACCATAGAAAAGGATCCTATTAATGAACTATTAAAACTATATGTGAAGTTTAATGCAGAAGCTGAAAAGGATGAAGCCTTAAAGGATGAGGCAAGATACTGGTTTAAGGAGCTTGAAAACAAGAACCAAGAAGCAGTTCAGCTATGGCAGTGGATAAGGGACGTAAGCCTTATGGAATTCAACAGGGTTTATGACCTCTTAGGTATAAAGTTTGATTCCTATGCAGGAGAGAGCTTCTACTCAGACAAGATGAATAGGGTAATTGAAGAACTAGAGGCAAAGGGATTGTTAAAGGAATCAGAAGGGGCAAGGATTGTTGACCTAGAGGAGTATGATATGCCACCTGCCCTAATTCAAAAAAGTGATGGCTCTACCCTATATATAACAAGGGATATAGCTGCAGCCATATATAGAAAGGAACACTATGATTTCTATAAGAACATATATGTAGTTGCATCACAACAAAATCTACACTTTAAGCAATTGATTAAAATAGTAGAATTGATGGGGTATGATTGGGCCAATGACTGTATCCATGTTCCCTTTGGCATGGTTAGCTTAGAAGATGGTACCCTATCTACTAGAAAAGGACGAGTGGTATTTTTAGAAGATGTATTGAAAAAAGCCATAGATAGTACAAGAAAGATAATTGAAGAAAAGAATCCTAATCTGGAGAACAAAGAAGAGGTTGCAAAACAAGTTGGAGTGGGCGCTATACTATTCCAAGAACTATTTAATTCAAGAATAAAAGATTATGTGTTCAATTGGGAAAGGACTCTAAGCTTTGAAGGAGAAACAGGACCTTATGTACAATATTCCCATGCAAGAGCAAATAGCTTGCTGGAGAAAGGGAATTTCCAATTAGGTGAAATAAACTATAGCCTAATAAATGCAGAAGAAGAAATAGATTTAGTAAGGCTGCTTTACAACTTCCCACAAGCAGTTTTGGATGCCTATGAAAAGCTAGAACCTTCCTTTATCACAAGACATATTACAGAAATAGCAAAAGCCTTTAACAAGTTCTATAATAGTTGTCCTATACTCTCTGCTGATGAGGACTTGAAAAGAGCTAGATTATCATTAGTATATGCAGCTAAAACTACAATAAAAGCAGGATTAGGCTTGCTTGGTATTGAGGCTCCAGATAAAATGTAGTATCATTGAATTGCCATTTTAAGCAATAAACCTTCCTAATTAGGAAGGTTTATTTATCTTAAAAATGTATGTACAAAAGCTCTTAGAGTATACCTTCTACTGAAGGGTCATCACTTAAATACTCTAAAAATTCTTCTTCGGTAGTTTCGGCAAGGGAACTTAGTTCTTTTAAAATGCTGTTTTTTAAGTTTATAAAATCATCAATCTTGGTATTAGTGCCGGTATACTCTAAAGCTTTGAGAATCATGAGCATATCATTTTTTGTCATTTCCTGGATAGATATCTTGTCGAAATCCTTCATCAAATAACCCCTTTCATAAAATATTGTCTATTTATAATTCTATACTTTTTGGCTAAAATCTTCAATATAAGGGTTATAAAAAAACACAATTAATGAGACAAAAGTAAATTTATGTTATAATGTTAGTAACTCAAAGGAGAGATATACAGATGAATACAATACTTACAACTTTAAACTCTAAGTTTATTCATTCAGCATTGTCCATTAGGTACTTAAAAGCTTTTTGTATGGATATTTGTGATATAGATATTTTAGAATTTACTATAAATCAAAATATAGATTATATAGCTGGAGAAATATACAAAGGGAAACCTAATATAATAGGGTTTTCTACCTATATATGGAACAAGGAGGAAACTTTAAGGGTTTGTGAAATATTAAAGCTAGTCAAACCAGACATCAAAATAATACTTGGAGGTCCTGAAGTATCCTTCGATAGTGTAGATGTCTTAAAGAAATATTGGTTCGTGGATTTTGTCATTACAGGTGAGGGAGAGATACCTTTTAAGGAACTTTTAATAGCTCTTTACAATGGAAGGTGCGACTTTTCAGAGATAATGGGTTTGACTTATAGAGAAGGGGAAAGGATAGTTGAGAATCCACCTGGAAAACAAATAAAAGATCTAGATTTGATACCTTCACCCTATTCTAAAGTGGATGAAGGTTTAGAGGATAAAATAGTATACTACGAAAGCTCTAGAGGTTGTCCTTTTAACTGCCAGTTTTGCTTGTCTTCTACAATTAAAGGCGTGAGATATTTTAGCCTAAATAGGGTAAAAGAGGATTTAGAAAGATTAATAGATTCTAGAGTAAGACAGGTAAAATTTGTGGACAGGACCTTTAATAGCAATAAGAAATACGCTATGGAAATAATGAAATTCATCATGGATAAGGATCCAGAGAATATGAATTTTCATTTTGAGGTAACGGCACATTTATTGGATGAGGATATGCTAGAATTCCTAGAAAAAGCTAAACCTGGACTATTTCAATTCGAAATTGGAGTCCAATCTACTAATGAAAGGACCATAGAAGCTATTGGGAGAACTACAGATTTTGATAAGTTAAGGAAAGTTTGTAAAAGGATCAAAGCCTATAAGAATATACACCAGCACTTGGATTTGATTGCAGGCCTTCCCTATGAAGGATATGAAAGCTTTAAAAGATCCTTTAATGATGTTTACGACATAAGACCTGAGAAGATACAGTTAGGCTTCCTAAAGCTTTTAAAAGGATCAGGATTGAGAAGGGATAAAGACAAATATGGATTTAAGTTTCTAGATATTCCACCCTATGAAGTATTGGAAACAGACTACATTAAATATGATGAAATGTTAAGACTGAAAGGGATAGAGGACTTAGTAGAAAAGTTTTACAATGAGGAATACTTTACAAACACAATCTCCTATTTGATAAAGAATAAGTATGACACTGCTTTTGATTTCTTTGAAGACTTGCTGATGTTTTGGGAAAGCAAAGGATATCATAAAATTTCCCATAGCAGAAATAGATTATATGAAATACTTTGGGAATTTTGTATTTATCGTAAGTTTGAAGATATAGATGTGATCAATGAAGTGATTAAATACGATTACCTATTTAGCAATCCAAACTCAAATATTCCAAAATTCATAACTAGAATTGAAAGGGATCTAATTGAATCAAATAAACACAAGATATTAAAAGATGAAGTTCTACTAAAGGATATTTTGCCACACTATATAGATATGGCTACCAAAAAGTTGATTAAGAAGGTTCATATAGAAAGCTTTAGAATAGATATTTTACGTTTAGTAGACAATGACTATAATAGTTTTAGCAGTGTGTATGATAGAAGATATATTTTATTTGAGTATAAGGATAGGATCTTCAACAGATGCAGTGCTTACGACATAACCAAATACATTAAAGGGAGTGAATTGGTTGAAACTGATTGATGATATAGTATTAGTACAGAAGCATTCAATCAAACATGCAAGTAAGAGCATAATCAAAAATTGGCCTATTATATTTACTGGTTTAGTGTATGTGACCTTAAATATTCTTGCTCTTATAGTTATCAATACCTTGTTTAGAGGGGTACTATCTTTACTGGCAGGAATAGTTTTTGCCATTGTTAGTAGCAGCTTAATATCTAGTTATCTATACTTGTTGTCTAATATAATAAACAACAATAGGATTACTCTACAAAGCTTTAAAGATGGATTTAAAGAGTATCTATGGAAGGTGTATGGGATATTTTTTATAGCCTGGCTGGCCAGTTATTTATTATCTACAGTCTCAAGCATTTTTGGTAAGCGCATAATTTTACTTACGGATATAATAAAAATATTAGCACTAGTTCTGCTAAACGCCCTACCAGAAGTCATATATCAAAAGCACTATTCATCTGCTGACAGCATCATGTATGCTATTGAGTTTATTAGAGAAAATTGGTTAAATTGGTTTTTACCAAATATTATATTTACAGTGATTTTATATTTTTTAACGGGTAAAATATTTACAAATTTATTTACCATATATATTGATACTCCTATGGTTATTAGTATAGAAGGTGCAGTACGCTATATAGTTGCCCAGACTATATTTTCATATATGATGATCTATAGAGGGTATTTGTTTAAAATTTTGAGTACAAGCACTCCTAGGAAAAGAGCATTTATGAGAAATCTATATGAATAAAAGGTGATGACATGAAGACAGTAAATGAATATTTTTTAAAGATGGCAAACAGAATATCCTTTGTCAATTTAAGAAAAGGAGCTAACTATAGAATAAAGGACTATACAATTGTGGATGATATTCCACTACCAATTATTACAGATACATTGATCAGTGAAATAAAAGATGGGGATATAGCGGATGAGCTTAAGGTTATCCATTTAATAGAAGGTATTATATATATATTAGGTATTGATTACGATTTTAAGTACAACCAACAGTATAAAGACATACTTTGCAGCTTCTATGAAAATGTGGAAGATTATCTATTATATAGAGGACTGTCTTTCTATGATGTAGAGCAATATGATGATAGTGCAATCTTTTTCAGAGCATTAATCAATATAAATTCAAATAATATAAGCGGCTTGTTTAACTATGGACTTGCTTTAGAACAAATAGCTAACAAGTTCATGGGTCTAAACCAAGAAAAAAAGGGAAATAAATTTTTGGCAGAGGCCACTAAACAGTTTGAAAGAATACTAGATATAGATGACCAATACCCACTGGCCTATTATAAATTAGGGTATCATTACAGATATTCAGGACAGTATCAAAAAGCCAAGCTGATGTGGGAAAGGTACATTAGCCTAGATAAAGATGAGTTAAGATTGCAAGAAGTAAGGGAACAGCTTGATGCAATATCTGAACAAGTAGATTATGAAGAAGGAGTAAACTATCTAAACAGAGGAGATTTTGCAAAGGCCTTGCCTAAGCTATCGCAGTTAGCTTCAAAATACAAGAAGTCCTGGAATATAAATTATATGACAGGACTTGCTTTAAAAGGCTTAGGGGAACATGAAGAAGCAATTGAATATTTTTGTGAAGCTATAAATCTTGGTGGAGACGATGCAGATCTATATAATGAACTAGGTATAAGCTTATTTACCATAGGAAATATTAATGAAGCTATTGATATATTCTCCAAGGGGATAGAACTATATAAGGGTGATTATAAGCTATTCTTTAATAGAGGACTTTCCTATTTGCAGTTAGGTAATCTAAAGAAAGCTAAAGAGGACATATATACTGCATATAACTTAAATCCAAATGATGAATCTATACTTAGTATAATTGAGAATATAGAGAACATATGATAGTTAAAATAATAAAAAATGAGAAGTAGAAATTGAAAGATATAAAGAGATTTTTATAAAAAGCAAATTATTAACCAATATAATTATAGAATATGAAGATATTTAAGGATTGAATATATCTTTTAAATATGTTAGTCTATCTATTGTCGTTGAAAAACGACTAAGCAAGCAAGAGCCAATTAATGAATAAAAAAATCTAAAAAAAGCTCTTGACAAAGAAATGAAAATATGTTATTCTAGGAAAGCAACACCATTGAACTTTAAAAACTAAACAGTGTGAAGTACTTTGAGAAGAAAAAGTCAGCGAGAGCAGACAAACTTAAATATTTTTAATGAGAGTTTGATCCTGGCTCAGGACGAACGCTGGCGGCGTGCCTAACA
>JAAYHX010000001.1 GCA_012735215.1 Tissierellia bacterium
ACTATATAATGACAAAATCACTGAATTATTAATACATGACATTATCACTCATGGTTATGTAGCTTCTGCACATGGTAAGGTAATAGGAACCAATGAATATATTCATTTCTGTCATGTATTTAAATTTACCGGTGCTAGTAAGAGTGCAAAGATAAAGAAGATAACATCATATATAATTTCTGTAACATTTTAAAACTTGCTCGAATATATTTTTATTTTCACTTTATGATATAATGAAAATCTTAATTGGCACATTGAGCGTTTTTTGTATGAGAAGTGAGTATATGAGCCTAAGCAAATTGAATAGTGAAATGACAGCATTTTTAGATAGTTTGAAAAATCCCTTAAGAGATGAGATTGAATGTTTAAGAAAAATAGTAATGAGCGTAGACTATGAGTTAACTGAGGGAGTTAAGTGGAAGGGGCCAAACTACAGTATTAATAGAAAAGGCCAAATTAAAACAAAAGTAAATCCGCAAAAGTAGCTTTAAGTTATATATCATCGTGGAGCGAAGGTTAAGGAGCCACTAGAGGAAAGATTACTAAGTGGGGAGTATAATATTTTAATATGGAAGGAAAACGACTGATGGGCAGTATAGGCTTATGATGATGTAATTTATGTATAGCATATATGGAATAAAGGTAAACGGATTTGATAAGCGTATTTAGGCTGGGTTAATTATAATGATGATAGGGATGTATATTACTGTTAGTGGGGAAGGAGGCTCCATATGGACTTGAGGGAAAAGTTGATGCATAAATATGAAAACTTATTAGTGATGAGACACTATTATCGTTATAAGAGTTGAATGAAGGATGTTCTCTATTTCGGAGTAAATTTAATCCCAATTTTCTAAAAAGCATAGATGGGGAACTGTTAATAGAAACCATGTTTAACATTAACAATCGAGATAGTCTTATTTATTGGCTTGAGTTTAAAAACGACGATGTATTTAAGACTAATACATATGGCAACATTTCTGGGGGAAGTTCTTTTAAGTACGTAATGTTTAAAAGAAAATCTGGCAAGTGGGTAACCGGAAATCCCCAAAATCCAACGATATTGACCACAGATGAAGCAGTTCAGTTGGGAAGGAGATTGAGGGATTCTTTAGTTGCAGGGGCTGAGCTGATAGAAAACATCGATTCAAATATTTCAATAAAGGAGTATATAAAGCTTCAGGAGGACTTGGATAGAGTCCTCATTGAAAATATGAGCAACTTAGGGTGGGTACATAAATACTACCATATGCTCTATCCTGAGAAAATAGACGCTTTTCATAGCACAAAGTGGCAAAAACATACCCTTATCTGCTGCCATATTAAGCCTATAGATGACAGTAAATTATACATAATGTCGGGACAATATATGGAGATAGTGAAGGAATTAGGCTTACCAGCAGCTCATGCTATGAAGACCTTGGCTATTTTTTTGGGCCACCTAGGGAGTATTTTAGGATTGATGTTTCGGGCAGTATTAGAAATCATTGGGATATTATGAAGGAAGGCGGTTATATTTCAATAGGCTGGCCAGAATTAGGGGATCTAAGGGAGTATGGGGAAATCAAAAAGACTAAAATGAGGGAGAGGATAAAGGATATTATTAAGTTAAAACCTACTATTAATTCTAAAGATATTGGGAAAATAACCAGCTGCATTTTAACCTTTTATTATAATATAAAACCTGGAGATATTGTAGTAGCAATTGATAAAGAAAAGGTATTGGGAATTGGTAAGGTAGTCGGAGGTTATGAATATATAGATACTTTAAAGTGGTCTCACTGTATATCCACAGAATGGTTATATATAGACGATAAAGGTATTAGGCTACCTAAACTCAAGGAAGGTTCAAATACTTTTATATATAGATATAAGGATTTAGATAATATTATATCTATTGAAAAATTAAAGAATAAAAAACCGCCTTCAACTAGAACAGAAGTTGGAGCAATACCAAAACTATCAGGAATTATTGGAGATATCCAAAATATATTAAATAGGAAAAAACAAGTTATACTATATGGACCACCAGGTACAGGAAAGACATATTATGCTGAGAAATCTTGTAGGGAGATTGCAGCTAGGAAAATGTTTAAAAAGTCTTTTGAAATGTTAACAGATTTAGAAAAGCAATCCATAGTTGGGAATGGTAGAACTAAAGGGGTAGTTCGAATTTGTTGCTTTCATCCAACCTGTGGCTATGAAGATTTCATTGAGGGAATTAAACCTATTGTAGTAAATAATATAGTACTAGTAGGGGGACCTGCGATTTGGGCTTCTGTTATCGCAATTGCTGATGTAATTGTTGCGAGAGGTTTAGATCGTGAATACTATATTAAAATAACTTATTATGATGATACACTACATCTGCCTAGGCCTAAAATGTGGTCTAAGTATTACTTCTATTCAGATCCAAGAAGAACAGACTTCATAGGAGCAATTTAAATTTAATAGATTAATATATATGGATGTGAAAATATGAGAAATAAGATAATAACAACTATTTCTTGGATAACTGCTATATTGATTATTATACTAATACCTTTAAATAAATTACTATTAATACCTAAAGGAATTTTTAATATCATTATGGGCATTGGTCTCATTTTGGTATCTGTAATTCTTTTACTAAAAGAATATTTCTCTAATAGGAAGCTCACTATAGTGTCATTGATAGGGCCAATAGTATTTTTATTAATTTCTTTATATTATTTGCTTATATTGTAAAAAAACAACTTAATTAAAAGTTCTATCTATAAAAAGATAGATAATGATGATTATTGAACAGGATAATAAGTCCCCCATTTATTCCTGGGGGATTTTTTATGGCTCTTTTAGCAACAGAATAGAGCCTGGGTCTGCACTAGGCTTGTTTGTTTTAAGAGGAAAGAGAACAATCTGTGGACAAGCTACCCCGATAGTCCAAATTATTTGGAGAAAAATAGGATGAGGTACAGCAGTTTAGAGATATCAAATGAAGGAGTGCTTTTATTATGGTATTAGAGAAAAGAAAGAAAAAGTTAAGAATAAGTATGTTTGTAATAATTTTAGTAATTATTGTTATTGCTGTTTTTGCTTTCAGAACAATTAGGGCTTCAGAAAGCAATCAAATATCTGAGAAAAACGATGGTGATAAGACAAAACCGGTTTTTAGTTCAACAGAACTTGATTTTGATATTTCCATATCTACTGATAAATTATATAGTTCTAATGGGATTTTAATCCGATTAAAAGATAATGAAGTTTTGATGCAAAAAAATAGTGATGAAGTAATCTATCCTGCTTCTCTGACCAAAATGATGACAGCTATTGTTGCCATAGAAAATTTACCTAATCTTAATGAAAAAATTAAACTTACAACGTCTATGTTTGAGGGATTATATGAAGCCCATGCATCCATGGCTGGTTTTCAACCGGATGAAGAGATAAAGGCAATAGATCTGTTATATGGTGCAATGCTTCCAAGCGGTGCAGAGAGCTGTATTGCACTTGCTGTTCATATAGCGGGTTCTGAGCAGAACTTTGTAAAGTTAATGAATCAAAAGGCGCAAGAGCTTGGAATGAAAAATACCCATTTTGAAAATACTACTGGCCTTCATCATGAAAGCCATTATACAACAGTTAAAGATCTGTCTGTCCTTTTAAACTATGCTTTGAAAAATGATACTTTTAGAGAAATTTTCACTACATTTATTTATCCCATACCAAATACTAATAAGCATCTTGAAGGGATAACCCTTTACAGTACCTTGTATATAAGGCTTTGTGAGCTTAGTGATAAAAATATTATGTATGGGAAAATTTTAGGAGGTAAAACTGGATATACTGAGGAAGCAGGCCTTTGTCTGGCAAGTCTTGCTAAGGTAGGAAATCAAGAATACATTCTTATTACAACTGGTGCAAAGGGAGATCCTCGTACGGAACAGTATAATGTTATAGATGCTTTAGTTGTATACAATAGTATAGGGCAACAATGGTTTCGTCATAAGAATTTATTTAAATTTAGATAAGATAAATCTCTAATATTGCCTCTCTGATTTTAAGGATGGATTATTCTAATCGGCAGGTTTTAATTTTCCTAAGGAGATGATAGCATGAATAGGAGAAAGATATAACTATCGTCTATGTGTTTGATATAAAATTGTTTGAAAGTATATCCTTAAAACTATATCTATTATATTACAAGTATGGATATCATATTTCTCATAATTGTAACCTAATGGTATACTAGATATAAGCTATTTTTTACTAGAGGTGAAAATGATGGATCCTAATCTAATATACATTATTTATGGAGATAATCCAAAATTCATGGTGAAAAGGATATTAAATGAGATAGATTTAGAAAAGGAAATACCCAGTAGGGATTCTTTAATAGGCATTAAGCCAAATTTAGTCCTTGCTAAGCCCTCGACTTCTGGAGCTACAACCTGTCCCAAATTGGTTGAAGGGTTGGTAGAGTATCTAAAATCAAAGGGCTATAATAACATAGCCATATTGGAAGGATCTTGGGTAGGGGACAAAACCCAATTGGCCTTTAAGGTGTGTGGATACGAGGATTTATCTAAAAAGTATAATATACTCTTAATAGATTTACAAAAGGATAGCTATAGTGATTATGAGGTAGATGGCATAACCATTTCAGTTTGCGATAGTATAATGGAAGTTGATTATCTAATCAACATGCCTGTACTCAAGGGACATTGTCAAACTAACATAACCTGTGCTTTAAAGAATATGAAAGGTTGTATTCCAAACAAAGAAAAAAGGCGTTTTCATACTATGGGATTACATAAGCCTATTGCTTACCTGAACAAGGTAATAAAGCAGGACTTAATAATAGTAGATGGAATAATAGGGGATTTAAACTTTGAGGAAGGCGGAAATCCTGTTCAGATGAACAGGGTAATAGTTGGTAAAGATCCGGTGCTTATTGATAGCTATGTTGCTCAATTATTAGGCTATGATATAGAGGATATTCCATATATAGGGATGTCGGAAGAAATGGGAGTGGGAAGGACAATTTCATCAGATGATGACATAAAGGAATTAAATAAGGATTCAACTCCAATGATTATTCCAAAAACTAGATTAGTAGAAGAGCTTACAAAAAATGTGGTGGAAAACATGGCTTGTTCAGCTTGCTATGGAAGTTTAGTTCATGCATTGGATAGATTGAGTGATTTAGGAGCTCTTTATGATTACGATGGAAAGATATATATTGGACAGGGTTTTAAAGATAAAAAGGGAAAAGGCATAGGAATAGGTAGTTGTACTAAAGGCTTTGAAAAGAGTCTACCAGGCTGTCCCCCTAAAGCTAAGGATATAATAGAATTTTTGAAAGACTCTTTTCAATGGTTCAAATAATATGGCTTGACCTTCCAAATAATAAGCTTATTTTTTAACTAGAGATAAGAATATTCCTTTGGATTGGGTATAAGATAGGTAGGAAAAAATAAGGGGGATGGTTTATGGAGATCAGAGATATTATGAAGTCGCCAGTAATTGCAGTGACTCCAGAGGAAACAGTAGGTAAAGCCCTTGATATTATGTATAGAGAAAACATCAATGGGATGCCTGTACTTGATAAAGATGGGAAT
This sequence comes from Tissierellia bacterium, assembly GCA_012735215.1. GTDB lineage: Bacteria > Bacillota > Clostridia > Tissierellales > Tepidimicrobiaceae > JAAYHX01. Next base: position 5,601 of record JAAYHX010000001.1, read on the forward strand.
TTACTAGGTATAGTAGTTAAGGCAGACATATATAGGTTTTTAATTGATCCTGGCCATTATAAGTCTTGTCCTGTGGAGTGGGTTATGACGAAGGAGGTAGTCAAGGCATATGCCCATGAGGATATTAAAGTTGTAGCCAAAAGGCTTAGGGAAAAGGATGTTATTGCCTTGCCTGTAATAGAAGGGGACAAGGTTGTTGGGATTGTTTCCATTGAAGATTTTGTAGACTTATTTATTGAGACATGCCAATAACATAATATTGTGAACTTGCAAGAAAGTGCTGAGAGTAATCAATTAGGGTAAATTTAATATAAACATGAGGGAAATGGCACAAAAGAAGGCATATTTGCCAAAAGGGCAAATATGCCTTTAATTATTCTCCTCTTTCCCAAGCATCTAGTTTTTCCATAACCCTATTATAGGTTTCTTTTGAGATTTCTGGCAGACCACCTAGCATCTTTTCTGCAGCCTTAAACCCATCGTCTATGGCTTTTCTAAGGGTGTCCAGCTTTGACTTGTCTCCTCCAGATATGGCTATAGCAAAGTCTACAATTCTTTGGCTGACAGCTTCAATCCCTAAGATTCCATCAGGTCCAATTAATTCTTGAGCCTCTAGCCGAGCCTGTTCATCAACAATTACTTGATCTCCTTCTTTTAGTAGGTGAAAGGCTTTTCCCTGCCGAGCTAGTAAGTCCTCAACAATTCTCCTTAAAGAGGAATATGCTCTTTCGCTATCCTTCTTAAGCTTGTCTACAGTCATCTTGTCATATATATGGCCTTTATCTTTATTGGATGTTTTTTCATAGACAGCTGCTGGCAATTCCTTCCCTCTTTTTTTCTTCTCGGTCACCACTTTTTCTGTTCTTGCAACTGGTAGGCCTGGATGAACTTTTTGGATTCTCATATTCATCACCTCTCATCATATATATCGGCAAAAAAAGGAAAAAGATGATAAGAAAACTAATGCAATATAAAAATCATGGAAATTTTTTGCAATGTAATGTAAAATTATAATATAAAACTGAATGAGAAAACAATATATGTGGTAGTTTCAGAAGTACTTAATAGATATGTTGGCAGGACAGATAAGGACATAATAGATTCAAATTAATTAAGTTTTTTAAAAATATTTGGAGGGTTAAGAAACCTTCTGGGGGTTCATTTATGAACACATCGAAAATAGTTCTTAGTCTTTATTTGGTTCTTGCAGTTATATTAGCTCAATTTTTTGCTGCTTATCTCTTTTCTAAGGGTAAAACTAGTTATCGAAAAGCATTCTCAGCCTTGGTATTGTGCATAAGTTTGTATTTGTTAGGTTACTTAATGATTATTAATAGTAACAATTTGGAAGAAATGATTTTTTGGAATCAGATTCAATATTTGGGACTGCCCTTTATTTCCGTACTATGGCTTATGGTGGCTCTTCTATACACAAAAACAATTTCTTCCCTAAAAATCCAGTTGTCAATTTTACTCTTTGCTATACCCATTACAACCTTCTTTATTAGGCTCACCAATTCCTGGCATCATCTTATGTATACAAGATGGGAAGTGAGGCAGTTTTCTGAATGGTATTCCTTGTATATGGAAAGAGGTATATGGTACTATGTTAACATTTCTTATACCATATCCTGCATGTTTCTTACAGTTATCGTCTACTTAATAGGCTACCTGAAACATAAGGATGGCTATATCAGATCTCACTTTTTAGTTTTCTTATTTGCTTCTTTACTGCCTTTTATTGGAATACTCCTAGTAATTTTTACTTTTGGAGATTGGTGCATTGATTATTCTGCTTTAATAATGCCTGTTTCCTTACTTATTATTAGTTTTGGTATTGTTAGATATGATTTTTTGGAAATAAGAACTTTGGCTAGGGAAACAATCTTTGAGAACAATTCCGTTGGTATGCTGGTATTGGGACCAGGAAAGAAAGTAATAGACTATAATAGGGCTGCTGAGAAATTTTTTGAATCAATGAACATATCATTGAATAATTACTCCATAGAAGAAATATATGCTCGGGAGCCAAGACTGTTGGAAATATTCCAAAGTGACAGCAGCTGTGGTTTTTCTTTGCTAATAGATGGGGAAGAACGGTTTTTTGAGATTGATGTAGTACCGTTGGGATATTCCCATGATAGCAATACCAGAATGCTTAAATCCATCCGTGATGTTACAGATGAAAGAAAAATTAAAGAGGAACTAAAGATCTTAGCTACCATAGATTCTCTAAGCGGCCTCAACAATCGGGCAGAATTTATGAATTTGGCCAGGAGGGAATTTGATTGGGTTAAAAGGAATAATGAGGGAATATCATTTTTGATTATGGATTTGGACAATTTTAAGATAATCAACGATACCTTTGGACATGCAGCGGGAGATGAAATTATTCGCGAAGTTGGGCGTATTATAAAGAGTAGTTTCCGAAAAACTGATATTGCTGGTCGTTTAGGAGGAGAAGAGTTTGCAGTGGTTTTAAAGAACACTTCTTTGGAAGAAGCAAGAAAGATAGCGGAAAAGTTTCGAGAGACTGTAGCCAATAGAAAAGTAATTTACAGGGGACAGGAAATTTCTTTTACCCTAAGTATTGGAGTTGCGGCAATAAGAGGTTACACTGATGAAATCAAGGATATTGAAGATATTTTTAAAATGGCAGATGATGCCCTATATGAGGCGAAAGCTAATGGACGAAACCGTGTTGTAGCTTATCACTAAGCAAGTCCTTGTTAAAGTTCAACCTTTTTCCTGGAATTGGCACAGATATTATTATAATAACACCTACTAATAGAATAATAGAGTTAGTAGCTTTTACTTTCATTACATTAATCTTTTACCTCTCATAAATAAAGATGTCTTCATTTTATTATTAAAGTATTTTGCAATTCCAAATGATAAAGCAAGGGATGAATTATATGGCCTATTTTCAAATGAACTAATGGTTTGCCTAGATACCTTTAATTCTTTTGCTAGTTCATCTTGCTTTAGACCTTGTTCTTTTTTAATATTTCTATATTATTATTCACAATCTCATGTAACCTCCTTTATGAAATGTAAAGCTACCTTTACACTTATATCATTGTATTTGCATCATAATATGTAAAGCATACTTTACATTTACTTTGACATTCACAAAATCACTAAATATAATTAGTTTAACAGCAATGTTGTATCCAAAATAGATCCTATTTAGATCTTGAGGTAATGAGGATGAGAAATGATTTAAATGTACCTTGTTAACCTGGTATATAAAACTGTAGGGGTGCAACAAATTGACATAGCAAGTAAAGATTAGTATAATGGTAGGGTGTGCTTAAGAAGGTTATTAATATTCATGTAATAAAGAATTAAAGCTTATTGCCATAATAATGTTGATAAGGAGATAGACTGCTATGATAGAAAGACTGAGAAATGAAGATTTTGACAAGATATATAACATTATGGAAATGAGTTTTCCAAGTGAAGAATATAGACCCTATGATAAACAAAAAGCACTCCTTAATAAACCTGAATATTCTATTTACGCTATGTATAGTGAATACAAAGACATTAAGGCCTTTATTGCCCTTTGGGATTTCAGTGAATTTGCTTTTATTGAACATTTGGCTGTACATCCTGAATATAGAAATTGTGGTATTGGAGCATATATACTTAATGAATTGGTAGAAAGGTTTAGTAAAACTGTTTGCTTGGAAGTTGAACTGCCAGAAACAGAAATAGCCAGCAGGCGTATAGGCTTTTACAAGCGAAACAACTTTTGCTTGAACCAATATCCTTATATGCAACCTTCTATATCTGAGGGAATGAAACCTGTTCCTATGTTTATCATGACTTCGCCTACAGAAGTGGATAAAGACTTTTTTGAGCATATAAAGGGTACTTTATATACTAAGGTGTATATATAATTTCATGTATATATTTTTAAAAAGATTTGGTTATATAACTGGTCAAATATATTCTTATGAAATTTGGCTCTCTTATTTTGCTTAATCATACATAAAATAGTAGGATATAAATAGTTTGATTGTACATAAAAGAAAGAACTTTTGGTAGTATGACAAAAGTTCTTTCTTTTATGTTGGTATTGTGGATATATAAGCTGATAGGGTTTTATAGAGTAGTTTTTATACAATTAGATGTTTAGCAGTCCCAATCCTGTGCTATGGGAGTTTGCTTCCTTTGTTGTGTAAAACCTTTTAATATTAATGGCAATTCGTACTTTTTAATGCCTAATCCATAATCTATTGTTCTGATTATTGATTTATTATTCTCTTGCCTTAAGGAGACTTTAACTTCACCGTCTTCCTTGGGGATTTCAAGAAGTTGAATTACTATTTGTTTTCATGTATTTCAAACCTGAAGATTTCTGGTCGATTGTAGTGACCAACAGGATCCCAATCGAATTTTGACTGTACAATTTGACCCAAATCAATTTCAGCAGTCAAAATACCCGCTTCATCAAATAATGGACCAGCTACATATTCTCCATAGGGATTAATTATACAGCTTCCCCCTCTGCACATAACTTCAGGATGACTTTCCAGATCCTTATAATATTCTAAATCAGTTGGATACATGGATTTTTCAACATACTGATTACTCATGATTACGAAACATCTTCCTTCAAAGGCTATATGCCTTAGAGTAGCTTGATATATTTCTCTTTGATCAGCTGTTGGTACGATGTACAGATTTACACCCTTCATGTACATTGCCATTCTTGCAAGGGGCATGTAGTTTTCCCAGCAAATTAATGACCCCATCTTTCCATAGGGGGTATCTATTACAGTTATGGTTGAACCGTCATCTTCGCCCCATATAACTCTTTCAGCAGCTGTTGGTTTCAGTTTTCTATGTTTTCCTAAATATCCTTCAGGACCAAAGAATAGATTGGTGCAATACAGGGTACCATCAAGACCATGGCCATTTTTTTCAGTAACTCCTATTGATAAGTAAACATCTAACTCTTTTGCAAGCTCTGCCAATCTATCTACTTCTGGACCAGGTACTGCTACTGAATTGTCATAATATCTCTGGTAGTCTTTTCTCCCTTCCGGTGTCCTGCTTCCTATTCTAGCACCAAAGGTTAATCCCCTTGGATAACATGGTATAAAACTTTCAGGAAAGACTATAAGCTTTGAACCGTTAGCGGCTGCTTTCTTTGCAAGCTCTACAGTCTTGTCCATAGTTTTTTCTAAATCAAATATTACTGGAGAATCTTGAATAACAGAAACCTTTAACCTTCTATTCATTTTAACACCCCTTTTATCTTTATGGCTATACTTTAATTGTAGCATATCGGCATGAATAATGGAGGCTTATTTGTAGGATAGAAATTTTCTTATGAGACAATTAAGAATGCATTTACAATGATTGAGATGAACTTGATAATGAGGTATAATGTAAGAACAAATATTTTAATATCACTTTTGTATATAGGGCGTAACAGCTTATTATATTTTGAAGCAGAAGAATATAAAAAGGGGGAAGATAATTGAAATTCATTTCATGGAATATTGATTCGCTTAATGCGGCATTAACAGGCACTTCAGAAAGAGCCATATTATCCCGAAAGGTTTTAGAAACTATAGTAGAGCATAATCCAGAGGTTATTGCATTACAGGAAACAAAGCTGCCAAGCACTGGTCCTACTAAAAAACACATGGAAATACTTAAGGATATATTTCCTGACTATGAAATTGTTTGGAATAGCTCAATAGAGCCAGCCCGTAAAGGGTATGCTGGTACCATGTTTTTGTACAAAAATGATCTATCACCAAGGGCAACCTTCCCTAAAATTGGGGCACCAGATACCATGGACTATGAGGGTAGAATTATTACTTTAGAATTTGACAATTTTTACTTAACACAAGTTTATACCCCAAATGCCGGGGAGGGCTTAAATCGTTTAAAAGAACGTCAAATATGGGATATAAAATATGCTGACTACCTAGTAGAGCTGGACAAGAAGAAGCCTGTTATTGCTGCAGGAGATTTTAATGTAGCTCATAAGGAAATAGACCTGGCTCATCCTGATAGCAATCGTCAATCTGCTGGTTTCACCGATGAAGAACGTGAGGGCTTTACAAACCTATTGGCAAAGGGCTTTACAGATACCTTTAGATATCTTCACGGTGATGTAACTGGGGTTTATACCTGGTGGGCTCAAAGGGCTAGAACTAGTAAAATTAACAATTCTGGCTGGAGAATAGATTACTGGTTGGTAAGTGATCGTATTGCCCATAAGGTTATAAGATCAGAAATGATTGATTCTGGGCCAAGACAAGACCATACACCAATCTTACTTGAAATCGAAATATAATGGTAGCAGCTTGTGCAGGTCGTTTAGGCCAGTTAGGAGCAGAAGTATAGTCCTAACTGGCTTTACTTATGATGTTAAAAATAGGTTAGCTATATTCATGGTAAGGGTTGAGGAGTAGAGATTAGAAGTCTAGGCTACTTTAACCATATTGTTTGGGGGGTTAAAATATGGATATAGAATATATATATTTTATATACATATAGGATTTTCACTTGCCATATAAGATGAAAATAACAATGTTTATAGAATTAACATTGTAGACATAAGAGATAGAAGCAGGTCATAGATAAAAGTTAGAAATGGGGGATAAGATGGATGTTTTACAAGGGTATTTAAATAGTATTGAGGATCAGGATAAAAGAGAACGAATGGAAAGCATCTTAAATTTTATTAAGAATACCTTTCCACAACTAAAGGCAGAAATTAAGTGGAATCAACCAATGTTTACTGATCATGGAACATATATCATTGGTTTTAGTATCGCAAAGAATCACATAGCTGTAGCACCTGAAGCTTTTGCATTGAGCCACTTTGAAAAAGAAATTCAGGAAGCTGGATATTCTCATACAAAAGGGATGTTTAGAATCAAGTGGACCGATCAAGTGGATTATGATTTGCTAGGTAAAATAGTTGCCTTTAACATAGAGGATAAAAAAGACATAGCAAAGTTTTGGAGATAGGATCTGATACCTGTAAGCTTTATAAACCATAGAGTATTTTGGACTCTATGGTTTTTTATTTGATCAATATGTGCTTTACATTTCAGGCAGAAATCCACTACATTTCAGGCAAATATAAATCCTTTTTCATAAAATCCAGTATACTTACAATTAGAGCAGTGGTTGACAGGCTTAGGCTCTTTTTCATCTTAATTAAATTAAAAAAACTGTGACACAAATATAGTTGTCCTTAGGAGGTGCATAAATGAGAAAAAAATTCTTGTTAATAAGAAGCATAAAATTGGTGTTATAACGATGGCATTCATGCTGATTACTATGTTATCTGCAACTGTTTGGTCTGCCGAGGGTAAGACCTATAGGGTAACTGGTATTGGGACAAGTGCTTTCAATAATTGCAGTGGATTAACAGGGGATTTAACAGTAGAATTAGGTGGAGTGAATAAGGATAATTTTATGCTATCAACAAGAAGTATTAGAAGTCTTGATGTATCAGGTAAAGATAGTTTTACAGTAGTACCCAAAGCTGGTCTTGGGGCAGGGACTTATACTGTTAGAGTTACTGTAAAGGGGGACAAAGGAATTCTAGTAAGTTTTGAAGTTTCATTTAGTGTTTCTAAGAAATCAGAGGGTAGTATTAGTAATCCTTTTACAGATATAAAGAAAAGTGATTGGTTCTATAATACTGTGTTACAAGTTTATGATAGGGGAATATTCATAGGAAGTAGTTCTACTAACTTTAACCCAAATTCTCCTATGACCCGTGGGATGTTTGTTACAGCACTTGCTAGGATGGATGGAATTGATTTGTCCAGTTTTACGAGTTGTAAGTTTAAAGATGTTGATATGAGTAAATACTATGGACCTGCCACAGCATGGGCATACAAGAATGGAATAGTTGGTGGGTATGGTAACAGTTTGTTCGGCCCTGAAGATAGTATTACCAGAGAACAGATGGCGGTAATACTGGCCAATTATATAAGAATAAAACATATTAAAATATCAATAGTTAGTCCAAAAACTGCAAAATACGCTGATGATAGTCAAATCAGTCTTTGGGCTAAGGATTCCATTTATACTATGAAGGCCTATGGCTTGATGATAGGTAGATCTGGATACAAAGGGTATAGCTACTAGAGCAGAAGCCGCCCAGGCAATTTTTAACTTAATTAATGCTATCAGAAAATAGTCTTGTATTAAAAACAGGAGGCAGGGGATTAATCCCCTGCCTCTACTTGATATTATAGTTCTCTACCATTAATGGCAGCACAATTCTTATGGCAAACTTTCCATTTTGGGCCTGAAAAGAGCAATAGCCCTTATACTTCTCAACAATCATATTCATGCTTTTTACTCCTAAACCATGGCCATCACGTCTGTTTAGGGGGAAGCCTTTATCCATTTCCACATTTCCTTGGTAATTGTTTTCTATCAAAATTAAAATATTATCTTTATGGACATTGCAGCTTATGAATACTGTTTTAGATTCTTCAGTCTCTACTTGAGAGGCGGCCACAATGGCGTTTTCCAGTCCGTTAGACAGAAGGGCACAAAGCTCTGTTTCAGAAATAGGAAGAGTTTTTGGCAGATCAGCCCTTACCAAAAGAGTAACCCCCATGCTCTTGGCCTTTGCTGCAAAGGAGGATAAAATTAAGTTGACTGTTTTGTTATTACAATAATAGTTAGGAGTGATATCATCGATATCCGCCTGGGCAAGCTTTATATATTCTATAGCTTTCCCAATGTCTCCATCGGAAAGATACCCGCCAATTAGGGCAAGATGATGCCTCATATCATGGCGGTAGATGGCAGAATGTTCTTGGCTGGACTGTAATGAAGACAGCTGATGTTCTGCACTTATTAGCAACTTTGATAAGGCCATTTTTGCCTCCTGTAAGCCTTCTTTTTCTCGAGTGGTTTTAGCAATGTCTAAGATCAAAACATAAGCTATCAGGGTGATTATGAAAACAAGAACTCGCAACAAAAAGACTCCTGTAGATTTGATGGTGGAATAATTATATAATCCCAGCCAATAGTTAGCTATATAATAGGCTAAGGGAAGTAGGCATAGCTTTATTAGACTAAGGTTATTTGAGATTTTGATTAAATAGTTGAAATCTGTTTTTAGATGCTTATATATTATGAACAATATAAACAAACAAACTGCCACGTATGAAAGATAATAGCCTAATGGATAAAGTCCTTTAGCAACTTTTGAGATAATGGTCAACACTGCATTAGCCGGATAAATCAGAAAAACTGCTGTAAACAATGCAAACATAATCTTTACAGCTGAGGTTTGGGTTGTAAACAAAAAAATAAAGAATATAGGAAGATGAACCACTAGTACATAAAATTTCATGTACAGGTCTACTGGCAATATCAAGGGAATAACCATGTTTAACAATAGAACAAGCAGATTGCAAATCAAGAACAATCTGCCTTGAGTTCCTTTAAGGTAATTGATATTAATATCTAAAAGCAGCATTTGGGTACTAATTCCAAACAGGATAGTCATACCTATTAATAGACTTGAGAATACAGCCACTATTTCACTCCTTTTCTATAAAGAGGTGCTCCATGTATGCCTTTCGCACCTTTCCATAAAGTAGCCGAGAAACGGGCAAGGTTTTTCCAGTTGATGTAATAAGCTCCTTAGAGCTTATTTCACTTACATGCCAAAGGTTAACCAGATAAGACCGATGAATCTTCACAAACTCTGGTCGGCAAAGTAACATATCTTCAATGGACGAAAGGGAAGCATTTATCTCTCGCACGCTACCATCAGTAAGATGGAAGTACAATTTTTTCTGAATGACCTCAACAAAGACAATACGGGAAAACAAGATGAATGAAATGGTTTTCTGAGTTTTAACCCTTAGACCTTCCTGAGGTTTTTGATCTTCCATTATTAGTTGATCAAGTAGGTGGAAAAGCTTTTCTTTTGAGACAGGTTTTAGAAGATAGTTGTAGGCCTTGACTTGGTAACTTTCCACAGCAAATTCTGGTGAAGAGGAAAGAAAGATTATTTTTACTAGCTCATTAAATTCTCTAATTTCATTAGCGGCCTGTATTCCACTTATGCCAGGCATTAGAATATCTAATAACAAAACATCATACTCTCTGCTCTTCATAGTTGAAATTAGCTCTGTGGTACTCTGATAAGCACTGTATATGAGCAATACCTTCCTCTCCCTTACATAGGTATCGATCAAAGAAGAGATTTTGGCAAGCTCTTTATAATCATCATCACAAATGGCAATTTTCAGATCAATTCACCCCTATTTATCAACAGTTTACTTAATATTTTTTTATTATATCATTAAATATTTTGCTTTTCTAGATTTAAGTGCATTTTAGGACAATACTTCATACATATCATGCAAAGGCGATAAAATCCATAGAGAAATAAAATAATCGGTAGTATACATTTTGGGAATATTGCTATGGCTTTGAATGTTTTACTTGTTTTTGACATTACCTCATGGTAAAATTAGTATAAGAAAATTGGGAAAAATCAAGGGATTTGACATCTTCAAAATATACACACCTAGGATTTCCAGTTAATCTTGATATGTGCTTTTTGATTGAGAAGAAAGTGCTGGATCTAGCCAGCTATTGGAGGGTTATAAATGAAATATGATAAAAACGTCTCTATAAGGCACCGAGTGTTTAATGTGGTTTTTCTAGTAGGTATATTCATGTCATTTTCTTGCAGTTTGATCAATTATATTTTAGATTTAGGAACAGTAGAAACAGTAATAACCTTTGCTTGCGGTGTTATTACTGTAGCTTTATATGTGGTATTCAAAAAAACTAAGGATTATGAGCGACTGTCATTGATAGTTGTTGTTTTTTTGAGCTTTGTTTTTTTCCGACCTTGTGGTTGGTGGCAGGAGGGACTTATACCAGCATTCCTTACTATATGATTATTAATGCAAGCATTATCGCCTTATTGCTTGTTGGATTGCAAAGAAAGATAATACTATCCCTTTTTGCTTTAGTTATTGGCATTCTAATGGTTATGGAATATAAGAGACCATCTATTGTAGTAAGCTATGATTCCCAGTTAATTAGATATATAGATTTATCTTTGGGTTTATATATTTGCCTGTTCTCAATTACAGTTTTGATTGCAGTTCTTATAGATAGCTATATGAAGGAATTTTAAAAATCTGAGAAGTATTTAGCCACCCTTGAGGAGAAGAAAGCAGAAATAGAAGCAAAGAACAGGATGCTGGAAAAGGCTAAAGAAGAGGCAGAACAATTGAATAAGCTACTGTATGAAGAAAAACAAAAGCTGCAAGAACTGTCAATAACCGATGATTTAACAGGAGCTTATAATAAGAGGTATATTACTTCCTGCTTAAGCGAAGAGATTGCAACGTACCACAAAAAACATAAAAAGCTAACAGTAGCCATGATTGATATTGATAATTTTAAGAGCATAAATGATACATATGGACATTTATATGGAGATTATATATTAAAGAGGGTAGACCAGTTATTATATAAGGCTAAACATAAAAGCAAAAACCTAATAGAAAAGGAGCTTATCGACTAATGAAAATTTAAGTATGTAGTAATTTGGCTTATCTATAGACTTATTAAATAACAGTACTAAAGATATCGGATAATAAGCATTTCAATAAGCTTATATCCGATTTTTTATGTCAATTTGGCTGGCCTATTCGCTATAAAGAGAGGTGGAGCACAGACTATTGGTCAAGATGAGACCTCATCTGTAGTTTATGGCATGCCAAAGGTAGCGTATAATATTGGTGCAGTTACCAAACAATTTCCATTAGATAAGATTGGGCCAGCAATATTAAATATAATAAAATAATTTAGTTCAGTGATATTTTCTGTTTGGTGGCAAAGGTTGTAAGATGATATAATAACACTATATAGTAAAATTGAAATATACAATCAAGCTTGAAAGCTAGGGAAAGAAGAATAAATATAGCCAATATAATGTGTTTAGCCTTAATACTGATTTAGAAGGGATGCCACTTTTCTTGGCTAATCTTTTGGCATGGGGGATTATAATTATATGTACTTTGCTACTTATATCATAGATGTAGTTGCACTTTTTTACTTAATTGTTTTGTTGTATTCCAGCACTACTTTGAATGCTCGTCGGAAAAAACCATTTTTGATTGCTATTATTCTTACTTTAATCATAATTCTGTCTGAAGTATTTACTATACTATTTGACAATGGGATTATAAATTTACGCAGCATAAATATACTATGCAATGTTCTAGGTTTTGCACTTGCTCCAATGATACCTATAGCTATAACCTTGATCTTCGATATGGATATTCTAAAACATCGCAAATATTTACTAGTTCCAACCTTAGTAAATATGGTTGCTGTAGTATTATCTCCAATATATAGATTTATTTTTTATGTAGATGCAAGAAATCTTTATACTAGAGGAGATTATTTTTTTCTTTTTGTAATTGTATATATGATAAATTTATTAATACTCGTTTTTCTAACTTTAGAAATAGGTTTGAAGAACAACTATGCAATTACAGGGAAGATGGTATTCTTATCTTTTTTTACCATTCTTGGGACAAGCATTCAAGTTATACATCCTTATGCTTATACATCTTGGCATTGTGTGACTTTATCCCTATTTCTATATTTTCTTTTGATATCTGAATTTGATAGCAGCTTTGACACGCTGACAAATCTTTATAACCGGGCAGCCTTTGACAAGGCAGTAAAGAATATTGAAGAGACAGAGGCCTTTTCGCTAATCGTTCTAGATATAAACGATTTCAAGGTGATAAATGATACCTATGGCCATGATTACGGGGATAGTGCTATAAAACAAGTTGCAGCAGTCATTAGAAAATCCTTTAGTAAACAATATATCTGCTATCGTATTGGTGGAGATGAGTTCTATATTATTGGCAACGGTACTACTAAAGAAGACATTGAATATCATTTAAGGATTATGACAAACAGCCTTACTGAGCTACGAGAAAATGGAAACATCATACCAACTGTTGCTTATGGGTATAGTATATTTTCTGGAGGAGAAAAGGGAGATTTCAATAAGATGCTCAAAGAAGCCGATGATCAGATGTATTATTATAAAAAGATTCATAAAACTAATGTAACACAAAAGACAACGGATATCACTTAATCTATTGAGTTTTGATATTGTTTCTTTGTGTCATCTCATATATAACCCGCTTCAAATGAAGGGGGCTTTTATTTATACATTTCTATTTATGAAAAGACTAAAATAGCTATATACAGTTTATCAGTAGTGAGAAAAAGGGGAATTTATGATGAATAACATATTAATTACCAAACCTACAAAGAAAGATATAAAATCAGTATATGATGTTTTTGAAATAACTATTATTGATGCTTTTGAGAAAGAGGGCCTAGGGCATTTAAAAGAAGATATGTTAAAAGAGATTGAGTATAAAAAGAATTTAATAACTTATTCACTGGAGAATAAGGATTCAAATATTTTCTTTCTTGTTGCAAAAGTTGACCATAATGTTATTGGGACCATTTCCTTCGGGCCTTGTGGTAATGATATTAAAAAATGTACAAATAACCAACTTGATATAATAGGCGAGCTTGGCAGCCTTTATGTATTGCCACATTTTCAAGGCAAAGGTGTAGGTTCAGCTTTGATTAATTCTATGATAAAGTATCTTCATGAATTAGGAGTTGATCAATTTTGTTTAGATAGTGGCTATAAACATGCCCAAAGAAAATGGTTAAGAAAATTTGGCAAACCTTATAAAATAGTAAAAGATTATTGGGGAAAAGATTTTGACCATATGGTATGGCTATGCAAGGTAACTGATTATGTTAGAGAAGGTTATTAATTCAAAGATACAGAGGATTTGATTAAGTACATATCATATCCTCTGTCCTTTTTATACTATAAATCAACCTGTTGAAATCTATTTGCTGATACTCTATAAGCAACTAACATACTAAATATATAGAATACTATTCCAATTACTAGTATTGGGAGTTGCTTCAACATTATAGCTGGTTCAATGCTGTCAAGCCATTGGAATCTTGGAATATGAACGATTACTTCCATTATAATTACTCCAATAGCAGCAGGTATAATTGCAAGTATAAATGCCTTGCCTACTTTATAGGCAGTTTTGAAAAATTGTGTTAGAAGTATTAAATTAAATATTGCGCAAATTATAAATCCAAAACCATAGTAAGCTATGTTCGCTTCAATACCAGCAGGATTGCCATTTGGCAATATACTAAGCCTTAATACAGCAAAAGGCAAAGAAATGAGTAGTTGAGTCATTTGTGCTAAAACTATAAGCAGGCATTTGGCTTTTACAGTATCACTCTTTTTTACTGGCAGCAAGGAAGTATAGTAAATGTCATTGGTTTCTCGTCCGTACATAAAGGTAATATATGGCCCAAGACAACCAAATAAAAACACCATGCCATAAGGATATGCAGGAACAATTACTAAGGCACCAAGCAATGTGAATATAAATAAATTAGGATGTGCAGCCAGTCTCAGTTCTTTGTATAAAAGATTAAACATCATATCTACTCCTTTCAGTCCGAACCATAATTTCTTCCAAAGATAACTCAGATTTATCACCTGGCTCTTTTAAATGTTGGAAGGATTTAATAAAAGATGATTTTTCAGCACTTCTTAAGAGTTTACCATCTTTAATATAGGTAATATAATCAGCACATTTTTCTAAATCAGATGTAATATGAGTAGAAAATAGAATACTTACTTCTTTACTTTTAACCAGTTGGCGAAATAACTCTAGTATGTCGTCACGAGATACTGGATCTAGACCACTTGTAGGTTCATCTAAAATCAATAGTTTAGCTTTATGAGACAGGGCCAATGCTAACATATATTTAACTTTCATTCCTGAGGAAAGCTCTTTTACCTTTTTATGAGGTGATATAGAGAAAGCTTTAATATATTTATGGTATGCTTTATCATCCCAGTTCTTATAAAATCGTTTTGTAACAGCTGTAATATCCCTCAGTTTTTTATGATTATAAAAATCAATTCCTCCTAAGACTACACCAATATCTTGCTTACAGATTTCTTCATTTTTTATAAAATCCTTACCAAACATTTCAATTGTACCACTATCTGGATTAACTAAATTTAGGATAGATTTTAAAGTTGTGCTCTTTCCTACACCGTTTTTCCCAATTAGACCCATAATTTTACCCTGTGGTAGGTCAAAGTAAATATCTTGTAATAAGAAGTTTGGATAACGTTTAGTAAGCCCTTTCACAGACAATACATTCATGTTTATCTACCCCCTTTATTCTTTGAGAAAATTATCTATTACCTGTCCAGTCATTAGGAGAAATGTTTGGCTATCTATAAGTGCAATTCCAGTATTTCCAGGTGTCGTATCTCCTAAAACTATAAATCTGTCTCCAGGTTTAAGCTTTAAAGTGTCCCTAGCAATTTTAGGCAATACAATTTGACCTCTCTCTCCTAAAGTTACTACACCAAAGATGTGCTTATTCTTTGGAGGGATAGGCAAACCTTCTTTTTCAGGGTCATAACGTACCAGATCATTTAAAGACACATCATATAAATCTGCTAAAGATTCACATTTTAAGATATCAGGTAGAGAATCTCCATTTTCCCATTTTGCAACAGATTGACGGCTAACTCCGATTTTTTCTGCCACTTCTTCTTGTGATAAACCAAGACGATTTCTTAAGTAGCGGAGATTAGCAGCAATATTCTTCTTTGGATTATTCATACTTTTCATACCTCCTAAATATATAATACATCACAAATATTAAAAAATAAACCAACTAAAATTTACAAGTTATGTTATCTTTAGTTGCGTATATTGAAACGATTTAGAATATCTTAGAGTAATCCAAAATATAAATTTCTTAACAAAAATTAAATTAGCTATTGCATATTACGTTACGTAATGTGATTTGATTAAATTAAGGAGGAATTAGCATGCAAAATGAAAAATGATTCTACAAATGTTTTACGAGGACAGTTGGACATCTTCTATCACAAGTTTTTTATGGAAAAACAATTGACAAAATAGAATAATTATTATATTCTAAGCATAAACCACATGGTCTAGACTGGATGGTCTATAAAAAGAAAGGTTGAATGAAAAGTGAAGAGAAAAGCATTTGAAAAAGAAGATGAACTATTCAAAGCTGCATTAGAGGAGTTTTCTACAAACAGCTATGAGGAAGCGTCATTAAATAAGATAGTCAAAAATGCAGGTATAAGTAAAGGAACTTTTTATTATCATTTTCAAGATAAACAGGCCTTATATATATACATATTGGAGCAATCAGTAAAAGCTAAATGGGATTTTATAAATGAAAGAATTAAGGATTTTGATGATTTGGATAATAATAGGGATATTTTTGAAATTTTTAAGTTGCAAGCAAGAATAGGTATGGAATTTGCCAAGAAATATCCCAAGTTTCATATGTTAGGTAAAATGTTTAGTAAAGAAAGAGGAAAGGAAATTTATCAAATTGCCAAAGGTACTTTAGGTAAAGGTAGTGATGATTTACTTGAAACTATGGTTTCAAGAGCTATAGAAAAAGGAGATCTTAGAAAGGATCTTCCAAAGAAATTTATACTTAAAATCATCAGCCATTTATTAATGAATTTTGATGAAATATTTAATGAGGATGAAGATTTTGAATTGGAAAAGATAATTGAGAATCTAGATAATTACGTTAGTTTTATGAAATATGGATTAGGAAGTTGTACTTAGAGAGGGAGATTATATTATGGTAAAAGACAAATTAAGAGCTTACGATAAGGTATTAGCGTGGATCTTCGGACTATTTATATTATTCTTTTTAATTCTAGCATTTACAAATGAAGCTTTTTTCAATTGGGCTTATGACAGACATCAAAATCAATTAAGTTGGTATATTAGACCATTGTTTTTAATACCATATTGTTATTTTGCATATAGGAGAAGCTGGGCAGGTATAATAGGAACTATGTTTGTACTGTTAACTAGTATGTTTTGGTTTCCTAAACCTGAAGTTGTAAGTGAACAAGTTCAGCAATTTTTAGATATGGAAAAGGAATATTTAACCGGCTATTGGAACATAGGAAAAATCATGCTCTCATCTTTAGTACCCCTTTCCCTTGCAGCCTTGGCCATGGCATTTTGGAAGCGAAGTATATGGATTGGAGTATCGGTGCTTATATTTATAGCTGTGGCTAAAATGACTTGGGGCGTAGTATTTGGAGGAGAAGCTGGTAAATCTATTTTTGTACCTGCTATATTAGGTTTAATCGTATGTATTGCTTTTATATTCATTGGATATAAAAAGCTGGAGAAGAAAAAAGGAAATCTTTAACTCAATACTGATTTTAAGGAGCAATAAGGTGGTGTAATTGGAAATACATGGCCCTAATATGAAGCATATAATTGAATGGGGAAGCTTATATAGAAGCCTGCTGGGAAGAGAGATTGTAATCCTAACAGGCTTTTTATGTTTTTAAGTTAATTTCAGGGTGATAAAAAAGATTTGGATATTTATTGAGGACTAAAGTTGTCATAACAATGACTAATATCTAAATACAAAAAAATGGAAAGGCAAAAGCTATTAGATTTTCAACCATAGATGCAATCTGTAAAGCTTTAGATTGTCAATCCGGAAATATTCTGGAATATAGAAGTGTTAAGATCACTAGCCCAAAATGCTATCTATAATAGGCTTGTCACCAAGATAAATTTAAAGAATATATTATTATTGAACAAGCCTATTAATTCTTGAAGGGAAGTGATTTTATGTCGGTTATTAATGTAACACCAATTATTGATATAACAGAACTAATAGCTTCTGATAATGTGAATGAAGGGGATGTAATACTTCTGGAAGAAGGCATATATTTTCAAACTGTAAATGTTCTTAAGAATAATATTAGAATTGTAGCTAAGGGCCCAGGAGTTATCTTCGATGGTAGAAGTACCCTTTTAACTGCTTTTACACTGCCGGAGGTAAGTGGAGTAGTAATAGAAGGAATTAATATAAGATATTATCGTGGTGATGGTATATTAATTGAATTTGGTTCAGGTAATAGAATTATAAACAATACAATCAATAATATGATAGAACATGGGGTGGAAGTAATTAGCTCTAGCAGCAATTTAATTTGGAAAAACGAAATCAGCAACTGTTACGATGGAGTATTATTAATTTCAGGCAGTACCAATAACTGGGTTATAGAGAATGTGGCTAGGGAATGCTATGGAGATGGCTATGAAGCTTTCTTAGATCCAGATAGCAACAATGCCTTTATATCAAATACAGCCATAGGAAATAGAAACAATGGATTAGAAATATATGGCGGCAACAACTTGTTATTGGATAATGTATTAATAGACAATGGCCAAGGAGTAATTATAAATCAAGGGAATAGTTCTATTGCCATTGGAAATATGATAAAAGGAACTAAGGAAGGCACTTACGTTATTTTTGACAGTTATTTCAACCATTTTGTAAGTGAAAACCATATAGTATGCAATCGTAGGGAAGGCATAGAGAACAATGGCCAATTTAACATGATTGTTAACAATGAAATATCAAATAATGGAGATACAGGAATTCTTCTTGTTGAAACTTCTATATTAAATCTTGTAATGGATAATAAACTAGTATGTAATATTCCCCAGAATATTGAAGACAGGGGTATAGATAACTATCTAATAAATAATATGGAAAAGCCCTGTGAACCTTGTAAATCACCCACTGATGTTTGTGTAGAGAGGAAAGATGGAGAAGATAATACCACAGATGGATCAAAGGAGGGTGCTTAGTGATGGATATTAAAAGTAAAATAGAAAAAGAAATATCTAGAATGAAACAATTAATCCAAGATGGTGAGAATATAATGGGACAAGTTCCTAAGCATTTAAGACATAATCAGGAATTTGTATTAGAAATTTATAAGAAAAAACTAGCAGCTCTTGAACAGGAGTTAATAAGATTAGAAGATCTTGATTCAAAGAAGATAAGAATATGATGTTTTATACTATTATAAAACCAAGCTTTAATATAATTTGTGGCTTGGTTTTATAGTGTCCATTATTGAAACACATAACATAGTCAATTAGATAGTTGATAAAGTCAAATATGTTATATAATACTTGCTTTAAGCTACCCTAATGAAAGGATTATGTTATATGGTAAGAAGTAAACTTGATAATAAAGTTGACCAAATGCGGAAATTCAATCGGTTTTTACTCGCAAAATAGTTGTTTTATGTAAAGGATTATTGCACAGTTCATATTCACTAACGGAAATGAGAATCTTGTTTGAGATTGCTAATAGTGATACTTCTACTGCTGCAAAGCTGAGTCGTGAGCTGGGGCTTGGAAGACGTTTGGTACAAGAGTGCATTACCTTTGCAAGGCGTGCTGGTTATCAGAAGCTTGTTTTATGGACTTATAGCCAACTTAAAGTAGCACGAAACATTTATGGAAAAGCTAGGTTTAAGCTGGTGGAACAGGAAGCATATCATAGCTTTGGTAAAGACTGGGTTGGGGAAACATGGGGATTGGTTCTTTAATGAATATAGACTATAGCAGTACAAAAGATGAAAGATATGAAAATATTAAAGAAATCATTGGCCCCATCACTTATATCCAACTGATATATTGCCTTCTTGCAAAACAGTAGTTTCTTTTTTCGTTCCTTTTACAAAAAAGGTAGTAGAAAGCAACAGATATGATAAAGAAGTTTCATATATATGGGCAAAAACTTATTATGAATGTAACAAAATGATAAATAATCTAACTGGTGAGTTAGTTGAATATTTAAAGGATTTTAATGCTACGGCAGCTACAGTACAAGCTACTCACGGTTTTGATGAACAACTATTGAAGGGTCAATGGTCTCATAAATCAGCAGCTTATATAGCTGGTCTTGGAGAGCTTGGAGTCCATTCTTTATTAATTACTGAAAAAGGATGTGCAGGAAGATTAGGGACTGTATTTTTAGATATAAATATAGAAGCAAGCAAAAAACAGATTTCGGAGAAATCACCTTGTTTATACTATCTAAATGGTTCATGTTTAGAGTGTGTAGATAATTGTCCTACAAATGCTTTATCTATTGACGATCTAAATAGAGCCCTTTGTTATGAAAAATGTTTACTTGCTGATAATATCTATACAGATTTAGGACCTTGTGATTCATGCGGAAAATGTTCTATAGGTCCATGTGCTTACTTTGAATAGGATGGTAAAGGTGCATCAAAAACTCTTTCTTTATAAAAGGCATTCCAAAAGGGATGCTTTTTATTAGTGCCATATCATGTATAGGTTAAAATAATTGAAAAGATTCCCAAAAGTTGATATAATGAAGTACTGAATCATTGATGTTAAGGCTGTTTTATTTATTGGGAGGATACTATTATTATGAAAAAAATCGAGAACATATATAGTGGATTCCTATCCATATTTAACTACCCATATATTCCAAAAGAATTACTAAAAAGAATCAAGGGGCCAATATTACTTCATATAAGTGATACCCCCATAGGTATTTATGATTATATTTTCAGGATAATTGATATAATAAAACCTCAATTTATTGTGCACACAGGTGATCTGGTAGATAACATAAAATTAGCTAATTATACAAACAAAATTGATCTATACAACAAGGGAGTTGCAAGACTCATTGAAGGATTAGAGAAAAATAAGCAAGTCAAAATTTATTATACACTGGGGAACCATGACAATTATGAAACGGTTAGCAAGCTGAATAGGAAAGGGATAATCCTTCAGGAGGGCATTATAACAATAGAAAATTATAAGTTTGCAATTAATCATTATTATAAGGAACATACCTGTGATGTAGATTTTAATCTCTATGGACATAGTTTTGTTCCTGGACATTATAAAAACAATGAAACTATAAACTTAAATGGGGTATTAAATATTAATATAATAGATCTATCAACTAAGGAGATATTTCATTTAGATTATCCAATAGGAACAAATAGATTGAGATTAATGGAATTTAGAAGAATTCATTTTTAAATTAAGGGGGATAGGTATGCTTCTATTTAGGATGGGACCACGGTATTTGTTTATTAGAACTAATGATACAGATGAAGTTACCAGATTTTTAGAGGAAAAACTTAGTGGAGAAGTAACAGATTTTTGGAAGGGATTTGAAAAGGCAACAGACGACAGCACTCTATGTTTTATAACAGACGCTAATTATGAAAAAACTAATGTGGAGGATGCTAAAGAAATAGTCCTTGTAAATAATGCTTCCACAGTTATATTGTCTTCAATAATTAATAGTAATGTATCCCACCTTTTGAATAGGGTTGACTTGGGGCCAGCTTCAGTTGTTATGAGAGTAGCTGGTAACGAGAATAAGCTTATTGATAAAGTTAAAGAAAGGCTATCTGGAGAAGAAGTTGACTTAATAGAAGGGATAAACTTGGGTGATAAAGATGATACTATTATAGCCTTTACAAACAAGGTAATCCATGGTCCTGTTGCTCCAGCTGATTTTTTGGAAAGAAAATTATTAATTCCAAAGCCTATTAGAGAAGTTCAGGGAATACTCAGATTAGAAGCATTGAGGCTTATAACTCAATGTCTAAGCGACAGTCAGTGGTATGAGCTTAGAATTAATATATATGATTCAAATGGCAAATACGAGCAAAATTATGAAAGGCTCATGTATGTTTTATCAAAGCTGGAAATAGGAATGAATTTAGGAGAGAGCTGGACTAAGGACTTTGCTTTGTCTCTGTTTTCAGTACTGACTTACCAGGTGAGGTTGTTTACATTTACTCCACCTCATGAGGTAAAAAAGATCTTAATTGCCCTAGAGTATACAATGGATGGTAATAGATTGGTAGACTTTGATTTATATTATAAGAATAAGAAAATTCAGTGGCGAGAGGTAGATAAGACAAAAGAAAGGAAAACTAAGGCAGAAAAGGCTGTAGAGTATAGGAAGAGTTTATATGAAAAACTTAAACCAGAGGATATTGAATACTTGGAGAATATGGAAAAGAACCTAATTGAAGACAAGTAATTAATAAGTGTATTTTATAAAATGAAAAATGCAAACAATGTGCAAACTCTTAAAACAGACTAACCATGCTGTTTTCAAGGGTTTGCTTTTTCTTTGTCTTAATATTAAAACTATATGTAAAATATCCTTTTAGTAGCAAAGATAATCAAGAATATTATATAATAGAAATGGTGACATGCAGATTACATATGGACAAGGGATTAAATCTATGATAGGGGGAGAGTTATGAAGGTAAAAGTGTGTATGGGATCTAATTGTACTTTATTGGGTGCCATGGATCTTTTAGATCAGATTGAGGATTTAAAGAAGCTAACTAGTGAAGATGATAATTACAGTGATGATTTTGATATTGAAGTTGTTAAATGCCTAGGTTTTTGTAAAAAATCCAAGGATAACGTTGCACCTGTTGTGGTTATAGATGATGAAATACTATTTAATGCAACTGGTCAAATAGTAATGGAGAAGATAATGAGCAAAAAGAAGAAATAATGGATGTGGAGGAAACTAAGTAATGAAAGAAAGCTATGTTGATCTTGTAAACATAAGAAGAATGGTTTTTGCTGAAATTGCTAGGATAGCTTATAATGATGTAGATCTTAATGAATTAGAAAGATCTCCATATAATATAATACCTGGAGAAGTAGCTAAATATAGGGAAAATATATTTAGAGAAAGGGCTATTGTGGAAGAGAGATTGAGATTAACTATGGGGCTTGATGCAAGACACTTAAGTGAATTTGCAAGGGTAACTGATGGAATTGAAGAGGTTAATGTAAATGAAATGATGTTTATTCCACCCTTGGTAAATGTTATTACCTTTGCTTGCGAGGCTTGTCCAGTAAGGGCCTTTGTGGTAACAGATAATTGTAGAAAATGTCTGGCTCACCCTTGTACTAATGTATGTCCTGTAAATGCTGTATCCATTGGTAGGGATAGGGCTATTATAGATAAGGAAAAATGCATTAAGTGTGGAAAATGCAAAGAAACTTGTCCATATAATGCAATTGTTGAATACGATAGACCTTGTGCACAGGTCTGCGGTGTCAATGCAATAGAAAGCGATGAGCTTGGAAGAGCTAAAATTAATGAAGAAAAATGTGTTTCATGTGGTCGTTGTATTACCCAATGTCCATTTGGAGCCATTGCTGATAAATCACAAATATATCAATTAGTACAAGCTTTAAAATCAAAAGAACATATGTATGCGATTATTGCCCCATCCTTTATAGGCCAATTTGGGGTACTGGCAAACCCTATGCAAATATTTGAAGGGATTAAGCAGCTTGGTTTTAAAGATGTAGTAGAAGTAAGCCTTGGTGCGGATATAACTACACTAAATGAAGCAAAAGAATTCTTAGAAAAAGTTCCTAAAGAACATCCTTTTATGGGAACTAGCTGCTGTAACTCTTGGACTATGATGGTACAAAAAATGTTTCCAGAACAATATAAGTATATATCGGATTCGGCTTCTCCAATGGTTGAAACTGCTAAGTATATTAAGGAGAAGGATCCTGAGGCTATCATTACATTTATTGGACCCTGTATATCCAAAAAACTAGAAGCTCTAAGGGATGATGTTAAAGATTATGTACACTTTGTTATAACTTTTGAAGAACTCATGGGCATGTTTGTTGCTAAGAACATAGAGTTATCTGAAATAGTTATTGATAAGGATGTTCAGGATGCTTCTAGTCTAGGCAGGGGATATGCTGTAGCAGGTGGAGTTGCTGAAGCTGTAAAGAAAACAGCTCAAAGGCTTGACCCATCTAGGGAAATTCAAATAGAGTCAGCATCCAACCTTCATGATTGCGTCAAATTGATGAGACTTGCTAAGGCTGGAAAGAAAGATGGATACCTACTTGAAGGAATGGCATGCCCTAATGGATGTGTAGCAGGACCTGGAACATTAGCATCGTACAACAGAGTTAAGAAGGCTATAGCAGAATTCAAAAATCAATCAGCATATAGCACGCCTTTTGAAAATGAAAAAATAAGGGAAGACTTAAAACGCTAGGCAGTGATGCCTAGCGTTTTTTAATCAAAGTATAATATTTTTTCTAAACTTATATTCAAGTAGACTTTTTGTCCTATACTGAAGTTGGATATGTTATCAATTAAGGCATCTACATTTAGTTTTACACCTTCAATTAATATAATAAATCTAACTATATTGCCCTGAGGGATATAGTCATCAATTACACCTTCAAATTGATAGAATTTATTTTCGTCTACTCTAACTTTACTTAAAAGGATTTCTATAGTCTCAGGCCTTAAAACTACTGATTTACTATCCATGTATTTGCCTTTTGTCAATCTAGAAAATTCTTCTCCACTTAGGATATTATAATTTCCCATAAAGGAAGCCACATATTGAGTTTTTGGTTGCAGGTATAAATCAGTCGGTGAACCTGATTGTTCAACATTTCCATCCTTCATCAAATGTATGGTATCTGACATAAACATTGCTTCATCCTGATCATGAGTGACCATTATTGATGTCATTCCATATTCTTTATGCAATTCCTTGAATTTTATCTGTAGTGATCTTCTCAGTTTAGCATCAATTGCACTAAAGGGTTCATCTAGCAGCAAAACTTTAGGCTTCATAACTATAGATCTTGCAAGGGCTACTCTCTGTTTTTCCCCACCGGATAGTTGTGATGGATAGCTCTTTACTTTATCACCTAGTCCAACAGATTCTAATGTATTTAGTACTTCCTTTTCTATAGTTTCTTCATCTGTCTTTTTTATTTTTAGGCCATATGCTACATTGTTAAATACATTCATTGTAGGGAATAATGCGTAGGATTGAAAGATCATACCTAAATTTCTATCCCTTGGGTTCTTATAAGTAATATCCTCGCCATCAAGTATTATTTTTCCGCTGTCTATAGTTTCAAGACCGGCAAGACACCTTAATAAGGTGGTCTTGCCACAGCCTGAAGATCCTAGAAGGGTTACAAAATCATTTTTCTCGATAGATAAATTAATATTTTTAAGAACTTTGTTGTTACCATAAGATTTGTTTACATCAACAAATTCAATATATGCCATTTCGAACACCTATCTAGTTAATTTTGTTTAGCTTTTTCTACAAAACTCATATCGATTATATTTTCATAACCAACTGGGTTTTCTATTATTCCAGCTTTTAAACAGAATCCTTCCATAGCTGCATATCCTTCTTCTGTAATAAATCCATCTGGTGAGTATGCAATTCTAGTTAATTGTATTTGCTCAATAAGAGTCTCCATTGGAGTACCATCGTACATTGGTGCTAATAACTCTGCTACTTCTTCATCACTATGATTTTGTATCCATTCACATCCCCTAACAGTTGCATTAACAAACTTTTGGATGATTTCAGGATTTTCTTGTGCATATTTTTTTGTTGTAGTTATTATTGAAGCTTCATATCTATCTGAACCAAAGATTTCTTTTCTAGTTTCTGGATCTGCACAGTCTACTAAGAAGTTTGCCCCTATTTCTTTAAATCTATTTCTATTGGCATTGTCCATGTAGGAGGCATCAATTGTTCCTTGATTAAGAGCTGAAATAGAAGCACCATATTGGGTTTGAACAAAAGTTACATCTTTTTCAGGGTCTAATCCAGCATTTTCTAATATACTCCAAACAAAAGTATATGGAGCAGAACCAGGAGCACCAGCAAAGATAGCCTTACCTTTCAATTGGGATAGATCAGTTATATCTTTTGAACCAACAAATCCATATAATCTAATAGTATCAACAGCAGCTACAACTGTAGACTCAAGTCCCTGATCAAATGCTTTAAGAACTGGATCAATTGATAGCATACAGAACTGAGAATCACCTGCATGCATTCCTTGGAAAGCTACTGGTCCATCGCCATATACTGCGAACTCAACATTTAGACCTTCTTCCTCAAAGTATCCATTTAGATATGCAACATGAACAGGTGCATAGTTAGTACTTCTAAACTCTGATACAACTACTTTTGTTAATTCATTTTTCTCTGTATTATCGCCTGTACTATCATTTGTTTCGTTTTTTGTACATCCAACAACAAATGCTGCTGCAATAATTATTAACATAAATAAACTTATTAACTTCTTTGTATTCTTTTTCATATTTTCACTCCTATGTCTAATTTTTTAGTTTTTATTTCTTGAATTATTCAAGGATAGGGTTGTTTCACTTCTCCAAATTAATATTTTGCTTTCTAGAATATCTAAAATTTTATTTAAAGACATTCCTACTATTAGCAATATAACAATGCAGGACATAACTCTAGTAGTATTGAAATAAGAAGTTGAATAGGTTATCATCCATCCAAAACCACCTTTTGCTCCAATGTACTCACCAATAATTGCACCTACTAATGCAGCACCTATTCCTCCTCTAAAACCTGATAATACCCATGGCATACAAGCAGGAAGAATTACTGTTCTTAAAGTTTGGATATTATTTGCTCCAAGTAGATTTGCAGATTCAATAATTTGCTTATCAATACCCTTTATAGCACCATAGGTTGAGGAGAATACATTGAAAAAAACTGATAGTCCTGCTAAGAAAGCTTTTGAGCTTAATCCTAAACCAAACCATAACACATAAATAGGCGCCAAAGCTAACTGAGGTATACAGCTAATGGCAGAAATAATTGGGGTAATAATATCCCCTAAAAAGGAAAAATACCCGAATATAATAGCTAATACTATTCCAATTATGCTTCCAAAGAATAAACCCAGAAATGCTTCTGTTAATGTAATAGAAGCATGATAGGCTAATTCTCCGCTAGTCAAAAAGTTTACTAAATCTTTGAGGATTGCCATTGGATGGCTGGTAAAAATGGGATTGTATGAGCCTTTCTGAGCATATACTTCCCAAGCAAGTAATCCTCCCACGACTATTACAGTCCTAATTAGTAAAGCTAGATTATTGTTTGTTATTTTTCTACTACTTTCCATTTTATCTACTTTCCTTTTTTTCTTTTTCTTCCACAATATAGTAAGGTTCGCTATCCATATTTATTTGGGCAAGATTAGATTCTAAAAGTTTTTGGTTTATCCTTTGTTTATTATCTTCCATTTCAACTGACCTTACTGTGTTATAGATTCCATCTATTACATTTGAGAAAATTGAATAAGGCATCCCAATAGCAACTTCATCTTCAGACCAATTAGCTAAGTATCTAGTTCCTGAACACAAAAAGGAGACATTTATGGTGTTGTTTAGATATGGATATACAGTTGATTCTGCACATATAGCCTGATTTCCACTTAGGCTAAAATTCTTTGAAATCCCATAATGGTATGTATATCCTTGTATAACCCTCATCATCTCCCTTGGTTGTCCAATTATTATTACTACATCTGGATATAAGCCATCACCATATTTTTCAATAGGCTGTACAAGCACTCCATATGTGCTTTTAAAATTGTTAGCAGTTTGACTAGCACAACTCATGGCTATAGCTTGATCTTTAAACAACCCTAGCACATTATAACCTTCAGAACCATTGAAGTAATCATAACTAGGTACTTCAAAGCCTAAAGCTCTTGTACTTCCCCAGCAACCGGATGTTTTCCTATTCATTTTTATGCTATGTCCTAGAGTTGCAGATTTTACAGTCACACAATAGGAAATTGGTCTAGTGAGTTCAATAGCCTCATAGTTAGCGTACTCTTCTTCTGAATTAATAAATTTGACACCAACTATTTTTCTTGATAAGTCTAATACTGCATAAGCTTTACAAGAATCTTCTCTAATATTTGCCACTTTTGTCACCTCCTATGTACATTAATCGATTAAAAGTATACAGATTATATAGGACCTTGTCTAATCAATAATATTTATAGGAATTGAATCATCAATAGATATTATAAATTGACATATTATGGACAAATGGGATAATATGAATTCAGTAGATATAGATATTTTAGCTTTATCAACTTATCTGAAAGGGGGATTTGTAATGGAAAATAGGATGAAGGAGAAGATGGTAAATGGGGGATCGGTTCTAGGAACTTTTTTTGAACTTGGCAGTAGTGCAGCAGTAGAGTGTTTGGGTATTGCTGGATTAGATTTTCTAATAATAGATACTGAGCATGGACCCTTTGATGTAGAGAGTTCTTTGGACTTCATTCGTGCTGCAGAAGTAAGGGACATTACACCACTAGTTAGGGTAAAGGATACTACTAGACCATCCATACTTAAAATGTTAGATATAGGAGCAAAAGGACTAGTTATACCTTGTATTGAAACTGTTGATCAAGTAAAACAGATAGTAGAATATGGGAAATATTATCCAATTGGTAGACGTGGGTTCTTTTATGCTAGGCCAGCAGGCTATGGATTTAAAAGTTTTGCAAAGGATATGGATCAGTATTTTAAAGTGTGTAATGAAAACACCTTGATTATTCCTCAGTGTGAAACTAAAGGTTGCTTGGATTCCATAGAAGAGATTGTAAATATAGAGGGAGTAGATGGAATTTTTATAGGCCCTTATGATCTTTCCATAGGAATGGGAATACCTGGACAATTTAATAATAATGATTTTAAGAAGGCCATAGATAGAATATTGAAAGCATGTAAGGCTGCTGGAAAGTTTGCTCTTATATTTGCTGGAAATACTGAAGCAGCAAAAAGATACTTGGATGATGGATTTAATGGAGTTGCCATAAATATGGATGCTGCAATATACATAAATGCATTCAAATCTATTATTCGAGAAGTAAGGGGTATAGAATAATAATTCATATATGGGCATTCTCAGAATGGTAAAGGCTTGTACCAATTACAACAATTTGGGATGAGCTAAATAAAGATGATCTTGATATAATATTTGCTTACCTTACATCTGGGAATTTGGGTGTTCAGGAAATGTGGAAAGCCTTGTCCTTATATAACAATGTGGCTGGTGCTTATACTGAAAAGTTAGAAACAGCTTGAGCATTTTAGTATGTATAAAACTATTTGCAACACATAAGTGTAGCTTACTAAGAAGTTTTCCTAAAGATAGATTTAGAACTGACATCTTATCTGGATTATATAAATGAGGATCACTGCAATGGAAATTATAAGGGGTAGGTAAATTTTTACCTACCCCTTATAGATTAATTAATCATGTTTATTTAACCATTTAATTAGCACGTCTATGTACTTGTCTGTTTCTTCTACGAAGGGCATATGGCGGCTGAATTCAAATAATTCCCATTCAGAATTAGGAATTTTATCATACATTGTCTTTGCAATAAATGGTGAGCAAAGGTCATCTATACCACTTGTTATCAAACAAGGTTCTTGAATGTCCTCTATTTCATCCATGAAATCAAAATCTTTTAATGTACCAGTTGGAGTAAATTCATTTGGTCCCCACCCAGTTATATAGGCTTCAGTTCCAGCTACCTTTGGACGTTTTAAGCATTCTGGTGAATCCTCGGTTATCTCTCCTGCACAGTGACGAAGCATGAATTCTGCTTCTGCTGCTTTATATTCTTCAGATGAATAGTCTCCAGTTGCTTCAGCTTTTGCAATGGCCTCTTGCATTTCTTGTGGAAGGTATTTTATCCTTCTGCGTTGTTCTTTTTCCCACAATTTAGCTGATGGCAAAGTACTAGATAGGATGTAGCTCTTTATACCTTCTGGTTTGTATTGACAAGCGTATTGAATAGCTAGCATTCCTCCCCAGGATTGTCCTAATAAATGGATTTCGTCTAAACCTAAGTGTTTACGCAACTGAATTAATTCTTCGATCCAAGTTTTTGCATGCCATAAGTCAGGACGGGAAGGAGTAGAAGATAATCCACAGCCTATTTGGTCATACATAATAAGGGCTCTTCCATCCATCTCAGCAAGTTTATCTAGAACCTCGAAATAGTTGTGGGTTGAGCCTGGTCCTCCATGAACCAATACTAAGGGCTTCTTATTTCCTGTGCATTCTCCTACAATTCGATAATAAGTTTTGTATTCCAGATATGGCATATATCCTTCAGTAATTTTCATAAGCTATCTCTCCTTGTTTTTATTTTGTTGACTAGTGCATGAAATCCTATGTTAATTTCCATATTAATAGGCATGCAGTAAGTTTGTTACAAAATATACAATCATTATAATACTATTGTCTATGTATGTCAACAGCTAAAAAGAATTATGAGCCAAGTTAAAGGTAACTGTTCTATTCGGTCTAATCAATATTTCTAATGTTTTTTTATGATATTCTATACATTTGTAGAAACTATAATGTATAATCAGATACTTGAATTTTTGCAGCTAAATATGTTAATATATGTATATACATAAGTATATATCACATCCGGTATATTAATAGAAAGTATATCCTTATAGCAAAGGCCTTCTTTGCTTCAATTATTCTTTTCGAGTTTACAAATTTAATCAACTTTCCAAGACTACCTTAAAGATTTGAGAGAGTAAGACTAAAGGACATTTTATAGAGCCACAGGCTTCAAAGAGGTAATGCAAATATGTTTCAAAGGATTAACATATTTGATGGATATTAACTGGAGTTATTAAGGTAAAATAACTCAATATGCTTAATAGTGAAGGTAAGTTCAAGTGTACTAGATGCATTAGGTCTATTTATGCTAAGTTCACTAGCTTTCTTGTGCCCAAATTTTGTTTGAGAAATTAATAATTATTTTAATAGAAGGGGATGATCTTTAATGAAAATAGCAATTGTAACTGACCAATCTAGAACAAAGTACTTACCTAATGAAGAAGGTTTGTTTGAAGATAAACAAAAGAGGAAAACTGTTAAAGAAATCAAAGAAGTACTTTCTGAGAGATTTACTTGTATTGACCTAGTATTTGATGACAATATACTTCTTAAGTTAAAAAAGGAAAAGGTTGATTTGGTATTCAACCTATGTAATGGTATTAATGGCAACTCAAGAATTTCTCAATTTCCAGCCATGCTTGAGTATGCAGGTATTCCATACACTGGCTCTTCTCCTTTAGGCCATGCATTAGCTTACAACAAGATATTTTCCTGTAAGCTATTTAAGGAAAGCAATATAAATACACCTAAATTTGCATATGTGAATGATTTAGAGGAAGTAGAACATGTTGATATTGATTTTCCAGCCATAGTAAAGCCAAAGGACGAAGGTTCCAGTAGAGGCATTCGGCAAAACAGTTTGGTATTTAATAAAGATGATCTGTTAAGCAAGGTCAAAGAATGCTTAAACACTTATGATCCACCAGCCATGATCACTGAATATATAGAAGGTAGAGAGTTTACTGTGGGGATTATAGGTAACGGCACCAATATATCTGTCCTTCCCATATTAGAAGTTGATTTTTCCAATCTTCCCAAACATTTGTACAAGTTTTATAGTTTCGAAGTAAAAGTCCATTATTCAGATCAAACTACCTATCATGTTCCAGCAAAACTTGAAAAAGAGATTCAAGAAAGAATTGAAGACGTAGCAGTTAGGGCATACAAGGCTTTAGACTTAAAAGACTATGCAAGGGTTGACATTAGATTAAAAGATGATAAAATACCTTATGTATTAGAAGTAAATTCATTACCAGGACTTATGAGAGGACATAGTGATATAACTAAAATGGCAGAAGCTAGTGGCTTAGGTTATAAGGGTCTTATTATGAATATTGTTGATAATGCCATAAGAAGATATAGCTTGGATAGAAAACTAAAGTTTGTTAGATAAGAGATTTATAGATAGATTCTAGAACTTATATCCAATAATAGTGGGTAGGTAATCTATTTGCCTACCCACTATTATTGATTAAGTATAAAGCATAGAACATCATAAAACTATAGGTAAGCAACTAAAAATTGTGAATAATATAACAATTCTAACAAATAATATTAAACAAACAAAAAATTGTATATAATATGTGTATAATAGTAGTATGTTCCAAAATATATTTATATACAAAAGATTACATATAAAGGAGGATTTTAATGGACAAGCCTATATTATCAGCCCATTTTCAATCAAGGGAGCCGTCAGATGTACGCCTATCCCAAATGAAATTTGCTGAGCGTAAAACAAAACCAGAAGCAGTAATAAATGTTGGAATTGGAAATGTTTCTCTACCAACAAATCCAGCTATGCAAAAGAGAATGTTTGCCCTTAGCTCACCTGAAAGTCCCTTTTCAAATGGAGTTATTAGGTATACCCAAACATCAGGAACAGAAGAAGCTCAGCTTGCTTTTAAGAACATACTAAAGAGTGAAGGATTTGACACAAGCAAGCTTCACGTTTTGGTAACTGATGGAGGTTCATCAGGTATGGAATTATTGCTTCTAGGAGTATGTGGACCAGCTGGTAGCGATGAAAGACCTCTAATGATGATCGATCCAGCCTATACAAACTATATTTCCTTTGCTGAAAGAATAGGGCGAAAAATTATAACTATTAAGCGCTACATGGGTGAAGATGGTAAGTTCAACTTACCAGATATGGATAAGGTTGAGGAAATGATAAAGAAGCACAATCCAGGGGCCCTTTTAGTAATCCCCTATGACAACCCTACTGGACAGCTATATACTTATGATCTGCTAAAGGATCTTGCTAGCCTATGTGTCAAGTACAATATGTGGTTGGTAAGCGATGAGGCTTATCGTGAGTTATACTATACTGATGATGAAAGGCTAGTAAGCATTTGGGGATTAACAGATGATATAGTTCCAGGAATCGAGGGCAGAAGGATTAGCATAGAGACAGCTTCAAAGGTGTGGAATGC
This sequence comes from Tissierellia bacterium, assembly GCA_012735215.1. Taxonomy (GTDB): domain Bacteria; phylum Bacillota; class Clostridia; order Tissierellales; family Tepidimicrobiaceae; genus JAAYHX01. The sequence continues at coordinate 38,388 of JAAYHX010000001.1, forward strand.
CTGTGGTTTAAGAATAGGGGCAGTAATTACAGACAATGAAGACTTCTATAGGGGTGCTGTTGCAGAATATACAGCCAATCTTTGTGCTAATGCAATTGGCCAGTATGTATTTGGAGCCTTAGCCCATGAAAGCAAAGATAGCATTCTTGGATGGTGTAAACAACAGAGAGATTACTACAAGGATCTAATAGTAAAGGTATATAATGAACTTAAGAGATTGGAACCGGGCCTTATTGTTTCAAGTCCAGCTGCATCCATTTATTCAGTGATAGATGTAAGAAATGTAGTTAAGCCGGGCTTTGATTCCATAGATTTTGTTCTATACTGTGCAGAAGAAGGATCTGTTGAAATAGATGGAGTTGAGACCACACTTCTTGTAGCACCTATGAAAGGTTTTTATAATGTAGATAAGGATGAAGAGAACCCAGGAAAAACTCAATTTAGAATTTCCTTTGTAGAGTCTCCTGAGAATATGGCTAAAGTACCTGAGCTATTCGTAAAACTTTTAAGAAAATATGAATCCCAAAGATAGAATATAAAAGCATGTAATTTAAGTGTATCTAGAAGGTTATGCAGAAAATCAAACCTCTGGATACACTTTTTATATGCAATAAAATTGCTATTTCTACATATTAATGGTAATATGAAGTAAATATATGTTGGGGATGGTATTTATGAAGGATATAAATGATAGGCTGTTAAGGATAAAGGCTGATTTGAAAGAAAAGGAAAGATTACATAAAATGCTTAATAATGCAATCAAACAGAAAGAGGAATTGAAAGTAAAGAAAGCTGAACTGTATAAAGGCTTGCAAAAGGAGGAAAGGGATGTAAAAAGGCTTGAAGGAATTTCCCTATCTAATTTTATCAATACCCTACTTGGAACTAAATGGGAAAAGTTGGATAAAGAGCAAAAGGAAGCTATTGCTGCAAAGCTTAAATATGATACTGTATGCCAAGAACTAGATGAGATCATTAAGGATATTGAGCGAATAAAGGCTAGCATAAGTAAATTTGACAATCTAGAGAAGGAATACATAAGAATAATTAAGGAAAAAGAAGAATTGCTTAAGTCTGTAGATAAGAATATGGCAGCTAGATTAGAAAGAATTACCGAAGAAGAATCAATGCTTATAGATAGAAAGAAGGAACTTAAGGAAGCAATTTCTGCTGGCAATGAGCTATTATCTTCCCTTCAAGGTATAGGCCAAAATTTGAAATCTGCAGGGAATTGGGGAGTATGGGATATGTTTGGGGGAGATATGATTGCAACTATGGCAAAACATTCTAAACTAAATAGAGCTGAGGCTGAAATTTCAAGAACACAAACTCTTTTAAGAAGATTTCATAGAGAGCTAGAGGATGTTGGAGGCTATGTGGATATTGATATTAATATAGGTAACTTTTTAACTTTTGCAGATTTCTTTTTTGATGGTCTGATTTCAGATCTAGCTGTTCAGTCAAGAATAAGGGATGCAGAAAACAGGGTTATGGATGCTATAGGCAAGGTGAGAAGCATAATTATAAGGCTTAATGGTGAGCTAGACATAACTCTTAGCAAAATAGAAGAACTTAACAGAGAAAGGTTAAGAATTATTGAGCAGGCATAAGAGGTAGATATGGAGTACCATACATAAAAATATTAAGAAAAAAATAAAAAAACTCTTGACAAATTACAAAAATAATTTTAATATTAAATACATTATAATTATTTTTCAATTAAACACGGGGAATGTTTTAGAGGCAGAGGAGTAATTATGACGAGTACATCTTACAGAGAACCTGGGTTAGGTGGGAGCCAGGAGATGGAAAGCTTAATGAAAAGAGCTGCTGAAATGGATAGGACAAAGCTTTTGAGGCGAGTATCTTATCCCGCATTGATGCGTTATCTAAGTAGAGCTGGTATTTTTGCTAAGTTAACTAGCAAAAATACAATGAGAGTGGCACCGCGAGTATAACTCGTCTCTTAAGTTAGAGACGAGTTTTTTGTTACAAAAAATTAAATAAATAATATAGTCTATGAAACAGAGAGTAGTTATATTAGTAGATTCTACAGAGAGCTGGGGTAGGTGAGAGCCAGTGAATTGAAAATATAATGAAGAGAGCTGTTGAGACAAACAGGACAAAGCCAGCTTGGTAAGTATCCTGTTTCGCATTCAAGGCGTTATCTGATTTGAGGTGGGTTTTGTAAAAAACCAATAAGAGTGGCACCGCGAGATTATCTCGTCTCTTGTATTTTAGTATAAGAGACGAGTTTTTTTATAACTAAAAAGAAAATAATAAAAGAAAGGAAAAGGAGAGGTGTATCAAATGAAAAAGATGATCAGTTTATTAATGATAGTAGTTGTATTAGCAAGCTTACTTGTGGCTTGCGGAAATGGGGAAAAGGAGGGGTCACAAGAGAATAATTCAAAGGTAGAAAGCTATACTCTAGAAGGTATCAAAAATAAGGGGAAAATAATACTTGGAACCAGTGCAGATTATCCACCCTTTGAGTTCCACAAGGTAATAGATGGAAAGGATGAAATAGTTGGGTTTGATATTGAAATTGCAAAATATATAGCAGATCAACTAGGTGTAGAATTGGAGATAAAGGATATGGATTTTGATAAACTATTAGGTGGTCTATCTACTGGCATGTTAGATATTGTAATTGCTGGTATGAATCCAGATCCAGAAAGGGAAAAGGAAGCTAACTTTACAGATATTTATTACGAATCTGCCCATAGTGTGTTAATCCATAAGGAAAATGCAGATAAAATTGTTAAAGTAGAGGATTTAAATGGCAAAAGCATAGGAGTTCAAATTGGTACAACTCAAGAGGAGTTAGCCAAAACTACTATAGAAAATGCAGATGTACTAAGCTTAAGTTCAAATCCAGATATAGTTATGAATCTAAAAACTAAGAAAATTGACTGTGCTATTATGGAAGAGCCAGTTGCAAAATCCTTTGCTGCTGCAAATGATGACTTAATGGTTGTTGAAGGAATAAGTCTAAGTGCTGGTTCTGAAGGTGTTGCAATAGCTGTAAAGAAGGGTAATGATCAGCTAACAGAGAAACTGAATGAAATCTTAGCGGACGCTAAAGCTAAAGGCCTATTGGAAAAATGGTTTGTTGAAGCAAGTGAGCTTGCTGAGTAGGAGGAGTCAATTTGAATGTTTTAGATTTGTTCATAGAATATAAACACTATTATATAATAGGAATAAAAATAACCATACTGCTATCCTTTTTATCCCTCATTGCAGGTGTCATATTGGGAACTATATTGTGCCTATTGAAGATGTCAAAGTATAAACTGTTGAGCATTCTTTCAACTGTATATATTGAAATAGTCAGAGGAACCCCAATGATGGTTCAAATAGCAATAGTATATTTTGGTAGCTATGTGATGATGGGAGTAAACGTGGACGGCTTTATAGCTGCATTAATAGCTGTTTCCTTAAATAGTGCCGCCTATGTGGCAGAAATAATTAGATCAGGTATACAGTCAATTGATAAGGGGCAATGGGAAGCCAGCAGAAGCTTAGGCTTGTCCAATAAGCAAACTATGAGACATATAATATTGCCTCAAGCCATAAAGAATATATTGCCTGCCTTGGGAAATGAGTTTGTAACCTTAATCAAGGAAACAGCCGTAGCCTCTACTATAGGGGTGGCAGATTTGATGTATGCTTCAAAAATAGTCCAAAGCAGTAGTTATCAACCTTTCAATCCATTGGTAATAGTGGCAGTAATATACTTCCTATTGACATTTACCCTATCTCAGTTAATAGGAATATTTGAAAGGAGATTATCACACAGTGATTAGAATAGAAAACCTAAATAAGTATTTTGGAGACAAACATGTTTTAAAGAACATAAATCTGGAAATTAAAAAGGGTGAAGTTGTGGCCCTTATAGGACCTTCTGGATCTGGGAAAAGCACCCTGATAAGGTGTATTGATTATTTGGAAGAACCTACATCTGGAAGTATTTTCATTAAAGGAGAAAACATAGCTAAAGCAGGCAAGGGCATAGACAGGATAAGACAGAGCATAGGAATGGTTTTCCAGCATTTTAACCTATTTCCCCATAAAACAGTTATGGAGAATATAACCTTAGCTCCAGTCTTAACAGGAAAACTTACAAAAAAAGAAGCAGAAAACAAGGCATTAGAGCTATTAAAAATAATGGATCTTGTGGATAAGAAGGACGTGTATCCAAACTCCCTCTCAGGAGGGCAAAAACAGAGGATTGCCATTGCCAGATCTCTAGCTATGGACCCAGAAATTATGTTGTTTGATGAAGCTACATCAGCCCTAGATCCAGAAATGGTTGGTGAGGTATTAAGCGTTATGAAATATCTAGCTGAAACAGGTATGACTATGATAGTGGTAACCCATGAAATGGCTTTTGCTAAACAGGTAGCTGATAGGGTTATATTCATGGCTGATGGAGAAATTATAGAAGAAAATAGTGCAGTAGAGTTATTTGAAAACCCACAAAACCCAAGAACAAAAGATTTTTTATCAAAGGTGCTGCAATATTAAACGAAAGGGTCAGGTTCTATTATCCCTTGATGGATTCAATCTGACCCTTACTTATTTATAAATGGCTTTACTTTAAACACTTTAACCACATAATCATCCATACCAGCTTTAGCAAAGACCAATATAGGTCCTTCTTTACCTTTTGTAAATTCAATTCTATAAGCTTCCAGGTCATCTTTATCTGATCCTTCATCCCTCTTTACTATTACTTCATTTCTATTTGCAACTCTATAATCTTCAAATATATTTACAATTCTTTCTTCTAATTCTCCTGTTGGGCATTCAAGTACCTTGATTCTATCGATAGCCTTGTCTAAGTTAGTCATAGTCTTATCCTCCTGCCTATATGATTAAGTACAACTATTATTATTAGCTATATTTAAATAAATATTAGATTTTAAGCAAGAAGTTCTATTTTAATAATCTGCTGAAATTTAAAGATGTAATAGGGAAGACGGAGCCTCCGGCTTCAGGATATGACAAGTACTATACTATTATGTCTTAATAGATATAATAAATAACATTCACAAATTATGGTGCTGCATAGATTTTCCCAGCAAGAGTTTAAGTGATATTTATTTCTTGAATAAATTAAGGAAATGTGGAAAAATAATAAGGGACTTGTATATATAGGGTACTGTAAGCTTAAATCAATAAGGGGTGACATGGTGAAATATATAATACCAGTATTAGTAGGTGCAGTAATTGGATATATAACTAATTGGGTTGCAATAAAGATGTTGTTTAGGCCACATGAAGAAAAGAGAATTCTTGGATTTCACATTCCTTTTACTCCAGGACTTATTCCCAAGGAAAGGAACAGAATAGCTAGAAATTTAGGGGAAGTGGTAGGAGGGCACCTTTTATCTCCTCAGGTAATTAAAAACTGGTTGTACAGCAACAACCTAGAAGTCCACCTAAGAAGATGGGTGGAATCCAGTATAGATAGTTTAAAAGGAGATGAAAGATCCTTAAGGGCCATTATTACTAAAGACTGTGATGAAATAGTAAATAGGATAAAAGAGAAAATAACAGAATTAATCTGTATAGAAATAAAAAAGAATTCCTTTAAAGAAGCTGTAGTAAAATTTATCAGGGAACACTTTCTAACTGAGTCTATGGATAGCCTATCTGAAATAATAGATGAAGAGCTGGAAAGATATCTATTTGAAATAGTTACTTCTCCGGGGATAGAAAGTTTATTAAGAGCTTCCATGAATCATGGACTCAGTAAGCTAACCAAAGATGAAAGAAGTCTAAAGGATGTTATTCCTGATAATTTAATCCATGCTATAAAGGCCTATATAAAGGATCAAGAGGAACGAATAGTTAGTACCTTGAAGACTACACTTAATGATCCAGGAGTAGAAATAAAGATAAGAAAATCTATTGCTAGCTTAGCATCTCAGCAGATGAATAGACTAGTATCTTTCTTTATTAGTCCTGAAGCTATATCCAATACAGTATATGCAAAGTTTAAGGAGTATATGGATAAACCTGATTTCAAACAAAATATAATCCATGTACTTATAGGGCTAATTGATAGATTGATGGAAAACAAGGTAAGGATTGTAGCTGAAGAAGTTATGTCCACCCTTGGTGAGGAAGAAGTAGAAAAGATTACATCTAGGATAATTGGAATTATTTCCAATAGGGACAACTTGAGGAAGTTGGTGGATGTAATTGGTGCAAGTGTAAGAGCACAGAAAAATGAAGTAGAAAGTTCTCTGTTGAGGATTATTTCTCGGGCAATAGAAAGAACATTGAAATCTCAAGATTTATATAGCAGGGTTAATAATATAGTGGATAGGATGGTAGAAAGTATTATCAATAGGCCTATTTCATCAATTGCCATATACATGAATGAATCCTTTGTCAATAAGATTATAGATTTGAGTATGGATTTTCTTAATAGATTTATTGAAAACAAGCTACCCAAATTATTAGAGTTTTTTAACATTTCCAAGGTGGTGGAAGAGGAGATCAATAGATATGATGTTGCTTTTACAGAAGAACTCATACTGCAAATAGCCCATAGAGAATTAAAGGCCATAACCTGGCTTGGCGGATTGCTAGGGGGAATAATTGGATTATTAACACCACTTTTACAGATGATTAGTTAATTATAATTATATCTAACTCTTAACCACAGGTTGTTGAATTTGCAAACAGCTTGTGGTTTTTATTTATAGATAAATAGAGAAAAAGAAAGATTTTAAGAAATTCTTAAGCTTTTTTTAATCAGTTTTTTAGATTCATCTAATATATTTATGGTTAAATAAAGGATATATATAATAGAATTGACAAGCAGAAAGGGGTATAGAATAAATGAATATTCAAATGGTAAGTGATTACTTTTACCGATATGGATCTATAGCCATATTTGTAATCGTATTTTTAGAATATTTAAATATACCGGGACTACCATCTGGAATCATAATGCCTTCAGCTGGCATATGGGCTTCAAAAGGTAGTATTGGTTTTGGTACTGTACTCCTTTTATCAGTAGCTGCAGGAATTTGTGGAAGTTGGGTCTTATATTGTATAGGAAGGTGGGGAGGTCAATTATTATTAAGCAAATATATTCAAAAGTTTCCTAAGCATAAAGCCTTCCTTGATCAAGCCATAGAGAAAATAAGCACCAAAGGATATATAGGTCTTTTCCTTGGGAAGTTACTGCCAATGATAAGAACAATAATTTCCATACCAGCAGGAGCTATAAAGATGAACTTTTTAGGGTATACCATCTTTTCTACCTTAGGAATTTTAGTATGGAATCTTACCCTTGTGGGTGCTGGGTATCTCTTTGGAGAATCAGTTCTACAGATTTTGGGATAGGAAAGTGAGGGAGTCAAAGTGCGTATTGCTATGTTGACTAATAACTACAAGCCTTTTGTGGGAGGAGTACCTATATCTATAGAAAGATTAGCCAATGAATTAAGAGAATTAGGTCATGAAGTATATATATTCGCTCCTAGCTATGGAAGTGATGAGGAGGACCCTTATGTAATTCGTTACCGTTCAATTAAAAAGAAAATGAAAGGAGTAATTACTGTTCCTTATATTTTAGATTCTACTATAGAAGAGAAATTTTCTAGCCTTTCTTTTGACTTGATTCATGTTCACCATCCAATGTTAATTGGATATGTAGCCCAGTACTTAAAGTTAAAATACAAAGTCCCTATAGTATTTACCTACCACACACGATATGAACAATACCTTCATTATATTAGACCCTATGATGTCATACAGCAGCACAGCAACAGGGTCAAAAATCCCATAATTAGCTTGTTTGAAAAAAAAGTAGTTTGCAGGGGTATAGAAAAACTAGTTACTTTTCATAATCGCATTTTTTCAAATCATTGCCAGCTGGTTTTCGCTCCATCTTATAGCATGAAGAATTTTCTGGAGGAACAGGGGACTATAACAGATGTAAAAGTAGTTCCTACAGGAATTGAAGAAGATGATTTTAAATGTGATTTGAACAAGGTAAAGGATATAAGAAAAAAATATTTGAAAGACAAGGATTACATATTTTGTACTGTGTCTAGGTTAGGGAAGGAAAAGAATATCTCTTTTATTTTAAAAGGACTAAAGATATTTAAAGAAAGGAAGGGAGATTGCTTCAGATTTTTGATTGTTGGAGATGGAGATCAGCGAGAGGAACTGGAAAAAGAAGTAGAGAGTCTTGGAATTGAGGATAATGTAGTATTCTGTGGAAATATTGAGCACAAGGAAATTCGCAATTATTATCATGCTTGTGATCTATTCTTGTTTGCTTCCCAATCGGAAACTCAGGGAATTGTATTGTTGGAAGCAATGGCAGCAGGTTTACCAGTCGTTGCAGTCTATGGAAGTGGTGTCTGTGATGTAATAGAGAATGGGGTAAATGGATTTATGACCCATATGGATGTAAATGCATGGGAGGAAAAGATTGAACGGATTGTAGAAAATGAGCCCATGAGGAGGCAGATGGAAAGAAATGCAATTTCAAAAGCAGAACAGTACCTGTCCTGTAATATTGCAAAAACCGTAGTAGGATACTACAGGGATCTTTTATTCTATATAAGCGGGGAGCAAGTATATGAAAAAAAGGTTATTTAATCTATTTTCAGCATTTGCCCATGCATATTTAAAACTTGTTGATGTAACTGGAAGGTTTGAAATAATAAATCAGGATGCAATTAGAGAAAATACTATGCTGGGATACTGGCATGGAGACAGTTACTGTATGAAGTTACTATTAAGGAATATTTCCAATAGAAAGCATAGTATTATTGTAATTGTTACTGCAGATAGTAGGGGAGATGTAATTGAAAAAATAATTGCAAACTATGGGGCAAGAGCTATTCGTCTGCCTGATGGCTTAAGCATTCGACATCACTTACGAGATTTAAAGGAAATGTGCAAGACATCAGGAGACATTTTCGCTTTAGCCTTAGATGGACCCTTAGGACCACTCCATGAGCCAAAAAAACTGATCTTCCTCCTAGCCTCTGAGGCTGAGAAGAAGATGGCCTATATTCACTTTAAGTATAAGAATGTAATACGATTAAAGCATCGTTGGGATAGGTATGTAATTCCTCTGCCTTTTTCTAAAATAACCGCTTATGTAGAGGAGTTGGGATATATAAGCAAGGAAGATTTAAGAAACTTTGCAGACTATAGGGAGAAATTGATTTGCTGATGTAAATGGAGTAAAAAAACAAAAGCACAGAGGGGTCTCTGTGCTATTTTTATTCTATTATGTAGCTGTCTAATACTTCACCAAAATATAATATATGATAGTCATGATTAGGATAATTCTTCTCCTTAATACTTTTCTCTACCAGGCCTGGTTCCATTGCCTGTTGATAGACAACCTTGCATTCAAAGTGCAAATCACAGTTTTCGATTACAGGTGTGGAAA
>JAAYHX010000021.1 GCA_012735215.1 Tissierellia bacterium
CCATCTACAATAAGGTTGATACCTGTAACAAAATTATTTTCTTTATCAGTTAAATAAAGACAGGCTCTTGCTATATCTTCCGGCTTTCCTACTCTCCTTGCTAGATGTTGCTCATGATCAATTGGCCTTAATTGTGAATAATCTCCTGTTTCAATCCAACCTGGGGATATACAATTAACCCTAATTTTATCTTTGCTTAAAGAAGCTGCCAGGGCATGGGTAAGAGCAACAATTCCACCTTTGGTAGCAGCATAAGCCTCAGAATTTGGTTCAGACATAATTGCTCTTGTGGAGGCAATATTGACAATAGAACCTCCATATTTATTCTGACGCATATATTTTGCTGCTTCACGTGAGCATAAGAAAACACTTCTTAAGTTCGTGTTTATCAGATCATCCCATTCTTCTAAAGTTAAATCATATGGTGATTTAAATAATCCTTTTCCGGCATTATTGATTAAAATATCGATTCCACCATATGTTTTAAAGGAGATTTTCATTAAACGGACAATATCTTCCTCTCGTCGGACATCTGTTTGGACAAAAATCGCATTTTTCCCTTGGCCTTTAATCAGAGAAACTGTTTCTATTCCAGCTTTTTCATCAATATCGGCTACAACAATATTAGCTCCTTTCATGGCATAATGTAAAGCAATTCCTTTCCCAATACCATTAGCAGCTCCAGTTATAATTGCTGTTTTACTGGAAAAATCCAAATTAATCACATCCTCTAATCTATTAATATACTGATATTATATAACATAAAAGTGGAATTAATAGTATTGCTCACCAAAATAACTCATCTTTGTCTTTATAGACAAATAGATTATTACTTTATATAATTGAAGCAAGATGGTTTATTATGGATCTTATGATTGATAGCTTAATTACTTATTGGGAGGTGTATTATGAGAAGAACAGACCGTGAAGTCACGGATATAAATGAGATTTTGAAAATTGTGGATAGGGCAAAAATCCTCCATCTCGGCTTATTTGATACCGACTATCCATATATCGTTCCCCTGCATTACGGATATGAATACAAGGAGGGTAATCTAATTTTCTATATGCACGGAGCTAAGGAAGGCTATAAGTTGGACTTGATTCGTAGCAATCAGAATGTTTGTGTTGAGTTGGAGTGCGATATTGAATTGGTTTCTGGAGATGATATTCCATGCCAATATAGCTCAACCTTTGCTTCTGTTATTGGCAGAGGATATGCAGAACTTGTGAAAGATGAACAAGAAAAGATTGCTGGCCTTAAATTGCTTATGCTGCATCAGACTGGTAAAGAGTTTGAAATTGACGAAAGAATGGCAAAGACAGTTGAGGTAATCAAGGTTACTGTACATTCTTTCACTGCAAAATCAAATCCCATGAAAAGGCAAATTTCAGATTTACAATCCAAATAAAGGTGAAATAGCCTAAGTACCACATGTAGAGGTGGTAGCATTGATATAAAATAATAGGGTTGAAAAATTGAATGGGGTAAGATAGAAAGGTATACAGTCATATTAAGGCAGGCTAAGAAACATTGGCTTGCCAGAGGTATATGAAACAAAAATTCTTGATACTGTGTCTAAATTATGGCTAGAAACATAAATTTTAAATAGGATTAAAAATTAGATTATATAAGCAAGGGTGTAGATTATTATGAAAAATAATCTCTTGTATGAGTTACATAATGACATACTAAAGGAAGAAGGTTATTATAAAGCATATGTATTTATTGTAATATTTGCTTTTGCAATTACAATAGAGGATATAAAACCAGTTATACAAGTGTTTCGTTTTATATTAATAATAGTACCTTTAGTAATTCTTGTTCTTGTTTATATAAAATTTAAAGATTTAAGAAAAAAAGAAGAGGATTTAAAAATAAAAAGATATATGTTATTTTATGCATTGTTAACACTGGCTACTATAGTTAAATTTCTAAGGAATTTGGTTTAGGCTTTTATACCTCTCCATTTATCAAATCTTTATTCGAATCTAAAGCAATTCCCAGTAATACTAAGTTTTAATCCTAATAAGTCAAGTTGCCAAGCTTTTGAATAGTTGAGAAATTCTGATAGGTGATATAAAATTTCATTATAAAGATATGTTGTAGGAGAGGCAAATAGTAAATTATCTAGGGCTATATTGGTTTTGCAGTATCAAATAAAGAAGCAGATGAATGTATTTTTATATGTAATATAAAATCATTTTTCTGATAAAAAGACCCTGATTGTAGGTAAATAACTTATGAGATCATAATTAAAGGGGGAGAATGTATGAAGAAGTTGAAGATTGCGGACGGAATACATATGCTCACTATGAACGTTGAGGACATACTATTTGAGGGAATATGGGAGATTGGGAATGGAGTAACTCTTAACTCCTATATAGTTCAGGGGGAAAAGACGGCAATAATTGACGGTGTAATTGGTTGGGATGGAATACCCGAGACTCTTTATAAGAACTTAGAGGAAATAGGTGTTGATCCCCAAGATATCGATTACTTGATTGTTAATCACATGGAACCAGACCATTCTGGATGGATTTCAAACTTTAGCAAAATTAAGGATGATTTTACCATAATATGTACTGAAAAAGCTGCGAAGATGGTAAAGTCTTTCTATGGAGAAGACAATATAAGAGTTGTAAAGGAAGGGGATACTCTAGACCTTGGTAAGGGAAAGGTATTGAGTTTCCATCCAGTACCAAACGTTCACTGGCCAGACACCATGTACACCTATGAAAGGGATACAAAAACCCTTTTCTCCTGTGATATGTTTGGAGCATTTGGCAGGATGGGGGATCATTGCTTTGATGATGAACTGACACCTGAAGAGGTAGATTTCTTTGAATTTGAAGGAATAAGGTATTATTCTAATGTAATGACAACTTTTACATCTAGTTTAAGAAGGGCAATTGAGAAAGCAAAAGAACTAGAAATAAAAACTATAGCACCTGGTCATGGTCCTGTTTATAGAAAGAATCCTCAAAAAATCATGGATGATTATTATAGATTCTCCCTTTATGCCGAAGGGGCAGGTAAAAATGAAGTTACTATCTTATGGGGGTCCATGTATGGAATGACTGCAAAAGCAGTTGAGTACGTTGAAGGCATACTTCAAAGAAAGGGCGTCAAATACAATAAGTTAGAAATGCCACTAGAAAGTGATAGTGAAATGGTTGCAACTGTCTTTAAATCTGCAGGAATAATTATTGCAGCACCTACTTATGAATATAAGCTTTTCCCACCGGTAGCAGCAGCCTTAGATGAGCTTGGTAGAAAGAAGATAACCGGCAAGGTGGCCTTTAGGTTTGGATCATATGGTTGGTCTGGCGGTGCAGAGAAAGAATTAAGTGAAATAATTGAAAGAAATAAGATGAAGTGGGACTTTATTGAATCTGTGGAGTTTGAAGGAGCTCCAAAGGAAGAAGACCTTAATAAGATTGAAGAAAGGGTATTAGAGCTTATAGAAAGAATGAAGGATAAGGTTGTAGAATAACTATAAAAAGGATATATATTGACCTACACTAATGTAATACAAGAGAGAATGGAGGCACATTATGATATTTGTATGTTATCCAAAATGCACTACCTGTCAGAAGGCAAGGAAGTGGCTGGAGGAAAATCAAGTAACTTATGAAGAAAGGCATATAAAAGAAAACAATCCAACTATAGAGGAATTGAAGGATTGGCATAAAAAGAGTGACTTACCATTGAAGAAATTCTTCAATACTAGCGGAATGCTTTATAGGGAAATGAAGCTTAAGGAAAAGCTTCCTACCATGAGCGAAGAAGAACAGTATAGACTGTTAGCCTCTGATGGTATGCTTGTAAAGAGGCCGATTCTTATTGGTGATGATTTTGTTTTGGTGGGTTTTAAGGAAGCTGATTGGAAAGCTGCACTTGGCATAGAATAATTGATTTGTGATGATAGGTTTGTAGTAGAATATGAGTTTAGTTTAGAGATAGAGGCAAATCTTTAGGCTAGCAATGGGTTAGTTGCCAGTTAAGAAGAAAAACTTCTTAATTGGCTTTTTTCTTGTGTTTCCAAGTTATGGTAGGCCGGAGAATATAGATACAGCTTGATTAATTAGAATAAGTTGATGATAATAAATACAAGGCCTATAAAAAGTTCTAATTGCAGAAGTAACATTTACAAACTCAAACATTCAAAGGTCTAGAATTAGAAATCAATAACTATTAAAAAATGTGTTGATAATGGAATAGGAGTATTAGATGAACAAAATAGAGGTTTGGTATAGTAGTTCATAGGAAGACAAAAATGGATCATATAAGTAGGGGTGAGTGGATGTTATGGATATGAAGGTCCAAAATTTGATTGAGCAATTTGAGGGATTTAAATTATTAGCTGGTGATGGTGGATTAGGAAGAAGGGTAAGTACTGTAACAGTTATGGATGCTCCCGATATATATGATTGGATGAAAGGAGGAGAATTTTTAATTACTACGGCCTACATAATGAAGGATAACCCGCTGGAACTAAAGGACTTGATAATTAGATTAAACAAGAATGGAGCATCAGCTTTAGGTATTAAAATAGGAAGATTTATTGAAAAACTACCTGATGTTGTGAAGGATACTGCAGATAGGTTAAACTTCCCTATTATACATATACCAATTAACTATGCATTTAGCGATGTAATACATCCAGCCCTATCAAGAATAGTAAATGCACAAGCCAAAAAATTGATGATGTCAGAAAGAATTCATAAATCCTTTACTCAGCTAGTTATTGAAGGTAGGGGAACTGACCATATAGTTGAGACTTTATACGGAATATTAAATAGAAATGTTGCTTTTAAAGACTTAGTATTTAATAAGATTTATGTAGTAAGTAAGTCTAATAAGTTTAAGGGAGATATACAAAATTTAAGCCTAAATAGTATATTGGATAAATACTTTAGTTATCCTGTTCAAATTGGTAGTTCCATTTATGGATACATAATAGTGGATGAAAATAAAGATACTAACACTTTAGAGGATTTAGATGAAATAACTATAGAACATGCTAGTACAGTTCTTAAACTGAATATACAGAAAGAGATTTCCAATCATCAAATTGAACAAAAATATAGGGATGAGTTTATTCAAGATCTGTTATTGAATAATATTAGGACTATAGAAGAAGTAAACAACAGGGCAGCCTTATATGGTTGGAAAATGGATAAAGGTCTTGTTTGTCTAATAGTAGATATAGACGATTATAAGGTAAGATTCTTATCCTTAGAAAAGAGCAAGGGATTGGAAGAAGAGAGGGATACTGTATTTAGGCAGATTACAGCAAAGATGAAAAAAAGCTTTTACAATTGCTACTATACCACCTATAGTGATAGTATAGTATATCTAATTGAACCAGATGTAAGTCCTATGAAGGATTTTTTTAATAAGCTTAAAATGGTCTCAGAGGAAATAAGAAAAGAAATAAGGAAAACTAGCCAATTTACAGCTACTATTGGAATAGGTAGCTATAAGGAATCGGTAATAAATATCTATACTAGTTTCATAGAAGCTCAAAAAGCAGTGAGGATAGGTAGAACTATCTACGGTGGAAACAATACCCATGTTTATGATGATTTGGGAGTTTATAGAATGCTTTTTGATATCTCCCAAGGGGAAGAAGCAAATTGCTTTTGCAGTCAGTACTTGGAGAAATTAATAGATTATGATATAAAGAATAATTGCAACTATATGGGAACTCTAAAACATTTAGTTAGAAATGACTGGAACCTAAAGAAAACAGCTGAGGACTTATTTATTCATTATAATACTATGAAATATAGATTTAGCAAGATTATTGAAATTATTAACCTGGATTTAAACAATAGAGAAAACAAGTTTATGATAGAACTTTGCTTAAAACTAATGGATATAAGCAAACAATACTCTTTGTACATGAAGACTAATATATAGTCTTCTTTTTTGTATCTTAAGCACAATGACTAACATTTATACTAATTATAAAATGCAATTAAGTAGAAAATTATCAAAGGGGGTTCCTGTATGTATAGTACAAAGGTAGGCATGCTTAAAGATGTTTCGGCTTCTGTAAAAGAGGGGCAATTATCAGACCCTGATATGGCACTAGATAAGACGGGGAGAATCATATTAAAAAACGGATTCGTAGTAGACCCAAAGAATGGGGTAGAAGAAGTATTGGATATCGCCATATTGGGAGATGAAATAGCAGAGATAGGAAAAGATATCTATGTTGAAAAGGGCGATATGGTAATTAACTGTGAAGGCTTATTAGTTGTACCAGGCTTGTTAGATATGCACCTTCATCTAGGAGACTTATTTGAAGTAAGTACTGATCCAATTTATGGTGCAGCAGCTGATGGTGTAACCATGGCCCTTTCTCCTGGAGCAGGCAACACCTTTATGGCGCCATCATTACTAGGGGCAGAAGTAGATAGAGGAGTACCAATAAATATAGGCTTATACCAAGGAGCAGCCAGTGTTTTATCTACAATGCTATCTGTTGAAGAGTTGATTAAGCTGTATAAAGGTGAATTAGAGGAAGAAATAGCTTCATCTAAGATGTCAAGAAATGCAATCACAAACACTACAGCACCCTTAGTAGTAGGTATAAAGGATCACATGGGGCATTTTATAATGTCGGATGAAAACATAGACAAGATATTTGAAATTACTTCTCAAGCTAAGTTAATCTATATGACCCATACTCAAGACCCTGATCATGCTTTAAGATTAGTTGAATTATCCAAAGGTAGACCAATTCATTTGGGTCATGCAACAGCTGCTGGATGTGGTACCCATAAGGAAGCAGTGGAGTCAATGAAGGTCATAATAGATTTGTGTAAAAAGGAAAACGTAACAGGTGAGTTTGTAACCACCATGTTGAGAGAAGGTGGTGGAAGCAGAGAAGGGCTTATTATGCCTAAGAAATCACAAGAGTTAGCTTATGAAGCATTGGAGAAGGGGATAGTAGATGTGTTGATATCCGATGGTCAAAATGATGCCACTATGAAAGGTTTTGGAGATACAAGGGATAATATACCAGTCATATTAGAATTAGCAGAGATGGGAGTATTGAGTTTATCCAATTCAATAGCTACTATGACTTCTAATCCAGCAAGACTTATAGCTGAAAGAACTGGTAATGATTGGTGGATAGAGAAAGTTGGCCATTTAGGAAAAGGTGCATTAGCAAATGTAACCGTAATAAATAGTAATGTAAAATCTGCTGCTTATACCATAGTAAATGGAGAGATTGTAGGATTTGAAAGTAGAGCAGTAAGACGAGGCAGCGGAGCAGGAGGATTTGTAAGTAAGTTTGGTATGGTTAAGAGAATAGGAGTAGGGGATTTGGTAATGTTTTCATACAGAAGATAATAACTGATTTAGAAGGAGGAGTTTAAGTTGAAGGAAAGAACGGAGAATATTTTAAAAAAGTTAGTCAATATAAACACAACCAATCCACCAGGTAATGAAATGGATGTAATAAACACTATATTAGGCTTTTTCCCAGAGGATATAGCATACGAAATAGTAGATCATGGAGATAATAGAGGGTCCTTAATAATAGAGATTAAGGGAGAAGATGAAGAAAAAATAGGCTTCATAGGCCATTTAGATACGGTGCCAGTACCTGATGAATCCAATTGGGATTATCCACCATTTGATGGAGTAATTAAGGATGGCTATATGTATGGAAGAGGTACTGCTGATATGAAGGGTGGAGTTACTGCTATGATATTGACAGCCTTATATTTCGTAGAAAACAACATAACTCCTCCTCATACCCTTAAATTCGTTTTTACTGCTGATGAAGAATCGGGAGGTATAGGGATACAGACTTTAAGGGATAAAGGTCTTTTAAAGGATATATCCAAAGTATTTATTCCAGAACCTACCGATGAGCAGATTGGTATATGTGAGAAAGGAGCTTTTTGGCTAAATATCAATGTAAAGGGTAGGGCTTCCCATGGTTCTAGACCAGACTTGGGGATCAATGCAATAGAAAAGCTATATGAATATATATGTAGGCTGAAAGCAACTATGGATTTAGAAAAAGAGCACTATTTATTGAAAAAGTCAAGCTTTGCTATTACTTTGATAAGCGGAGGAGTAAAGACCAATATAATACCAGAAGATGCAAAGGCATCTGTGGATATAAGGACAATACCTGGAATTGACCATGATGAAATATTAAAGAATGCCTATGAGATAAGCAAAATAATTGAGGAAGAAAATCCAGGAATTTCTATTGAAATATTAGTAGAAAACAATAGACCTCCATTAACCATAGATGAAGGAAACGGTTTTATAAAGGAAATAATTGAAACTTACGAAAGACTTTCCTATCCAGTGAAATTTAAGGGTCTAAACTTCTACACGGATGCATCCCAGCTTATACCATTTCATAATATACCCTTTGTAATATTAGGACCTGGTGAGGAGAATATGTGCCATCAGAAGAATGAAAGGACAAGTATAGAGTCCATTACGAGAATGGCAAAGCTCTATATTTCTTATATTATTAACTATTAGAAGGGAAGGGTTAATATGGTAGATACCAAATCCAAAGTAAAAAAGTATTATAAAGGTTCAGTAACGGGGCTTGTATTATCTGTTGGAATTGGTTTTGCTTTATATTTTGCTTTGAATAGTATCAATATTGCTAGCAATTGGTTAGATTACAATGCTATAGTAGCTAATGCAGGTAATAATCCAATATATAAGCTTATATGGTATGTTATGAACTTTACAGAAGCCCAATTCTATGCAGGATTCTTTGCTTCCTTAGGAATAATTATTGGAGGGTTTATAGCTTGGAGGTTGGATGTTAAAAATTCAAGATTTAGAGGATTCGATGTATCTTATGGTTCCAATCTATGGCCTTGGGTATTAGCTTCTCAATTGCTATCCTTGTTTATTGCAATATTCGTTTTAAACTATACTAGACTTTTTAATACAGGGGAATATACTTGGCTGCCAACCTTTATCACAGTAGTAGGTGCTCCACCAGCTATCATGCTGCTGTATGGACCTAACATAAAAGCATTACTTACTAGCTCCATACTAGGAGGAACAATGGGTTTTCCAGTAGCCATGTGGATTAGTAATCACATTATACCCGTACTGGATGTGCCAGGAGTAGTATCCAATGTATTTACAATGGCCATTACTGGATTATTAATTTGTGCTATATGTAAGGCATTACCATGGATGGAAAAGATGCCATCTAAACCTCTCAATAGAGAGGGGAAATCACAAGAAGAAGTTCTAAAGGAAATGGAAAGCCCACAATGGTTTGTAAGGAGAGTTTTAGCAGACTTTTCAGAAGCTCAATTTTATGGGAACGAAATAGCAGGTATATTGGGAGGAATAATAGGACCTCCTTTAGCAGAGTATGTTTGCGATAAGCTTCCAGAAGGATATCATCCTACCATAGGGAATGTTACTTCCATGGGTCTTACAACCATAGTAGTATCTGTCATTATCAAGGTGTTGCCTTGGTTTTAGGTAAAAGTTAGTTTTATTCATTGTTAAGATTCATAAATTGGTGATTTTCAATGAAAAGGGCTGCCCCTTAGGGCAGCCCTTTTCATGGGACTATGGATTAAAGGGTTTTAACATATTCGCCTATCTTCTTGTCCATACTTTTTATATGATTTGTTAGCCAGTTTAAAACCATTTTATTTGCATTAATAATAACTACAATATTGCCCCCGGACTCATTATAATCGCTTTTCAACTTAGCAAGATCATTGATAAAGCTTGCATGTGCTCTTTTTTGAGCCTCAAGCTCAGGGTAGCCGATCTCTTCCATATAGGCTTCTTCGTCTTTAAAGTGTTTCTTTGTGTACTCATCTAAGAAGTCAATCATTGTGTTTATGTATTCCTTTGCCCTACGCTCTTTTCCTGCCTCAAATAGTTCGTTGGCCTTTTGAAACCATATTTTGTGTTGTTCGTCAATATTTTCAACCCCAACTGATAAATCAGGAGTCCATTCTATTGCCATATAACCCCTCCTTTAAATTATTGTGTTATATAGATTTTATAGCTTTTTTTGGATAAGTTCAATATATTTCCAGAATAATAGTCGTTTGTGTCGAAATGATGAGAGGTATAATAAATGTTTTGAGTATTATTTAAAGTATATATCTGTAGATTTGTTCCTCACTATTCTTGTGTGGGAATTGACTTTTCAAAAAATTGTTAAACTGGAATTTTTGGGGTACAAATTGTTTAATAACTAATCATATACAATAGACTTTCCTCAAATTTATTGTATCTAATTCTGCCACAGATAGTACCTATAAGAACAATTGGTATCTATTGAATTTAACAGTACATATAATACTTAGATTGAATAAATGAAGAGGTGACCATATAAAGGGAACAGATATATTCAAAACAATAGAAACATCTGATAAATTTCCCAAAATACCAAAAGAGCTGTGTGATATTATCAATATGCTGCAAGAGCCAAATGAAACGGACATTGATGAGCTTGTTATCAGGATCGAAAATGTAGAAAATTTGGAATCCATGATCATTAATTATATTAACTCGGAGTTTTTTAAAACGCCTAAAAAGGTAACTTCCTTAAGAGAGGCTATTATATTTTTAGGTATGAATACCACGCAGGTTATCATAATTGCACAGATTGTGAGCTATTTATTTCCGAGAGATAATCCTGCTTTTGATTCTTATCATAAAATGAGCTATTTAAAGCATACAATAGGAACTGCGGTGGCAGCTACTGCCATAGAAGAATGGCTGCCGGAAGAAAACAAATCTGACAAATATGAGTTGTTTGCATATGGAGTTTTGCATGATATAGGAGTTGTTCTCTATGAAGTTTGCCTTCCTGATATGGTAGATAAGGTTCAAGAGATAATTATCAGAGGCAATCACCCAGTAGTGGCAGAAAGGATTGCCTTTGGTGGAGTAGACCATACTGATATAGGAGCTTGGTTTTGTAGGAAGCTAAACTTTCCGCCTAATATTACAGATGTCATTGAAAACCATCATTGGCCAAAAAAGATTAAGAACCAAAACAGGGTCATGTATATACTTAGTCTAGCAGACTATATCAGTCACTTATACTATAGAGATTTTTTAATTAAGAAGAAAGTCGAAAAGCCTGTTAAAATATATTTGCCACCAAATCCTTTAAATATACCAGATGAAGTGATTGAAGATATCCGCCGCAGACTACCTGATCTTGTTGAGAAGACAATAAAGATATTTAAGCGGTTTTAGACTAAAAGAAGGGTTTTCCGAAATTGTACATTGGTGGAATACAATAATATCGGAAAACCTTTATTTTTATTATTGATAAATTATGCTTAGTTCTCATAAGGATACTGTAAATTAGATAATCTAATTTGTATAAACTAGACTGTCTACTTGGAAGTATCTATCATAATTGTCTCATCTTTCTCCTTAATATTTCAAAGTCCTTTAATTTAACATTTACTGATAATAAGTCTTGACTTGTTAAATAGTATCCTATTTTCATCTCTCTCAAAACCTGAGTAGGAGCATCTTCATACTCCTGCACTTGACAAACTGTAATATGTCTTCCATCCCAGCTAAAGGAGTATTCATAGGGAGGAAAATCCTTAAAATCAAAGAATATATCTTCATCTTCATAGAAAACTGCATTGTTGTAAAATTCTTTGATTTTTTCTTTTTCCTTAGTATCCATCATGCTAATTCCACGAATTAGGGCTCCATTGTGGGTTATATGTAGGGATAGGGGGTCCACATAGTATTTATAAGCCCATATGGGAAGATTCGCATTAGCATTAATGAATATAAAATCTTTTGAGTAGCTATTATATATATCTATTAATTTGAGTTCTGCATCTATGTTCACTATGTCATCATTTTCAATAGGGAATTCTATCTGATCTATTGATTCGTTCCAAATATTTAATAGATCTAACTCATAAATTTTTTTATCCACTAATACTAGTTTTTCTTTACTGAAGCTATAGAAGTTTATTAATAAATTTGCTAGGTCTTTAGGGCTCAGAAAAATATCATATGTAATATTTTCAAATGCTTTATCTTGCAGATAAAGAAATATTAATTTAACCTGTTCGGGCTTCATATTGCCTGATATTATGCAAGTCTCAGGCTGGTGTAAATGTGATGAAGTAATTAGATAATAATATTTTTTGTAATCCTGCATGCTGACCTCCTAAAATTTAATTACCTTAACAAAATTAATTTATATTTGAATAAGTTGATAGGCTTATAACTAATTCTATCAAAGATCAAGCCTATTACATAGACTTTTCACAATCTACATGGGAGAGGTAGATGGAGACGGTAGTGTTGACAGAGAGAGTATAGTTTATATGATAGGTGAAAAGAGGCAAAAAACACTTTAGAGACTGCTTGCCAGACATAAAATATATCAAAACAACCACTTCAATAATAGTATGTAATAAAGATGCAAACTGGAGTGGTTATCATGTCTGAATCTATAGGAGTTAATAGGATTAAGGATGTTGATTCTCTTAACGAGTTTTTAAGACCCTTTGGTTATGCTTATGACCCTGAACAGGATGTATTCTACACAATAGTTGATGCCTGGCAGCGACAAATGGGGTATACAAGGATGTATGATGAGGCAGCAGCTTTAGCATCTATGATATTAGATAGTGAACCTGTTTATTTTGAATATGATAATAAAAGATGGATGATAGAATTTTGGAAGGGCCAATATTGTATGACAACAGGCTTTGAAGTAGGTATATATTATACGGATAAACGTGAAAAATCAAATGAATATTTTAACTGGACTTTATATGATTGTGCTGATGATGAACATATGCTTAATATGGAATTCACACTTACTAAAAATGGCAAACCTATTATAGAAAGAAAAGAGAAACATTGGTGGTTAGCAGGATTTAAACTGGGGGAATTCTCCCAACCATGGGAACTGGAGGCTAGTATTTCTATCGTCTTTAAAGATTTGAATATGAGAAATGCATTTGTAAAAGCTTTACAAAAGATTGGCTATAAAAGGGAGAAGTTATCAATAAATAGGGAAATAGTTAGTTTTGTTTTTGCAAATCCAAAGACCAAACAACCTTACACGAGGACTGAAATGATTGAAGAAACAATCCAGAGGAATAACAAGCTACTATGTGATACCTTTAATGCCTTATCCAAAGATCATGATAATGCATTGGATAAGATAATAGCCATACAGGAGTTAGCTCCTGAATTGCTTGAAAAAATAGTAAAGATGGGCAAATCAAAAGACATATATTTATATAAATAGTATTATTAATAGATAAATAAAACTGGGGCGAAATTCGCCCCTA
This sequence comes from Tissierellia bacterium, assembly GCA_012735215.1. Taxonomy (GTDB): domain Bacteria; phylum Bacillota; class Clostridia; order Tissierellales; family Tepidimicrobiaceae; genus JAAYHX01. The sequence continues at coordinate 13,336 of JAAYHX010000021.1, forward strand.
TGATTGTACTATCTGCTCATAATCATGGCCTGTGGACAGGAGACAACGCATTTTCCACAAACGCTGCATTCTTCTAGATCTTTATACAAGTTAGCATTTCCTGTGAGTTGTTCCTGACACTTGAATCGGTCAAAACCATCTACAGACAGAGCTTGTACTGGGCATGCTTGAACACAAGCTGAGCATGTTCCATTTTCATAATATAAACAGTATTCTTTTTCTGATCTCTTATCAGGTTCAACTTCATAGGCTATAATAACAGTACCATATCTGCCAGCACAACCTATAGGAGTTATTAACATCCTGTTAACTCCAAAAGTTCCTAGGCCACCAATAAAAGCGGCACTTCTGTGGGACCAGTCTGCCTTAAGGATATCTTCGTCAAGGGGCTTGGTTGCCTTTATTTTGGCTGCTCCTATTCCTTTGCTTTCTAGGTATTCAACTAGACTGCTGGATATGTAATCTATTAGATTATTGGTTACAGTATAGGACTTAGCCCATTCCCTAGAAGGGGCTACCTTGTCTTTTTTGTTGCTGGATACAATTTTTTCTGAAAATGGAATGAAGAAGGATACAACAGTTTTTGCTTCTGGAAGATGGTCTCTTGGATGGGTATGTTCTGGATCCACAATATCTTTCAGGTTGTCGTATAGAGGATCATCTGCTGATGAAAAACCTACAAGAGGCTGGCGGAAAAAGTCACTGTGTTCTGACGTGGATACTTTTTCCTCTATAAATTCAATAATTTCATTTTTAAGACTCAAACTATTACCCCCTTATTGTCATAGAATTATGACTTCTTTGATAATATTGTAACATGGCATTCAAAAGGATATCAATTAAAATAAAAGCCTGTGGAATATTATTTTTAACTCAAAACATACAGGGTATTATTATAATTAATGCTAGTTTTAGCTTTTTCATTATTGGAGTAGCATAATATTATATAATATAGGTAAGTTCGTTGAGGAGGTGTAGTGATGAAAAGATTGTACAAGTCAGATAGGGACAAAAAGCTTGCTGGAGTTTGTGGAGGGATAGCAGAGTATTTTAACATAGATTCCACTATAGTTAGGTTATTGTGGGCACTGGTTTCATTGATTTATGGTACTGGCATCCTGGCCTATATAGTATGTGCTTTTATAATACCGGAAAGACCTAAATACTCAGAATAAGGAGGGACATTTATATTTTGTTTTGCTATAATATATAGGCTAAAAGATTATAATAATCAATGTTAGCTTAGAATAGATGTTATTGGAGAGGATTGATTTGATAGAATTTTTAATCAAAAGGTTTATTAAGGATCATGAAAACATAAAAGATAAGTATGTAAGGGAAAGATATGGTGTACTATCAGGAGTCTTAGGCATTATCTGTAATTTCATTTTATTTTTACTTAAGTTGTTTACTGGCCTCTTTATGAATAGTATAGCAGTGATTTCAGATGCCTTTAACAATATTACAGATTTAGGTTCATCTGTGGTAACCATACTAGGATCCAAGCTAAGCAATCGCCCTCCGGATGAGGGACATCCTTATGGACATGGGAGGTATGAATATATTGCTTCTTTACTAGTGTCATTTATCATATTTGCAGTAGGAGTCGAGACTTTTAAAACATCCATTAAAAAGATAATTAATCCTGAGCCTATTGACTTTAGTGCACTATCCGCTACAATTTTAGTTTCTTCTATTTTAATAAAGCTGTGGATGTACTCCTATAACAAATATATAGGAGAGAAGATTAATTCCAGTGTGAATAAGGCAACGGCTCATGACAGCCTAAATGATGCCTTTGCCACTTCTGCTGTTTTGTTAGGGTCAATACTTGGAAGATATGTTGCCTTCCCAATAGATGGGATACTTGGCCTTGTAATATCCCTTGTAATTATATATTCAGGATTTAGTATTGCAAAGGATTCGGTAAGATTGCTTTTAGGTCCGTCTCCAGATCCGGAGCTGGCAGATAAAATCAAGGAGTTAATATTGGAAAATGATAATATTATAGGGATTCATGATCTAATAGTTCACGATTATGGTCCAAATAAGACACTGGCTTCAGTTCATGCGGAAGTTTCCATCAAAGCAGATATTGTTGATATCCATTGGGAAATAGATAAAATAGAGAAGAAGATTAAAAGAGAGATTGATGTGGATATAGTAATACACATGGACCCCATAGAGGGGCATGGAAAGAAAGAAAAGCAAAAAAGAAGAAGAAATTAAAGCCGCTAAGGCTTTAATTTCTCCAGTTACATTTCCCTTTTTATATCTTCTTTTATTAGCTTTCCTTTTTCATCCATTACAGCCTTGGTAATCTTTGCTAGAATAGGCTCATCGTCAACCTTAGCACATTCTAGAATATGGTAGGTTTTTGAGCTATCTTGAGTTTCCTTAAATACATCTCTTAACAATTTGAATATGGAATAGGGATGCTCAGGGTCCTTAATGGTTATTAAGGATATGTTGGGGATAGCCATGGCCTTTTTTACTAGTTCCCCAAAATCGATATCCTTTATCCCTGGGATCAATAAGTAATCTATATCTGTCTTGTCTAGATCATCAAATCCCTTTACCTGTAAGCTTTTATAGTTAGATTTGGCAACAGCCATAAGGGTTGCAATAAGAGGACGGGTTCCCCAACCTCTGTGACCTGATACTATTAAGGATTCTTTCCTTTCAATGGCTTTTTCTATATAGTCAGCTTGTTCTTCTGTCATAAAATTTTGGTCTACCAATTTTTTCAACATTGCGTTCATCTATAACACCCTTTCATTTTTCTTGCTATATTATTATGATACCTCATATTAAAAATATAAAACTAAGTATTTTGTAAATTTTGACTATAAATTTTCTTGACCTTAAGTTGGATTTATATTATTATTAAATTTAGCAGAATTGATGTGGGGATATAGTTCAGCTGGGAGAACGCTTGACTGGCAGTCAAGAGGTCAGGGGTTCGAGTCCCCTTATCTCCACCATAAAGAAGGCTAGATTGCATAAATCTGGCCTATTTTTATGTCTTGTTGAAACTCTAGGGAAGCATATCTATTTATAGTAAGGGCTTCCATCTTATTACAAGCACATATAAGAAATACATCCATTGACTTATAAGCTTATGATGCTATACTATATTTTGTGTGGATTTATTTAGAAAAAATGGGGATTTTAATAAGAACACTAAGGATAAAAAACTAGAAACTAGGAGGTTAAATAATGGCATCTATAACTCACTTTAAAAGGGACGAGATAAACAAGTCAAACCCTATCTTTTCTCAAATACGTACAACTATTGAAACCGTATTCTATGGAAACAATGTGGTAAATATTAATTCCTTAAAGGAAGCTTATAAACTTGCTGAAAGCTCTCCAGGAACTATAGTTACTGATATGCCAGTACATAGACCTGAAGAGATTGGATTGGATAAGGATGCTAAGATTCTTTTGTTTAACGATGGTGCAGTAACTGGTAGGTGTGCAGCAGCCAGAAGAATTATAGGAGAAGAAGGAGTAGATACATCATATTACGCAGAAACCATAAGAGATGCTGCTAATAAGACTAGGTACAGAAAAATGTATCATGCTCAGGCCTATGTTGGTTTACATGAGGACTTTATGGTTAAAGCCCATCTATTAATACCAGAAGGTCATGAAAACATATTATACAATTGGCTATTGAACTTCCAATATTTGAATGAAACATATGTAAGCATGTATGAAAAGTCTAGAACCTTCAAAAGTGAAGGAGATATCTATATATTCTCAGATCCAGATTGGGAAAGCGAGGCTCACCCACTAGGACTGGCTATATTTGATCCTGAACACAACTGTGCTTGCATCCTTGGCATGAAGTACTTTGGTGAACATAAGAAGGGAACTCTGACATTGGCTTGGGGAATTGCCAATAGAAATGGATTTGCTTCCTGCCATGGAGGACTAAAAAGATACAATTTAGATGGTAATCACAAATATACGGTAAGTGTATTTGGTCTTTCAGGCTCAGGAAAATCAACAATTACCCATGAAAAACATGATGGCAAATACGACATTTCCATACTACATGATGATGCCTATGTTATTTCAACGGAAGATGGATCGTCTGTTGCATTAGAACCATCCTATTTTGATAAGACTCAAGACTATCCTCTTAATTCAGAGGCCAACAAGTATCTCATCACTGTGCAAAACTGTGGAGCTACTCTGGATGAAGACGGAAAATGCGTAATAGTAACGGAGGATTTAAGAAATGGCAATGGTAGGGCAATAAAGTCAAGATTATGGACTGACAATAGAGTTAATAAGATCGATGAACCAGTAGATGCCATTGTATGGCTTATGAAAGACCCAGCTATACCTCCTGTGTTGAAGATAAAGGACCCAGTGCTAGCTGCAGTTATGGGAGCAACCCTAGCTACTAAGAGAACTACTGCTGAAAGACTGGCCAAGGGTGTTGATAAGGATGCATTAGTAATCGAACCTTATGCAAATCCATTTAGAACATATCCATTAGGAGATGACTATAGTAAATTTAAGAAATTGTTTGAAGAGAGAAAAGTGGATTGCTATATATTCAATACTGGTTTCTATTTGGATAAGAAAGTTCCAAAGGGAGCAACCTTAAGTGCTCTAGAACTTATAGTAGAAGGAAAAGCTGAGTTCAAACCTTGGGGCAGTTTTACAGATATTGAATACCTTCCAATAGAAGGATTCTATAGAGATATGGATGAAGAGTATAAGGATATGTTAAATAATAGCATTGACTATAGGATAAATTTCTTGGAAAATGTGAAGAAAGCTAAAGGTGGAAGAGATAAGCTTCCAGAAGAAGCTTTAGAAGCTTTATATAGGATGAAAGATGAGTTAAATAATGAAGTTGAAGAAAGGGTAGCTTTATAAGCTACCCTTATTATTTAGCTTAATATCCTCTTCTTAAATCTATAATATTTAATAATTCTTCATTATTTTTATATCTTTTAAGGTTTTCATAGGTTATATTGTATCTTCGCTTGAATATCATTTCTGAAGCCCATGAGTTATGGGGGCTTATATATACATTGTCCATTTCCCAAAGGGGGCTGTCTTCTGGTAAGGGTTCTTTTTCAAAAACATCTAAGGCCGCTTTTCTTATTTTTCCAGATTTTAAGCTGTCTATTAGGGCCTTTTCATCTATAATGCTGCCCCTAGCAATATTGATTATATAGGTTCCATCCCTCATACTTTCAAATATGTCCCTGTTTACCAGATGGTGGGTTTCTTCCGTATAAGGTGTTGTTATTACTACTATGTGGCAATCCTTAATAACTTCTTTGATTCTGTTTATACTATAGCATTTATGGAAGTGTTCAACTTGTCTACCGCTAGTATTTATGCCAATTATGTTTACACCAAAGCCTTGAAACCTTTTTGCTGCCTCTTGGGCTATGGACCCAGTCCCTATGAAGCATACGGTTTTTCCATATAGCTCCAATAGGCGGGAATTAGTCTTCCAAAGCTTCTTTTTTTGGTTTTCAAAGAATTCCTTGCTGTTTTTGAACATTTCCAAGGCCTTTAATACTATCCATTCTCCTATGGGGATGCTATATCCTCCACGGTTATTGGTCAATATTATGTTTCTTTTTAAGATTTCTTCTTTTGGTACTTGGTTTACTCCAGCACTTAGAAGCTGAATCCACTTAAGATTAGGCAGCAGGCTTATATCAATTTTGTTAAATGGATTGAAGCATACTAATATATCTGTGTCTTCTATTTCATGAGAAAAGCTTATGTCATCTTCATCCTTGAATATCACATCATATCCTAAACTTCTAAGGCTCTCAATCTCTTCCTCTAAGAATTTAACGGTTAATAATACTTTCAAGGGCCTACCTCCTCTTTAGTTGATATCTTCTATACATTTACTTATCTATACATATTAGAGGTATTCAAAAATCCAATCAATAAGCTCTATACATAGATCGGCTGTGACATCGTCTCTATCTAAATGAGGATTTAGCTCTACAAAGTCCATAGATTTAACTAATTTTGTTTCAATAAAGGATTTTAAAAGTGTCTTTGTTTCTTCTATAGTAAAACCTCCATCAACGGGAGTTCCTGTTCCTGGTACTATCTTTTTGTCCAACATGTCTATATCAAAGCTTAAATGAATGGCATCTACCTTTGAGGCCTTTATCTTTGCTACTATGTCATCTATGACAGCCTCTAACCCTCGTTCATTGATTTTTTCCATAGTAATTAAATTTAGATTTATTCGGTCAGCTAGTTCAATTTCCCCTTGGTCCAAATCCCTAGCTCCCACTATAAAGGTATTTTCAGGCTTTACCTTTGGTCCATTAAAGTATATATTGACTAGGGAAGGTTCTCCATAGCCTAAAGCTGCCCCTAGGGGCATTCCATGAGGATTCCCAGATGGGCTTGTATCATCTGTATTAATATCACCATGGGCGTCAATCCAGATTACTGCTAGGTTATTGAAGTATTTGCTGGAGCCAGAAATGCTGCCTAAACCTAGGGAATGATCTCCTCCAAAAATAAATGGGAAGCTATCAGCCTTTAAGGAGCTATATACTAGGTGGGCAAGATTGGTATTCATTTCAACTATTTCCTTTAGATATTTTATCTTTTTATGATGAGCATATTTATTATTTTCCAACACATTGGGTATGTAAAGGTTTCCTAAATCAAACACATTTTTACCATGTTTTCTTACTACATCTATGATGCCTTTTTGTCTCAACTTTTCAGGTCCATATTGGACCCCTTCTCTATCAGCGCCGTATTTAACTGGTACTCCGATTAAACTAACATTCATAGGAAAGACCTCCTTATAATGTTGTAGAAAGACTCATGATTATATTATACACTAATCTATGTAATGTCTAACAATCTTTATTTTTATTACAAGGGCAAAAATGTTTAAATAAAAGTTAAATATATGATACTATTATTGTGAGGAAAAAATAGGGGGTGTTTAATGTGAAGGCATTACTTGTAATAGATATGCTCAATGACTTCATCCTCAAGGATGGTGCCTTGTACTCAGGAAGTAGAGCTGAGGAAATAGTAGATTTTATAAATGATAGGATAAAAGAGTTCAGGCAAAATATCTACCCTATAATATTCATATGTGATAATCACGAAGAGGACGATAGCGAATTTAACATGTTTCCACCCCATTGCATAGCTGGGGAGGAAGGAAGCAATATAGTTGATAGTATTGATTATAGACAAGGGGACAAGATCATTAAAAAGAGAAGATACAGTGGCTTCTTTGGAACAGAGTTAGACCTATATTTAAGGGAGAAAAAGGTGGAGGAATTATATCTGGTAGGGGTATGTACTAATATTTGTGTACTCTATACGGCAGCTGATGCAAGAAATATTGGCTATACTGTTAATATATACGAGGCAGGGGTTGCTTCTTTTGATGAGGAAGCCCATAGATTTGCTTTAAAGGAAGCAAAGAATACATTAGGATGTAATATCATATAAGGAGTGGACTATGGCAGAATATTATTATGCAGTTAAAGTAGGTAGAAAAGTAGGAATATACAATACTTGGAGCGAGTGCGAAGCTCAAGTAAAAGGTTATTCAGGAGCAGTATATAAAAAGTTTACCACCCATAAAGAAGCCCTAAAGTTCATAGGAGAAGAAAGGGAGCCGGTTGCAGATGTAAACATATCTAGTTTGAAGGATAGAGAGATGGTTGCCTATGTAGACGGCAGCTTTGATCAGGATAGTGGCTACTATAGCTATGGAGTCATTATCTTTACTGAAGATGGGAAATACGAGATTTCCCATAAGGAGAAGGACGAAGACATGAAGGATATGAGAAATGTAGCCGGTGAAATAAGAGGGGCTATGGTAGCCATGGAGGAAGCCTTAAAAAGGGGAAAGAATATCCTTTATCTTTACTACGACTATATGGGTATAGAGAAATGGGCTAGTGGTGAGTGGAAAACCAACAAATACGGGACTAAAATGTATAAGGAGTATTATGATTCTATTAGAGATAGGCTGCAAGTAGTCTTTAAAAAGGTTACAGCCCACTCAGGAAATGAATACAATGAGAAAGCAGATAGTCTAGCTAAAAAGGCTCTTGGTAAGTATATTTGAGAAGGTAAGATTTTTTGCTAATAATTAGTAATAAGTACCTCGGTTGTATTTAAGGTTTTTTTCTTAATTTGGTAGTTGGAATTTCCATAATTATAATCTAAATAGTTTATCCTATAGTTTTTTGCCCAATTTTTTAAAATAGTGTTTTCTTTACCTTTATGATCTAGAACATTTGATAGTGCAAATTTAACGCCTTTTTCATCAAGTCCATCAAGGAGCCTTAATAGATCAACTTCTTCTTTTTTAGTCCATCCATTTTGTTCATTGTAGGTGGCTGTTGAAATTAAATAAGGGGGATCAGCATATAAAAAGTCCCCTTTAGCTAGTTCTATTTTTGCTTCTCTAAAGTCAGCATTTATAAATTCAATATTCTTTTCCTTTATTCTATTCATGAACTTTTCTAGATTGCTTTTGACTTTATCATTAAAGTCCCTTTTGCCAACAGGAATATTGTAATGCCCCTTCTTGTTAAACCGTATCTGATTATTAAAGCCATATACGTTTAAAAGATAAAAGACAAGATCATAGTAGGGGTTATCTTCTGGCCGGCTATTATAATCCCTTCGAAGTCTTAAATACTGTTCCTTATTATAGGCAGCAAGTCCGGCACTAGATTCACACTTGTACTTGATATAGCCATACTTACTGGTTTCCGATAGGCTGTATTCAGTAATAATTCTGTTAATTATATTTAATACTTCACCAAAATCATACTGTTTTAAGGTGTTAAAAAGACGAATAACCTCTTTCTGCTTATCTATACCACATATTGCTCCTCTAGCCTCAACATTTACTGCAACATTTGCTCCACCACAGAATAAATCTATAAAATTATGGATATTTTTGGGAAAAAGAGGAATAATTTGTTTAAGTAATTTGTACTTTCCTCCCGTATAGTTCAAGCAAGATTTAAGGTAATTGGTTTCTGTTTGTAGCAATATTTATCACCTATCCACTGTACAAAGATATAGTATTTCTTTATGATCATCAATACTAGTTTTACCAGCAGTAAAAGGCTGAAAATCCTTCTCAAATATTTTTACCGGACCTCTTGTTTCTAGTATTTCGACTATTTCTTCAGAGGAGATTTTTGCATTGGATCGGCCAACTCCTTTTTGAGCCATGTTATTATATGATACTAGAATATATTTTCCATTAATATTTGATATTAAATCTTTAAAGGCGCTTGTTGCCTTCATGGTACAATAAGGGCTTTTAATATGGCTTCTATCCACCATCTTCTTTGCAACACCAACTAATTCTGGCTTCTTCCATTCAGCTATATTTTCTAATAAATGATATGCATCCCCATATTGTCTAGAGTTGTATGGAGTATCTATATAAAACAGATCAGCCCTTATAGTCCTGACTAACTCATTTGCATCTTCCCTATAAATCTCATTTCCCTCATTTAACTCGTCATTTAACTCAGGGACTAATAATCTTAACTCATTTAGTGTATCTAATTTTCTTCTATAGGCATCATAATGGCCTACAGTATTAGCCACCTTGTCCATTGCATAAATCAGAGAAGTGATTAAAAGAGCCTTTTCCCTATTGCTCAGTTCATTAGACATCTTTTCTATTTCTTCTCTAATAAATCCTATCTTTCTTGCGTTATGCTTAGTAAAATAAGTACCTCCAAAATTAATAGAGACATAATTTTCACCTATAGGATTGCACTCATTAAATTCCCCAATTAGTTTTTCGATTTTTCCTATGTTGATTTCTTCTTTGCCAAACCAAGTTAAGTATGCTAGGTAATTTGAATATAAAATGTCGTTTACAATGACATTTTTTCCTTCTTTGTTAAACCTATCAGCAACTACGCCTGTTCCCCCAAAGATATCCGCTACTGAAGAAACTTGGGGACAGTTTTCTCTAACAACATTACTAATGAAATCTAACAACTTATACTTGCTTCCCAGATACCTTCTATTATTTATTTTTAATTTTTCTTCCTTCATTGGCAGCAAAATTTGTTCACATTCTCTTTGTTTTACAGTATTATCTACTTCTTTTGTATGTTGTCCTATCAACATTCTTCAGTCTCTCCAATCCTTCTTTGGTTAGATAGAATTGTACTTTATATTTTTTCAAATTCCACATTGTTTGATTCTAATAATTCTACTGCATAGTCGTCAACCCTGTAGTCGTTTCTGTAGTATATTTTTTTTATACCCGCTTGGATAAGGGCTTTTGTACAGTTGAGACAGGGGAAATGAGTAACGTATACCCTGCAGCCTTTAACAGATATACCTTCCCTAGCACAATATATTAGGGCATTGATTTCTGCGTGAATTGTTGCTATACAATGACCATCCCTCATTACATGTCCCACATCATTACAGTGAGGATTTCCTGAAATGGAACCATTGTATCCGGTAGATACGATTCTATTGTCATCATTGACAATAAGACAGCCTACCTCTGCCCTATCACAGGTAGAACGGGTAGCTACTATCTCTGCTATTTCCATAAAGTATTCATTCCAAGATTTTCTTTTCTCCATAATCCTTCTCCTTTTTCATTAATAATTATATCTTATCATATCATATTTAAATTACTCACATGTTGTTGTGGATATATTGATTTTTGTATAATATAATTATACTAATGATAACTATATAGGGAAAGGTGAAATCATGAGATATATAATGAGAGAAAAAATATTTTCCTTGGCTGATAAATTCTATATTAAGGATGAAATGGACAGCCCTAGATACTATGTGGAAGCAAAGCTATTTTCCATTGGAGACAAGCTTAGGATGTATGACTTAGAGGGAACGGAATTAATGTATATAGAGCAGAAGCTGTTTAAGTTTTTACCTGAATTCAACATCTTTAGAAATGGAAAACAAGTAGCAAGAGTTAAGAAGGAATTTACCTTTTTTAAGCCAAAGTTCAATATAGAGAGTGTTTATGGAGACTTCACCATAGAAGGGGATATTTTTGCCTATAATTTTGAAATACTGAAAAATGGAAGGCCTGTTGCCTTTGTAAATAAAAAGTGGTTTAGTTTTTCAGATACTTATAGTGTTGAAATAGTTGATCAGGAAGATCATCCTTTTATACTAGCTCTAGTAATAGTCTTGGATCAGGTTCTTCATGACAACAAGAATAACAGTAATAATGGTTAAATCTATCCTTGTGTAAAGGATGTGGTAATATGAATCTATTTAATATACAGGAATCAGTTCAGGGGGTAGCTGAGGCAATTTCTGCTGTACTAGATGTGGACGTTACAATTGTCGACAGCCATTTAAACCGTGTGGCTGCTACAGGAAAGTATAAGGACTTGATTGGAGAAAAACTCCCTAAAGATTGTTTCTTTGAGTTGGTATCTAAACAAAAAGAACCGGAGTTTGTAGATAAGCCCAATATAAGCAGTAAATGCATACCCTGTAGCTTAAGGGGCAAATGCGATGAGCTAGCTACTATTGGATATCCCATTTTGCATAAGGGAGAACTTTTAGGAGTCATAGGTCTTATTGCTTTTAATGAGACACAGAGAAACAAGATATATCGTGATTATGATTCCCTAATAGTATTTCTAGGAAAATTAGGGGAACTGTTAGCAGGTACTTTACAGTATATAAGGACCATAAACGAGCTGACTATACAGAGCCAAGAGATAAAGATGATAGTAAACGGGCTGGAAAATGGTATAATCTGCGTAGATAATGAGGGAAATATTAAGTTTATAAACTTAAAAGTAGAAGGCCTTCTAAAAATGAAAGGTCATGACCTAATAAACAAGTCAATTTACCATGTCATCCCAGAACTTAAGGCTTATCAGAATAGTCAAATTCCTGCCGAGATTAAGATATCTGTAGGGGGAAAGAGGAAGAGCTTTATTATAAGGACTATTCCTGTAATGGTAGGAGATCAAAAGGTAAGCCATATTATGGAACTTAATAAGACTTCCCATATGGTGGCTGATGCCTACAGGCTTATAGGGGGTACCAGAAGGGTTTCCTTTGAACAGATTATAGGAGACAGTCCTAAGATTGCTGAGGTGAAGGATATAGCTAGAAAGGTAGCATCTAGTAAGTCGGCGGTTTTATTAACAGGAGAAAGTGGGACAGGCAAGGAGCTATTTGCCAGAGCTATACACGATGCTAGCAACAGGAGCCATATGCCCTTTGTAGCCATAAACTGTGCCTCTATACCTGATAACTTGTTGGAAAGTGAACTGTTTGGCTATGAAGGAGGGGCCTTTACTGGGGCCAGCAAGCAAGGGCAGATGGGTAAGCTGGAACTAGCTAATGGAGGTACTTTATTTCTAGATGAGATTGGGGATTTGCCACTCCACTTACAGCCTAAACTATTAAGGGTGCTGCAGGATGGAGTGTTTATGAGATTAGGGGGCAAGGAATATATATCTGTTGATTTTAGGCTGATAGCTGCCACCAACAAGGATTTAAAAGAGATGATAAAGAGCGGAGAATTTAGAGAAGACCTATACTACCGATTGAATGTAATTCCTATTCATATCCCACCGTTAAGGGAGCGGATAGAGGATATAGATAAGTTAAGCGAATACCTGTTAGAGAAATACTGTTATATGTTGGGAATAAGCAAAAAATATTTTTCTGATGATGTAAAGAGAGCATTTTACAGATATAGGTGGCCTGGCAATGTAAGAGAGCTTGAAAATGTAGTTGAGTACCTTGTCAACATAGTAAAGGGTGATGAGATTAGGTTTGAGTACCTTCCCAGCAATATAAGGGACAGTGTAAAGGACTACTCTACAAAAGTACACAGCCCATGTAATCTTAAGGATCTGTTGGATAAGTACGAAAGGGACATATTAGAATCATATTTGAAAACCTATGGTAATAGCACTGAGGATAAGGAGAAGATAGCATCTGTTTTAGGAATTAACCTATCTACCCTATACAGGAAATTAAATAAATATAATTTGCAATAATGCAAATTAATTCTCAGAAATGAGAAATTCTTAATCTTGCACAATTTAGTGAATATTCAAACAATATCCAATATAGATTTTGCAAAGTTGAGAAAATCCACATAACAATCCTGTGTTTTCATCTTTTCAATGACTAAATCTTCCCCTTTTTAATACTTATCATGGCTAAAAATCTTGGCATGTTTATTGCATTGAATATTAATAATAGGATTCATTTATAAGGGGGAGATATTATGATCAATGAATCTTTGATCAGCAATCTATTAGAATTAGTAAAACAGGATGTTTTTCCAGCTTTAGGTTGTACTGAACCTATAGCAGTAGCCTATGCTTCTGCTATGGCAAGAAAGCATTTTAATGGGACTTTAGATAATATCCTCATAAGGGTTAGCAAGAATATATATAAGAATGGCAAATCTGTAATGATTCCAAAGGTTAATGAGTCAGGATTGGATTTGGCAGCTGCTTTGGGCTTTTTATCAGGAAATACAGACAAAGTATTCATGGTGTTGGAAAATGTAGATGATGAATCCATAAAAGTTGCTCATGATATGATAAGCTCAGGCCAAGTTCAGGTTGAATATCTAAAGGATTCCCCAGATATATATGTATATGTGAAGGCTAGCGGTTCAGATAGTGTAGTTGAAGTGGGGTTAAAGGACAGTCATACCCATATAGATAGGATTATTGAAAATGGAAAGGTTATATATGAGGCAGAAGAGGATATGGGCCAGTCCATGTCAGCGAATTTTCTTAAGGACATGACCCTAAAGGATATTAGACAAGTTTGTGAGCTAATACCCATTGAGGAATTGGAGTTTATTGAGGATGGTATTGACATGAACAGGAAGGCTGCAGAAAAGGGGATGAATGAGCAGATAGGTATAAATATGGGTTATGCCTATTCAAAACTGTTAGAGAAAGGTAGATTGACTGAAGATTCTCCTACCAGGGCTAGGATTTTGACAGCAGCAGCCTGTGATGTTAGAATGAGCGGTGGAAATTGCCCAATTATGACTAGTGGAGGTAGTGGAAATCAGGGACTAGGTGTAGTGCTTCCAATTGTAGTAGTAGGAGAAGATCAGGGGATTGAAAGGGAAAAGCTTTTGAGGGCAGTTTTGATGGGGCACCTAGTAAATAGATATGTGAAGACCTTTACAGGTAAGCTATCTGGCATGTGTGGTTGTGCAATTGCTGCTGGAATTGGGGCCAGTGCAGGGATTACATGGATGCTAGGAGGAGACGATGACAAAATAAGTGGAGCATGTACAAACATGCTGGCCAATTTAACTGGAATGATATGTGATGGTGCCAAGGAAACCTGTGCCTTGAAGCTATCTACTTCAGCTTGTGAGGCAGTTATATCAGCTTATTTGGCTAATGAGGGTGTAACAATTAGAAACAATGTAGGTATAGTGGGCAGTTCCATAGAAGAAACTATTAAGAATGTGGGAGTTTTAGCCAGGGAGAGCTTTAATGGTGTAGACGATTTGATCATAGACTTGATAGGGTAGTAGCCATGAAATATCTCTTAAATAAATAGTAGATTATCTTCTAACAATTGGAAAAAGGAAAGCTTTTGGTATAATAAATATAAGCGGCTATCTTAGTCGCTTATATTTTATTGGAGGCGATGGGATGATGGAAATAGGGGATATTGTAAAAAAGGTAAAAGGTAGGATACCACAGCCTATAGACATAAAACAGGAATATGCAGTAGTCATTCCTTTAATAGATATAAAGGGAAGATGGGAGATAATTTATGAAGTAAGAGCAAAGACTCTCAAAAGGCAGCCTGGTGAAATATCCTTTCCCGGAGGAAGAGTAGAAGCAGGTGAAAGCTGTAGAGAGGCTGCTATAAGGGAGACTATGGAAGAGCTAAATATAAAGAGGGAGAATATAAATTTAATAGGGGAATTGGATTATTTAGTATCTAGGGACAATACTACCATCCATTCCTTTTTAGCTATAATTGAGAACATAGATATTGGGGATATTCATCCTGCTAAGGATGAAGTAGATCACATATTCACAGTTCCTGTTGACTTCTTTATAAATAATGAGCCTAAACTCTACTATATAGAACTGCATCCTGAAATTGACAATGATTTTCCATATAACTTAATACCTAATGGAAAGAATTATGATTGGAGAATAGGTAAATACTCCGTCTACTTTTATAATTACAATAATTATACAATATGGGGATATACGGCTAAGATGACCAAAAACTTTATAGATATTATAAAATAGCATAGATAGTATCCAAAAAATGAAAATGGCTCCTTTCTGGCTTAGCTCTTTTGCCAGAAAGGAGCCTTATATTTATTTTAGTGGGGAGTCTTTTCAAATGCTTAAACTAATCAGTAAACATTTGTGTCCAGTAGGTTGTACCATTTGTTTCTACATATCCTACACCAATTTTTCCAAAGTTTACGTTTAGTATATTTGCCCTATGACCACTGGAGTTCATCCATCCATTCATTACAGATTCAGCGCTTCTATATCCTTTGGCTATGTTTTCTCCTGCATACCTGTAACTGATGCCAAAGCTTCTCATCATTTGGAAGGGATCTCCATAGGTTGGAGATGTATGGCTAAAGTAATTTTTATCTGCCATATCCTGTGACTTAATTCTAGCAACCTTAGATAGCTCTTCACTAAATGTAAGAGGGGCTAGTCCAGCTTTTTGTCTTTCTAGATTAACAAGTCTTGCAACTTCTCTTTCAATGGATGAACTAGGGTTGTTAGTATTACTTGGTTTTTCTACTGGCTTACTTGGCTTTTCAGGTTGTGGATTGCTTGGCTGTTGTGGTTTTTCTTCAGGTTTCTTGGGTGTTTCTGGTTTTTGTGGTTGTTGTGGTTTTTCTTCAGGTGTTTCTGGTTCTGGATTTACTGGCTTTTCTGGTTCTTTTTGTTCATTGTTTTTGTCATTTCCTATATTATCAAAATCCCAATTGAATGTAGGTCTAAGTTTGATTATTATGTTGCTGAAGTAATTGCTTAAATCGCTGTTGAAATTAACTGTATACCTATTGCCATTTGGATTGAATAGTCTTGTTTTAGTTGTATAAGTAAGCCCTTGAGCCTGTCCTACTGTTGTAGACAATAGTAAAGCTGCTACTAAAGAAATAATAGTTTTCTTGCTGTTTTTCATGATTAATTTCCTCCTTAAAATTTTAGACTGCTTTTCCAGACGATCCCCCTTTCAATTTTTTATTTCTTCACAGTATAACATTAAATTTTTCACTATTAAATCCTTAATATCTGGCATGGCAGTATAATATTAGCAAAGGATGAAAAAAATAAGTCCTGTATAATACAGGACTTATGACTAAAATATTATTTTATTCTTACTTGATGATATACCTTTTTGCCTTTTCTTATCATTAGCTTGCCATCTTTGAAGTCTTCTAATGTAATTATTTTGCCAATGTCTGTTATCTTCACATCATCTATGGAAATGCCATTTTGCTCTACGAGCCTTCTGCCCTCACTATTGGATTTAGTAAGGCCTGTTCTTGTAAGCAAATCTAAAATGCCAATTCCTTCTTCAAATTCTGACTTATCAAATTCGGTAAAGGGAATTGAGCCTTCCTCTTTTCCACCCATGAATAGGGACTTAGCTGCCTTTTCTGCTTTAGCAGCTTCTTCTTCACCGTGGGTCAGCTTAGTTACTTCAAAGGCTAATACTTCTTTTGCCTTGTTTATTTCAGCTCCTTCCAAAGCTCCTAATCTCCTTACTTCTTCCATAGGCAAGAAGGTAAGCAGTGCCAAGAATTTCTCCACATCCCTATCATCAGTATTTCTCAAGTATTGATATAGCTCATAGGGAGAAGTCTTATCTGGGTCTAACCAGATAGCCCCCTTAGCTGTCTTACCCATCTTTTCCCCAGCAGCAGTAGTCAAGAGCTTTAAAGTCATGGCATATACTTTATCCTGCTCTAGCTTTCTGATTAGTTCATATCCTCCCAGGATATTAGACCACTGGTCGCTGCCTCCTACTTGTAATTTACAGTTATATCTTCTGTATAATTGCAAATAATCATAGGATTGCATAAGCAGGTAGCTGAACTCAAAGAAGGTCAGACCCTTTTCTAACCTGTTTTTATAGCAATCCATGGTCAGCATCCTGTTTACAGAAAAATGAACTCCTATTTCCCTCATGAATTCTAAGAAGTTTAAATCCAAAAGCCAATCTGCATTGTTTGCTAGTATGGCCTTGCCCTCATCAAAGTCTAAAAATCTTTCAAACTGCTTCTTAAACCTAGCAGCATTAGCATCAATATCTTCCTTAGTAAGTATCTTCCTCATGTCTGTCCTTCCAGAAGGGTCCCCTATCATGGTGGTGCCTCCGCCTAATAGGGCAATTGGCCTATGTCCTGCCCTTTGGGCATGCATCATCACCATAATCTGTATGAAATGGCCTAGAGTTAAGCTATCAGCCGTAGCATCAAATCCAATATAGAAGGTTACTGATTTCTTTTCAAACAGTTCCCTTAGTTCATCCTCATAGGTTACCTGATCAATATAACCTCTCTCCTTCAGGATGTCGTATACGTTGCTCATTATTTTCCCTCCTTGCAATATTTATAAAAAAGGGTATCTTCTCATGTAAGGACGAGAAGATACCCGTGGTACCACCTTAATTCGCACAAAGGCCTCTAATCATTTAACGCATGATGGACGCAATGGTTTCCCATTGAAGCTCCGGATTCGTACTTCGCTCAGCTATTAGGTTATAGATCTCTCACCAAGCGATCTATTCTCTGTCATTTAACCATAGTTGAGCTACTGTAATCCTTCATTGCAGCCTATTATTTTATCTGGTATATTAATACATTTATTTAATATTGTCAAGGGGGAATTGTGGGGAATTATTCTTCTACTACTAGCTCTAAGCTATTTTCCCACAATCCATGGATATTGCAATAGCTGGTTGCATATAGGGTTCCAGATTTTTCTGCTTTAAATCTAGTGGTAACATAAGGTTCAGTAAATACTCCTTGCTCTCCGTGGCTTGAGAAGTTGTAAGAACCGACTTCTACTGGGAATTTTGCACCTTCTGGATGGAAGTATAATTTAATCCAAGCTATGTAGTGTTCTTGTGTATTTGGATGGGGGATTTCTTCCCCTATATTAATGTTTACTTCAATTACATCTCCTTTTTTGACCTTTTCTGGAGCATGAATTACTGGTACATGTTTTTCTCCTTTCCAATCTCCGCTTTGGTATAGATCGCCTATCTTTTTCATTGAACCTACCTCCTTGTTAAGATACTAATAATATCTTATATTCTCTATATAGCTAATACCCAAATTGAAGAAAAATAACACAAAATTAAAGGTAAATGTTATACTTTTTAGGTATAATAAAGTAAAGTAGAAAAGTAGAGGAAGGAAGGTATTATGGCAGAAATAGAATTAATAGCAACATCTACCTTTGGGCTAGAAGCAGTAGTAAAGAGGGAACTTATGGATCTAGGATATAAGGATCTTGTAGTAGAAAATGGAAAGGTTACCTTTAAGGCAAGGGAGAAGGATATACCAATTGTAAATTTATGGCTGAGAACAGCAGACAGGATACTACTTAAGATGGGGCAGTTTAAGGCTACATCCTTTGAGGAGTTGTTTGAAAAGACCAAGGCCCTTCCTTGGGATGAATGGATTACAGAAGATGGAGAGTTTACTGTCAATGGCAAATCGGTAAATTCCAAGCTATTTAGCATTTCTGATTGTCAGGCAATTGTAAAGAAGGCAGTGGTGGAAAAGCTCAAGACCAGATATAAAACCGAGTGGTTCAAGGAAACAGGAGCTAAGTTTACCATTGAGGTTTCATTGCTGAAGGACATTGCTACCCTGACTATAGATACTTCAGGTGCGGGCTTACATAAGAGGGGCTATAGGACAAAAGGAGTAGAGGCTCCTTTAAAGGAAACCCTGGCAGCAGGTCTAATCCTTCTTAGCTATTGGAATAAGGATAGGTTGTTGGTGGATCCCTTCTGTGGATCGGGTACAATCCCCATTGAAGCAGCTATGATTGGCAAAAATATGGCACCAGGCCTTAATAGAAATTTTGCTTCGGAACAATGGCCCAGGATAAAGAAAGAGTATTGGCATGGGGCTAGAAGACAGGCTTGGGATCTTATGCTTAAGGATGTTAAGTTGAATATTGTAGGTTCTGATATAGATGAGGAAGCAATAAAGGTAGCTCGGGAAAATGCTTATAACATTGGATTGGAAGAAGATATATTATTTATAAGGAAGAACTTTAGGAACTTTGACTTCAAGGAAGACTATGGTGTGATAATATGTAATCCTCCCTATGGTGAAAGGATAGGAGAGAGAAAAGAAGTACAGGATATCTATAAGGATATGGGGAAAATCTTTGGCAAACTTTACACCTATTCAATTTATGTTTTGACTTCCAATGAGAATTTTGAAAGGCTATACGGGAAAAAAGCAGATAAGAAGAGAAAGCTGTACAATGGAAGGATAAGGGTAGATTACTATCAATACCATGGACCTAGACCAAAATCATAGTCATATATTAGCATAAGGAGTATAATTAAGGTAAAGGGATAAGGGGGCTGTATATGAAAATATATACAAGGACTGGAGATAAGGGAAGTACAAGTTTATTTGATGATAAGAGAGTTCCAAAGGATCATATAAGGGTAGAAAGCTATGGAACTATTGATGAATTAATATCCTTTTTGGGTTTAGCCAAGAATTATATGGAGGATAAGGAAATATATGCATTAATTGAAAAGATACAGAATAAACTATTTACTGTGGCTACTAATTTGGCTACTGAGGATAAGTCAAAGGTTATCCACCATATTGTGGAAGAGGATATCAAATACTTAGAAGAAAATGTTGATAAATATATGGGCAAGATAGGGAATCCAAAAGGTTTCATTGTACCAGGATCAGGGAAGAAATCAGGCTATCTTCATGTGTGCAGAACTATTTGTAGGAGGGCAGAAAGAAGGATTATAACCTTAAGTTTCCAAGAAGAGATAGATCCCTTAGTGATAAAATACGTAAATAGGCTATCAGACCTAATCTATGCTGTAGCTAGATACTTGGAAGAGGAGGAAGTAGCAGTAGATTATAAGAAATAATGCAGGCAATTGAGCCTGCTATTATTATATGAGGGCTTGGCTATTAGATTGAAAATTTTTTAACAATTATATAAGAGGTTACAAACCCATAAAAAGCAGCAAAATACCACAAAATAAGAGTTTTTGCCTTATAAAATAATACTTGTAGCTTTTCGAAAAACTTTGTATTTTGTATATTAGTATGTTATTATAGAAAAAAGTACCTTTTATAAGGGTGATTGATATGTTAGAAAAGAAAGAAAGAGAATTTATGCAGAAAGGCTTATCAGAATATAGATTTTTGAATTATAATGTACTTGAGAGCATGGTCGATTGGGTCAGACTTGTTTCCCTTGACGGAACTATAGTATATGCTAATCAAGCCATGAAGGAAGCCCTTGGATATGATATAGTAGGCAAAAAATGCTATCAGTCTGTTGGCAAGGATACACCTTGCACCTTCTGTATATCTAAGAGGAGCATAATGTACGGGGAGATAGTACAGAAGGAGGAATTGATAAAGGGCAGATATTACTCTGTCATTAGCTCGCCAGTAAAAGATGCTGATGATAAAATTGTTGGTGCGGTTGAAGTTCTAAGAGATGTCACTAGGGAGAGAAAGCTAGAGCAACAGCTTATACAGAAGAACACAAAGATGCTCCAGGATATAAAGTTTGCTGAAAAGATTCAGAGAAAGATCTTACCTAAAAGAGGTATTTATAAAACCTTAAAGATAGACTACATGTATAAACCTTGCGAGATGCTCAGCGGTGATATGTTTGATGTTTTTTACATTGATGATGAAAACATTGGCATATACATCTGTGATGTAGTAGGTCATGGAATAACTGCTTCTATGATGACCATGTTTGTTAGACAAACCATGAGGGCTATTAGGGAAAGTATAAAAAGTCCCTCTAAGGCTTTAACAGAACTTCAAAGAAGATTTAGCTCTTTAGGCTTAGGAGCAGACAAGTACTTTACTATTTTCTATGCCATATTCAATATTAAAAGCAATACTTTCAAATATGCTAATGCTGGTCATAATTGTATGCCCATCAAATATAATTCTAATAGAGTAGAATTCTTAGATATGAGAGGCCTTCCCATTTCCCTAATATTTAATAGAATAAGCTATGAAGAGAAGGAAATAAGATTATCAAAAGGGGATAAGGTATTATTCTTTACCGATGGAATCACAGAGGTAAGGGATAGAGAAGGAAATGAGTTTGGGGTTGACAGGATAATTGACATAATAAAGACTAATGATATAAATGTGTTGAATAAGATTGTAAATCATGTGGAAGAGTATAGATGGGGAGAACAAGTAGATGATTATGCACTGCTTCTTATGGAAGTAATAGATGGACAAAAGCTTAGAATGTAATTCTAAGCTTCTTTTTTCAGAATGGTTTATGGAGGGATTAAATGGGCAAGATCACCTTGGATTATTCTAGAACCTTTATTTCAGATGAGGAAATTGAAAGTTTAGTACCCTTTGCAAGAACTGCCCATGATATGCTTCATAAGGGCTATGGAGCAGGCAGTGATTTTACTGGCTGGCTTCAACTACCTCAAAAAATCAGGAAAGAGGAAGTAGAAAGGATAAAGAAGGCTGCCGTGGATATTAAGGAGAGTTCAGATGCCCTAGTAGTTATAGGGGTTGGTGGTTCCTACTTAGGTTCAAGGGCCTGTATAGAGGCACTTAATCACAATTTTTATAATCAGCTGCCAATAGATAAGAGAAGAGGAACTGAAATATATTTTGTAGGAAACAATCTGAGCAGTTCTTACATATCAGATCTTATGGATATATTGGAGAATAAAGATATCAGTATTAATGTTATATCCAAGTCCGGGGCTACACTAGAGCCTGCCGTGGCCTTTAGGATATTTAAGAATTATATGGAGGCCAAGTACGGTAAAGATAATGGGAAGAAGAGGATATATGTTACAACTGATGAACACAAGGGAGCCTTAAGAAAGTTAAGCCAGGAGGAAGGCTATGCCACTTTTGCTATTCCTGATGATATTGGAGGCAGATATTCGGTATTGACTGCTGTAGGGCTGCTGCCCATTGCAGTTGCAGGTCTAGATTTAGACGGGTTTATATCTGGCTTTAGAGATGGATTAGAAGACTACTCAAGGGATGTCCAAGATAATATATGTTATAAATATGCCATGGTAAGGAACATCCTCTATAGTAGGGGGAAGGAAATAGAGATTCTTGTTACCTATGAACCCAATCTCAAATATTTAGCAGAATGGTGGAAACAGCTATTTGGTGAAAGTGAAGGAAAGGATGGGAAAGGAATCTATCCCTCCTCTGTCAACTTTACTACTGACCTGCATTCCTTAGGCCAGCTGATTCAGGATGGAAAAAGGAATATATTTGAAACCACTATTAATATTATAAAGCCAAGGAGGGATTTAGAAATACAAAGACTGGCTGATGATATAGATGGGTTAAACTTCATGGCCGGGAAAACAGTAAATTATGTCAATCAAAAAGCCTTTGAAGGAACTGTAAAAGCTCATACTAAGGGGCAAGTGCCTAATCTGATAATTAATCTATCTGAGATGAATGAATACTATCTGGGCAAGTTGATGTATTTCTTTGAGAAGGCTTGTGCCATTAGTGGATATTTACTAGGAGTTAATCCCTTTAATCAGCCAGGAGTAGAAGAATATAAAAAGAATATGTATCAATTGCTGGGTAGGCCTAATTAATACATAAGCCGGTTATATAACTTTTCCTTTGACTAGTTCAAGGGGAAAGTTATTTTTATATAAACAGAATAATTGGTAAAACTATATTTAGACAATGCTAACAGAGGGTGAAGTTAGACTTATGAGAACATTTTGGAAGGTCTTTTCTATAGCCTTTGTTTTCTTTTTAATTGCAATTGCTTTAGGTTCCTATTCCTATTTGGTAACTGAAGGGGGGCACAATCATAAACTGGACATGGTTGGGCAAGAGGAAGGTGAAGAAGTTGACAGTCCTGACCAAGAAAGTCAATTGGAAGAAGAAGAGGAAGCTATTGAAGAAGAGAAAAGCACTTTTTCCTCATTAAAGGAAGCTTTTGAGGAGAGCAAGAGGATCAATATGGTCATAATGGGGCTGGAGGATGTGAGAACAGATGTCATTATTTTTTTATCCTTTGATTTAAACAAGAAAGATGTTTATGCTATTTCAATTCCAAGGGATACCTATATATACAGAAAGGGATATGAATTAGCAGAACAGAGAAAAATTAATGCAGTATACGAAAGTCATGGGGCCGATGGGATGAAACAAACAGTATCCTATATTTTTGAGGAAGCCCCCATCCACCATTATGTTGTACTCAATTATGAAGGGGTAAAAAAGATTGTAGATTCCTTGGGAGGGGTAGAGGTAGTTGTGCCTTTTAATATGAAGTATCAGGATCTTTCAGCAGATCCTCCTTTGCGTATTGATTTGAAGGCTGGTAAACAGGTGTTGGATGGGGATAAGGCCCTGCAGTTTTTAAGATATAGAAAAGGATATGTAGAAGGGGATCTGGGCAGGATAAAAGCCCAACAGGAATTTATAAAGTCCTTTATAAAGAAGGCCTTATCCTTCCGTCTGCCAACGGTAATAAAGAATATATATGAATATGTAGAGACGGATATAAGTTTGTTTGAAGCCCTTTATTATGCGACTAAAATGATAAACATAAGAGCAGAAGATATTAAGCTCAGTACCCTACCTGGGCAAGCTGAATTTAGGAAGTATGGGGGAAGACTCCTGTCATATTATATATTCAATAACCAGGAAACTAAGCGACTGATAGAAGAAATATATAATGTGGAAGCAAAAAAATAATTTAACCCCTGCTAGAGGGGTTAAATTGCTTCTTTTTTATCTGAATTTAGGAGTTTTTCTCCTATACGATATACATTTCCTGCTCCCATAGTAACCACTACGTCGCCCTTTTGAGCATTGTTTAAAATGAAATCCTCTATGTTCTCGAAGGAGGAGATATATTTTGCATCTACTCCCTTATCTACTAGGGCTTTTACCAAATCCCTTGAGTGGACCAGACCATTATCCTTCTCCCTAGCTGCATATATATCCGGGATGATTACCTTGTCTGCATCAGAAAAGGAGTTTGCAAATTCATTTAGCATCATCTTTGTTCTAGTGTAAGTATGAGGTTGGAATATACACCAGATCTTATTTTCTGTTGTATTTCTCAGTGCAGTTAAGGATGCTCTTATCTCAGTTGGGTGATGTGCATAATCATCTATTATTCTTATGCCATTTATATATCCTTTAAATTCTAGTCTTCTATGGGTTCCCTTAAAGGTTTCCAAACTATTTACTATTGTTTCTAAAGGTATACCTAGTAGGTCTGCAGCAGCAATACTAGCCAGTGCATTATAGATGTTGTGAACTCCCATTACATTTAGCTTAACAGGAAATAGGGATTCACATCTTTTATTGACCATAAATGCAGGATATCCTTTAGCATCAAAGGAAATATTTTCGGCAGAATAATCAGCCTTATTATTAATTCCAAAGGTAATAACCTGTGCATTAGTATTTTCAATAACTCTTTTTGCATTTTTGTCATCTACATTGATTATTAAATGACCATTAGCCATTACATTATTAGAATATCTGATAAATGTGTCTACTATGTGATCAATATTTTTATAGTAGTCCAAGTGTTCTTCTTCCATATTTAGTATAATAGCTATATTTGGAAAGAACTTTAAAATATTACCCTTATATTCGCAGGCTTCTGTAATTAGAATATCTCTGCTCCCTAATTTTACATTACCACCAATTTCATCCAGCTGGCCTCCAAGTAGTATTGTAGGCTCCTCATCGGAATGGTTTAAAATAGTAGCTATCATACTAGTTGTAGTTGTTTTGCCATGAGTTCCAGAAACTGCAATGGAGTTTTTATAGTTTTTCATTAATGCTCCAAGGAAAGTTGCCCTATCAATTGTGGTAATATTTCTATTGATAGCTTCTAAAAGTTCTTCATTGTCCATTGAAATGGCATCGGTATATACTACCAGATCAGCATCCTTAATGTTGTCCTTGCTATGGCCTATGTATATATCAATTCCTAAAGACTTCAACCTATCTACTAATTGGCTATTGTTCATGTCGGAACCGGAAACCTTATATCCTTGTGCTACTAGGATTTCTGCTAAACCACTCATGCTAACTCCGCCAATTCCAATAAAGTGTATGTGGTTATATTTATAATCATCTATAGAAAATGTAAACATATATTTACCTCCTGTGTTTTCTGATTCAAGACCTTCCTTCAATATTATTACCAATCTATATCAATATTATCTTATTCAAAACCATGTTTTTTATCACTAACTGATTATATCATATTATTAATAATACAAAAAGGCAAGAGATTGATTTTTTACTGTTTTGTAAATAATATATAAACTGGAAAATTTATGAACTATACTATGGTAATAATAATTTATTATGGTAAATATGCAAAAAAGCATAATACTTTCATAAAATAAGAAGGATTTTTTAAAAATTTATAGAATATAAAAAATATTTAGCAAATCTATTTTGGACTTCTAGGAAGGTGGTGAATTGTCAGTGCAAGTTACTGATGTAAGGATTAGAAAGATTACCGATGAAGGGAAGATGAAGGCAATAGTTTCAGTTACTTTGGATGGAGAGTTTGTAGTACATGATATTAAAATAATCGATGGACAAAATGGCTTATTCATAGCTATGCCTAGCAGGAGGATGTCTGACGGAGAATTTCGTGATATAGCCCATCCTATTAACGCTGAAACTAGGAAGAAAATTCAGGACGCAATATTTGAAGAATATGAAAAGGTATTATTGGCAAGTAATTAAGGACCGCAAGGTCCTTTTTACTTTTCCCTTGAAAGGGGTTAAAATAATATTATAATTAAATTGAGAATTTTTCTTATTGGACATATGATGCAAATAGGTTAAAATATAATTTGGTAGATAAATATAAAAGAGGTGTTCATAATGGATGTATCTATAATTTTAGCAGCTGGAGAAGGTACTAGAATGAAGTCCCATACTCCTAAGGTGCTACATAGGATATGTGGAAGACCATTGTTAGAGTATGTAATTGAAGCTAGTAAGAATGCAGGTATAAAGGAAAACTATGTTGTAGTAGGTCATGGCGGTGACACAGTTAAGGAGCATTTTAAAGATACTGATGTGATATTTAGAAACCAGCCTATAGGGGATCAATATCCTTATGGAACAGGTTATGCGGTTATGCAGGCAATTGATAGTATAAGAGACGATATAAATGTGATAATATTGTACGGAGATACACCTTTGATAACTGATGAAACAATTAAAGAATTTATGGACTATCATAAGAAGATGGGAAACCATGCCACAGTACTAACTGCTTATGTTGATGATCCTACAGGTTATGGTAGAATCATTAGGGATAAGGATGATAAGATCTTGAAAATTGTAGAGCATAAGGATGCCAATGAGGAAGAAATCAAGGTAAAGGAAATCAATTCTGGCATGTACTGTTTTAAAGGGCAACAGTTGAAATACGCTCTTGGGAAGATTGATAATAATAATTCTCAAGGGGAATATTATATAACCGATGTGATAAAAATCCTAAAGGAAGAAGGCTATAGGGTAGATGCATACAGGATTGAAGATGCAACTGAAATCTATGGTGTAAATTCCAGGGTACAATTAGCCTTTTGTGATAGGGTAATGAGAAACAGAATAAATCATTCCCATATGGAAAATGGAGTTACCATAATTAACCCAGAAAATACATATATAGATCCTGGCGTTAAGATTGGAAGAGATAGTATAATTTATCCTGGCGTATTTTTAAAAGGGAAGACGGTTATTGGGGAAAATTGCATAATCAGAGAAAATACAGTCATTGAAGATAGTAGGGTTGCCAATAGTGTAGAGATAATCTCTTCTACTATAGAGGAAAGCACCATAGAGGAAGGTTGTAAAATTGGACCATATGCCCACTTGCGACCAAACAGTCACTTAGGCAAAAATCTAAAAATAGGAAATTTTGTAGAGGTTAAAAATTCTACTATAGATGATAATTCAAAGGCAGGCCATTTAGCCTATATTGGAGATGCAGATGTGGGTAAGAATGTAAATATAGGATGTGGAGTTGTATTTGTAAACTATGATGGCTGTAACAAACATAGAACAACCGTTGAGGATAATGCATTTATAGGCAGCAATTCTAATCTGGTAGCACCTGTAGTTGTTAAAGAAAAGGGATATGTAGCTGCTGGTTCTACCATAACGGAAGAAGTCAGTGCAAATTCTTTGGCTATCGCTCGTGCAAGACAAGTTAATAAAGAGGGATGGGTAAACAAAAAGAATTTTAAGAAGGACAAATAAACAAATAGGAGGAATTAAGGTGTTAGATAAAGGTCAAATTAAACTGTTTTCTGGGAATGCCCACAGAAAGCTAGCTGAAGCAATATGTAAGGAGCTAAATGTTCCTTGTGGCAACTGTGAAGTTGGAAAGTTTAGTGATGGAGAAGTTTTTGTAAATATTGCAGAAACTGTAAGGGGTTGCGATGTATTTATAATTCAACCTACATCTACTCCAGTGAATGATAATTTGATGGAAACTCTAATACTTATAGATGCTTTAAAGAGAGCTTCTGCTGGGAGAATTAGTGCAGTAATACCATATTATGGTTATGCTAGACAGGATAGAAAGACTAAAGCTAGAGAGCCAATTACTGCTAAGCTAGTTGCTAACCTTTTAACTCAGGCTGGTGCAGACAGGGTAGTAAGTATGGACTTACATGCAGGTCAAATACAGGGATATTTTGATATTCCCGTGGATCACCTATCAGGGGTACCAATTTTAGCAAACCATTTTAAGGATTTAATAGGGGAAGAAACTGTTGTTGTATCACCTGACATAGGAGGAGTAGTTAGGGCTAGAAATTTTGCTAATATATTAGACTTGCCTATAGCTATTATCGAGAAGAGAAGACCAAAAGCTAATGTTTCTGAAGTTATGAATGTAATAGGGGATATCCAAGATAAAAATGTTATCCTAGTAGATGATATAGTAGATACAGCAGGTACTATTACTAAAGCAGCTGAAGTGTTAAAGGACTTTGGGGCTAAAAGGGTATATGCTTGTGCTACCCACGCAGTTTTATCTGGTCCAGCTATTGAGAGAATAGAAAATTCAGTTATAGAGAAATTTGTAGTTACAGATACTATACCATTAACGGATGAAAAGAAGATTGACAAGATAGAGGTTGTAAGTGTGGCCCCAATCTTTGCAGAGGCTATTAGAAGGATTCACC
Organism: Tissierellia bacterium; assembly: GCA_012735215.1. GTDB lineage: Bacteria > Bacillota > Clostridia > Tissierellales > Tepidimicrobiaceae > JAAYHX01. The sequence goes on from JAAYHX010000021.1 coordinate 41,824, forward strand.
TTAATGAATCTGTGAGCATACTTTTCGATTAATATAGGGAAGTGATAAATTGTTTGTAGTTGTAGGGCTGGGAAATCCTGGCAGAAACTATGAAGGAACTAGACACAATGTTGGTTTTGATACCATAGATTTATTGGCTAGTAGGAATAATATAAAGATAAATAAAATTAAATTCAAATCCGTTTATGGAGAAGGCACAATTGGGAATAATAAGGTTATACTCTTAAAACCTCAAACCTATATGAACAATAGTGGCATGGCAGTATTGGATATTTACAACTTCTATAAGCTGCCAGTGGACAATATAATAGTTGTGTTAGATGATGTGGATATAGAATTTGCTACTATTAGGATAAGGGCTAAGGGCAGTGCAGGCTCTCACAACGGCATGAAATCAATTATATACCATTTACAATCAGATAATTTCCCAAGGGTAAAGATTGGAATTGGGAAAAAACACGAAGGGCAGGATTTGGCGGATTTTGTATTGAGTAGATTTAATAGAGATGAGAGAGAGAGGATAGATTTAGCCATAGAGAAAGCTGCACTAGCTGTGGAGGCTATTATAAGAGATGGGACTGAGAAAGCTATGAACCAATTTAATTCAAAGGGGAAGAAAGCCCAGGAGTAGACTCCTGGGCTTAAGGTTCTTATTTAAGGAGAGTCGGTAAAATGGTCAACATGTTAATCGATCCATTAAGGAATATGGCATCTTATAAAAAATTACTTGAGGATATAAAGAGTTTGCGAAGTCCTATATCTATTTCTGGCCTTATAGAAGAGAATATTGGGCATATTGCTTATGCCCTAAATCAACATGCAGATAAGCCCATATTAGTAATAGTGCACAGTGAAGCAAAGGCTCAAAGAATATATGATGATATTAAAAACTTCGATGAAAGAGTAGTTGAGCTGCTTCCTGAAAAGGAGATAATGTTTTACAAGGTGGATGCTATAAGCACTGAAAGAAGTGTGGACAGACTCAGGGTCCTATCAAGGCTGGCCAAAGGGGAACCTATTATAGTGGTTGCCCATATAGATGCAGTGCTGAGCAAATTTACTGCCCCTAATATATTTAAGGAAAGCTCTTTAAGTCTAAGGGTAGGAGATGTAGTGGACTTAAAGGACCTAGCCCAAAGGCTTGTCCAATGTGGTTATAAGAGAGAGAACATGGTAGAAGCTGTAGGACAGTTTAGCATAAGGGGTGGCATAGTTGACTTTTTCCCTCCAAATTGTCTCAATCCCTATAGAATCGAGCTCTTTGATGATGAAGTAGATTCTATTCGTACTTTTGAAGTGGAAACCCAAAGATCCATTGAAATGGTCCAATCCCTATTCCTACCACCAGTAAAGGAAATATTGATTTTAGAAGACTATAGGCAAACAATTATTGAAAACATGATGGAAGAACTTAATAGTCTAGTAAAAAACAAGAAACTAGAGCATAAAATTAAAGAGAAGATAGAGGATAAATTTGGAGCATATATTGGAGAACTTGAAGAGGATCTCTACATATCCAATATGGATATGCTTATTCCATATATACCTGAAGAGTATATTTCAAGCATATTGGATTATTTTAGTAAGGACTGCTTAGTTTTTATAGATGAACCTACAAGAATAGAGGAAAGGGCTAGTGCCATAAGTGAACAATACCTTATGAGATATTCTGACGTACTCGAGTTGGGGGAAGTGCTGCCTAGCCATATGAGGATAAATTATGAATATGAGGACTTGTTAGATAAAATCAAGGATAAAGTTTGCATAATAAATACGGCAATTACAAAGACTGATAGGAAATTCAATCCTGTATCAGTTTTAAAATTTGCTGCTAAATCCATGCAGTCCTTTCATAACAATATAGAATTGTTCAACAAGGAGTTAAACTACTATAAGTATAGGGGATATAAGGTAATAGTATTTTCTGGCAGCCCAGATAAGGGAAAAAACCTTTATTCAAGCCTGATGGATTTAGACACCCTATGCAACTATTCTGATGACCTAAAGAAGGAAATCAAGTCAAGTCAAGTTTTCATAGTACCTGGCAGTATACATGGTGGATTTGAATATTCGGATATTAAATTAGCTGTAATTGGAGATAAGGATATATATGGATCCATTAAGGAGAGCAGAAAGGCTAAGAAAAAGCCTAGCAAGGATGTCATAAGCTTTGCAGATTTAAAGATCGGAGATTATGTGGTTCACGAAAATCATGGTATAGGCCAGTATTCTGGAGTGGAGCAGCTTAATATTCAAGGAGTAGTTAAGGATTATCTGGTAATCAACTATAAGGGCAATGACAAGCTCTATGTTCCTATAGATCAGATGAATCTAATTCAGAAGTATATTGGAGGAGATTCAGTTAAGCCAAAAATCAACAGGCTTAGCAGCCCAGAGTGGGTTAGGGTAAAACAAAGAGCAAGAAAAGCTGTAGAAGATATGGCAAAGGACTTATTAGAGCTGTATGCCAAGAGAGAAACTGTAAAGGGCTTTGCCTTTTCCCCGGATACAGTATGGCAAAAGCAGTTTGAAGATGCCTTCCCCTATGAGGAAACGGAAGCTCAAATAAGAAGCGTTGAAGAGATAAAGAAGGATATGGAAAAGGAAAGGCCTATGGACAGACTCCTATGTGGAGATGTGGGCTATGGGAAAACGGAAGTGGCCTTAAGGGCGGCCTTTAAGGCTGTAATGGATGGCAAGCAGGTAGCTTTTTTAGTTCCAACAACCATATTGGCTCAACAGCATTATAATACCATAGTAGACAGGTTTAAAGACTACCCGGTAAGTGTAGATGTGCTAAGCAGGTTTAAAAGTCCAAAGGATCAGAAGAGAATAGTGGAAGGGCTTGAGAAAGGACTAGTCGATATAGTTGTAGGAACCCATAGGCTACTATCTAAGGATGTGAAGTTTAAAGATTTGGGACTGCTAATAGTAGATGAGGAACAGAGATTTGGTGTTAAACATAAGGAAGCTTTGAAGAAGATGAAGGAAAATGTGGATGTTCTTACCCTTACAGCAACCCCTATTCCTAGAACCCTCCACATGTCATTAATTGGAGTTAGGGACATGAGCGTAATAGATGAACCTCCTGGACAAAGATACCCTATAGAGACCTATGTGGTAGAATTTAATGAACAGATGGTAAGGGAAGCTATATTAAAGGAACTAAATAGGGGAGGACAAGTATACTATGTATATAATAGGGTTGAAGACATTGACAAAATGGCTTCTCGCTTGAACAAACTAGTGCCCGAAGCCAACATAGTCATAGGGCATGGACAGATGAGCGAGAAAGAGCTGGAAAAGATAATGATGGACTTTATAGATCAAAAATATAATGTTCTAGTATGTACAACCATTATCGAAACGGGCCTGGACATACCTAATGTAAATACCATTATAGTTTATGATGCTGATAAGATGGGTCTATCCCAGCTATACCAATTGAGAGGAAGGGTTGGAAGGACTGACCGGATTGCCTATGCTTATTTTACCTATGAAAAGAACAAGGTATTAACAGAGGTAGCCGAAAAGAGGCTCAAGGCTATAAAAGATTTTACTGAATTTGGCTCTGGATTCAAGGTAGCCATGAGGGATTTGGAAATAAGGGGAACTGGTAATCTTCTAGGAGTGGAGCAGCATGGACACATTGCCACTATAGGATATGACCTTTATGTTAAATTTTTGAATCAGGCAATAAGGAAGCTAAAGGGAGAAATTGTAGAGGAAACAGTTGATACCACTATTGATTTATCGGTAGATGGATATATTCCTACTAAATATATTGAGGATGAGGAACAGAAGATTGAAATCTACAAGAAGATTGCAGCTGTCAAGGATGATAGGGACTATAGTGAATTGGTAGATGAATTGGTGGACAGGTTTGGGGATCTACCTAAGGAAGTGGAGAACCTGTTGGATATTTCCTATATCAAAAATAATGCCGGTGATTATCATATTCAAAATATTACTCAGTCCAATAAGGTGATTACTTTAGAGTTCAGTTCTGCAGAACATATTTCACCAGATTTAATTCACTATCTAGCTGAACAATATGGGAAGGCCATTGGATTTGATTTGTCTAAAACTCCTTCCTTTAGCTACAAATACAGGGATGATTTACTAAATGAACTTAAGGATGTAATAAACAATATTAGAACTTTTTTCAATAAGAGATAAAAAACCCTTGTTATAAAAACCTCCTTAATTGGGAATTATAATATATTACTATTAATGTAATTACATTAACTTAAGATACCATAAATGTATAAAAAATTCCTATTAGTAAAATAATAAAAGCACAATATACTTTTAAGGAGGGAAACCATGAAGGCAACTGGTATAGTTAGACGTATAGATGATTTAGGTAGAGTTGTTATACCTAAGGAAATTAGGCGTACCTTACGGATTAGAGAAGGAGATCCATTGGAAATTTTCACAGATAGAGAAGGGGAAGTTATACTTAAAAAATACTCTCCTATTGGAGAGTTAAACGAGTTTGCTAATGAGTATTGTGAGGCTTTATATGAAACTACTAAACATATAGCAATAATTACTGACAGGGATCATATTATTGCCATAGCTGGAGGATCTAAAAAGGAATACCTTGATAAAAGGATAAGTCCCGAGCTGGAAAAAATAATGGAATCCAGAAGTATCTATATAAGCGGTGAACAGAACAAGCCTATAAGGATATTTTACGAAGATGAGGATCCAGAAGAGTATACAGCCCAGGTTGTATCCCCTATAGTTATGCAGGGGGATCCTATTGGAAGTGTAGTTCTTCTGTCTAAGGAAGCAGATGCTACAATTGGAGAAACAGAGATTAAACTGCTTGAAACGGCTGCTGGATTTTTGTCCAAACAGATGGAGAATTAGCCTACCAGAACTGGTAGGTTAAATTATTTTGGTTGAGGGTAGTAAGGGTTAAAGTATGCTAAAATTTTGGACTCTGTGTTATAAAGCTATATTAAATTAAATATATTTTTGATATAATAAGTTTAGTTTTGATTAAAATTAGGGGGAAATTGCATGTCGAAGAACAACTTTTTAAAAGGAGCTGCTATTTTAGGAATTGCAGGTATAATTGTAAAAATACTTGGAGCTTTTTATAGAATACCTCTAAGCAACATAATTCAGACAGAAGGGATGGGATACTATCAGACAGCCTATCCTTTATATGTTTTATTGCTTACAGTTTCTACATCTGGTTTTCCAGTAGCTATTGCAAAGCTGGTGTCAGAAAAAAGGGCCTTAGGGGACTATAGGGGTGCTTTTAAAGCCTTTAAGGTAGCTTTTGCTGGACTTTTTATAGCTGGATTAATTACATCTTTATTTGTATTCTCCAATGCCCGTAGCATTGTTAAGTTCTTAGGAAACGAAAATGCATATTATGCTCTTCTTGGCCTAGGACCAGCCTTGTTTTTCGTTCCTCTAATGTCAGCCTTTAGGGGATTTTTTCAGGGTAGACAGTATATGATGCCTACTGCCTTATCCCAGATAGCTGAACAGTTTTTCAGAGTGGTTATAGGCTTGGTGTTGACTCTAATCTTATTGGACAGAGGAAAAGCTGTAGCAGCTGGAGGTGCTTCCTTTGGGGGTTCCGTAGGGGCAATGGCTGGAACCATAGTCATGATCATAATATACTTGAAGGGCAGGAAAGAAATAAGAAATGAAATGAATACAACTAGACTCCATGAGGAAGAAAGGATTTCTAGGATTATTAAAAACCTGCTCATTATTGCAGTGCCCATAACAATTGGGGCGGCTATTGTGCCTATTATCAATACTATAGATACACTAATTGTGCTGAAGAGACTTCAAAGTATAGGCTTTACAGAAATGGAAGCAAATAGTTTATATGGACAGCTAACAGGCCTTGCCCAAACCTTAATAAATTTACCACAAATTTTTTCACAAGCTTTGGCAGTTAGTCTAGTGCCTGCCATATCTGAAGCAAGTGCTAGAAAGAACTATCATGATATTAGGAGTATCACTACATCGGGCATCAGGATTACACTGCTCATAGGCTTGCCCTGTGGCATAGGCTTGTTTATATTGGCCACTCCTATTATAAACCTCTTATATTACAAAAATACCTTAGAGACAATACAGAGTACAGGCCAGATACTTGCGGTACTTTCCTTTGGAGTAATATTTTTAACTCTGGTTCAATCCCTTACTGCTATATTACAGGGATTAGGCAGACCCTTTGTATCTGTTAAGAATTTGTTGTTTGGCGCTATTGCAAAGATAATCCTTACTTATACTTTAACCGGTGTAAAGTGGATCAACATAAGGGGGGCTGCCATTGGTACTGTTACTGCATATTTAATTGCTGGTGTGTTGGACTTTATAAGCGTACGAAAATACACTAGAATAAGGATAAATATAAAAGAAATATTTATAAAGCCAATTGTATCTACCCTAGGCATGGCAGTTGCAGGTAGGCTAACTTATATGGGTATATTAAACATAGTAGATTCTAGATTAGCTACTGTAGTGGCCATAATAGTAGCGGCTGGAGTATATGGTATACTCCTTTTAGTAACAAGAACATTGACTTATGATGATTTTAGCCTTCTGCCAAAGGGAGATAAGATTGCTGATAAGTTAGTAAAGCTAAAGCTTATCAATAGATAAAATTATATGTGCAAAGGAGAAAAAATATGGGAAAGATAAACATTTTAGGCTTAGGTCCTGGAGATGTTGATTCCTTAACCATTGGAGTAATTAATCAGATAAATAGTGGGATTAAAAATTACTTGAGAACAGAAAAGCATCCAGCAATTAGCTATTTTCAGGACAACAATGTTCAATACCAATCCTATGATTATGTTTATGAACAAGAGGATGATTTTTCAGATGTATATGAAAAAATAGTAGAGGATCTGATAATAAAGTCCAAGGAAGAAGGAGAAATAAACTACTTAGTGCCAGGCAACCCATTAGTAGCTGAGAAAACCGTTGAGATACTGTTACAGAAGGAAGAGCTAGATTTAGAAATTGAAGTATTTGCTGGCATGAGCTTTATTGACCCTGTTATCCAATTGGTAAGAAGAGATCCTGTTAATGGATTGAAAATAGTGGACGGTACTAGCTTGCAGATGAATGATGTGGATATTAATATTGATTGCTTGATAGTCCAGGTGTATAACAATAGGGTTGCCTCTAATATAAAGCTAACCCTATCAGAGGTTTATGGAGATGATTATGAGATATATGTGGTAAACAGTGCTGGCATAAAGGAAAAAGAAAAGCTGATAAGAATTCCTATATTTGAATTAGATAGAATAGATACTATTGATTCTCTCACAAGTATATATGTACCTAAATTGGATAAAATAATTAAAAAAGTCTTCAACTTTGACGATATAATAAATACAACTAGGTTACTAAGAAGTGAAGAAGGTTGTCCTTGGGATAGGAAGCAGACTCACGAATCCATAAGGGATTGTGTAATTGAGGAGGCTTATGAGGTAGTAGATGCCATTGATAAGGGAGATCTAGATAGCTTAGTTGAAGAGTTAGGAGACTTGTTATTTCAGGTAGTTTTCCACTGTCAAATAGGCCAAGAAGAAGGGGAGTTTAATCTACTAGATGTTACAACAGCCCTAAACAATAAATTGATTTATAGACATCCCCATGTTTTTGGTGAAAAAAAAGTAGAAAAATCTGAGGAAGTAGTATATAATTGGAATAAGTTGAAATATAAAGATAGAGGCATCTCAAGCTATGCAGAAATACTAAAAGATGTACCAAAACTTCCTTCCTTGATGAGAAGCTTTAAAGTTCAGGAAAGAGCTGCGCAGATTGGATTTGATTGGGATCATATAGATGGACCTCTAGATAAGGTTAAGGAAGAGTATTATGAAGTGATGGAGTGTATAAACACTTTACAAGGTGGTGATGTGAAGAAGGTAGAGGAGGAATTAGGAGATTTATTGTTCGCTGTTGTTAATGTATGTAGGTTTTTAAATGTTAATCCCGAACTAGCGCTAAATAGGACTATAAACAAGTTTATAACTAGGTTTGAGATGATGGAAAAGTATAGCAATAAGTTGGGAAAGAAGTTAGAAGAGATGACTCTTGAAGAAATGGATAAGCTATGGGATGAAGCAAAGTTACATAAATATTGATTATTTCGTAAAATTACAGTATAATAAGAAGGATTTTTGTAATTAATATAGAATAACTAATAAGAAAAAATTAATTTTTTTCAAAAGGAGGAATTTATAATGAATAAAGCTGAATTAGTTACTAGCATGGCCGAGAAAGCAAATATGACTAAGAAGGATGCTGAAATTGCATTAAACGCATTCATAGACACAGTAAGCGAAGCTTTAGCAAAAGGAGAAAAGGTTCAATTAGTAGGATTTGGAACTTTTGAAGTAAGAGATAGAAAAGCTAGAGAAGGTAGAAATCCAAGAAATCCAGAAGAAGTTATCCAAATCCCAGCATCAAAAGCACCTGTATTCAAAGCTGGTAAAGGATTAAAAGAAACTGTTAACAAGTAAACATACCTTTCATATTGATACTTATTAATTAGATTGTAAAAAAAATCAGGTCATTGACCTGGTTTTTTTGTATCACGGAAATATAAGGAGATGATAGTATGAGGTTAGATAAGTTTTTAAAGAATTCTAGGATAATTAAGAGAAGGACTGTTGCTAAAGAAGCATGCCTACAAGGCAGAGTGCATATAAACGGTAAAATAGCTAAGCCAGGGGATGAGGTTAAACTAGGGGATATAATAACTGTAAACTTGGGAACTAATACTCTTAAGGTAAAAGTCTTAGATGTACAGGATAATGTTAAAAAGGATCAGGCAGCAGAACTATATGAATATATTGATTAGAGGCTTTGTTCTAAAAGCCTTTTTTTTTTCATAATAATAGATTAACGAAAGTAGTAGGAGGTGGATTTATATGGCTGAAGGCAACATAAGATTTAAAAATCAAAACATACTGGTTGAGGATAGAAATAGGGTTACCATAACTGGGGTAGAGCAGGTAGGGAGTTTTAATGATAATACTATTACCTTAAAGACTATTAAAGGAGGAATGATAATAAAAGGTGAAAACTTAAATGTTGATAAGTTGAATTTAGATGATGGCAATGTGAAGATAAGTGGCATCATAAATGGGATCAACTATGTAGACAAGGAATCAAGTCAAAAAGGTAATATAATAGGTAAAATATTCAAATAATATAGGGTGTTTATAATGGATGTGGGCATCAAAATTGAATTCTACATTTTTTTAAATTCCATCTATGCAGGCTTGATAACGGGAATTATTTATGATTGGTATAGGGTTATAAGATATTATTTTAAGCCAAAGGGATTTGCTACATTGATAGAGGACTTATTGTTTTGGATAGGGGTAGGTTTAATTTTCTTTTACATTATAAATAAAAGCAATTGGGGCCAGCTTAGGGCGTATATATTCATTGGCTATTTTCTAGGAGGCTTGCTGTATTTAAAGCTATTAAGCAAAGTACTATTTCCTTTTTTCATAAGGATATTTAATAGGCTTAGGCTTGTGATCAAAGGAATAGTTTATATATTGAAGTTTCCCTTTGTTAGGGTTAGGAAGATCTTATCCCCGGCTGCTAAAAGAATAAGGAAGGCAAAGAAGGTGTCCAAGGAAGCGGTAGGTGAAACTATAAGGCTTAGAAGAATTATTTCTAAAAAAAAATAGAGGATTTTTAGAATACTTATAGAATAATAAGACTAGGTGATGTTTTATGAAGAGAAAAAAGAGAAGAAAGGGCATTCAGTTAAAGCACTTTATACTTTTGCTTATTGCTTTTTATTTGGGTAAAACTTTAATATCCCAAAGCATGCAAATGAAAGAGCTGGAAGAAAGAAGAATGAAAGAAGAACAAGAAGTAATCAAGTTGGAGAAGGAAATAGAAGTTCTTGAGGAGGAAATAGAAAAAAGGGATTCCTTGGAATTTCTAGAAAAGGTTGCAAGAGAGGAGTTGAAGTTAGTTAAACCTAGGGAGATCATGTACATAGATATAAATAAGCAAAACAATATATTTAAAGAATTCAGTAAATAGTATAATTTATTGACAATGGTAGCATTCTAATATATACTAAGTATGAAATATAATTTGTAAGGAGGAATTGTTTGTTTATGCCCATAACTGTTGGAAAAGTAGTTGAGGGCACAGTCACAGGTATTACAGATTTTGGGGCTTTTGTCCAATTGCCAGGAGGAAAAAGCGGACTGGTTCACATTTCTGAAATATCTGATGATTATGTAAAAAAGGTAGCCGACTACTTGAGAAAAGACCAGAAAGTGAAAGTTAAAATTCTATCCATATCCGATGACGGAAAAGTCAGTCTTTCCATAAGACAAGCCAAATCTAAAACCACCAAACCTATAGAAATCGACTGGAATAGGAATGATGAGAAGCAAAAGAATATGTCTTTTGAGGATAAGCTATCTAAGTTTCTTAAGGAAAGCAGTGAAAAACAGGACATGTTGAAGATGAGGGAAAACAGAAGAAGCTTAAGCAGCAGAGGCAAAAGTCGAAGCATGGATTTATAAATTTAATACATCTTAATGACTTATAGACTTCGTTGATGTCTAACATAAATCAATGGAGTCTTTTTTATTTTTTGAACTACTGTTAACATTAAGTTGAAGTTCAAACCACATGAAACTTAGAATTAAGAAGCAAGCCCCCCTATTGGACTTCATACAAGAATATACATTAAAAGTATTTACTTCTTCTCAAAAGCCTTTTCTTGTTATTTTCAAATTTCTAGCTTAAAGTTTCTTTACTTTAGATCAATGAATGAGAGATTTTTTGTATGGTTTATGTCTAAAATTTCTTTGTTCTTATCAAGAAAGATTGACAAAATATTTTTATCCCTTCTGATAACATATTTTGCAAATAAGAACAAGGGGGCTTTGGGATGTTGGATGCAAGTTACATATCTTTAAAAGGGAAAAAGGAAAAAAAGCACATCAGTCTCAATTGGGAATTAATATTATCGGGTATTTTTGCATTTTTTATAAGCAGAGCCAGTATTGTGGACAAGCTTACGCCCTTTGGCATTGCCTTTATAACCAGTTATATTTTAGGGGGCAAGTATAATTGGTTTATTATGCTTTCCACAATATTAGGTATATTATCCTTTCATGGGCTTGGAGGAGTAGACTATATAGTTTCCATCCTATTAATCAGCCTTTTATTTAAAGTTAAGTCTCTTAACAAGCTTTCTTTCATCAAGTCTTCTATGGCAACAACTATAGTTTTCCTTATAGTAAAAATCGTATATAGGGTTATCTTTCATAAGGTCTTCATATATGATCTGCTACTTTGTGCCTTTGAAGGCCTGATAGTATTTACCTTATCATGTATGTTTTCCTATGGGGCATTTACAAATGCTAATAATAAGTCTGGTGTAGATGAAAAACTTATATCCACACTCATAATTATAGCCATAGTGCTAGCAGGTCTTCATCCTATATCCATTTTTGGAATATCAATTAAGAATCTAATCTGTATATTGGCAATTTTATATTTTGGATACAGGGAAGGAGCCTTTATAGGCAGTGCTGTAGGAATAAGTCTGGGTATAGTTTCATATATGTCTCAACCAGAAATGCCTTTTATATTATCTATTTATGGATTAGCAGGTTTACTTACAGGAGTATTTAAAGAGTTGGGTAAGTCTGGCTCTGTATTGGGATTTGTATTAGGAAACGGCATTGTAAGTTTCTATATAAATGGATATGGAATCAGTTTTATAGGTTGGAGAGAAATGGTGTTAGCCATAGGGATTTTTACAATTGGTTATACTTATATAGATACTAGGCTTTCAGTCTATATAGAAGCCATTACTAAAAGGGGCAAGGAAAAGGCTTATTCTTGTAGGAAAGATGAGATAGCCATAAATAAATTAAATGATATGGCAAAAGTATTTAGGGAATTGGGGCAGACCTTTAGGAAGTCAGTGGAAACTGCTAAAGATTCTGATGTTATAGAAATATATGGACTGATAGATAATCTAGCTAATGGTATATGCCAGAACTGTAGCTTAAGAAGATTCTGTTGGGAAGAAAAATTCTACACCACCTATCATTCCATGTTTAAAATAATTAGCCTTATGGAAGAAAATATACCAGTGGAAGATAATACCCTGCCTAACTTTATAAAGGATTATTGTCTTAATAAGAAACATGTGGTAAGGGAATTGGGAAACCAATTTGAGAAGCTAAAGATTAATAACATGTGGAAGGAAAAGATGAGCCAAAATAGGCTTTTGGTATCGGAACAACTGGAAGAGATGGCCGCCATAGTGGAGGATTTGGCAGAGGATATATATATTAATCCGACCTTTAAAGAGGATATGGAGGAGTTAATATTTGATAAATTAAAGGATAACAAGGTAGATGTTCTGGATGTAGTAGTAATGGAATTAGAAAAGGATGATATGGAGATATATGTAAAGGTTGAAAAGGGACATAAGGACCAAAATTCCTATGAGCGAGTAAAGGAGCTTGTATCAGATTCTTTGGGCATGCCCTTGAGGGGAGAATTTAACCTAAGGAGTCTAGAGGATAAAATACAGAAGTATAAATTTGTTAAAGGCAGTAGATATGGTGCCTTGACGGAAATAGTATCATTATCTAGCTACAGGAATAAGGTATCTGGAGATAGCTATACTTTTGGAGAAGGGGAGAATATTTATTACTCTGCCATAAGTGATGGCATGGGGGTAGGAAAGAAAGCTAATAGTGAGAGCAATATAGCTATAAGCCTTCTAGAGAAGTTCATAGAAGCTAAGTTTGATAAGGAGCTAGCCTTAAGGACTATTAACTCTATACTCATGCTAAAGTCTAATGAGGAGGCCTTTGCCACCTTGGATATATCCTTAATAGATCTGTATTCTGGTAAGCTGCAATTGGTGAAAAATGGAGCTCCAGCAACCTTTGTTAAGAAAAAGGACAGAGTTGAGGTAATTAATTCCCAGTCCCTACCTGTTGGTATATTGGAAAATGTAGATTTCAACGTATATGAAGAGTACCTAGAAGATGGGGACATAATAATAATGATGTCTGATGGAGTGTTGGATGCCAATGAAGAAAGCCATAATGGAGAGTTATGGATAAAGGAACTTATTTCTAGGATAGATAGTGTAAATCCTAAGACTATTGGAGAAATAATAATAGATGCTGCCAATGAAGCAAGTAATTTTAAGCCTAAGGATGATATGACTGTGATGGTAACTAAGGTTTGGAAAACCATAAAATAATCTATAGAGTATATAATCCTAATAGTTGTCAATAATCCTAAAAAAAGCAGTAGGAGTGGTGATATGATAAGGCAAATAATACTTGTGTCTGATGGCAAGTCCAACAGGGGACCCGATCCATCAGAAATGGCAGAGCTAGCTCTAGATAGGTCTATTAGGGTTAGCACCATAGGGATTATTGACAACTATGATCAATCAGCAGTTTTAGAACTTGAAAGCATTGCTGAAAGGGGAGGAGGAGTGTGCGAGTTAACAAGTATAGAAAACTTGTCTGAAACCTTAAGCCGGGTTACCGTTAGGTCCATCTACCAAACTATTGAACAGGTGGTAAACAATCAATTAAAGAGCATAATGGATAAAGAGATAGATGAAATAAGACCGGAGGTAAGGCAGAGAATAATCAATATGATGGATAAGATAGGGGATGAAACACCATTAAAGTGTTTAATCCTATTGGATACCAGTGGTAGCATGAGAGACAAGATTGAGATTAGCAAAAAGAGCATATATGAGCTGCTCTTGTTTTTAGAAGAAAGAAGTGGAGAAAACCAGATTGGAGTTATTAGGTATCCCAGCCTAAAGGCAGACTATGAACTCTTATGCGAATTTACCGACGACCTGAGCAAGTTGAGGGAGAAGATAAGCCATATAGAGGTAGGGGGCATCACTCCCACAGGCAGCGCCATAGAAGGTGCTATTAAAGTCTTTGAAGGGGCTGATGAAGAATACTTGGTGAAAGAGTATGTAATTTAGAAAATCAAGTTATAAGGGGAAAATGGAATAAGAGAAAATATAGGTTGTTAAAAGCTATAGGATCAGGTAATTATGGGCGAGTATATCAGGTGGCTGATTATGAAGGGAATATTAGGGCTATTAAGATATCGGAAGATTTGATTTCTATCACCAATGAATACAGGGGGATGATGGAATTAAAGAACTACTCCTTCATACCAGCTGTTTATGATTTTGATGACTTTAGACTAGGCAATAAGACTTACTATTTTATAGTCATGGACTATATAGATGGTTATAATCTTAGAAAAATAAGGGATAAGGTGGATTTGAATGTAAAAAGAATATTAAGGATAGGCTTGATACTTGTTAGCATGATGGAAAAAATAAGCCGGCTAGGGTATAAATATACTGATATTAAGCTAGATAATATTGTAATTGACAGAAAAGGTAAGATCTACATTGTGGATTTTGGAAGCCTGGTTAAGAGAACAATGCCTACTAAGGAATATACCCCTGCATATAATATTAATTCCTGGGACTTTAAATATAAACACAGTCCCACCTTGGCCTCCCTGTTTAGCATCACCATGATTATGGTTTCCTTGATAAGTGGTAAGGAATATAATCCTCTAAAGTATGACTTAGATTATATAATAAAGGAAATACAAAGATTTCCTGTGGATAGCTCTATAAAGTGTTTCCTGATAGGCGGACTGAAGGGGAGGCTCTCAGATTATCATCTGTATTATAAATCCTTGTCCTCACTCCTCCTTGGAAAAGAAAATAAAAGTTCTTTGAGTAAAATTGACTATTTGCTTATAATTAGCATAGTCAGTTTTGTTTTTATATTGATTTTGGGGATAAAAACTATGTTAACTTAGATTAAATGTTGTATAATATACATAAGGTGATAAGATGAAGGAAAAGGTCTTAGATGTCATAAATAGATATAGGCTGATTGAGGATAAGGATAACATAGTCATAGGTCTTTCTGGTGGCCCTGATTCTATGGCTTTGCTTTTTGTTTTACTAGAGATAAGAGAAGAGATTGATTTTAACATATTTATTGCTCATGTAAACCATGGAGTAAGGGGAGAGGAAGCTTTAGAGGATGAAAAATTTGTTGAGGATTTGGCTAAAGGATTAAATTTACCCTGCTTTTCTAAGACTGTAAATATGGATGAATATGCAAAGAAAAAAAGACTATCTTCAGAAGAAGCAGGCAGAGAAATAAGATATGGTTTTT
Source organism: Tissierellia bacterium (assembly GCA_012735215.1). Classification (GTDB taxonomy): domain Bacteria; phylum Bacillota; class Clostridia; order Tissierellales; family Tepidimicrobiaceae; genus JAAYHX01. Next base: position 57,081 of record JAAYHX010000021.1, read on the forward strand.
TTAGAGAAATACTATCTAAGATTGGTGGAGGTAAAATTGCAGTAGCCCATAATAAGAATGATCAAGCAGAAACCTTGTTAATGAGAGTTCTTAGGGGCACTGGTTTAGATGGCTTGAGGGGAATGGAGTATAAAAAAGGAGATATAATAAGGCCTCTTTTGGGTATAGAGAGAAGAGAAATTGAAGCTTATTTACATGAAAGAAGTATTGATTATAGGATAGATAGAACCAATTTAGAACCCATATATGGAAGAAATAAAATAAGGCTGGATTTGATTCCTTTTATTGAGTTGAATTACAACCCTAACATAATTGATACTCTATGGAGAATGTCAGAAGTTATAGGTATGGATAATGATTATCTGGAATTCCAGTCTAAAATAGCCTATGAGAATGTGGTGAAAGAAAGGTCAAACAATAGTATAGTATTAGATAGGGATGCTTTTATTGAACAGCACAGGAGTATCCAGCATAGGATAGTAAGGAATTGTCTTTTGGAGTTAAATGGACATTTGCAAGGTTTTACATATAAGCATATTTCTGATGTGGTGTCTTTATTTTTGGAGAAGGGGACAGGCAAGATAATTCATTTAGCTAATGATATTATTGCAAAGACAAGCTATAGTAATTTCGTTATAGAGAAAAATAAAGATGAAGTAAAAGATGATGATTTCTGCTATAGGTTAGAATTAAATGCTTTTACATATATAGAGGATATAGGGTGTGGTTTTAATATAAGGATTAAGCCTATAGATGAAGTGGATATGAAGAAGGTTAAAAATAAACACATAAAGTATTTTGACTATGATAAAGTAATAGGCAGCCTATATGTCAGAAATAGAAGAAGTGGCGACAGGTTTAAGCCCTTTGGCATGAAGGGGAGCAAGAAGATAAAGGATTATTTTATTGATGAAAAGATACCAAAGGATAAAAGAGATAAGATTCCTCTTGTGGTTGATGATAAGGATATACTTTGGGTAGTGGGATACAGAACAAGTGATATATATAAGATAAGCAAAGATACAAAAAATGTATTAATAATTGAAGTTGAAAATAAACAAGCTAAGGAGGTATAAAATGGAGGATGTAGTAAAAGAAATTCTTGTTACAGAAGAAGAAATTCGACAAAAGGTAAAGGAACTAGGCCAGCGAATTACAAAAGATTATCAGGGTAAGAATCTGATGCTAGTAGGGATCCTAAAGGGCGCTGTAATGTTCTTGTCTGATTTGGCTAAAAATATCAAGATACCTGTTTTAATAGATTTCATGGCTGTTTCCAGCTATGGACATTCTTCTGAGTCAACAGGTATAGTAAGGATAATCAAGGATTTAGAGAGCAGCATAGAAGATAAGGATATATTGATAGTTGAAGATATAATAGATACTGGACTTACACTGTCCTACCTTACAGATAACCTTAAAAAGAGAAGGGCTAAAAGCGTTAAGATTGTTACCTTGTTGGATAAGCCTGAAAGAAGAAAGGTTGAAGTTCCAGTTGACTATGTAGGTTTTGTTATTCCAGATGAGTTTGTTATAGGCTATGGAATTGATTATGCAGAAAGATATAGGAACTTACCCTATGTAGCTTCACTAAAGGAAGAAGTTTATAGGAAGGATTAAGGTACAAGTGATTTGGATTATGCAAATGTCGGAATTGTTGTTTTTTTGAGACAAATGTGTTATAATGTTATGATAACTTGACTTCGGCTGAAAGGAGGACGTATTTTGAGAAAATTTTTTAGGGGAACTAGCATTTATTTACTTCTACTGATAATAGTAATATTTGTAGTATCAATGCTTGGCCAGGATGCAGAACAAGTCTCAGATATAAATGTTACTGAGTTTATTAACCGTTTGGAAAACAATCAAGTAGAAAGTATTGTCTTCGTTGGAGATACCATAAATGGAAAATTAAAGAACGGAACTCAATTTACAGTGATGTTACCTGAGATTATGATAAATACTTTCTATCAAGATTATCTAAAAGAAAAAGTTGAAAATAGGGAAATAAGTGTTAAAGACGAGCCAGAACCAACTGAACCTTGGTTTGTTTCAGCACTTCCTACTCTATTCTTAATAGGAGTAATTGCCTTACTCTGGTTTTCTTTTATGCAGCAGTCCCAGGGTGGTGGAGGCAGAGTCATGTCCTTTGGTAAGTCCAGAGCTCAACTCCATAAAGGGGAAGATGCTAATAAGGTAACCTTTGATGATGTGGCAGGTCTTAAGGAAGAGAAGGAAGAACTTGAGGAAATAGTGGACTTCTTAAAGAATCCAAAGAAATACGTTGAAATAGGAGCTAGAATTCCTAAAGGAGTTTTATTAGTTGGACCGCCAGGAACAGGTAAAACCTATTTGAGCAAGGCGGTAGCTGGTGAAGCAGGAGTGCCTTTTTTCAGCATATCTGGTTCTGATTTTGTTGAGATGTTCGTGGGCGTTGGAGCAAGTAGAGTTAGGGATTTATTTGATCAGGCTAAGAAAAATGCCCCTTGTATTGTTTTTATAGATGAGATTGATGCGGTAGGTAGAAGAAGAGGAGCAGGTCTTGGAGGAGGCCACGATGAAAGAGAGCAAACCCTAAACCAATTGCTGGTTGAGATGGATGGCTTTGCAGTTAATGAAGGAATTATAGTTATGGCTGCCACCAACAGGCCTGACATACTGGATCCTGCCCTATTAAGACCTGGTAGATTTGACAGAAGGATAACGGTAGGGCTACCCGATATAAAGGCAAGGGAAGAAATATTGAAGGTTCACACTAGAAATAAACCTTTAGATGAGGATGTGGATTTAAAGGTAGTGGCTAAGAGGACTCCAGGATTTACTCCAGCAGATTTAGAAAACTTAACAAATGAAGCAGCTTTACTTGCTGCTAGAAATAATATGAAGAAGATTCCTATGCACATAATTGATGAGGCTTCCATAAAGGTAATAGCAGGGCCTGAGAAAAAGAGCAGGGTTATCAGTGAAGATGAAAAGAAATTGACTGCTTATCACGAAGCAGGTCATGCCATTACTTCTAGATTGTTGCCAAATACAGATCCTATTCATATGATAACTATCATCCCCCGTGGTGGGGCTGGAGGATTTACTGCATATCTTCCAGAGCAGGATAGATATTATATGACAAAGAGCAAGATGGAGGATCAACTAGTAACCCTACTTGGCGGAAGGGCTGCAGAGGCCTTGGTGTTGAAGGATATAAGCACAGGAGCTCAAAATGACATAGAGAGGGCTACAAAATTAGCAAGGCAGATGGTTACTCACTATGGTATGAGCGAAAAACTAGGCCCAATGACTTATGGTACAGATGACGAAGAAATATTTGTTGGAAGAGACTTTGGGAGAACTAGAAACTATAGTGAAGAAGTAGCGGCCGCCATAGATAAGGAAATGAGGAACTTAATAGACAGAGCTTACAGTAAGGCAGAACAGCTATTAAAGGAAAATATGGATAAGCTTCACAAAGTTGCAGAAGCTCTTCTAGAAAAGGAAACTCTGGATGCTAAGGAATTTGAAGAAATATTTGCAAGCGCGTAGATTAGACAGCTGTTATCAGCTGTCTTTTGTTTTATAGGGATTAGAAAGTTTAATTAATAATGAGACTATCAAATGATATTACAAAAGCAAATTGTAAAAAATTATAATATGATTTGATATTTGCTTATGGTAATTATATTATATAAATGTATGGTTGATTATTTATTAATCAGAAGTGAGGAGGGATTGTGGTGTTTGATGAAAATAAATTAAATCGTATTAAAGAATCCTCAAAGGAATGGGAAGATAATGATGTAAAGAAGGTTATTTCAAAATTCCCTGAAAGAAAGGAAACTTTTAGAACCAATTCAGATATAGAAGTAAACAGGTTATACACTCCCTTGGATTTAGAAGAATGGGACTATGATGAAAAATTAGGATTTCCTGGTCAGTATCCATTTACAAGGGGGGTACAGCCTACAATGTACAGGGGTAGGCTCTGGACCATGAGGCAGTATGCAGGATTTGGAACGGCTATTGAATCTAACCAAAGATATAAATATCTATTGGAACAAGGTCAAACAGGTCTTAGTGTAGCTTTTGACCTACCTACACAAATTGGATATGACTCTGACAATTCAATAGCTGAAGGAGAAATAGGCAAAGTAGGAGTTGCCATTGACTCCTTAAAGGATATGGAAATCTTATTTGATGGTATACCCTTAGACAAGGTTAGCACATCTATGACTATCAATGCTCCTGCTAGCATTTTGTTGGCCATGTATATTGCTGTTGCTGAAAAGCAGGGAGTAACAAAGGATAAGCTTAGAGGAACTATTCAAAATGATATTTTAAAAGAATATATTGCTAGAGGAACATATATATTCCCACCAAAGGCTTCCATGAGACTTATTACAAATATATTTGAATACTGCTCTAAGGAGGTACCTAAATGGAACACCATAAGTATCAGTGGATACCATATTAGGGAAGCTGGGGCAACTGCAGTACAAGAAGTAGCCTTTACATTAGCTGACGGTATCGCCTATGTAGAAGCGGCTATAAAGGCTGGATTGGATGTGGACGATTTTGCACCAAGGTTGTCCTTCTTCTTCAATGCCCACAACAATCTATTAGAGGAAGTTGCCAAATTTAGGGCTGCAAGAAGATTGTGGGCGAAAATAATGAAGGAAAGATTCAATGCCAAGAATCCAAAATCTATGATGCTTAAATTCCACACTCAAACTGCAGGTTCTACATTGACAGCTCAACAGCCAGATAACAATATAGTAAGGGTAGCTATTCAGACCCTAGCAGCAGTACTTGGAGGCACTCAGTCATTGCATACCAATTCAAGGGATGAAGCTTTAGCTTTACCAACAGAAGAATCAGTAAGGATTGCTTTAAGGACTCAGCAGATTGTAGCCCATGAGTCAGGTGTAGCTGATACTATTGATCCATTGGCAGGTTCTTTCTATGTGGAGAGCTTAACAGATAGGATTGAGAAGGAAGCTATGGATTATATCCAAAAGATTGATGAGTTAGGTGGAGCGGTTAGTGCCATCGAGAAAGGGTATATACAAAAGGAGATTCAAAATTCTGCATATAAATATCAGATGGAAGTTGAATCAGGAGAGAGAATAGTAGTAGGAGTTAACAAGTTCCAGATAGAGGAAGAAACCCACAAGGATATATTAAGGGTAGATCCTGAAGTTGAAAGGGTACAAAGGGAACACCTTGAACAGCTAAGAAAGGAAAGAAACAATGAAGAGGTAAATAACAAGCTGGAAGCCTTGAGGGAGGCTGCCAAGGATAGCAGCGTAAACTTAATGCCATATATATTGGATGCTGTAAAGACCTATGCTACCTTGGGAGAAATATGCGATGTATTAAGGGAAGTGTTTGGTGAATATCAGCAGTCTATTATATTATAAAATCGCAATCTACAGCTGTTTGTAAGGCCTTTGAATTAATATATTGTGAAGGATTGGGAGGTATGTAAAAATGGACAGACCAATTAGGGTATTAGTGGCAAAGCCAGGTTTAGATGGCCATGATAGAGGAGCTAAGGTAATTGCTAGGGCTTTAAGGGATGCTGGTATGGAGGTAATCTATACGGGATTGAGACAAACACCAGAGCAAATAGTACAAACTGCCATACAGGAGGACGTGGATGTAATAGGCTTAAGCATACTATCTGGTGCTCACAATCATCTGTTTCCCAAGATAATCAATTTGCTTAAAGAAGAGGGAGTAGATGATGTATTGGTAATAGGAGGAGGAGTCATTCCTGAGGAGGACATACCAGGACTGAAGGAAGCTGGTATAGGAGAAATATTTACTCCTGGAACCTCCACTAAAGATGTAGTTGAATTCATCAAAAGCAATCTAAAAAGATAATGGTGGTGCAGCAATTGAACATAAAGGAAAGACTATTAAAAGGTGATAGAAGGGCTTGTGCTAGACTCATCACTATGTTAGAAAACAATGATGAAGAGGCCATAAGCATAATAAAAGACTTGTATAGGTATTCAGGGAATGCCTATGTAGTAGGTATAACTGGTGCTCCTGGTAGCGGTAAAAGCACCCTTACAGATAAGTTGGCTAAGGAGTTTAGGAAAGAGGGAAAGAAAATAGGGATTTTAGCAGTAGACCCTACTAGCCCCTTTACAGGTGGAGCAATTCTAGGAGACAGAATAAGGATGAATGATTTGACCCTGGATAAGGGCATATTCATAAGGAGTATGGGGACTAGAGGATCTTTAGGAGGTATTTCAAAGGCTACCTGGGGTGCAGTTAAGGTCTTGGATATATTTGGAATGGACTATATTTTTATTGAAACCGTTGGAGTAGGCCAATCGGAAGTAGATATAATAAAATTGGCTGATACTGTATTAATGGTTACGGTACCAAATTTAGGAGATGATATTCAGGCCATAAAAGCTGGGATAATGGAAATAGCTGATGTATTTGCAGTGAACAAATGCGATTTGGAAGGAGCAGATAGAACTGCATTAGAGATAGAAATGAACTTGGATCTAAGTGAAAATAAGGATTATAGGCCTCCAGTAGTAAAGGTGGCGGCTAGTAGAAATGAAAATATTCAAGAACTAGTGGAAAAGCTTCTTGAACATAGAGAGTATTTAGAAAGAACAGGTAAACTTAAGGAGAGAAGAAAGAACAATGCTAAGCTTGAAATTATCAAGCTGGCAGAAGAGGAGTTTATTAGGCTAATAATGGATAAAACACTAGAGGGAAACCTGTTGGATAACTTAGTAGAAAGTGTTGTATCAAAGGAAATAGATCCTTATACTGCCAAGGATAGGATTATGAGTTTGATCAATTCTTAGGAGGGGATGGTATGGTTACAAAGATAGACCATATAGGAATAGCTGTTAAAAACCTAGATGAAGCATTGAAGTTTTATGAGGAAGTATTGGGTATTAAATGTGTTGGTACGGAAGTTGTGGAGGAACAGAAGGTGAAAACAGCTTTCTTGCCAATAGGAGATACTGAAGTGGAGCTGTTGGAGGCTACAGATGAAGACAGCCCAATAGCTAAGTTCATAGAAAAAAGGGGGGAAGGAATACAACATATTGCTTACAGGGTAGATGATATTGAAAAAGCCTTAGAAGAGGTAAAGGAAAGAGGAATTAGGCTAATAGATGAAAAGCCAAGAAGAGGAGCAGGAGGAGCAAAGATTGCTTTCCTACATCCAAAGTCCACTTTTGGAGTATTGATTGAATTATGTGAAAGAGAATAACTACTAAAAGGAGGGGCAAAGTTGAAAGAAAAGATTGAAAAGCTCCTTGAAACCAAGAGGAAGATAGAACTTGGTGGAGGAGAAAAGCGAATAGAAAAACAACATAGTCAAGGAAAGCTAACTGCAAGGGAAAGAATTAATCTACTATTAGATGAAGGAAGCTTTATAGAAATTGACGCCTTTGTAACTCATAGATGTACTAATTTTGGCATGGAAAACACAGAAGCTAATGCAGATGGAGTAGTTACTGGATACGGGACTGTGGATGGAAGATTGGTATTTGTATATGCACAAGATTTTACAGTGCTAGGCGGTTCTTTAGGGGAAATGCACGCAAATAAAATATGCAAGGTACAGGAAATGGCTTTGAAGATGGGAGCTCCCATAGTTGGAATTAATGATTCAGGAGGAGCCAGAATACAAGAAGGGGTAGATGCCCTATCAGGATACGGAAAGATATTTTACAATAATACTAAGGCTTCTGGAGTAATACCACAAATTACTGCCATAATGGGACCTTGTGCAGGAGGAGCTGTATATTCACCAGCCTTAACTGACTTTATATTCATGGTAGATGGCATAAGCAGGATGTTCATAACTGGACCACAGGTAATAAAAACAGTTACAGGAGAAGATGTAAGCCAAGAAGACTTGGGAGGAGCTAATACCCATAATAGAATATCAGGAGTAGCCCACTTTATGGATAAAAGCGAAGAGGACTGTATAAAGAGAATAAGGACATTATTGAGCTACTTGCCATCAAATAACTTAGAAAATCCACCAGCTTACCAGTCCGAGGATGATATAAATAGAATGGAAGAAAAACTAAATGAGCTAGTACCAGTTAACCCCAACAAGCCTTATGATATGAAGGAAATTATAAAGCTTATAGCTGATAACAATGAATTCTTTGAAATCCAGGAATACTATGCTCAAAACATAATTACAGGCTTTATCAGGTTAAATGGGAAAACAGTAGGGGTAGTAGCAAATCAGCCTAAGGTTCTAGCCGGTTGTTTAGATATAAATGCTTCTGATAAGGCGGGAAGATTTATAAGAACTTGTGATGCCTTCAACATACCACTGTTGAACTTGGTAGATGTTCCAGGCTTCTTGCCAGGTACTGATCAAGAATATGGAGGAATTATAAGACATGGTGCAAAGATGCTTTATGCATTTAGTGAAGCCACTGTGCCTAAAGTTACTTTGATTATAAGAAAGGCATACGGAGGAGCCTACTTGGCAATGTGCAGTAAGGATTTAGGAGCCGATCAGGTGTTTGCATGGCCAGGTGCGGAAATAGCAGTAATGGGGCCAGATGGGGCAGCTAACATCATATTTAAGAATGACATTAAAAACTCTGAAAATCCTATGGAAACTAGGCAGGAAAAGATAGAAGAGTATAGAAACACAATTGCTAACCCATACATTGCAGCCTCAAGAGGCTTTGTTGATGATGTAATAGTACCAGGAATAACAAGACCAAGACTTATATCTGCCTTTGATATGTTAGAAAGCAAGAGAGAAACAAGTCCTGCCAAGAAACACGGCAATATACCAGTATAGAAAGGATGATAGACTTGGCGGAAAGAATAACCTTGATGGATAGCTTGATGATTACAGTATTTAGTATGGCTGTAGTATTTGCAGTCCTTGCAGGAATAGCTCTGTTTATTAAGCTTTTGAGAGCTGCTTCAAATGGTGTAGTAGAAAAAGAAGTAAAAAATAAAATACAAGAGAATATAAAGGTTGAAAAGGCTAATGAAACTATAGAAGAAAAAGAGGATATAGAGGATGAAGAATTGGTTGCAGTCATATCAGCTGCAATAGCTGCCAGCTTAGGGGTGTCCATACCAGAGATAAATATCAGATCTATAAGAAGAACAGACCTGGCAACAAATTCTTGGGCTCAGGCTGGTAGAGTAGAACAAATTATGAGTAGATTATAGGATACAGGAGGTAATCATATGAGAAAATTTATTGTAAATGTAAATGGAAAGCAATATGAAGTGGAAGTTGAAGAGGTTGCATCTAATACTACTTCAACTACAAATCCAACACCTATTGTACAAAACAAACCTAAAATAGAACAGGTATCACCTCAGCCAAAGGCAGAACCAAAAGCTGAGCCAAAACCACAAGAAGAGAAAAAAGAAGTAAGGGTTTCTGAAGGGGCAGAGGTAGTTACTGCGCCAATGCCTGGAACCATACTTAACATAAATGTAAAGGAAGGGGAAACGGTTAAAGAAGGTCACTTATTGATAATACTTGAAGCAATGAAGATGGAAAATGAAATACTAGCACCAAGGGATGGAAGAGTTGCAAGCGTTGCAGTTGCTAAAGGGGCATCAGTCAACACTGGAGACCAATTGGTAGTCTTAGAATAACTCATGAAAGGAAGGTAACTTAAATGCTTATAGACATATTGGGAAAGTTTTTGGAAAGCACTGGATTGGCTGAAATAACAATTGGACAGATAGTCATGATATTGGTGTCCTTTATACTCCTTTATTTAGCAATAAAAAAAGGATTTGAACCCCTTCTATTAGTGCCAATTGCCTTTGGGATGCTATTAGCAAACCTTCCTTTAGCAGGAATGATGGCAGAACCGGTTGTAGAAATTGTTAAAGATCCAGAAACGGGGAAATTAGTCCAGCAAACCAGAGAATATGGAGGTCTGCTATATTATCTATATCAAGGGGTAAAATTAGGAATATATCCTCCTCTAATATTCTTGGGAGTGGGAGCTATGACAGACTTTGGACCATTAATAGCTAATCCTTCTAGCATATTGCTGGGAGCATCAGCTCAGCTGGGGATATTTATCACATTTATAGGAGCTGTATTATTAGGCTTTACTGGGCCAGAAGCAGCTAGCATTGGAATAATCGGTGGAGCTGATGGACCTACTGCCCTATACTTAACTACTAAATTGGCACCTCACTTGTTAGGACCAATTGCAGTAGCAGCATACTCATATATGGCATTAGTTCCAATAATACAACCTCCAATAATGAAAGCCTTGACCACAGAAGAAGAAAGAAAAGTAATGATGAAACAGTTGCGACCAGTATCTAAGAAAGAGAAGATAATATTCCCAATAATGATAACAGTTTTAGTTTCCCTATTATTGCCTTCAGCAGCACCCTTGGTTGGCATGCTCATGTTAGGTAACCTGATGAGAGAGTGTGGAGTTGTGGAGAGGCTATCAGATACAGCACAAAATGCATTAATGAATATTGTTACCATATTTTTAGGGTTGACTGTAGGAGCTACTACTAATGCGGAAACTTTCTTGACCTGGCGTACTATCAGTATTATTGCCTTAGGTCTTGTAGCCTTTTCAATTGGAACAGCTGGAGGGGTATTGTTTGGTAAAATCATGTATAAGTTATCTGGAGGAAAGATCAATCCATTAATAGGATCTGCTGGAATATCAGCAGTGCCCATGGCTGCACGGGTTTCTCAAAAGGTTGGGCAAGAAGCGAATCCAAGAAACTTCCTACTTATGCATGCTATGGGACCCAATGTGGCAGGAGTCATTGGCTCGGCTGTGGCAGCAGGTCTATTGCTGATGTTCTTTGGAGGTTAAGCATGGCAGATTAAGCCATGCTTTTCTTTTTTTGGTGTTGAAAAATAAGTCTATAAGAATTATAATAATTTTGTATTTTGCCAACATCTTTTTATAAAGAGTTGGACATCTTGTCAATATAAAAATAAAATTCGACTGGTATCCCTAGGGAACCAGAGCGGGGGGTTGAATATGAAAAACGTATATGTACAATCATCAGTCAGAAGGATTGTAATCATTGGTCTGCTAGGAGGGTTTACTGCAGTATTGGGCATGACGCCCTTAGGCTTTATTCCTGTAGGACCAACAAGGGCAACTATAATGCACCTACCAGTTATCATCGGCGCAATAATGGAAGGTCCCATTGTGGGAGGATTAGTAGGGTTGATATTTGGACTTTTTAGCATGTTTCAGGCTGTAACTAATCCAACTCCTGTATCTTTCGTTTTTCTAAATCCATTAGTTTCCCTTTTGCCTAGAGTATTGATAGGAATAACAAGTTACTATGTCCACAGACTTGTGAAAGGTCTGGCCAATAAAAAAACAATTTGGTTATTAAATTCAATATGGGTAGGCATATTTGGGTATCTAACCTATGGAATATATGTAGATGTAAAAAATTTTCAAAGGATAGGGTCTATTGCTATAAACCTTATGCTATTGATCCTTACAGTTATTATGATCTATTACACAAATTCCAAGCTTAAAAAAGAAAGTTTAGAGATCATAATACCAGCAGTTATGGGCACCCTGACTAATACCATTGGAGTATTGTTGGGCATTTATATACTATATGGTGAAAGATTTGTAAAGGAACTAGGCTACAGTATAGATATGACTAGGAAGGTTATAGTTGGGATTGGTATTACAAACGGCATACCAGAAGCCATAATTGCAATAATAATAGTTACTAATGTAGTTGCTGCTCTAAAGAGAAGAAACTATTGATGGATGGTGAATAAGATGTTACTTGCAATTGATGTTGGAAACACAAATATTGTTTTTGGCGTATATGAGGGTAATAAGTTGATTAATGATTGGAGGATTTCCACTGACAGAAATAAAACTTCTGATGAATATGGAATACTGTTTGAGCACATATTTAAATATCATGGTCTATGTCTTAAAGATGTGGATGATGTAATTGTTTCATCAGTAGTGCCTCCTCTAATGCATACTTTAGTTGAAATGATTACAAAGTACTTTGACAAGAAGCCCTTAGTGGTAGGACCTGGTATAAAGACGGGAATGAATATAAAATATGATGATCCAAAAGAGTTGGGAGCTGACAGAATAGTAAATGCTGTAGCTGCCTATGATAAATATGGAGGACCTTTAATAATAGTAGATTTTGGGACTGCCATAACCTTTTGTGTGATTTCAAAAGATGGAGACTATTTGGGTGGAGCTATAACTCCAGGTATTAAGATTTCAAGTGAAGCTTTATTCTCCAGAACATCAAAGCTTCCAAAGGTGGAATTGACTAAGCCTAGGAATGTAATAGGTAAGAATACTGTTAACAGTATTCAGTCGGGATTAATCTATGGCTATGTGGGATTAGTAGACTATATTGTAGAAAAGATTATGGAAGAGATAAAGGATGAGGGAGAAGTAAAAAATGTAATTGCCACTGGAGGACTTGCATCCTTGATAGCATCTGAGAGCAAATACATCAATAAGATAGATAAGTTGTTAACTCTTGAAGGATTACGCATAATATATGAAAAAAATAAAAAGTAGCCGTTAGGCTACTTTTTTATGGATGGAAAAGTGATGTATATGGAGGTGAAAGTTTGAAAATAGGAAATGTAAACTTAGAAAACAATATATTTCTCGCTCCCATGGCAGGCATTACAGATAGGGTGTTTAGGATTATCTGCAAGAAAATGGGTGCTGGTTTAGTCTTTTCAGAAATGGTAAGCAGCAAGGGCCTGTATTATGGAGATCAAAAGACGGAAGATTTAACTAAAGTTGATAAAAAGGAGAGACCTATTGCACTACAGATTTTTGGGTCAGATCCTGATATAATGGCAGAGATAGTAGAAAAGCATATCAATCCTAGAGAGGATATAGATATATTGGATATAAATATGGGGTGTCCTGCTCCTAAAATTGTAAAAAATGGAGATGGTTCTGCCCTTTTAAAAACTCCTAGCCTAGTCAGGCAAATAGTAAAAAAGGTGGTTGGAGTTTCCAGCAAACCTGTAACCATCAAGATAAGAATGGGCTGGGATGAAAGCTGTATAAATGGAGTTGAAATTGCTAAAATAGCTGAAGAGGAAGGAGTATCAGCAATTACTGTTCATGCTAGGACTAGGGATATGTTCTATTCAGGAGAAGCTGATTGGAAATTCATAAAAAAGGTCAAGGATGCTGTAAACATTCCTGTAATAGGAAATGGTGATGTATTTGAACCAATGGATGCACTGAAAATGATGGAGCAGACTGGCTGTGATGGAGTTGCTATAGGTAGGGGCGCCATGGGGAATCCTTGGATATTTAAAAGAATAAACTTGCTAATGGCTGGTGAAGAAGACATAGAACCTGGCTGCGAAGAAATAATAAATATGGCTGTTAGGCATTTGAATATGCTTTGCGATGAAAAGGGAGAAAGAATAGCCGTAAGGGAAATGAGAAAACATATCTCCTGGTATATAAAAGGTATGAAAAATTCTAACAGAATCAAGAACCAAATTAATTCATTAAGTGAGAGGGAAGAAATAGTATCCCTTTTAGAGGATTATCTTCAACAATTAAAAAGTATTAAGGAGGATTAGTTATACTTGAACTTAAGTGGTCATATAATACATTAAAATAAGGTTGAAGGGGGGAAACTATTGGGTTTCTTTATATCTTAGACAAGAATAAGTATTTCACTTACTACCACAGGGGGCTTAGAAAAATAATACCTAGGGTATTAATACCAGCAGCAAGACCAAAGATTATAGACCACTTTCATGATCTAGAAGGTAATCCAGTAGGAAAGATAGCAGGAGTCTTTTTAAAGGATCCTGTAGATGGAGAGAATCTGGTCAATGAAATGATTAAAGCTTTAAATAAGCTCAGAGATGAAGATACAGAGGTTTTTCTAATGGAGAATCTTTACATGTTCAATAGGCTTCAACTAAACATAATAGAGAAGGAAACTGGCTTAAAAATTGTAGATGGAATGGATGTACTAATGGGCTTTTTATCATTAGCCTTGACCAGCATATATGAAATATTAGGTGAAGATTTGAAAAATAGAGAAGCTCTAATTATAGGCCGAGAGGAAGAGTTGACACAAAAAGCAATAGAAGCAATATGTAAGGATGTAAGTTTTATAACTATTATAGGGGATTTTGATAAAGAAGATGTAGAGAGGATATACCAGCATGTATTAGAGAAAACTGGATTATCGATTTTCTTCTCTAAAAAAATAGATAGAATCTTGACAAACTATTCAATAATAATTAATCTTATAGATAATTGCAGTATAAACACCAGAAGGCTTAGAAATGATGCAATAATATTTGATTTTAGTATTGATAAGCAGTTTAGCAGGAGTATAATAAAAGATACAAAGTTGACTGTAGTTGAGGATTTTGTTTTCAGGGGAGATGGAATAAATCTTAATGGAAAGGGACTTATCCCTACATTGGTTCCATCCTATATATATGAATATTTAGCTCAAGGAAAAGATGAAGATTTTTATGGAGTATATGCAAATGGGAATATTTACTCAACTGCAGAATTTGTGCACCTAAATATAAAAAACAAGGGCAAATTCTAATTGCTTGACATTTTTATTTCCCTTGGCTATAATAAACTGCATATATAATTGAAAAATTGTCATTTGATTAATTATTTAAAAAAATATGGCTGAAGCTATATATAATATCATGAATAAAAGGAGAGAAAATACCCATGGTTGAAAAGGATGTTTTTTTAACACGAGAGGGATTAGAGAGATTAGAAGGAGAACTAGAAAAACTAAAAACGGTTAGAAGAAAAGAAGTTGCTGAAAGGATAAAACAAGCTTTGGCTTTTGGAGATATAAGTGAAAACTCTGAATATGATGAGGCAAAAAATGAGCAGGCCCAATTGGAAGAAAGAATTGTCAAGATAGAATCCATATTGAGGAATGCTAAATTGATAGATGATGATGAAATCAGCACAGATGTGGTTACATTGGGATCAAAAGTAGTAGTTAAGGATTTAGAGTATGATGAAGAAATGGAGTATACCATTGTTGGTTCTGCGGAGGCAGATCCATTCAATGGAAAGATTTCCAATGAGTCACCTGTAGGCAGAGCGCTTCTTGGTAAAAAGGAAGGAGATATAGTAGAGGTACACGTACCCGATGGTTCTATAAAGTACCAGATCGTAAGTATAACAAGATAAGGGAGGATGAAATTGTGACTGGAACTGAAGATAATATTAATGAAATGCTCAAGATAAGGAGAGACAAGTTAAAAGAATTACAGGACATGGGTGAGGATCCATTCCTTATAGAAAAATATGAATATACCCATCACAGCATGACTATAAAGGAAAACTTTGAAGAATTAGAAGGAGAAACAGTTTCAGTAGCTGGTAGATTAATGTCCAGGAGAGGTCACGGCAAGGTAAGCTTCATGGATTTACAAGATAGTGAAGGCAGAATTCAGATATTTGCTAAACAGGATGTACTAGGGGAAGAAGCATATAAGAAGTTGAGCTATTTGGACTTGGGAGATATTATAGGAGTTAAGGGAGTAGTATTTAAAACTAAAACTGGAGAGATCTCAGTAAGGGCTGAAGAAATAATTCTGCTTACTAAAGCCCTTCAGATGTTGCCTGAAAAATTCCATGGCTTGAAAGACCCTGATTTAAGATATAGACAAAGATATGTGGACTTAATAGTAAATCCAGAGGTTAAAAAGATATTTATCATAAGAAATAAGATTATTAAAGCCATAAGAGACTTCTTAGATAATAGAGGTTTCTTAGAAGTTGAAACTCCTATACTAAATACTATAGCAGGTGGAGCTAATGCTCGTCCTTTTGTAACCCATCACAATACTTTAGATATAGACATGTATTTAAGAATTGCTAATGAGCTTTATCTAAAAAGGCTAATTGTAGGTGGTTTTGAGAAAGTTTATGAAATGGGCAGGATGTTTAGAAATGAAGGGATGAGCTACAAGCATAATCCTGAATTTACAAGCATTGAATTATATCAGGCTTATGCAGACTATGAAGATATGATGGAGATTACAGAACAGATAGTAGCTTATGCTGCAGAAAAGGCACTAGGGACTACAAAGATCAATTATCAAGGAAGGGAAATAGACCTTACTCCACCTTGGAAGAGAATGACTATGATAGAAGCGGTGAAGGAATATACTGGTATAGACTTCAATCAAATAGATTCTGATGAAGAGGCTAGAAAGATTGCAAAGGAAAAGGGGCTAGAGATTACTTCAGATATGAAAAGAGGAAATGTAATCAGTGAGATGTTTGAAGAGTTTTGTGAAGAACATCTTATTCAGCCTACTTTCATTACTCATCATCCAGTAGAAGTATCACCCCTAGCCAAGAGAAACCCAGATGACCCAAGGTTGACTAATAGGTTTGAAGCTTTTGTTAATACTTGGGAAATAGCCAATGCTTTCAGTGAGCTAAATGACCCAATTGACCAAAAGGAAAGATTCCTTGAACAGGTAAGAAAGAGAGAGGCTGGAGATGCAGAAGCCCATATGATGGATACAGACTTTATCAATGCACTGGAAGTAGGCCTACCTCCAACTGGTGGACTAGGTATAGGTATTGATAGGCTTGTAATGCTATTAACAGATCAATCCAGCATAAGGGATGTAATTCTATTCCCAACTATGAAGCCTATTGTTGACGAATAAAGATAATAAACTAAGTAAGAATTCACCTCGAATGTGCATAACATTTGAGGTGTTTTTTCGTTCTTGACGCAGAACCAATCTTTATCTATGATTATTTTAAGGAAGATTCATAAACTGCTGATTCCATGGATTCTGGGGGCGAATTAATATGTACACTTTAGATGAACTTAAAAGCATAGTCAAAGGCTGTAGAAGATGTCCCTTATATAGGACTAGAACCAATACAGTATTTGGTGAGGGCAGTCCCAATGCTAAGATTATGTTTATTGGAGAAGGACCTGGATATTACGAGGACAGGATGGGTAGACCTTTTGTAGGCAAGGCAGGCCAGCTTTTGGATAAGATGATAGAAGCTATAGAACTTAAGAGAAATCAAGTTTATATAGCTAATATTGTTAAGTGCAGGCCGCCTAATAATAGGGATCCCTATGAAGAAGAAAGCAATATCTGTATAGAATATTTAAGGTGGCAAGTGAAAATAATAGATCCAGACATAATAGTATGCTTAGGAGCAGTTTCGGCTAGAAATATCATTGATAAGGATTTTAGGATAACTAGAGACAGGGGTATTTGGCATATGAGGGGCAAGTTTAATATAATAGCAACATATCACCCAGCAGCACTATTAAGGGATGAGAGTAAAAAGAGAGAGGCTTGGGAAGACTTTAAAAGTATAAGGAATAAGTATATAGAATTACAAAATGGTTTTAACATGAAAGGTTGATGTTGTTGAAAAAAGAAAGAATAGATATTCTAAATAGAAAACTAAAAGAAAGATATCCTGATAAAGGGATTGTTTTAGGATCTGGAGACTTGGACAGCCCCATTATGCTTATAGGGGAGGCGCCTGGTTCAAAGGAGGTGGAGCTGGGTAAGCCCTTTGTAGGTCAGGCTGGAAAGCATTTAGATGAATTCTTAGAGATTCTAAACATAAGAAAAGATGATATATATATTACAAATTCAGTCAAATTTAGACCAACCAAAACCAACCCTAAAACAGGTAGACTATCCAATAGACCTCCTACCATAAAAGAGATAGACGATTTTAGAGACTTAATCTATGAGGAGGTAGACATAATTCAGCCTAAGATAATAGTAACCTTAGGCAATACATCACTAAAGTCCATATTCAATGATAATACAAAGATTGGAGATGTTCATGGAAAACTCTTATCTGTAGAAATAAGGAGTAAAGAGTATAAGGTGTTTCCCTTATATCATCCAGCAGCAGTAATATACAATAGGAGTCTAAAGGATGTTTATATATCGGACTTAGAAAGCTTAAAAAAAGAAATTGAAAAGATTAAAAAAACCTATTGACATTTATATAAAAAGAGTGTAATATTTATACTTGTCAGCTTCAATACTAAAGCTTGTCAGGAAAACTGGCAGGCAAAAATAATTAAAAAAAGTATTGACATGTATTCAATAAAATGATATGCTATAAAAGTTGACATTAATTCGAACCTTAAAAACTAAACAGTGTGAAGTACTTTGAGAAGAAAAAGTCAGCGAGAGCAGACAAACTTAAATATTTTTAATGAGAGTTTGATCCTGGCTCAGGACGAACGCTGGCGGCGTGCCTAACAC
>JAAYHX010000022.1 GCA_012735215.1 Tissierellia bacterium
ACAACATACTACCTATAAAAACATCTGTTTTTTTCCTCTTGCTTTTAGCCTAGTTCATTCCCCTTCTACCCTAAAAAACAAATGCCGCGGTAAATGAAAGACAAATCCTCATTTACTGCGGCATTTTGGGACAAGCTTTTTCTATTCCACAGTTACGCTCTTTGCTAAGTTTCTTGGTTTATCTATATCACAACCTCTATTAAGTGCTACGTAATATGCTAGCATCTGTAGTGGTACTACTGCAATAGGAGTAGCCAATTCGTCCATTACTTCTGGAATATATATTACTTTGTCTACAATCTCTTCTATTTCTTTATTAGTTTCCTTAGCTACACCAATTACATAGGCTCCTCTTGCCTTTACTTCCTTTATGTTGCTCAGCATCTTATCATATAGACTATCTTGAGTTGCAATTGCTATAACTGGAGTTTTCTTATCTATTAAAGCCAATGTACCGTGCTTTAACTCTCCAGCTGCCATGGCTTCTGAGTGGATATAGGATATTTCCTTTAGCTTCAAGGATCCTTCTAAGGCTAGATAGTAGTCTAGACCTCTTCCAATGTAGAAGATATCTTCTGATGTATGGATCTCATTTGCCATATCCTTTATTTCTTCTTCCCTATTTAATATCATTTCAATTTTATCTGATAGTTTCCAAATTTGCCCAACTATTTCTTTAACCTTTATCTCATCTATTGTGCCTCTCTTTAGTGCCATATCTAAGCTTATTAAAGCTAGGCCTATTATCTGAGTAGTATATGCCTTGGTTGAAGCCACAGCTATTTCTGGTCCAGCCCAGGTATAGAATACATAGTCTGATTCCCTAGCTATGGAGCTGCCAACTACATTGGTTACTGCTAATACCTTAGCTCCTTTCTCCTTAGCAAGTCTCAAGGCTGCTAGTGTATCTGCTGTTTCCCCAGATTGGCTCACTACTATCATCAAAGTATTCTCGTCTATAAAGGGATTTGCATACCTAAACTCTGAAGCTATATCTGCTACAACCGGAATATTAGCATACTTTTCAATAAATGCCTTTCCTATAAGGCCTGCATGATAAGCAGTACCACAGGCCACCATGTACACCTTGTTTATTCTCTTTATATAGTCTTCATCTAATTTCAAGTCTTTGATGTTGACCATTCCGTCCTTATCTACTCTTGGAGACAAGGTGTCCTTTACAGCTTTTGGCTGTTCATGTATTTCCTTTAACATGAAATGAGCATATCCGCCTTTTTCAGCTGCTTCCACATCCCACTCTACATTATATATTTCCTTATCTACCTTAGTCCCATCAGTTTTCATTATCTCAACGCTGTCATTGGTTAATACTGCCATTTCGTTGTTATCAATCAAGTATACTTGTCTTGTGTAGTTGAGAATGGCTGGTATATCTGAAGCAATGAAGTTTTCCCCTTCTCCCACTCCGATTACAAGGGGACTATCCTTCCTTACCGCAATAAGCATATCTGGATGATGCTTATGAATTATACCTAAGGCATAGGCTCCCTCTAGTCTTGATATGGTCTTCTTAACCGCTTCTACCAGATCTCCCTCATAATAGTAATCAATTAGGAAGGGAAGCACTTCAGTATCTGTTTCTGATTTGAATGTATATCCTTTTTCAGTAAGCTCCTGCCTTAGTGAAAGGTAATTCTCTATTATGCCGTTGTGAACAACCGCCACTGTATGCTCATTGTTTAAATGAGGATGGGAGTTGACATCTGATGGCTCTCCATGGGTTGCCCATCTGGTATGTCCAATCCCTACATTCCCCTCTACATGATTGTCTTCTAAGCTTTCTTTCAATACTGCTAGCCTTCCTTTACGCTTTTCAACTTGTATACTATTATCCTTAATTACAGCTATGCCAGCTGAGTCATATCCCCTGTATTCTAATTTCCCTAAACCTTCTAACAAAATATCAGTTGCATTTTTACTTCCAATATAGCCGACTATACCGCACATATTTTCACCTCTTCTAAAAATTTTTGCTGCTGAACTACTTTTGTCCCTGTAATCACTTACAAGATTTGTGTAGTTCTTAGGATGGCAGCTCACCCCATGGCATCCGCCGAAAACTCGATAAACCATGTCCTCGTCAGCTCTCATGAGCTCTGGCGCTTTAATGTCATAATATATACCACCTAATATATGGTGGTGGTTTATATTTTAACATTTGTCATAGGCTCATGTCTATTAAAAATAATATACAGAAGTCTTTATTGGAAAGAGAATATAAAGTAGCAGTCATATATTCCCAATAGAATTAAAGTTAAAGTTAAACTTAAGGCATAAAGCTTTGAAATATACAGATATTTAAGGTTCATGTAATAGATTAACTTATGTGTTAATCTTATCAAATTTAGCAATAAAGTAATCCTTCTCTTCTATCCCTAAATTCTCGAAAAGATCAATCAAATCTTTTCTTAATATGTGCTTTGTAACAAGGGCAAACTGAGCACCCGTTGATAATACCTTATCAGCTAAGGATTTAAATACATCCATTAGCTCACC
Organism: Tissierellia bacterium; assembly: GCA_012735215.1. Taxonomy (GTDB): domain Bacteria; phylum Bacillota; class Clostridia; order Tissierellales; family Tepidimicrobiaceae; genus JAAYHX01. The sequence goes on from JAAYHX010000022.1 coordinate 2,518, forward strand.
GTTTATCTTAGATATTCTCAGATAATAACTTCCTTTAATAGCTAAACTTAAGTCCATTAGCTTCTTATTTCCCAATGGATTGTTTAATCTGTAGGAACCTGCTATTATATCCATTAGGTCGCATAAAACTGCATTGGCAGTGGGCAACATACCTGCCCCATTTCCATAGAACATCAAGTCTCCAACATTGTCTCCCTTTACAAATACTGCATTTTCCTCATAACCTACATTATAAAAAGGCGAAGAACTTTCTACTATGACAGGCTCAACTATGGCTGTGTATCCACCTTCACAGCTTTTTACTTCTCCTATTAGTTTTACAGAGGCTCCCATCTTATTAATATTTGATATATCAAAGGCAGTAATATTGCTTATGCCCCTTACTATTATGTTTTCTTCCGGCATTTGGCCCTGTAAGGCCAAAGTGCCTAATATTCTAAGCTTTCTCCTAGTGTCAAGCCCTTCTACATCATCTGTAGGATCTGCTTCGGCAAAACCTTGTTCTTGAGCAATCTTTAATGCTTCAGCATAGTCTAGCCCCTCTTCCATTCTGGTCAATATGTAATTACAGGTACCATTTAGTATCCCCCTAACCTCTTTTATGTCATTAAAAGGAATTAACTCCTTAAGGGGCTTTATTACAGGTATGCCTCCACCTACGCTGGCTTCATATAGCAAGGCTAGTTTCTTCTTGTGGGCTAAATCTGACAGCTCTTCAAAGTACTTGGATACAAGGGCCTTATTGGCAGTTACCACATGTTTGCCAGCCCTTAGGGACTCACTAACATACTTGTAGCCTTCCTCCAAGTCCCCTGTAACCTCTACTATAATAGTTATATCTTCATCCTTTAGTATCTCATCAAAATTATCAGTTATTATACCCCCTTCCAGTTCTATATCCCTTTTCTTAGCTAAATCCCTTACTAATATTTTCTTTATATTGATGTCATCTCCAGTAATCTTTATTAGCTCTTCTTTTCTCTTTTCAAGTATTTTCAGCACTCCAGTCCCAACAGTTCCTAGTCCTAGCAAGCCTATGTTTATCATTTTCTCATTCCCCCTAGTGAAATTTCCATTGTTATCAATTAAATTATATATTACCATTATTATATATGTAAACTTATTGGGAGTGTTATTATGGTTATTTTCGTAGATGCAGATGGCTGTCCTGTAGTGGATGTAGCTATTAAGGTTGCTAAGGAGTACAATATAAGGATTGTAGTTGTAAAGAACTATGCAGTTTGGCTAGATGACCCTTATGCAGAAATAGTATCTGTAGATGTTTCAAGGGATAGTGCCGACTATTATATAGCAAATAGGATAAATAAAGGGGATATACTCATTACTCAAGACTATGGCCTAGCGGCCATGGGGCTTACAAAAGGAGCCTACTGTATTAACCAAAATGGTTTTTACATTACTGATGAAAACATAAGCTCCTTGTTGGATAGGAGGCATATCAATGCCAGCTTAAGAAGAAAGAAGATATATACTAAATTCAAAAAAAGAAGTTCTCAAGCTGATGAGAACTTTGAAAGAAGCTTAATAAGTCTTATAGAAAAGCTTCAAGCAGAATCCTAATATAACCATCTCCATTGCCTAGGTCTAAAGTAGCCCCCACTACTTGGAGGCTACTTCTGTAACACCGTATTCTTTAATATCAGATAAGTACTCCATAACTGGTGGAACCACCTGTTTCTTCCTAGAGAGGACACCAGAAGCATAGAAGGAGTTGTTTACAAGCTTCTGTCCAAAGGCTTGGGCTGCCAATTCCTTATGGGTTCCAACCACTACTATTTCTGAAGCTTCTTTTATAATGTCTGTCAGCATTAGCATGAAGATTGAATATTTCTCTTTATCAGCCCTGTCTTCCATTAAGGCTATTAACTCATCTTTCATGTCCTGAATGCTCTCTGGATCTGTTGTGAATACCTGTGCAATTCCCATCTTTTCATCATCTATATGGAATGTCTTAAAGTCTTGCTCCAACAACTCCTTTGGAGTTCTACCCTTTAAGGATGTGCCTGCCTTAAACATCTCATGGGCAAACTCTTCCACATCAAGATTTGCAATTTTGGCCAGTCTGTCCAACATTATCTTGTCAGTATTAGTTGAAGTAGGGGATCTTAATAATAGGGTATCGGATATTATAGCTGCTGCTAGTATTCCTGCTATCTTCTTAGAAGGTCTCCTACCATTTTCAAACATGATGGAAGCAACTATGGTAGAGGTGCTTCCCACTGGCTCATTTCTGAAGTATATGGGATTGCCAGTAAATACATCGGCTATCCTGTGATGGTCTATAATTTCTAGTATTTCACACTCTTCTATTCCATCTACAGATTGACTTCTCTCGTTGTGGTCAACCAATATGACTTTCTTCTTCATACTGGAAATAAGGTGATATCTTGATATCAGTCCTACAACCCTATTGCTGCTATTGCTATCAACTACTGGGTAGGATCTATATCTAGTTTGGGACATGTGCTCCCTAACATTGTCCACTAGATCATCTAGGCTGAATTTTATGATGTTTTCGCTGGTCATCACATTCTTTATAGGTACAGACTTAGAAATAAGCCTTGAGGTAGTAAAGGTATCATGGGGAGTGGAGATAATTATTACACCCTTTTCCCTGGCTTTGTCTACTATTTTTTCATCAACTTTTGAATCTCCAGTAACAATCATCAAAGAAATATTGCTGTTTAAAGCAATGTCCTGAACATCAGCCCTATCTCCACAGATTACTATATCATTTTCCTCTATATACCTTTGAGCTGTTTTAGGTTCCATAGCCAGCACTAATATTTTACCATCAAAGGTTCTTGTATTAGCTGGCATTACTACTATGTCTGCTGATAGGGTGTCTATTATGTTCTCCAAGGAGGTGCCTGCTTTTCCTAATACATTGCTATCCCACACATCTATATAGGAACTAATTATATCAGATATGGATACAATCCCTATCAATTGTTCCTTATCATTGGCTACGGGAAGGCTATTTAAGTTGTTTTTCTTCATCAGGTCCAAGGCCATGCCTAAGTATATATCTGGGCTAACAGGAGCTACCCTATCAATATTTAAGTCGTTAACGCTGAGTCTAACCGTTTCCAATAGCATTGGTGGCTCTACTCCGAAGTAGTCAAGTATAAACTTAGTTTCCCTATTCAACTCTCCTAAACGGGCTGGTATGGCATTGATCTTGCCACTGGCATTTTTATATTCTGCATAGGCCAAGGCTGCACATATGGAATCTGAATCAGGATTTTTATGCCCTAGTATATACACTTTTTCTTTCATTGCTTACCTCCGTAATTCTTCTTTAGTTTTCTCAGAAGTATATTATAGCATCTATGTAAGTTCTCTAGTAACAAACTTTAAGTGAAAATGCAAAAGCTAAGAAATTGACAAAAGTTTATAATTAATATAAACTATTTTTTGCCTTTATTCAAATCTTTTAGTAAAATATTATCATTCCATAAATATTAATAGCCTGGAGGTTATGCCAATGGCAAGTATTAAAGAAATGTTTGCTCCAAAAGATCTGACTGTGGGGCCCCCTTGGAAACGGATTGTTGAATTTTCAATACCCTTATTAATTGGCAATGTTGCACAGCAACTTTATAATACAGCTGATTCAATTATCGTAGGAAGGTATGTAGGAGATAATGCTCTTGCTGCTGTTGGTAGCGCATCTCCTATATTGAATCTTCTGCTGGTTTTGTTTGTTGGGATTTCAGTGGGTGCTAGTATTATGGTATCCCAGTATTATGGTGCTAGGGATAGGAAAAAACTTTCTCATACTATTGGTGTGTGTATGTCCCTTACAGCTATCGCTTCCCTAATCATTATGATTATTGGACCCCTAGTTACCCGACCTATGCTTAAGTTTCTCAATACACCAGATAGTATTATGGACTGGAGTGCAGGATATCTAATTATATTCTTCTTAGGCATAGCAGGATTTGCTTATTACAATATTCTATCAGGTGTCCTAAGAGGACTAGGTGATTCAATATCAGCCCTTGTCTTCTTGCTGATTTCTACAGCTCTAAATGTAGTACTTGATATAATATTTGTTACCAAGTATGACATGGGAGTCCCTGGTGTAGCACTAGCAACCATTATTGCACAAGGAATCTCAGCAGTACTATGTGTTCTTAAGCTAATCAGTATGAAGGATACCTTTGATATAAGCTTGCAGTTTTTAAAATTACACAAAGAGTATGCCTATGGATTAATAAAACTTGGACTACCCTCAGGCTTAACCCAAGCCATCTTATCTCTAGCTATGATTGCAGTTCAATCTCTTACTAATACCTTTGGAGAACTGGTCATTGCATGTAATGTTATAGTTATGCGGGTAGATGGTTTTGCCATGATGCCAAACTTTTCCTTTGGAAATGCAATGACTACCTATTCTGGTCAAAATATTGGAGCCAATAAGATGGACAGGGTAGTAAAGGGAAGCAAACAGGGTACTATGATTGCTGTTGGCGTTTCTGCTACAATAACTGTTATTATCTTGGTCTTTGGAAGATATCTTATGGAAATCTTTACAGATACAAAGGAATTGGTTGATTTAAGTATGCACATGATGAGGATCCTTGCAGTAGGTTATGTTGCCATGGCTGTAACCCAGAGCCTATCTGGAGTTATGCGTGGAGCTGGGGATACCATGACACCTATGTGGATTTCCCTTTTTACCACAGTACTTCTTCGTATACCAATTGCCTATGGACTGGCCTATCTTACAAGAAGTGAAGCATATCCTAATGGAAGACCAGAGTCAGTATTTATCTCACTGTTAACAGCCTGGACAATGGGAGCCATTATTACAACCATTTTCTATAAAAGGGGCAAATGGCGCAATAAGTCTCTTGTTAACAAGCAATAAATCTAAAAAATTCAGCCTCCCACAAGGGAGGCTCTTCTATCTTAAGAAGAAATATAGGATTAAGGCTGAGGCAATTATTAAAGCAAGGGGTATTATTCTCCTATTGCCTTTGTTTTCAGCAGAACCTGTTTCCCCTATCTCCTTTATACGCCTTTTCTTATTGTTTCCTCCACAACAGCTCATTTAAACACCTCATTTAAGTATAGTCAAATGCATTCCATAAAGTTACAATATTTATAAATATTATAACATAAAGCAGACTGCTTTTATATTTATTAAATTTTTATCATAATATATATGAGTCTTGACTTTATCTCATATTAAGGGACATGATAGATCTCCTATGAAAAATATGGAATATTATTGGTTTATTTGATATACTATATTTTATTCCTATGTAATAGCAAATATATGTTCAAATAATATATAAGAAAAAACAGGAGATGATTAAATGCTTCAACTAAAAGATATCACAAAAAGCTACACCACTGGTGAATTTAAGCAAGTAGCTCTAAATAATGTAAGCATAAATTTCAGAAAGAGTGAGTTTGTGGCTATTTTAGGACCTAGTGGTTCTGGAAAGACCACCCTTTTAAACATAATTGGAGGTCTTGATCGCTACGATAACGGGGACTTGATAGTTAATGGCAAATCTACAAAGAACTTTAAGGATTCAGAATGGGATGCTTATCGTAACAACAGTATAGGATTTGTCTTTCAAAGCTATAATCTAATACCCCACTTAAATATACTGGATAATGTGGAGATGGGCATGACCTTAAGTGGCGTTAGCTCATCTATAAGGCATGAAAAGGCCTTTGAAGTATTGGAAAAGGTAGGCCTTAAGGATCACATACACAAAAAACCCAACCAGCTTTCTGGAGGTCAGATGCAAAGGGTGGCCATTGCCAGAGCATTAGCAAATGATCCAGACATAATTCTAGCAGATGAACCTACAGGAGCCTTAGATACCACAACAAGTATACAGATTATGGACCTGATTAAGGAAATATCTCATGATAAACTGGTAATAATGGTAACTCACAATCCATCCTTGGCAGAAAAATATGCAGATAGGATAATAAGGATTGAAGACGGGATAATAGTTGATGATACAAACCCTTACCAAGATATTAAAGAAGAAAGTAGTTATAAGCTTAAGAGAACCAGCATGAGCTTTTTCACTGCATTGAAACTTTCAGGCAAAAATATATTGACTAAGAAGTTTAGAACAACACTAACGGCCTTTGCTTCATCTATTGGGATAATAGGTATAGCCTTGATCCTTAGCCTGTCTTCAGGCTTTCAAATTAAGATTGACGAGTTTCAAAGAGATGCTCTTTCAGAATTTCCTATTATCATATCACAAACTGCAGCTCAAATGGATAAGGAAACCATGGAAAAAATGAGGGGGGAAATGAAGTCTCTTCATGAGAGCAAGGATGAGTATCCAAAGGAAGAAAAAGTCTATTTATATGACCCAGAAGAGTTTTCAGTGGTTCATACTAATAAGTTTTCAGATGAATATATGGACCATATAAATAATATAAGTCCTGAAATCTGCAGCAGGATTGGCTACTTAAGAATGGTTGGTATGAACCTTCTTAGGCAAACAGATGAAGGGACTGTCCCTGTTAGTATTTCAACAGGTTTTAGTGGCAGCTCCCAAGCTGCACCAACTAATATAACTAGCACCAGCGGCTTGGGGATGACTACCTATCCCGACAATATTGATAATTCAGAGGAAAGCTATCTGGAAGAAAACTATGATCTATTAGCTGGTGGCTATCCATCAGATGAAACAGATTTGGTTCTAGTGGTAGATAGAAAAAATAGGATAAACTTAAACATATTGAAGAATCTAGGCTTTGACACTGAGAATGTGGAAGATATAGATTTTGATGAAATAATAGGAACTAAATTTAAACTAATACCCAATGATGAATATTATACTAAGACAAACTTTGGTACATTCATTCCCAGAAATGATTATGAAGACATGTATGATTCTGAAGATGCCATAACCCTTAGAATTTCTGGAATTGTTAGGCTTAAGAAAGGCATAGACATAGACCTATTAGGAAATGGGATTGTATATAGCGATAAGCTGCTCCAAAGAGTAATTGATATAGAAAAGGACTCAGAAATTGTAAAGGCTCAGAAGGAATCTAACTTCAATGTCTTGACCATGGAAGAATTAGATGATGAAGGCAAGAAAAACCTACTTTCATACTTAGGAGCAGACTCCATACCATACATGATATTCTTATATCCTAGTGATTTTGACTCAAAGGAGCTGGTAAAGGAATATCTGGATGAGTACAATAGTGGAAAAGCGGAGGAAGATACCATAGTATATACGGACCTGGCAAGTACCATTACTGAAATGACTGGCAGCATAATGAATGCAATTACACTGGTACTAATAGCCTTTTCATCAATTTCCCTTATTGTATCCTTGATAATGATTGGTATAATAACCTACATTTCTGTACTTGAACGAACAAAGGAAATTGGAGTATTAAGGGCCCTTGGAGCAAGGAAAAAGGATATTACCAGAGTATTTAATGCTGAGACCTTTATAATAGGCACCTTCTCTGGCCTTTTAGGTATTGGAATTGCTTATGCTCTAACCTTCCCTGTAAACAGGATAATTGAAAACTTGACAGAGCTTGAAAATGTAGCTCAATTAAACCCACTCCATGCAATTATGCTAATTGTGATTAGTGTTATACTAACCCTAATCGGAGGGGCAATACCTGCCAAGATGGCTGCTAATAAGGATCCTGTTGTAGCATTGAGAAGTGAGTAGTAAAAAACTCCCACCTTATATTTACCTTAAAGGTGGGAGTTTTTATTATAGTTTAGGGTACAGCTCCTTATCTTCCTTGTTTAGTCTAACTTCAAGCAATTGGAAGGTTTCCTTGGTATCCCTAATAAAAGCATCCACATTGCTTTCAATCTTTGTTTTTGTATTGTAATTGTCCTTATACTTCATGAACTTGTCCCCTATACTGGTCATTTCATCCATGTATGCCTCTGCTAGCTCTTTTACTTTTAAATTAGAGCTTTTTAGTAGATCTGGATACAAGAAATCATTTTCAGATATGAGATGAATCTTCAACTTGCCTGCAAGCATATTCAACTCTTTAGCTATGTCTGCTGCACTATCTGCTAAATTATTTTTACTTATATAATTTAAGACATTGTCCATACAAGCTCTTATTTCTTCATGTTGTCTTGTCAAATTGCTTATATTCATATCTTTCACCCCTACTTACAATACTTTACTACTGCATAATAGCACATAATCAAGGTTTTTACGGTAATATTTGTTACAAAGTGAAAATTACACCAGATGTAAGATTACCTATTCCCATTGTAGGAGCCTTCTCTCCCCTTCTAAATTTAGAATCTCGGTTATATCCTGAGTAACTTCCAATACTCCCTTATATTCACCCTTTGAATTCCTCAATGGGAAGTATTGGATTAATAGCTTTCTTCCCTTAAAATCTATCCAGAAGGTGGCTGAATCCTTGGTTCCCTTCTTAAACTCATCGATTATCTTATTTACCACATGCAAACTCTTTTGAGGATGACAGTTTCTAACATCCCGACCTATTACAGCAGGGGAACGGGGAAAAGTCCTATCCTTAGGCCTTGTAAAATATCTAACCTTATTATTCTCATCCACATAGGTTAGGTCTACTGGCAAGGCATCCATCAATAGGACCAACTGTTCAAAGGTAAGTTCTCCTGTGCCCGTTTTAAAGGTCATGTCCTTAAATCCATGGACTTCTATCTTCTCTCCTGGATCAATATCTGGCCTTTCTATAAAGGGGAAGCCGTACTCTAAGCTCTGTTTGTTCATATCCTCCCATTCTGCATCATCCATTACTTCCATAGCTGCAGGGAACAAGATCAAGTCTTCCTTCTTCGCTATTCCAAGCATAGCAAAGAATAGCTTGCCAACCTCAACATTAAAGTCCTTTAAGGAAAAACTATCAGCCTCTAGTACATCAATTACCCTATTTATGCTTTCCCTTGCATGATCATGTAGGGTCCACATTATGCTAAGGCCGTTAAATGTTTGGTGTTTCTTCTCCATATAGGGAAATAGAATATTCTCTTTCTTTAGATAGTGTTCGTTAAACTCCTTAAGGGACTTAACTATCCCTAATATTTCATCCCTTTTTTCTTCTACTTGTTTATTCAATATAATCTCCCTTATTCCATTCAGTCGCCTTTCTAAGGCAGTATTTTCCTGGATGAGGATGTCAAGGAAGCTGTTTTTCTTTGGTCTCTCCCATGAGTAGCTGCTGAGGGATTTGTGGAATACATTAATCACCTTATCTAGGACTGTTAAAATATCCTCAGGAGTATAGCCTCTTTCTATCTTGGAAGTAAATATCTCAAAGCATTCCTGGGGAGTTACCGCTTCAATATCCTCCCTGTATTTATCATAAAGGGTCTTACCATCCTCATTATCCAAAACCCCTTGAACATATGCTTTTAGTCTTTCTATCCTTTTTTCATCCCTTTTCATACATACCTCCCATAGAATATTTATTCTATTGAATACTTACCCTAATTTGAATCTATTTATCTTATATAGGATTACTTCAGGCTTTCCAAACTCCTTTCCAGAGAGCCTTTCTGTAGGATCCATCGGATGGGCAGCTGTATATATTTGAACATAGGGTCCAATAAGTACATTATCCCCTATGGTGACTTTGTTGACCTCAAGTATGACGCATCCGAAATTTGCAAAGAAGTTTTCTCCCACTTCAATATTATATCCGTAATCACAATAAAAAGGCGCTTCAATAAGAGTCTCCTCCTCAATCCTGTAGTTTATCCTTGTTTTCTAAATACTGGACAAATTTTTCTGCCGCAGATGATAAGGATACGCTTTTCAAAAAACTTACACCTATGCTTCTTTTAGGTATCTCTTCAACCAATCTTACCTCATATATAATTTTCTTTTCTAGATACTCCTTGGAAAATTCTTTTATGACACAGGATATGCCTAAATTTATCTTGGCAAACTCCAATAGTAGGTCATGAGAGCCTAGTTCGATTTCAGGTTCTATCTTCACTCCCTTGGATAGGATGTATTTCTCCACATACTGTCTGGAATTGGATTTATCCTCTAAGAGTATTAGCGGTAGCTCTGCTAATTCCTTAAAGGATATCTTTTTACAGGTCAATGGCTTATATTTTTCACCACAGACAAATATATCCTGTATATCCATCAACTTTATTACATTTAGTGCAGTATCCTCAATTGGAAGATTGCAGATTCCAAGATCCACTTCACCGGACTTTAACAGATCGCATATTTCCAAGGTGGTCCTGTTTATTATCTTCAGTTTTATATTTGGATGTTCCTTGTGGAAGGTCTCTAAACAAGGAAGGAGATAATAGCGAGAAATGGTGTCTCCTACCCCTACTCTTAAGACTCCAGACATTAGATTTTTGGACTCTACAAGCTTGGCCTCTCCTGCCCTTATTAGATTCATGGCTGAGTTTACATATTCAAATAGTATCTTGCCCTCATTTGTTAGTACTACCCCTCTAGGTGTACGTGTAAAAAGCCTTAAGCCAACTTCTTCCTCCAGCTGCTGAATTGCTTGACTTACAGCAGGCTGTGTCATATATAGATTCTTTGCTCCCTTTGAAAAACTACCACTTATGGCTACTTCTAAAAAGATTTTATACAGATCCAATTTTATTGACATATAACTGCTCCTTATATCTAATATTAATTATATTTACTTTACTTATATCACTTAATAGTGTATATTACAAGTATAAAGATGTTATTCTTTTCTCAAACTATTACAAAGGAGAGATAATTAGATGGATAGAATGGTTGGAACTGTTGCCAGAGGGCTTAGAACTCCAATAATGCAAGAAGGAGATAATCTAGTAGAAATAGTTGTAGATACTGTTTTAAAGGCTTCAGAAGTAGAAGGCTTCCCAATTAAGGATAGGGATATTGTTGCAATAACTGAATCTGTAGTAGCCCGTACTCAAGGCAATTTTGCTGATATCAATGCTATTTCAACAGACATTAAATCTAAGTTTGGTGATGAAACTCTTGGGGTAATTTTCCCTATATTAAGCCGCAATCGCTTTGCAACATGCTTGCAAGGAATTGCAAAAGGAATGAAGAAAATAATACTTATGCTTCAATATCCAGCCGATGAAGTAGGAAACCAACTGGTAACTATAGATGATCTTGATGAAAAAGGAATAAATCCATGGACTGATGTGTTGACTGAAAAGCAGTTTAGAGATCTATTTGGATATAGAAAACATCCTTTTACAGGCTTAGATTATATAGAATACTACAAATCTCTAGTGGAAGAAGCTGGGGCAGAATGTGAAATAATACTTTCCAATGATCCAAGAACAATACTAGAATATACTAAGAACGTTCTTACCTGCGACATCCATTCAAGAAAGAGAACAAAAAGGATATTGAAATCTAACGGTGGGAAAAAGGTCTATGGTCTAGATGACATATTAACCCAACCTGTAAATGGTAGTGGTTATAATGAAGAATATGGTTTACTTGGCTCAAATAAGGCTACAGAGGATACAGTAAAGCTCTTCCCAAGGGATTGTCAGCCTACAGTGGAAAAAATCCAAGAAATACTAAAAGAAAAAACAGGAAAGACTGTTGAAGTTATGATATATGGGGATGGAGCTTTTAAGGACCCAGTGGGCAAGATTTGGGAACTGGCTGACCCTGTTGTGTCCCCTGCTTATACAAAGGGATTGGAAGGAGTCCCTAACGAGATAAAGATAAAATATATAGCAGATAATGAGTTCCCTCATTTAAAGGGAGAGGAATTAAAAAAAGCTATCTCCCAATATATAAAGGAAAAGAAATCAGATCTTGTAGGAGATAGGTTATCTTTGGGTACTACCCCTAGAAGGCTTACCGATCTTATAGGCACCCTATGTGATTTAACTTCTGGAAGTGGAGATAAGGGAACCCCTGTTGTATATATCCAAGGCTATTTTGATAGCTATATAAGTAAGTAAAAGATAAGCCTCTATTTGGAATGGATTTCAAATAGAGGCCTTCCTATATATGAATATTAATGGGTTTCAATAAACCATTCTATTAGCCTAGTCCCTATACTTATGGACTCGTCATACTTACCCTTTATTTCATCTTTCGTGAACCAGCCAGCGTGGACAATTTCTTCTCCATCTTCTTTGATCTCTCCATCTAGATACTCAGCAGTAAATGCTATTAACATGGAATTTGGAAAAGGCCAAGGTTGGGAACCAAAATATCTTATATTTTTAACCCTGATTCCTGTTTCTTCATACACTTCCCTTTTTACACATTCCTCAAAGGTTTCTCCATATTCCACAAAACCAGCCACTACACTATACTTTCTTTCTGGGAACTGTTTATTATATACTAATAATAGTCTATCTTCCTTTGTTACAGCTACTATGATGGCTGGAGATGTTCTAGGCCAGGTTGTATTACCACATTTAGAACATACCAAGGCCCTTTCATAAAAGCTGTCCTTTATGTAGGTAGGAGATCCACATACCCCACAGTGCTTATTCAACTTTAGCCAATTTAAGAAAAGGTTGCCTTTCATAGCCAGGGTGTATATTTGCTTGTCTCCCTTAGACAAAGTCCACAGGTCTAGATATTCTATGTTTTTAGTTTCCACCCTCCTATCCATCTCTCCACAGAAGCAGTTTAAACCTAGAAATTCCCCAATACACTGCACATGGTCTGGTTGTATATTTAAATCCAATAGGTCCCTTAGCCTGGGAATAATATACTTCCCATCTTTATTTATCAACATCATCTTGTTTTCATAAAACAATACCCAAAAGTCATCCTTAGATTCCTTATGAAGAGCTTTAGGAGATGGTTTTAACAGCATATAATAATCATCCATGGCTTGTCCCCTATTCTCAACTATTAATACCTTCTGTTTCTTTCAAAAAGCATTTCCTGCACAGTGGTTCATATTCATCTTCTGCTCCAATTTTGATCCTATCCTTATCCTGAGATTTTCTGTGGCTAACCCACGCATCTGAACCACATTTTACACATACAGCATGGTGCTTATATAGATAATCTGCTATGGGCATTAACTCCTTTACTATTTCAAAGGCAGTCCCTGTAAAGTCCATATCCAATCCTGCCACTACTACTGTTATGTCCTGGCTGAGAAGTCTCTTAATACTTGAAATGATCTTTTGGACAGATCCTCCTAAAAACTGTACTTCATCTATTGCTATGACACAGGGATTTATTTTATTGCAATATTCCATTATCTCATCAATATCATCTACCAAAATGCATTCTATAGACGTCATATCGTGAGTTACAATTTCACTTTTTCTGTATCTGTTGTCAATGGAAGGCTTAAAGGCCACCGTCTTATAACCTGCTAGGTTGAATCTTTTAACTTCATTTTTTAAGCTGGATGTTTTGCCTGAAAACATGGATCCAGTATGTACTATTAGTTTTCCCTTGTATTGATGCAAGTTCATTCCCTCCTTTAAATGCTCCTTATATTATACCACTAAACCCAACAATTTTCCCTCAAATTCTTCCAATATATTCACAGAAAAATTTTTCATGAATATTATAAAGTATCACGAATTGTCCGCCAAAGGAGAGTTGCCTATGAGTAAAGAGCCAATATTAAAGATAAGGGATTTAAGTATGACCTATCACAGGTTAAATGGAGAAGTTAAAGCTATTGAAAGAATAGATCTAGATGTATATGAAGGTGAAATAATCGGCATAGTAGGCCCTAGTGGTTGTGGAAAATCTACCTTGCTATCTATTATAGCTGGTTTAATTAAACCCTCTAGTGGTCAAGTATTATTAAATGGAAAGAAAGTTGAAAAACCTACAAAGGATATTGGCTACATGTTCCAAAGTGATCAGTTATTCCAATGGAGAACTATACTAGACAATGTGTTACTTGGTCTAGAGATACAAGGGAGAGTTACAAAAGAGTCTAAAAAGAATGCAGAAAACATGTTGGAAACCTATGGGTTAGGAGATTTTATAAATAGCTATCCTGGTCAGCTATCCGGGGGAATGAGACAGAGGGCAGCCTTGATTAGAACCCTAATTGTTGAACCTAAACTATTGCTGTTGGACGAACCCTTTTCTGCCTTGGATTACCAAACAAGGCTGGCCATATCTGATGAAGTTGGCCTAATACTGAAAAAAGAAAAGAAGACAGTCTTAATGGTAACCCATGATATTGCTGAGGCAATTTCCATGTCAGATAGGATAGTAGTACTTTCTAACAGGCCAGCTACTATTAAGGATATAATCGAAATAAAATTGACCGTTCCTCAAGGTATATGGAGTCCTATTAAATGCCGAGAAGCTCCCGAATTTAGACACTATTTCAATAAAATATGGAAGGAGCTAGATGTCCATGTCAAATAACAGCATTTCTCAAGAACACTATAAGTATCTAAAGAAAATTAAAAGAAGAAAGCAGATAATATCCATCACCCAAGTTACTATATTCATATTAGCCATCATATTGTGGGAAATAGCTGCTAGGTTAGATCTAATAGATACCTTCCTAACCAGCAGCCCTTCAGATATAGTCAAAATGTTTGTAAAAATGGTTGAGGGAGGTGACCTGGCCTACCATGTTGGTATATCCATTGTAGAGAATATTGTAGGATTTACAGCTGGTACCTTCCTTGGAGTAATAATAGCTACAGCCCTATGGTGGTCAGATTTTTGGGCAAAGGTGTTGGAACCCTACTTGGTGGTTCTAAATACTCTGCCAAAAACTGCCCTAGCCCCCATTATAATCATTTGGATTGGAACAGGATATCAGGGTATAATAGTAACTGCTATAATCACTTCTGTTGTGATCACAATAATGAACATGTTCAATAGCTTCATTTCAGTAGATGAGGATAAAATTAAACTTCTTAAAACCTTTGGTGCTTCAAAACTTCAAACCTTCACCAAGTTAGTTTTCCCTCAATCCATTCCTGCCATGATAAGCACCCTAAAGGTAAATATTGGCCTATCCTGGATTGGAGTAATAGTAGGAGAATTCTTGGTATCCAGAGCAGGAATTGGATACCTTATAGTATATGGTGGCCAGGTGTTCCAGTTCGATCTGATTATGATGAGCCTGTTCATCCTAACAATCGTATCAGTAGTTATGTATAAGCTGGTATCCATCATAGAAAACAAGTATCTAAAATGGCACCAATAATATATTAGGCATATTACAAGAGGGAGCTTTAGCTCCCTCCTTATCAATTTACCTTTAACCTGTTGTATCTACCAAGTATTGTAATGGATCTTGTTTTCATCATACCTATCCTTAGGCTCTTTATCCGCAGCCTTTTTGCCTACTACAACTAGCCCTATGGGTATGATCTTTTCAGGAAGGTTGAGAAGCTCTGACATGGATTTTACTAGATTCTCAACTGCATATATTCCACACCAAACTGCCCCAAGACCTAATCCATGAGCTGCCAAAAGCATATTCTGTATAGAGGCGGAACAGTCAGCTACTAAAAATCCCATTTGTGGTTGCTTTTCCCTATCTCCACATACCACTATACCACAGCCAGCCTCAGGCAGCATCTTTGAATAAGGATGAAACTCAGTAATCCTTTCGATTATTTCCCTATCCTTTATGACCACATAGTCCCTAGGCTCAAGATTGTGGGCTGAAGGAGCTTGAAATCCTGCTTTCAAAATGGCTTTCAACTCATCATCACTGATAAGCTCTCCTGTAAACTTCCTTATGCTCCTTCTGGTATTTATAGCTTCTAATACATCCATAATCACATACCCCTTTCCTTTGCATATTTTTCTATGCAAGATATGCATATACAAACCTTTCCTCTTTTATCCTCTGGAACCATTTCTATTATGTGTTTTGGAATTACCACCTCTTGACACCAGCAGCTGGCTTCTCCATGCTGGCAGTTGTTTGGACCTCCACATATGGGACATATTTTTTCTTCCTTTGTCAATGGCAAAACCACCACTCCCCGTATATAATTTTTCAACTTGAAATTTTACAATATATTACAATAATTATATCACATATTTTATATCACTTATGCTAACATTGTAATATCATATAACTATAAGATATTATTCATAGTTGACATGGAGGAGAGGAAGCAATATGGAAAGGATAATAAAGAAATGCAAAATATGTCCTATTGGATGTGAATTGATAATAAGTGAAAATCCAGGAGAGCCATCCGGTTTTTCTGTAGAAGGAAATAGCTGTAATAGGGGTAGGGATTTTGCTATAGAGGAGGTTACTACTCCATCAAGGGTGCTGACTGGCAGAGTACTACTTAGAAACGCGCCCATGGGGCATCTGCCTGTTAAAACTACTGGAGTTATTCCAAAGAATAAGGTTGAAGAATGCTTAAAAGTCATAAACTCTACTGAAGTTTCAGCCCCAGTCAACAAGGGAGATGTAATAATAAAAAACATACTGGGGCTAGGAGTAGATGTTATCTCCCAAAGAAAGGTTAAGAGGATAGATAATAGCCATGAACAATTAGCATAGGCCTTAATAATCCATTATCGTCTCCAACTTATTTCTCAATAGGTAGATATATAATCCTGGAGAAACTATCCCCTTAATAATACTGGATATGCTAATTGACCACCAGATACCCAAGAGCCCCAATGAAGTACTGCTCAACAATAAGGCTAGGGGTATTCTCAATAGGTTGAATATAATTCCAATCAGGGTTGGGGGCAAGGTCTTCCCTAATCCATTAAAGGCCCCCGCTGTTCCTATTTCTGTTGCCATGAAAAATTGAGATAATCCCAATATTCTCAAATAGTTTATGCCATGCTGTATGGCTACAGGGTCATGGGGTGTAAAGATCCTAAACAGTGGTTCTGCCCCAAATATCAGTAACGAGGAAGCGAAAAGGCCTATAAAACCTAAAATCTGCATACCACTCTTGTAGCCTTGTTTAATCCTCGACTTCTTTTTAGCCCCAAAATTTTGTCCTATGAAGGCGGATATGGCAGAGGAAAAACCTTCTGCAGACATCCATGCAATGGATTCAATTTGAGATCCCACATTTAAAACTGCAACGGCAACATCTCCAAAATTAGCAATAAATCTAGTCAGGATCATGCTTATGCTGGCATGGATAGCAGTTTGGGCAAAGGGAGGTAGCCCTAAGCTGATGATTCTCTTTATATACTGTAAATCTGGTTTAATAAACAGCTTAACCTTTGAATAAATTTCACCATTTTTCTTGCCCACATAGATAAAGGCTATTGTCACCAATATTTGAGCAAAAGTGGTTGCAATAGCGGCCCCTTTTACACCCATGGAAGGAATAGGTCCTATTCCAAAGATTAGGATTGGGTCTAAAACCATGTTAACAATTAATCCTATAGTGCTCAATTTAAAGGGAGTAACACTATTCCCTCCACTATTTAATATTGTTGAAAATATAGGGTTTAAGAATTGGAATATAACCCCTACTCCAACAATACCTAAGTAGTTTTCTGCCATGCTTATCACTTCTGCTTGGTTTAGATTGAAAAATCCTATGATCTGCTTTCTACATAAGACTAAGAAGAGGGAATATAAAATAGATATGAGCAAATTTAGTTGTAGCCCATTGGATATGTATCTTTTTACTTGATCTAGGTCTCTTCTCCCATAGGCATGGGCAACGCTGACCCCTAAGCCTACCTGGGTGATCAGTATCAGGCCGGAACCAAACCACAAAAGGTTTCCTGCAGTCCCTACTGCAGCAACTGCTTCAGTACTGTATCTACCTATCCACATGGTATCCGTCAAACTGTAGGCCATCTGGATAAAGGCTGTGCCCATGATAGGTATTGCTAGTTTAACTAAGTTTCTGGTAATACTTCCTTCCGTCAAATTCAAGTTTCTGTTCATTTCATCCTCCAGTTTTATCTAGTGTGTGAAAATATTGTATAGGAAAAAACAAGATTGCTCAAGTAGAATTAGTTAATTAAGTAAGGCAGGTATTTTTAAACCTGCCTGCTATTCTAACTCCTCTTGATCTGTTAATATGATTGGACCGTCTTTTGTAATGGCTATAGTATGTTCATATTGGGCAGATAGCTTCCCATCTATGGTTCTTGCAGTCCATCCATTGCTATCAAGGACAGATTCGTATCTTCCTGCATTTACCATAGGTTCAATAGTTATTACCATTCCTTCCATCAATCTAGGACCCCTTCCTGGTGCACCAAAGTGGGGTACCTGTGGATCTTCATGCATTCTTTTTCCTATACCGTGGCCTACAAAATCCCTTACAATGGAAAAGCCTTCTGATTCCACATAGGTCTGTATAGCATGGGATATGTCCCCTATCCTATTGCCAATAATGGCCTTTTCTATTCCCACATACAAGGATTTCTTGGTTACCTCTAACAATTTCCTTGCTTCATCGGATATGTTTCCTACTGCATAGCTCCAAGCAGAGTCTGCTAGCCATCCGTCTATGTTGACCACCATGTCTATTGCAACTATATCCCCATCCTTTAGGGGTTCCTTCCTAGGAAAACCATGGCAAATCTCATCGTTTATAGAAGCACATGTAGCATATTGGTACCCTCTATAGCCTTTTTGCTCAGGTATTGCTCCATGTTCTTTCAAATATTCTTCTACAAACTGGTCTATTTCGTAGGTACTTATACCGGGCCTTATCATCTTGGCAATCTCCTTGTGAACTCTTGCCAGAAGCTGCCCTGATCTTTTCATCATTTCAATTTCTTCTGGTGTCTTAATAAATATCATATTACTTCATTCCCTTTCTATATACATTATTTTAAGCACACTTTTTATTTTATGCTTTAATCCCCTAATTTTAAGAGTCTTATAAACCTGTCCTCTTTCCTAAGATTATCCAAATCAGGATCAACCTTTATCATATCAACAATATCCGGACTCAAATCTACTGCCTTCTCTAGATCATCAAGTGCCTCATCTATTTTGCCTAACCTTGCATAGCAACATGCCCTATTGTAGTAGAGATATTTTGCATCGGAATTATATCTAATTCCTTCAGTAAGAATATTAATAGCACTTGTTAATTGCCCCTCTTCAATATATATGGCTGACATATTCAAGTATGAATCAGAATACCTGTTGTTGTTTTCAATGGACTTTCGATAGTATTCAAGAGCCTTTTTATTGTTGCCTAGTTTCTTATAAATAACTCCCATGTTGAATAATGCCCTAAAATAGTCGGGATTTATCATTAGGCTATTCTTAATCATCTCATAAGCTTTCTCATATTCCCTTCTTTCCTCATAAATGGACCCAATATTATTATATGCCATATAGTCATCTGGCTTCAGGCTGATAACCTTATTATAATAAAAAATGGCCTTTTCATCATCCCCCTTTTCATCATATATGTTTGCTATATAGAAATAGGCCCTTTCATAGCGGGGATCTATTTCCGTTGCCTTAAAGTAATACTCTAAGGCTTTATCCTTATCATTTAACCTTTCATACATGGTAGCCATGCCATAAAAAGCCCCTGCTGCATTTCCATCTATTTCAGTTATTTTTTTATATGCTAAAAGAGCCTGCTCTGGCTTATTTAACTCATCATATAATATAGCTATATTATATAATATCTGTATGGTTTCATTCTTGTCACCCTTGAATTCCAATGCCTTATTATAAAATTTAATAGCCCTATCTTTACTTCCATTGAGATATGAGTTCTCTGCAAGTATAATGTAGTTTTTCCTTCGGTCATATCTGCTAAGATGCCTTGTCATTTTTTACACCTCTAAGTATTATAGTCTAATTATAGTTTAACACAAATTCCGCTTAAAATATTACATTATGAAATAAAAGTACCCACTAATGGATTTTAACAGTTTATCATACTTTTTTGAAGCCCTAATATACAAATAAAAAAAGAAAAGCAGACTTTTTAGTCTGCTTAACTATATATTATACTCTCCAACTGGTCTATATTGCTTGCCATCATACTCAATGGGCTCTTCTTCTATTAGCTTCCATTTATTACTTAGGCCTACTGTCTTTGCCATCTCCTCAAAGTAATACATTATTATGCCTGCATCCATTAGGTCTGTTCTACCTTGATCCACTTCTAGCAGAAGTGTAATCTTATTCTCATTGAGTATAAATCTCCAAGGCTGTTTGTTAAAATTGGAGGGTGCAAATCTTATATAATAGAATAGATCATCTAGTCCTCTGTTTTCAAGCTCCTGTAAGGAGATGCTGTTACCCATTTCATTCTTGAAGACTATCTCCTCTATACTAAACCTGGCACTGAATGGATCCTCTAAAAATGGATTCTTGGCCTTTGGATGACCAATAGCTACTAGGTATCCAATATTCTTGTTATCTTCACCTAGGGCTTCAGCTTTAATGGCCTTGTCCACATCCTTTACATTTATCCAGCAGCTGCCAAGGTTTAACTCAGATAATTTGCTCATCAACTTTTCTGTGTAGTAGGAAGCTTCTACTATTGATTCTTTAGTTACTTCTTTCAATCTTATTCCTATGTAATGGGGGCTTTTGATCATAACACCTGAATATCCTGCTTTTCCCTCTAAAAGCTTGTACACCTTTTCCCCATCTTTGAATAAAATGAAGTTAAAGCTTTTAGAATTAGACTCTTCCTCCAGTTCCTTAAATATGTCCAGTAGTTTGTTCATAACTCCTTCATTAATTGCCTTATCTTTGTACTCCCTTATAGACTTTCTATTTTTCAAGAAGTTACTCATCAACATGGCTACCATCCTTTCATGTTTAGTTACTTAAATTATACCACTAAAGTAATGATTTAATCTTTAAAATGTTTAGAAAAACTCAAACAAATACATAAGTATATCCATCATGTATAGGTGGACAAAAATTCCAGAGCCTACACCTACTAGGATTCCTGCCAGCACATCTGTTGGATAGTGGACTGCCAGATATATTCTGGATATTCCAACTAGCAGGGCCCCTATCAATACCAGTATGGACAGTTTTGGTATGTTAAAGGCAACAATGGTAGCTATAGAAAAACTAGCAGAAGTATGGCCTGAAGGAAAGGAGTAGTCCTTTAAAAATATATTATAGGTGTTTAAATCCTTAAGTACATTGTATGGCCTTTCTCTACTGAGAATTGACTTTAAGGTATAAGTAATCCCTTGACTTACAATCAAGGTTACAGCTAGTTCAAAGCCTGTATGGCGTAACCTATCCCTACCGAATATAATCAAGGCCAAAGTAAGGGAGCAAACAAACATGAGGCTTCCTAAATTTGTGAATATAACCATAAATCTATCCATAAACTTTGATTTCATATTCTTATTTATTATCTTTATGAGTTTTTTGTCAATTAAGCTAAATATGTTCTTCATCTAATCACCTGCAATGACATTTTATATATTATTATAACCTATATTTACCCATAAAAAAAACAAATCCTATCATGCTTTTTTTAGAATAAAATATATGGTAAATTATATAAGGAAACATGCTAGTAGATTAAGTAAATTATATAAGTAGGTGTTACAATATGAATCTAAGTAAAGAACAAAAAAGAGCCATATCCCATGTTAATGGACCAGCCTTAGTTCTGGCTGTTCCTGGTGCTGGAAAAACCACTGTAATAATCCATAGGACAGCCAATCTTATTCTCAACCACAAAGTAAGCCCCGATAAAATACTGTCCATAACCTTTAGCAAGGCTTCTGCTAGGGATATGAAGGAAAGATTCAATAAACTATATAAAGACAAATTTTCACTGCCTGTTCATTTTTCAACTATTCACAGCTTTAGTTATAGCTTAGTCAGAGAATATGCTTTCAAGAACAATTTAAAATATACCTTAATTGAAAATATGGATAGAGAGGTAAACAAGATTAACATACTTAAAAGCATATATAACTCCATAAACCAATCCATCATCACTGAAGAAAAACTTGAAAACCTAATGAACTACATAAGCTATATAAAGAATATGTTGATTACTCCTGAAGAATTTCTAGACAACTTTAAAATAGATATAAAAAATTTTAAGGAAATATATAGGGCCTATGAAAACTACAAGTCTTCAAATAGATTTGTCGACTTTGATGATATGCTAACCCTGTCCTTAGAAATCCTCAAAAGGGATAAGCATATTCTAAACAAATACAGGAGTAAATATGAATATATACAGGTTGATGAGGGGCAGGATACCTCAAAGGTTCAAATGAAAATAGTAAAGATCTTATCCTATCCTAAGAACAACCTTTTCATAGTAGCCGATGATGATCAATCCATATATAGCTTTAGGGGAGCCTATCCAAAGGGCCTGTTTGAATTAAGAAAAACCTACAAAGACTGCAAAATATTCTACATGGAGCAAAACTACAGATCAAGCAGCAATATAGTGTCCGTATGTAATAAGTTTATAAAGAAAAACACAATAAGATATGACAAGAATATATATACTGAAAACCCTTATCTGGAACCTATAAGCATAGTAAAAGTAAAGTCTACAGAAGATCAGTATTATTTCCTAATAGAAGAGCTAACAAAACATCAAAAGGATGATATAGCTATTCTATATAGAAACAATCTGTCCTCCATTGGAGTAATTGAACACCTTGAAAGAAACAATATTGACTTCCACATGAGAGATAGGAAGTTGAAATTTTTTAACCACTGGGTCATTAAGGATATAATGAGCTTTTTCATGCTGTCCATAGACGACAGGGACATGGATTCCTTTGAAAATATCTATTACAAGATGAAGGGATTTATATCTAAAAAACAGCTAAACTATATAAGGACTTTAAACAACAGCATATCTGTCTTCGATAGGCTTTTAAAGATTCCAGGGTTGAATAGTTTTTATAGAAACATCTTTTTAGACTTAAAGCTGGAATTTAAAAAGCTGACCAAGTTAAGCCCCTACGAAGGCATATGGTATATTGAAAAGATACTAGGTTATGAGGATTATCTAAGGGAAGCTAGTAAAAAGTTCTGCCACAATTTTGATACCTTAAAAAAGATTATTGATTATTTAAAGATAATCGCCAAAGACACTAAGGATTTAAAAGAGTTCACAGAAAGGTTGGAATACTTGGAAAAGCTTTGTAATGATTCCAATAAAAATAAAAAAGGAGTTTTTTTATCAACTATTCATTCTGCTAAAGGTCTAGAGTTTGATAGGGTTTATATGCTGGATCTATATGATGAAGAATTCCCAACAACAAGCAGTATAGATGCCTTTAATAATGGAGACTTTCATGCTCTTGAGGAGGAAAGAAGGCTTTTTTATGTAGGAATGACCAGAGCAAAAAGCCACCTTACCCTAATCACCATGGATGATAAAAAAGGGGAAATAAAACCCTCAAGGTTTATTGATGAACTAGAAAAGCTGTTTCCTAATTGCTAGATATAGGCCACGACACTTTTACAAATCTTTCTAAGAAAATAGCTATATAACTAATATTTTTTATTTTATTAGGAATAATAAGGAGGAAAGCCAACATTAAAATAAAGAGTTGAAAGAGGAGGTTTGTCGTGGCTAAAAATAAAAAGAACAAAAACAAAAATAAGAGCAATGCTAACAACAATAACAACATCAACGTAAAAGATAAAAAAGATAACGACTCTAACAATGACGGAAACTCCTAACTAATGATTAAAGAACCCTTAACCGGGTTCTTTAATCCTTGTCTAATTATCTTGTGAAAAATATCTCAAAAATATGTTATAATAGGTATTGTAAAACAATATACTCCTCTCCCTAATTACATACAAGGCCTCGCTACTATTGTTAGCGAGGCCTTGCTATATTAATCCTGCATAAAAATATTTGATAGGGGTCAAGTATGGGTCAAAAACAAAAACACTTCTAAACCTAGGTCTAGAAGTGTTTTAATTCATTTGGTGCTCCTTCAGGGACTCGAACCCCGGACACCCTGATTAAGAGTCAGGTGCTCTAGCCAGCTGAGCTAAAGGAGCATCTTCAATTAACAGTATTAATTATAACACCATTAATTGAATTTGTCCATAGGTTTTTAAAAAATTTTTATCCCTCATAATTTTTATTATGGAAGAAGAGAGATATAGTCCCTGGACCTACGTGAGCTCCAATGGCACAGCCAATATAGTTTACAATAAAGTCCTTGCAGCCGTATTTTTCTTCAATCATACTCTTTAATTTTAAGGCATTTTCTATATCATCACTGTGACTAATTCCTATAGTTTGAGTGCTTAAGTCCGCCTCTTTAGAACGTTCATCCATAATCTCCATCATTCTTTTAAGGACTTTTCCTTTTCCCCTAACCTTTTCCAAAGGACGAAGCTTACCTTCTCTGGTAACATCTAAAACAGGCTTTATATTCAATAATCCACCAAAAAAGGCTTGAGATCTTGTAACCCTGCCCCCTCTAAACAGGTACTCTATATCATCTACAGTAAATATATGTTCAATACTGTTTTTGTAGAAGTCTAACATGCTCAGTATTTCTTCCTTGCTTCTGCCTTCCTTGGCCATCTTTGCAGCCTTGTGTACTAACAAGCCAAAGCCTAATGATGCTGATTTGGAATCTACAATAGTAATATCCAAATCAGGATATCGTTCCTTCATGTTGTCCCTTGTTATTACCGATGTTTGATATGTTGCTGACAGCCCAGAAGAAAAGGCAATATAAATAGTGCTCCTACCCTCTTTCCCTATTTCCTCAAACTTAGCTTGGAAAGTGCTTAAGGATATCTGGGCTGTTTTATAGGTCTTGCCATTTCTCATACTGTCATATAGGGTCTTAGGCTTAATTGTAACATTATCCAAATACTCTACATCATTATCTATTACTACAATTGGCATTACATCAATATCATACTCATTGATTATATGATCAGGCAGGTCACAGCCACTATCGGTTAATATCTTCACAGTCAAATCCATTCCCTCCTTTATATGTATATATAATACCTGTTTATTCCCAACTTTAAAATACTTTCATAAAAATTATTGCATATATTTATGTATTGTTAAATAGATTATAGTACAGAGGATAGTAAGGGGTGGTATTATGAAATTCTTCTTCATCCGCAAAAAGACCTTCTTTTGGATTATTTGTACTGTCATAGTTTTAATTATTTTAGCTGTACTTTATTTCTTTTTATAATTTTACTACAGTTGAATAAGAAAAGCTCTTTTGGACCATTAATAAAAATAAGCAGATTATACAATGCTGCTTATTTTTATTAGCCCAACTTTAACTCATAGAACCTTCTTATAAGGTCGTCCAACTCTACGCTAAATTTTAAAACTGCCTCCTTGTCTACACTGTCAACAACCATTTCATTTAGCCTTTTTCTTTTCAGCTCTATCTCTTCCTTCAGCTCTTCTATTAGTTCATTTTTGCACATTCACAACATTCCTCTCAAACACATTTTTATCTGTTGGTTATTAGTATTATTTACCAATATAGTCAAAAATATAGGCTCAAAAAATAATTGCCTATACTTATTTTTTTGTAAAATCTTGCCTTGGCAATTCCCTAATAATTATATCAATAAGAATGGGTTTTGTATATTAAAAAAAGTTAATATTCTGATTTAATTTTCTACATTTTTTTCACATATAAACAGCAGTAGGCTGCCTATAGCAGCCTGCTGTATCAATACATACACTGAAAAAATCGCCCTGGTTCAATTCTTCTCTCATAATATTCAAGGTACTGTTCTACACCCCACTGTTTAAGCACTTCTTCCGTACCAATCCAAACATCAGTACTAATAGGTATATACTCAAATAGCTCTTCTACATCTTCATTTATCATCCTAATGCAGCCAGATGAGATGTATTTACCTATGGAAAAAGGACTTGAGTTACCGTGTATACCGTAGCCCCAGTATTTTTCTGTTGAAAGGCCTAACCATCTCTTACCTAGTGGATTGTTAGGAGCTCCTCCTCTTACTGGCTTGTATTTTCCTCCCATGCCTCCCCAGTAAGGGTTAACGAATTTATTTATGATTATAAACTTATAGTCTGGTGTAGGACTAGATTTCTTCCCTAAGGCTACAGGATACTTCTCATAAACTTCTCCATAGTTATAAACGGTTAGTATCTTTTTATCCTTGTTAATCACTATAAACCACTCTTTTTCCTTTATTTCCTGGGGGACCTTGTCAACAACCCTTTTGTCCTTCTCCCTCAGAGCCTTATTGGTTTCCTTTCCAATGATCCCATCTACAGTTAGGTTGTATTTGGCTTGAAACTTGAGGAGTAGATTTCTCTGTTCTAGGTTTCCTCCATTATATCCTTTGCTTATGTGTTCAATTAATTGAGCTTCCTTGTAATCAGTTTCTGCTGATACTCCCTTTGGTAAAAATATCAATAAAATAATAATGCTTAAATATAATAATCTTCTGATAAGAACCATAACAGAACCCCCTCTATATATACTATTCAATAGAGGGGAATAATTTATCTTTTTTTACCACAAGCTATTCATCAGGAAACTTTAAACTTGTGGTATATCTATCATAACCAATTAGAGTATTTGCAAAGATAGATTTGGCATTACATATAAACTCCTCCGGATTATCCATAGCTGGACTAAAATGGGTAAGTATAAGCTCTCCCACCTTTCCTTCATGAGCAATACTTGCCGCTTCAGAAAAGGTCATATGCTTATTCTCTATTGCCTTATTTATGTCATCTTCATCCCCATAGGTTCCTTCACATATAAGCAGCTGGCTATCCCAAACAAAGGCAGCCATTTTTTCTACAGGCCTTGTATCGGTTATATAGGAAATCTTTACCCCTTTCCTTGCTTGATCCAATACCATAAGAGGGCTGATTAATTGGCCATCATGTACAACATTTTCTCCCCTTTGTAAAGCCTTCCAAAGCTTCTTTGGTAAGCCATAGCTTAAGGCTTTTTCAACATTAAATCTTGGCCTTCTAGGCATATAGAAGGAATAGCCTATACAGGGTGCTGAATGGTCTAATTCTAAGGTGGATATAATCAAGTCCCTGTGTAGTTCACCCTTGTCTATCTCAATACCCTGGTCCGATAGATTAACTGCCAAGGAGGTTTCCCTTGCTTCTACCAAAAAGACATCATAAGGAAGGTAGGGAACAGCTATCAACAAGCCCTTTACTATTTGGCCAATTCCCTTAGGTCCTATTATATAAACCGGCTCTTCCCTTCCACTATTTCCCATAGTGGAAAGAAGTCCAGGCAGGCCTAGGATATGATCCCCATGGCCGTGGGTTATACAGATTATATCAATAGACTTAAAGCCCCATTTTAACAACCTTAAGGATACCTGAGTGCCTTCTCCACAGTCTACCAGGATTTTTCTTCCCTTATACCTGATCAGCATGGAGGCCAAAAATCTATTTGGCATTGGCATATTGCCACCAGTTCCTACAAGTGCAATGTCTATCAATGAATTCCCTTCTTTCAAGCATACTTTATCAATTATTATACGATATGTTCTATCAGAAAAGAATAGATTCTAGTTAGTTTTTCCCTTAGAATTCACTATTATTGCATCATATCCCTTGACTTTAAGCTCCTCTACTAACTTTTCTGCATTGGATCTGATTCTAAAAGCCCCTACTTGTACCCTATAGAGTGGAGGCTTATCATCAGTATAGGGTATTTGTAAATAATTCAGTATCCCTTCTGCTATTGCCCTTGATAAGTCTTCCTGCTTGTCTTTTAATATATAGGCATCCCCTTTACTTGTTATAAAGCCCATTTCCACTAGGGCTGCGGGCATATAGGTTAATCTCAATACTGCAAAGTTTGCTTCTTTTACTCCTCTGTTAGTCATAGATAGTCTGGAGACTATGCTGTCCTGTATTAACTTTGCTAACTTTTGCCCCTTACTGTTGCTTGGATAGCAGTATGTTTCCACTCCCCTTGCTGAAGGATTGCTAAATCCATTACAGTGTATTGATAGGAACAAGTGAGCACCAAAACCATTTGCCATTGCTGCCCTGTCAGCTAAGTCTACAAATCTATCATCAGTTCTTGAATGGGCAACTTCTATGCCCTTATTTGTTAAAAGCTCCCCTACCCTTAGTGCAACAGATAGATTTATATCCTTTTCCTTCAATCCACTGCCTAGGGCACCTGGATCCCTGCCCCCGTGACCAGCATCTAAAAATACCTTTACCATAAGATTACCTCCTTCTTTTTTGGGTCCTTAAAACTACTACTTCCCCTTTATGCTTAAATATATCTATAGAAGGCTATTTACTATAAGAAATAAAAATAAAAACAAAAGAAGGAATTGTTCTATCTTTGTAGAATAATAAACAATGATGTAAGTAGGTCAAAATAGACAGTGAATCTTCACTGCTTATTCAATACTACTGTATAAGGGGGATTTTACCATGAAAGAAAAAAAGAATTTCCAACCTGCCGCAGCCCTATCTTCTCCTAGATTTTGTAATACTGGCAATTTTATGAGGATGCAGAGGTTTGATGATGCAGAAGGATTAGATTTTGCAATTTATGGGGTGCCTTTTGACACCACCTGTTCCTACAGGATAGGGGCTAGATTTGGTCCTCAAGCTATTAGAAACATATCGGTAATGATCAAGCCCAACAACCCAATCCATGAAATCAATATATTTGACTATCTAAAAGGAGGAGATTTGGGAGATATCAATGTAATACCAGGATGTACCCAACCAACCTTTGAAAGAATAGAGGAATTTACTTTATCTATCCTTAAAGCCGGAGCAGTTCCCATTGCACTTGGAGGAGACCATTCTATAACCCTGCCTGAATTGAGAGCCATTGCAAAAGAACACGGCCCTGTTAGCTTATTGCATTTTGATGCCCATGCAGACATAAATGATGAAACCTTTGGCGATAAGTACAACCACTCCACTCCAATTAGGAGAGCAATAGAAGAAAACTTGATTGACCCAACCAAGTCTGTTCAAATAGGAATGCGTGGCTCCCTATATGATGCTAGTGATTTTAAAGTGGCAAAAGAGTTAGGCCTTACCTTAATACCCACCCATGAAGTAAGAAGCATAGGAATTGAAGAGACCATTAAAAGAGCAAGGGAAGTTATTGGGAACAACAAGGTCTTCTTGACCTTTGATATTGACTTTATTGATCCTGCCTATGCTCCCGCTACCGGTGGACCAGAAGTTGGAGGATATACATCCTACGAAGGCCTTCAATTTATAAGAGGTTTTAAGGGCCTAAACTTTGTAGGTATGGACATAGTAGAAGTTGCTCCCATGTATGATGTAGCTGAAATAACTTCTCTTCTAGCAGCCTATCTTGTGTTTGAATTCCTGTCCATACTAGCAATAAATAAAAAGGAAAAGAAAGAATAATAAGTCCATAAACAAAAGGCTAGGTTTTTACCTAGCCTTTAGATATGATCCTTAACCTTTAAAATTCTTGTAGTCAAATATTATCTCTTCTCCATCATTTACCACTATACAAGGAATACCTACCTTACCTGATTTTTTGATTTCAGCAAACTCTTCCTTTGTATCCCTATATTGTAAAAACTTCTTCAGGTTGAACATATTCTCACTGATATCTAGATATAAAAATTTAATTCCTAGATTAGTTAGATACTCTCTTGCAGGGGCACAGTCTGGACAGTGCTTGCTTCCAAAAACTACTATCTTCTTCATTTACATCTCTCCTCTCATTATGCTTCTACCTCTAATATACCATGAGAAAGTCATTGATAAACTTCACTGTATAAATGCTCTTTCATAAAGTGGATTTATAAAAATCTATAACACATCTTTTATTACCCTTAAGGCATTCTTATAGAATATCTTATCAATTTCCTCTTCTGTAAACCCCTTATCCTTTAAACTATAGGCAAGCTTTTCTATTTCCCCAATATTTTTTATTTCATAATTGGGGTGGGAACCATCATAGTCAGATCCTAAGGCAATAACTTCTATGCCTCCAATATTCTTAATATGTTTTATATGCCTTATCATATCCTCTATCCTAGCATTTTCTGAATCTCCCAAGAAATCTCTTTCAAAGCATATGCCCATAACCCCTCCACATTCAGAAAGAGTTCTTATCATAGGATCTGTAAGGTTTCTAGGATGTTCTTTCATGGTTCTTGAATTTGAGTGGGAGGCTATAAAGGGCTTTTTACTTTCCCTTGCCACATCATAAAAGCCTTTGTCTGATAGATGGGATACATCAATTAGCATACCTAATCTATTCATCTCCTGGACAACCTCAAAACCAAAATCCGTTAACCCCTTGTCCCTAAATTCTTCATAGTAATTAGGATGGCCTATTTCATTTACATTGTTCCAGGTTAAGGTAAGGGATCTAGCTCCTAGCCTGTAGAAATTTCTTAAGTTGGATAATTCTCCTTTGATAGCAGCTCCTTCTTCTATGGTGAGGATTGCGGAAATCTTGCCCTTTTCATCATTTCTTTTAATATCCTCATAATTGGTTGCTAAGGAAATATATGAAGAGTTCTTTTCAAGCTCTATGTAAAACCTATCTATCATCTTTAAACAAGTTTCCAAGGGATCCTGGCCATTTTTTAAGTCCACCCACATGGCGAAGAACTGAGCCAATGAATTGCCCTTCTTAAGCTTTTTAATATCTACACTCAGATCGTTTTCATAAAGTCCCTTATTCCCATCATTCATCAACTTTAGTATGGTATCGCAGTGCATGTCTATGGGCCTCATCTAACCACCTCCTAATCATATATTAATTAAAAAACCAGCCCTTAAGACTGGTCTAAATCCAACTGCTATTTGGAATCTACAACGAAGGAGATCTTTACATTTACCCTATAGTTGACAACCTTATTATCCTCAACTATAGCCTGCATATTGCTAACATATACACTCTTAATGTTTTCAATGGTCTTTGCTGCCTCTGTTACAGCTTCTTGAACTGCAGCTTCCCAACCATTGGCTGATTCAGAAAGAAGCTCTATAACTTTTACAACTGCCATATTACCCCTCCAATCTGCTTATTCTTGTTGGGCTTATTATAACCAGATTTAGATTTAATATTATTGGATTGATTTCTAATGTATGGGGAGGGGAAAACTTAAATAATCTACATACAAGTATATCATGGAAGAGAAAAAGTTATCAAGGGAAATATAAAAAAGACATCCTATTTGGATGCCTTTATAACTTCCATTCATGCCCACATTTTAAACACTTTACATAACCATAATGTTTTTTACTTGTCATAGCTCCAACTGCTCCACCAATAGGGCCAGCAATAGCTGTACCAACAATTCCTCTGCCTATACTTAATCTTTTTCTTCTATCAACATACTGTATTGATGTACTTAAATATTTAGGGCAATATGCTACTCCTTTTTTTTCTAGTTCTTGAATTCGTTCATTTCTAGCAGCTAATGCTTGTTCTTGTTGAAGTTTTAACTGACGTTTTGCTTCTTCAGCTTTCTCACCTTTGATCCTATAATATTCTTCAATATCTTCACCTTTTATACCTTTAATAAATAAAGTTATCGTATCTACAATCCATCCAATGCAAAATAACCCAACTGTAATCAAATAAATTATTCCCATTTTGTAATCCTTGCGATAAAACTTATGTAATCCAAACCAACCTCCAAATAAACAGAGCCAAAAATCTTTCATACTCCAATCCCTTCTTTATATGTTATTCTAGTTTTATTATATCTCTATAAGAAGGGATTTTCTATAAAGTTTTCACATGATGAAAAAAAAGAGCCTTGTTGGCTCGATAATATTTTTAAAGTAAACTTTTTAGTTTTTCATGAGTTTAATATCTCCCATTTTCCCCTTCATACCAAGGTTTTCCTTTGGCTGTCCTCCAATATCTTGTATATAACTTGCTAGTTTATCAATATTCTATCTATGTTGTTTTTGAATCTCCTGAAAAACATTTTTGATTTTATCATCTTCTAGTCTGGATATGAAATTATTAAAGCTTTCTACTGCCATATATTCACCTTGTAATAATTCATTTAGTGCATTTATAGTTTCAGACTTATTCCACATCTGTTTTCCTCCTTAAGGGGTCTGTTTGTTTATATCTATATTTTTCCATTTCCATCTATATTGCCCTTTTTATATATCAATCCATACTACTCCTACTTTCATGAGACACATAATAACCAAATTGGGTAGTCAATTTTTGTATTAACACTTGCCTCCTTATACTTTTCCCATCAGCTACAGGGATTTATAAATAAAGAAAATGGCACACAAAGTGGCACATAAAGACCAAAATTACTATTGATAAAGTGAAATTAAAAACCTCTACACATATTTAAATGTAGAGGTTTATTTATTGGCGCACCCTGAGGGACTCGAACCCCCGACCAACTGATTCGAAGTCAGCGACTCTATCCAACTGAGCTAAGGGTGCATATTTATTTGTACTTATATTATAAATGAAATCTAACCCATAGACAAATATATTCTTTATTGTTTTTCTTCCATAGATTTTACTGTAATATTGCTTATTTGTACCCTGTTAAATAGTCTAATTGGTAGCAGGCTGTTTCCTAAGCCACTGTCTATATAAAGAATAGTGCTGCCTAGTCTAAAGCTACCCTTATCATATTTAGGGAAAAGTCCTTGGTCTGGAGCTAATATGGCACCAATAATAGGGAGTCTTATCTGGCCACCATGGGTATGACCTGATAGTATCAAGTCTTCAAGTCCTGATGAGTAAACAATAGGTTTATCTGGTGAATGGGATAATAGGATATTAAAGCTCTCATTATCAAGTCCTTCTATGCTTCTTTCATAATCTTCCAAGTCAGCATCATAGCTTAACCCAGCAATATTTATAATATCACCATTTACCTTCAAAGTTGTATGCTTATTGTCCAGTACTTTAATCCCCATCTCCTCTAATCCCCATACAAAGTCTTCTCCCTTAGGATTTCTAAGTTCATGGTTTCCAATTACAAAAAACACATTTCTATTTACCTTATGTATCATTTCAATGGATTTTAAAATGGGAGAGATCTCTTCAGTTCTGCCATCTATAATATCTCCAGTTAGCATAATCATATGAGGATTGAATTTCCTAATTTCATCCAGCAATCTATCTTGGTCAATTAATCTATTAGAGTGGTAGTCAGATATTTGGGTAATTCTTAATTCTCCCGATAGCTTCTTGCTGTTAAAAATCTGATTGCTAACACAAAAACTGCTTATCTGGTTATAGATGTATAGGATAACAGCCAGCATGATTAACCCTAATATGCACAACACGATGCGATTCATCTAGTCACCGCCTAAATTTTTGTAAAAAAAAATTGGCTATTGCCAATTTAGTGGTGCGGGAGAGAGGACTTGAACCCCCACGTCAAAGACACTAGATCCTAAGTCTAGCGCGTCTGCCAGTTCCGCCACTCCCGCATGCTTATTGGTGACCCATCGGCGACTCGAACGCCGGA